>NZ_JBEPOT010000002.1:0-899598 GCF_040546905.1 Bradyrhizobium sp. S3.3.6 | reverse complement strand
CGCCATGCCCGCCGGCCTCCCGTCCCGGCGGGTAGCTTGAATCACCAAAACGCTGATTTGTGAATCCCCAACGATTCAGTCAGATGGGCTAACGCTCTAGGGCCGATGCTTCACTCCACCCCGTACCACCGCACCAGCCGTGGCGCGGCCCAATCGGTCACCACGGATTCGATCAGCCATCGTCCCGGCGAAGTCGCGGCGAAGGCGATGCGCTGGGTCTGGCCGGGCTCGATGGCGAGCGTGTCGAGCCAGTAGGGCTTCCAGCCATCGTCGAGCCGGTCGAGCAGGCGGAAATGGTGGCCGTGCAAATGGAAGATGGTGGTGATTGGGGCGGGGTTCTTCACCGCCAGCACGACGGTCCGGCCGGCCTTGGCGCTGAAGGCGGGGGCGGAGGTGGCGGAGAAATTGGCTGTCCGGCTCCAGCCGGCGCCGGGTGAGCCGGGCGCGACATCGAACCGCAGGGCGCCCCTCAGGTCGAGTTTTTCGGGAAGGCCGTTCGACGGGAGCGGCTGAGGCGGCGGCAGCGGCGTGCGCCGCTCCAGTTGGCCGGAGACGGCGAGGCGCCCGATCGGGTGCGCCTCCTTGCCGTCATGCAGCACCAACGCGGCCGCCATGGCCGCATCCACAAAGGCGTCGGCGCGGGCTCCGGGGGCCAGCACCAGGGCGCCGTTGCGGGCCGGGAACGGCTCCGCCGGCTGTCCGTCCAGCGCCATCACCTGGACCTCATGGCTTTCCAATTTGATTGCCAGAACAGAACGTTGCGAGCCGTTGATGAAGCGCAGCCGCAGCCGCTCGCCGACGGAGGCTGAGAGTTCGAATGAAGTCCGCCCGTTGAGTGTGTAGAGCGGCATCGTATCTTTGGGATCCTGGCCCGGCGGCAGTGCGGTGCCGTCCTGCCTCACGCGCCATTCCTCGATCAGCAGAACCTCGTCGCGATCGACGGCGATGCGGCTGGTCTCCTCGGCAATTACCGGAAGCGGGCGCGCAGGCTGCTTCAGGCGGTCTTCAAAGAGGCGAAAGTCGGCTACCAGGGTCCCGGCGTTTGGTATTGAAACAATTGATGTTTCGGTTGCGTCCGGGGCGGTGGGCGCGCGCCCCCGCAACGGATCAGCCAGCGCCGCCCCATTGAGGCCGTACCAGACCGGCGCAAGCGGGACCGGCAGGGTATTGCGGAAGGTCACCTCACAGCGGTCGCCGCGCCTGAGATGGACATTGCCGAGATGGCTTACGGCGGCCAGCTCCCAGATCGGTGCAGGGGGCCGATCCGGCCTCAGAGCGAGGGTCGCAGGGCGGGCCTGGAGCGCAAGCTGGGTGGTGGTAACAGGCGCTGCGCCACCGCCGAGCAAGCCCGCGGCGGAGGCCCCAAGGCCGGCCAGGACCTCGCGTCTGGATGGGGCGAAAATCCGCGGTTTCATAGGCGCGATCCGGACCACGCCGCGCTGGATAAGTCCAGCCATCGTGCTTACTTGAAGGGTGTCTCGATCAAGCCATTTTTTTGCTGCGAACAGGCGGGCCCATGCTATAAGCCCGCCGCCCGCGGCATCGCGGCCGGTCTTGATGCAAATTCACGCGGGCGTGGCGGAACTGGTAGACGCGCTGGATTTAGGTTCCAGTGACGAAAGTTGTGGGGGTTCGAGTCCCTCCGCCCGCACCAAGCGCTTTCAGCGTTTGCACGGATTACTGAGGGGCCTCGCTCCGCGCGGACGTTTTTCCGCCTGGAGCCGGGCTCGATGAACCACCGGCGTTGAGGCGTTTGCCTCGCGCCGGATCGATTAATGACAGCGTTCCGACGCGCGAGCGTGCCGGGACCGAACGAGAAGAAGATTGGACGCCATGCAGGTCACAGAAACCATCTCGGAAGGCTTGAAGCACGAGTTCAAGATCAGCGTTCCCGCCTCTGACCTCGACGCCAAGGCTGGCGCCAAGCTCGTCGACCTCAAGGACAAGGTGCGCCTCAACGGCTTCCGTCCCGGCAAGGTGCCGGTTGGCCACCTGAAGAAGGTCTATGGCCGCTCGGTGATGGCCGAGACCATCGACCAGACCATCCGCGACACCAACACCCAGCTGTTCTCCGAGCGCGGCTTCAAGCTCGCGACGGAGCCGAAGATCACCATGCCGACCGAGAAGGCCGAGGTCGAGGAACTGCTCTTGGGCAAGTCCGACCTGACCTACACGGTCGCGATCGAAGTGGTGCCCGCCATCGCGCTCGCCGACTTCAAGTCCTTCCAGGTCGAGAAGCCCGTCGCCGACGTCTCCGATTCGGACGTCGACGAGGCGATCAAGCGCATCGCCGACACCAACCGCGGCTATGCCGCCAAGGGTGAGGGCGCGAAGGCTGAATCCGGCGACCGCGTCACCATCAGCTTCAAGGGCACCATCAACGGCGAAGCCTTCGAGGGCGGCGCCGGCGAAGGCATCCAGGTCGTGATCGGCTCCAACACCTTCATCCCGGGCTTCGAGGAGCAGCTCATCGGCATCGGCGCGAACGAGACGCGCACGCTGAAAGTGTCGTTCCCCAAGAACTACATGAGCGAGAAGCTCGCCGGCCAGGCGGCCGAGTTCGAGACCACCGCGACGCTGATCGAGGCGCCGCAGGATCTCACCATCGACGACGAGTTCGCCAAGACGCTTGGCCTCGAATCGCTGGACAAGCTCAAGGAAGCCGCGCGCGAGCGGCTGGTTGCCGAATACGCCGGTGCGACGCGCCAGCGCGTCAAGCGCGCGCTGCTCGACCGTCTCGACGAGGCGCATCGCTTCGAGGCGCCGCCCTCGCTCGTCGACGAGGAGTTCAACCTGATGTGGAACTCGGTCAAGGCCGAGATGGATTCCGCCGGCAAGACCTTTGCCGACGAGGACACCACTGAGGACAAGGCGAAGGAAGAGTACCGCAAGATCGCCGACCGCCGCGTGCGTCTCGGCCTCGTGCTCTCCGAGATCGGCGAGAAAAACAAGATCACCGTGACCGACGACGAGGTCGGCCGCGCCGTGATCGAGCGTGCCCGCTCGATGCCCGGCCGCGAGAAGGAAGTCTGGGACTATTACCGCAGCAATGCCCAGGCGCTGGCCCAGCTTCGTGCACCGATCTACGAGGACAAGGTCGTCGACTTCATCCTCGAGCTCGCCAACGTGACCGAGAAGAAGGTCTCGCGCGAGGACCTGTACAAGGACGACGAGGAAAAGACTGCAGCCTGAAGGCTTTGAGACAGTCTTCTATTAAGGATGATCAGCGAACCGGCCCAGCTAGCCAGATGGCCGGCTGGGCCTTTTTGCGAGAATCAGCTTCAAGTGCCCGGTGGATTAAGCCTTAACTCGTTCCGTACTTGTCTGGCGCGAATTGGGCTATATCTGTCGGTGGAGCCTGTATCTACGCGTTCCACTTGCAAGCGTTCTTCTACCAACTTCCTGCATCACGGGACGTCCATCGGCCTTCCGGCAAAAGTGGCGACGTCCTCCGAAAACCTAGGTGACTCATGCGCGATCCGGTTGAAACCTACATGAACCTCGTGCCCATGGTGGTCGAGCAGACCAACCGTGGCGAGCGCGCCTATGACATTTTCTCGCGCCTTCTGAAGGAGCGCATCATCTTCCTGACCGGGCCGGTCGAGGACGGCATGTCGACGCTGGTCGTCGCGCAGTTGCTGTTCCTTGAGGCGGAAAATCCGAAGAAGGAAATCTCGATGTACATCAACTCGCCGGGCGGCGTGGTGACGTCGGGCCTCGCGATCTACGACACCATGCAGTTCATCCGCCCGCCGGTCTCGACGCTGTGCACGGGGCAGGCCGCCTCGATGGGCTCGCTGCTGCTTGCCGCTGGCGAGAAGGACATGCGCTTCTCGCTGCCGAACGCGCGCATCATGGTGCATCAGCCCTCCGGCGGCTTCCAGGGCCAGGCCACCGACATCATGCTGCATGCTCAGGAGATCCTGAACCTGAAGAAGCGGCTCAACGAGATCTACGTGAAGCACACCGGCCAGACCTACAAGTCGATCGAGGACGCGCTGGAGCGCGACAAGTTCCTGACGGCGACCGATGCCAAGGAGTTCGGGCTGGTCGACAGGGTGATTGACAAGCGCGCCGAGGAACCGGCGGCGAAGCCTCAGTAACGCGAGCGAGGCGGCAATATCGATCCCTGGAATTCCTCTTGCGGATTCCTTGGGGGATTCCCCGGGGATCGTCAGGGCAACGTTCACGTTAACGGCGCACTTCGCGAGGGCGCAAAAAACGCAGTTCTGCGCCCTGCGACAGGCAGAAAGTTCCGCTTTCGTGCTTGTTTTTCGTGGTAATCCAGCAACGCCGGGGTGATTTCGGTCACTTCGCCCGTGCCAAGACCTGAAATCACGGTATTGTCACGGGTTGTCGGCGACCCCTCGATTAGCGAATTCTTGATAGTCGGGTGACAGCATGGTTGGCTACGAATGATCGGCTATGATCGCGGAGAATCGATTGACCGTGATTCGCACGGTATGTAACGCGTAGGGTCTTTTTTGGTACGGAATTTGCTCTATTTGAGTCCCTTACCCGCGAACGTTTCGGGATGGGACGATCGAGCGGACGGGATCGAACCGCGGACGGAGACATGAATGAGTAAGGTCGGCACGAGCGACTCCAAGAACACGCTATATTGCTCGTTCTGCGGCAAGAGCCAGCACGAAGTCCGCAAACTGATCGCGGGTCCCACGGTCTTCATTTGCGACGAGTGCGTCGAGCTTTGCATGGACATCATCCGCGAGGAGAACAAGTCCTCGCTGGTCAAGTCGCGGGACGGCATTCCGACGCCGAAGGAAATCTGCAAGGTCCTGGACGATTACGTCATCGGCCAGAGCCATGCGAAGAAGGTCCTGTCGGTCGCGGTGCACAACCACTACAAGCGCCTCAACCACCAGACCAAGCACAACGACGTCGAGCTCGCGAAGTCGAACATCCTGCTGATCGGTCCGACCGGTTCGGGCAAGACGCTGCTTGCGCAGACGCTCGCCCGCATTCTGGACGTGCCGTTCACGATGGCGGACGCGACCACGTTGACCGAAGCCGGCTATGTCGGTGAGGACGTCGAGAACATCATCCTGAAGCTGCTCCAGTCCGCCGACTACAACGTCGAGCGTGCCCAGCGCGGCATCGTCTACATCGACGAAATCGACAAGATCAGCCGCAAGTCCGACAATCCCTCGATCACGCGCGACGTGTCGGGTGAGGGCGTGCAGCAGGCGCTGTTGAAGATCATGGAAGGCACGGTCGCTTCGGTTCCGCCGCAGGGCGGCCGCAAGCATCCCCAGCAGGAATTCCTGCAGGTGGATACCACCAACATCCTGTTCATCTGCGGCGGTGCGTTCGCCGGCCTCGAGAAGATCATCTCGGCGCGGGGACGGTCGACTTCGATCGGTTTCGCTGCCCAGGTGATGGCGCCGGAAGACCGCCGGACCGGCGAGATATTCCGTCACGTCGAGCCTGAGGATCTCCTGAAGTATGGCCTCATCCCCGAGTTCGTCGGCCGTCTGCCGGTCGTCGCGACGCTGGAGGATCTGGACGAGGTTTCGCTGAAGAAGATCCTGACCGAGCCGAAGAATGCGCTGGTGAAGCAGTACCAGCGGCTGTTCGAGATGGAGAATATCGAGCTGACCTTCGCCGACGAGGCGCTTGGCGCGGTTGCCCGCAGGGCGATCGAGCGCAAGACCGGCGCGCGTGGTCTGCGCTCGATCCTCGAAGCGATCCTGCTCGAGACCATGTTCGACCTGCCGGGCCTGGAAGGTGTGGAAGAAGTCGTGATTTCCCGCGAAGTCGTGGAAGGAACGGCGCGTCCGCTCTACATCTACGCCGATCGGTCCGATCGCGCCGTCGAGAACGCCAGCGCCTGATTTTGCGGCGCTGGAACGCTCCAAACGTCTTTCATGGTAGCGGCTGCGGAAATGTACTCCGCAGCCGGAATTGCGTCGCTTACCTGCGTGCGTAAGCGCCTGATGGCGCGCGTTTTTCGATGACTTGACACCCCCCCGGTCGATAGCCACCTTATGTCGGCGGCGAGCGAAAATTCTGTTCAAGATTCGCCTCAGTTCCGATCCGGCAAGCCCGGTCCAACCTTCAAATGGTAGACCGGTTTGTGGATCACCTCGGCACCTTGTGGCGGTTGCGCATGAGAGAAGCGGGCTGCGTGCGAGGGGGCAAAGCAAAAGGAAAAGGCCATGACTAATCCAAAACCCCGGCCAACCATCGTCCATGGCGAGACGCACGCTTATCCCGTGTTGCCGCTGCGCGATATCGTGGTCTTCCCGCACATGATCGTTCCGCTCTTCGTCGGTCGCGAGAAGTCGATCCGCGCACTCGAAGAGGTGATGAAGAATGACGCGCTGATCATGCTCGCGACGCAGAAGAACGCGTCCGACGATGATCCGGCGCCCGATGCCATTTACGAGACCGGTACGCTTGCAAGCGTGCTGCAGCTCTTGAAGCTTCCCGACGGCACCGTGAAGGTGCTGGTAGAAGGGCTCGAGCGTGCACGCGTGCAGAAGTACACCGATCGCGCCGATTATTATGAGGCCACCGCAATTGCGCTCGCCGACACCGACGCGAAGTCGGTCGAAGCCGAAGCTCTCTCGCGCTCGGTCGTGTCCGACTTCGAGAGCTATGTGAAGCTCAACAAGAAGATCTCGGCCGAGGTCGTCGGCGTCGTGCAGGCGATCACCGATTTCGCCAAGCTCGCCGACACAGTTGCCTCGCATCTCGCGGTCAAGATCGCAGATCGCCAGGGCATCCTGGAGACGCTGTCCGTCACCACCCGCCTGGAGAAGGTGCTGGGCCTGATGGAGAGCGAGATCTCGGTGCTGCAGGTCGAGAAGCGCATCCGCTCGCGCGTCAAGCGCCAGATGGAGAAGACCCAGCGCGAGTATTATCTCAACGAGCAGATGAAGGCGATCCAGAAGGAGCTCGGCGACGACGATGGTCGCGACGAGCTCGCCGATCTCGAAGAGAAGATCTCCAAGACCAAGCTCTCCAAGGAAGCGCGCGAGAAGGCGCAGCATGAGTTGAAGAAGCTGCGCCAGATGTCGCCGATGTCCGCGGAAGCGACCGTCGTGCGCAACTATCTGGATTGGCTGCTGTCGATCCCGTGGAACAAGAAGTCCAAGGTGAAGAAGGATCTGGAAGCCGCGCAGACGGTTCTGGACGCAGATCACTACGGGCTCGAGAAGGTCAAGGACCGTATCGTCGAGTATCTCGCGGTGCAGTCGCGCGCCAACAAGTTGACGGGCCCGATCCTGTGCCTCGTCGGACCTCCCGGCGTCGGCAAGACTTCGCTCGGCAAGTCGATCGCGAAGGCGACAGGGCGCGAGTTCGTGCGCGTCTCGCTCGGCGGCGTGCGCGACGAGGCCGAGATCCGCGGTCACCGCCGCACCTATATCGGCTCGATGCCCGGCAAGATCATCCAGTCGATGCGGAAGGCGAAGTCGTCCAATCCGCTGTTCCTGCTGGACGAGATCGACAAGATGGGCGCCGATTTCCGCGGCGATCCGTCCTCGGCCCTGCTCGAGGTCCTCGATCCCGAGCAGAACGCGACCTTCAACGACCACTATCTCGAGGTCGACTACGATCTGTCGAACGTCATGTTCATCACGACCGCGAATACGCTCAATATTCCGGGCCCGCTGATGGACCGCATGGAGATCATCCGGATCGCCGGCTACACCGAGAACGAGAAGGTCGAGATCGCGCGCAAGCACCTGATCCCGACCGCGGTGTCCAAGCACGGCCTGGACTCCAAGGAGTTCTCGATCGACGACGAGGCGCTGCTGCTTCTGATCCGCCGCTACACCCGCGAAGCGGGCGTGCGTAACCTGGAGCGTGAGCTCTCCACACTCGCCCGCAAGGCGGTGAAGGAGCTGATGATCTCCAAGAAGAAGTCGGTCAAGGTCACCGAGAAGACTCTCGAAGAGCTTCTGGGTGTGCCGAAATACCGCTTCGGCGAGATCGAGAGCGAGCCGCAGGTCGGTATCGTCACCGGCCTTGCCTGGACCGATGTCGGCGGCGAGCTCTTGACCATCGAAGGCGTCATGATGCCCGGCAAGGGCAAGATGACGGTCACGGGCAATCTGCGCGACGTCATGAAGGAATCGATCTCGGCGGCGGCGTCCTACGTCCGCTCTCGCGCGATCGTTTACGGCATCGAGCCGCCGCTGTTCGACCGGCGCGACATCCACGTGCACGTGCCGGAAGGCGCGACGCCGAAGGACGGTCCGTCGGCGGGCGTGGCGATGGCGACCGCGATCATCTCGGTCATGACCGGCATTCCGGTCCGCCACGATGTCGCGATGACCGGCGAGATCACGCTGCGCGGCCGCGTGCTGCCGATCGGCGGCCTGAAGGAGAAGCTGCTCGCCGCTGCCCGCGGCGGCATCAAGACGGTGCTGATCCCCGAGGACAACGCCAAGGATCTCACGGAGATTTCCGATGCGATCAAGGGCGGCATGGAGATCATCCCGGTCTCGCGTCTGGACGACGTCGTCGCCAAGGCGCTGGTGAAGAAGCCGGTGCCGATCGTCTGGGAAGAGGACACCAAGGTGACGGTGAAGCCCGACGGCGATGAGGCCGCCGGCGGCCTGACCGCTCACTGAGATCAGCGAAAGATGATAAAACGGCGCCTTCGGGCGCCGTTTTTATTTGGGGGGCAAGGAGCAAGGAGACCGGGCGATGCAGATCGACGGCAAGTGTCATTGCGGGCGGATCACCTTCGAGGCCGAGATCGACCCTGAGGCGGTCTCGGTCTGTCACTGCACCGATTGCCAGACCCTGACCGGATCGCCGTTCCGGGTGACCGCGATCTGCACCAAGGCCGACGTGAAGCTGATCGCCGGTGCGCCAAAGGTCTACGGCAAGCGCGGCGACAACGGCCGGATGCGCCTCCAGCACTTCTGTGGCGACTGCGGTTCCCCGCTGTTCACCAGCGGCGAGGGCGACCAGGCCGACGATTGGGGCATCCGCTGGGGCTCGATCCGCCAGCGCGACCAACTGCGGCCTGTGAGGCAGATTTGGTGTCAGTCGGCCGTGGTCTGGATCGACGCGGTGCCGCTGCTGCCGGGGAGGCCGAAAGATTGAGCTGGGCTTGCGACAAGCCCGCCTGCGCCGGCCTCGCACCAATGTGTGCCTCGGCTGGCTCGCCAAGCCGTAGCCAGCGAAGCAGGCGAAGGCTGGTGGGCGGTCACGGATTCGAACCGCGGACCCTCTCGGTGTAAACGAGATGCTCTAACCAGCTGAGCTAACCGCCCGGGTGGGCCTCTTTAGCGCCCCGGCCGGTGTCGAGGCAAGAGCCGAACGCGCCGCAAACTGGCTCCAATTTGCGGCCTGGTCAGGGTTCATGCTGGACACGAGCAGCCCTGCAGCAGGCCTGCTGGAGGGCAATCCGCTTTCGCAGCGCGAATCCGTCATCCGGCGGAAGAGGCCGGCGATCGTGCGTGCCGCCGCCGCGCAACTCCCGTCCGATATCAGGCCGTCTTGGTGAACATCGTCAGGACGCCGTCGGCGATGTTGATCGCGACGACTTGTGACGAACTCAAGCCCTTCGCCTTGAGGACGGAGGCTGCCTGCGGTGTGGCGTCGATGGACTGCCGAAGCGACTGAATGTCTTTTTCGCTTGTCTGCGCCACGAGTTCATCGACCTTTGCGCGCACCGCCGGCTGCAATTCCTTGACGTCCACCACCTGTATGCTCCGGATCACCGTGCTGGACTGAGTGGACGGCTGTTCCGCGCCGGGCTGCGACGACGCGCCCTGCGCCTGCACCAGAGCCGGAGTTCCGAGGGAGAGAGCTGCAACGATGACGGATGCCGTGAAGCTGCGCATGGTCTGCCTTTCCGATTTGAGGAACTGCGAATCTACCGAGGAAATCTGGTTGGCATCTGATTCCGATGTGGCCGTTCGGTGAAACCAATGCGGCCGCAATGCGCACAGACGCGCTGTGCCGGGGCCGGTGATGTCTGCGGCAAACGCCGGCTCGTGCCCTGAGCTCGACACGAGGGCGCTGCTGCGAGCTGAGGCCGGAAAGTGCTCCCCGGTTCAGGCAGGGCAATCGCATATGGTGCGCCGGCTCAGGGAGTAGACTGGATTTGGCAGGTGGGCGATAGATGTCGCCTGACCTGAGTGACAGAGGCTCCGATGCAGCAACCAAGCGGATACGAGCAAAACGCCGACCAGATCGCCTATTGGAACGGCCCGAGCGGCCAGCGCTGGGCCGATCGCCACGCGGCGCAGGAGAGCGTGCTTGGACCCATTGCCGACGTGCTGATCGACCGCGCCAAGCCGCAGCCGGGCGAGCGCGTTCTCGATGTCGGCTGCGGCTCGGGTGCGACGACTTTTGCGTTCGCGAAGGCTGTGGCGCCAAACGGCTTTGCGCTCGGTCTCGATGTCTCCGAACCGATGCTGTCGCAGGCGCGCGCGTTTGCGCCGAAGGGACTGCCGCTGGATTTCGTGCTGGCGGATGCGACGGTGTGTCCGTTCGAGCCGGCGAGCTTTGACCTGCTCGCCTCGCGCTTCGGCGTGATGTTCTTTGCCGATCCGATTGCGTCCTTCAGCAACCTTCACCGTGCGCTGAAGCCGACGGGGCGGCTAGCATTTGCCTGCTGGCGCGAGCCGAAGGAAAACCCGTGGATGATGGCGCCGTTGATGGCGGTCTACAAGCACGTGCCGAAAATGCCGCCGGTCGGGCCGGAAGAGCCGGGCCCGTTCGCCTTCGCCTCGGAGGAGCGCGTGACGCGCATCCTGAAAGGTGCTGGCTTCATCGACGTGGCGATGGAGCCGCATAATCTTCCCATGGACATCGCCATCGGCGGCGGGCTCGATGCCGCCGTCGACGGCGCGCTCCAGATCGGCCCCGCCAGCCGCGCGTTGCAGGGCCAACCGCCGGAGACGTACGCTGCGGCCAAGACGTCGATCCGCGAGGCGCTCGCGCCGTTCCTCAAGGGGCAGTCAGTGGCGCTGCCGGGCGCGATCTGGATCGTGACGGCGAAGGCGTCGTAGGCGCTGCTCTCTCCTCTCGTCATTGCGAGGAGCTCTTGCGACGAAGCAATCCAGACCGTCTCCGCGGAGGCATTCTGGATTGCTTCGCTGCGCTCGCAATGACGGTGTCGAGACAGAATGCCTACACCACATCATCCGGCGCGAGCGCGCAGCCATTGTCCGGATGTGTCTCGACCTGCAGCGTGGTGTGGCCGATGCGGAAGGTGGTCTTCAGCTGCTGCGCGGTCTCCATCAGGAACGCGTCGGCGCTGCCTGCGGGCATCACGAGATGGCAGGTCAGCGCGGTCTCGGTGGTGGAGATCGGCCAGACGTGGAGGTCGTGGATCCCTGAGACGCCGGGCCGCGCCAGCAGGAACGCCTTGATAGCGACGAGGTCGGTGCCCCTGGGCGCTGCCGCCATCGACATGTCGATGGAGCCGCGGAGCAGGTTGGTCGTGCCCCAGAGGATGCTGGCGCAGATGACGAGGCTGGTGAGGGGATCGAGCCAGAGCCAGCCCGTCCAGATGATCAGCGCCGCCGAGACGACGACACCAAGCGAGACTGCGGCGTCGGCCGCCATGTGCAAGTATGCACCTTCGATGTTGATGTCGTCCTTGCGTCCGCGTGCGAACAGCATGGCGGTAAAGCCGTTGATGAGGATGCCGATGCCGGCGACCACCATCACGGTGACGCCCGCGACTGGCTCGGGCTCGCGCAGCCGCAAGATCGCCTCCCAGCCGATCGCGCCGGTTGCGACCAGCAGGAACACCGCATTCGCCAGCGCCGCCAGAATGGTGGAGGCACGAAAGCCATAAGTGAAGCGGCCGCTCGGCGCGCGCCGCGCCGCGATCGAGGCGCCCCAGGCCACGACCAGGCCGAGCACGTCGGACAGATTATGGCCGGCGTCCGCCAGCAGCGCGGTGGAATTGCCGAGATAGCCGTAAACCGCTTCGGCCACGACCAGCGCGGTGTTGAGCGTAATGCCGATCGCGAACGCCTTGCCGAAATCGGCGGGCGCATGGACATGCCCGTGACCGTGCGAATGGCCGTGGTCATGGCCATGATCATGAGCGTGGCCGTGATCATGGTGGCGATGACCGTGATGGTCGTGACTGCTCAAACCTAGCGCTCCCCGGAAACCGCCAAATCAGGCGCCATTGTAGGCGTTTCGCCCGCGCCGTCACGCCGGAACAGTACATAGAGTGCCGGCAGCACGAGCAATGTCAGCACCGTCGAGGAGATGATGCCGCCGATCACGACGGTCGCGAGCGGCCGCTGCACCTCGGCGCCGGCGCCGGTGGCGAGCGCCATCGGCACGAAGCCGAGCGAGGCGACCAGCGCGGTCATCAGCACCGGGCGGAGCCGCGTCAGCGCGCCCTCGCGGACAGCGTCCGCAATAGGGCGTCCTTCGCTGCGCAGACGCTCGATGAAGGTGATGATGACGAGGCCGTTGAGCACAGCGACGCCCGACAGCGCGATAAAGCCGACGCCGGCGCTGATGGATAAGGGAATACCGCGCAGCAACAGTGCGGCGACGCCGCCCGTCAGTGCCAGCGGCACGCCGGAGAACACAAGCGCTGCATCCGCTGCCGATCCCATGCCCATGAACAGCAGCAGGAACACCAGCAGCAGTGCCACCGGCACGACGATGGTCAGCCGCTTGGTCGCCGAGACCAGCTGCTCGAACTGTCCGCCCCAGCCGATCCAGTAGCCGGGCGGCAGCTTGACCTTCTCGGTCACCGCCTCCTGGGTCTCGGCGACGAAGGAGCGCAGGTCGCGCCCGCGAACGTTGGTCATGACCACCACGCGGCGCTTGCCGTTCTCGCGGCTGATCTGGTTGGGGCCGGGCGCGATCTCGATTGTCGCAACCGAGGACAGGGGGACGTAGCGGGGTGTCGTGCCCGATGCCCCCGGCCACGCGGTCTTCGTGACCGCGGCTGCATCCTCGCCGGGCGGCAGCGGAATCGGCAGCGACCTGATCGTGTCGGGGTTGGCCCGCAGGCTTTCCGGCAGCCGCACCACGATGTCGAAGCGGCGATCGCCCTCGAACAGCTTGCCCACCGGCTTGCCGCCGATCGCGATCTCGACCAGGTTCTGCACCTCGCCGAGACTGAGGCCGTAGCGCGACAGCGCCTGGCGGTCGAGCCTGACAGTTAGGATCGGCAGACCCGCGACCTGCTCGGTCTTCACGTCGGCGGCGCCCTCAATGGCGCGGACCACGCTGTTGACCTGCTGGGCGATACCGGCGAGCACGTCGAGATCGTCGCCGAAGATTTTCACGCCGACGTCGCTGCGGATGCCGGCGATGAGCTCGTTGAAGCGCATCTGGATCGGCTGGGTCATGCCATAGGCGCTACCGGGCAGGGTGTTGGCGGCGCGCTCGATCTCTTCGATCACCTCATTCTTCGGCTTGGCGGGATCGGGCCATTCCTCGCGCGGCCTCAGCGTGACATAGGTGTCGGCGACGTTCGGCGGCATCGGATCGTTGGCGATCTCGGCGGTGCCGACCTTGGAGAAGATGGTCGCGACCTCCGGAACCTGCTTGACTGCCTTCTCAAGCCGGAGCTGCATGTCGACGCTCTGGGTCAGGCTGGTGCCGGGAATCCGGATGGTCTCGATGGTGATGTCGCCTTCATCCAGGCTCGGAATGAACTCGCCGCCCATGCGTGTCGCGGCAAGGATGCTGCCGGCGACGATCAGCACGGCAACGAACGCGACGCTGCCGCGGTAACGGATGGCGCGCTCGAGCAGCGGCACATAGAGCCGCTTGGCCGCCCGCATGAAGACGTTCTCCTTCTCCGAGACCTTGCCGGTGACGACAATCGCCACCGCAGCCGGGACGAAGGTGACCGACAGCAGCGCCGCACCCGCGAGCACCATCAGCACGGTCAGCGCCATCGGCGTGAACATCTTGCCCTCGGTCCCCGTCAGGGTCAGGACCGGCAAATAAACCACGGCGATGATCAGCGTGCCGAACAGGCTCGGCTTGATGACCTCGCTGCTGCCGTCGCGGATGGTCTGGAGGCGTTCGTCCAGCGTCAGCAGCCGTCCGCGCCGGTGCTGCCCGGCGGCGAGCAACCGCAGGCAGTTCTCGACGATGATGACCGCGCCGTCGACGATGATGCCGAAGTCGATTGCGCCCAGACTCATCAGATTGGCGCTGACCTTGCTCTCGACCATGCCCGTGACCGTGAACAGCATCGAGAGCGGGATGACGCAGGCCGTGATCAGCGCAGCGCGGATGTTGCCGAGGATCAGGAACAGCACCGCGATCACCAGCGCCGCGCCCTCGACGAGATTCTTCTCGACGGTCTGGATGGTCGCTTCGACCAGATGCGTGCGGTCATAGACGGCGCGCGCGATCACGCCATCGGGCAGCGATTTCGCAATCTCCGCGAGCCGGGCCTTCACGCGTTGCGCCACCGTGCGGCTGTTCTCGCCGATCAGCAGCATGGCTGTGCCGAGCACCGTCTCCGTGCCGTTGGCCGAGGCCGCGCCACTGCGCAGGTCCTGGCCTTCCTGGACGTCGGCGACGTCGCGGACGCGGACCGGTACGCCGCCGCGCGAGCCGATCACGATGTCTCTAATGTCCTCGATATCGGCGACCTGGCCAGGCGCGCGGACGAGATATTGCTCGCCATTGCGCTCGATATAGCCAGCGCCGACATTGGCATTGTTGGCGGCCAGCGCCGTCATGATGTCGCGGAAGCCGAGGTTGTAGGCCATCAGCCGGCCGGGGATCGGCAGCACGTGGAATTGCCGCTCATAGCCGCCGATCGAGTTGACCTCGATCACGCCGGGAATGGTGCGCAGCTGCGGCTTGATGATCCAGTCCTGGATGGTGCGCAGCTCGGTCGGCGTGAACTCGGCGCCAGTGGGCGATTTTGCGCCGGCCTTTGCCTCGACGGAGTAGACGTAGATCTCGCCAAGGCCGGTCGAGATCGGCCCCATCGCGAGCTCGGTGCCTACAGGAAGCTGGTCCTTCGCCTGCTGGATGCGTTCGTTGACGAGCTGCCGGGCGAAATAGATGTCGGTGCCGTCCTGGAATACGACGGTGACCTGGCTCAGGCCATAGCGCGAGATCGAGCGGGTGTAATCGAGCTTGGGCAGCCCGCCCATCGCGGTCTCGATCGGGAAGGTGATGCGCTGCTCGGCTTCGAGCGGCGACAGGCCCGGCGCGCGCGTGTTGATCTGGACCTGGACGTTGGTGACGTCAGGGACGGCGTCGATCGGCAGGCGCGTGAAATTCCAGGCGCCGAAGGCGCCGGCTGCCAGCGCGAACAGGACCACGAGCCATCGTTGACGAATGGAGAAGCCGAGGAAGGCGTCAATCATGATCGGCGTCTCCCTTGCCCATCTCCGCCTTCACGACGAAGCTGTTTTCGGCGACGTAGTGCTCGCCGGGTATGAGGCCGGCGCGGATTTCCACGAATTGCGGATCGGAATCTCCAAGCTCCACTGGGCGCGCCTCGATCTTGTCGCTGTCCTCGCGGACGAACACGATGGTTCGGTTCTCCAGCGTCTGGATCGCACTGCGGCGCACGGCAACCGCGACATTGCGGGCGGCGAGGATCAGCCGCGCCGTGACGAACAGGCCGGGGCGAAGCCGGCCCTCCGGGTTCGGCAGCACCACGCGCGCCAGCGCGGTCTGGGTCTCGCTGCTTCCGATCGGCGCCATGTAGGAGATACTGCCCTTGATCTCGCCGCGGGCGTCGTCGGGATCGATCAGCACCTCGTCATTGAGGCGGACGCGCCGGAGGTCCTGCCGGTAGATCGACAGATCGACCCAGATGGTCGCGAGGTCGGCGACGACGAAGGCCGGCTTCTGCTCGGAGACGTATTCGCCGAGCGAAATCTGCCGCTCGATGACGGTGCCGGCGATCGGCGCCTTGAGCTCGTAGACGGTCAGGCTCTGGTTGCTCTCGATGCTGGCGAGCAGATCGTCCTTGCCGACCTTGTCGCCGATCCGCTTCTGGATCGATTTGGCGAGGCCCGGAAAGCGCGGGGTGACCTGCACCACGGCCTCCTGGTTGGCGCGCAAGATGCCGTTGAAGGACAGCGTATCGGTCAGCGTGGCGCTCGCGGCTTCCGCGAGCGTCACGCCGGCAGCGGCGAGCTTGACGTCGGAGATGCGGATGCGGTCGGCGCCATGCTCATCCTGCTCGACATGATCGTTCGGCCTCTCCGGCTTCTTCTCTTCGGTATGCGCGGCGGGCGCGACCCTGGCCGGGGCGAGCAGGGAATAGCCGTAGGCGCCGAGCGTGGCGGCAAGGATGGCGATGAGGACGGTGGAGGACGTCTTCATCGCGCGCTCTCCCGCGCCAGCGCAAACGGATTGCCGACGAGGCCTTCGATGGTGGCAACGCCGGCATGGAAGTTCTGCAGCGCCTCCTGCTCGCGAAGCCGCGCCTGGGCGACGCTGGCTTGGGCATCGAGCACCTCCAGCAGGGTGAAGCGGCCCTGGCCGTAGCCCTGCGAGATCGCTTCCGAGGCCTCGGTGGCCTTGGGGATCGCAGTCTCGCGCAGCACCGCGAGCTCGCGCAGGGAGCCCTGGAGCGAGTCGTAGGCGCGGCCGGCGATCACGATCAGCGTGTTGCGGTTGGCCTCGCGCTCGGCCTTGGTCTTGGCCAGGCTTTCCTGGGCGGAGAGGATGTTGCCCTGGTTCTGGTCGAACACGGGGATCGGCACCGAGACGGTGAGGCGCGCCGCATCGTCATTGGTCTCGTTGAAATGGCGCCAGCCGGCCGCGATCCGCACGTCGGGATAGGGCCTGAGCCGCGCCATCAGCAGCTCGGCATTGCGCTGCGCATACACTGCGGTCCAGCGCACCAGCTGCGGATTGGCGTCGATGGCGGCGACGACAGACTGGAACGTCGGCGGCCGTCCCATGGTGTCGAGCCGGCCGGAGACCTCGCCGAATTTCGCCACGGGATCGCCCATCAGCACCGCGAGCTCGCGCCGGGCGCTCGCCAGCGTCGCCTTGAAGCGCTCGCGATCGGCCTTCACCAGCGCCGAGGCGACCTCGGCGCGGCCGGTCTCTGCCGGCGAAGAGGCGCCGGCCTCGACACGGCGGCGGAGCAGCGGCGTCAGGCGATCGATCGCGGCAATCTGCTCGTCGAGGATCTGGATGCGGCGCTGCGCGCCGAGCACGCTGAGGAAGGCGATCGCGGTCTCCGACAGCACCTCGAGCCTGATTGCTTTGCGCTGGATTGCGGCGACCTCGATGCCGGCCACGCCCGCCGCGATCCGCGCGTCGCGCTTGCCGAACAGCTCAAAAGCCTGGCTGATCTGGAGCGTGGTCTCGGCCGATCTGGTGCCGCGATAGATGCCCGAGCCGAACGAATTGTCCTGCTCATAGGACAGTTCGGGATTGAGCAGGGCGCCCGCCTGGATGCGCTGGCCCGTGGCGATTCCGACATCGCGTTCCGCTGCCGTCAGGCGCGGGCTCGCGGCCAGCGCGCGCGTCAGCGCCGCGCGCATCGTCAGGGTCTGGGCGTGGGCGTGCTGCGTCAGCCAGGGGCTGACGAAAATCGCCATCGCGCACGAAAGGTGCGCAGCAGTCCGTCTGCAAGACATGAAGGTGACCTGTGAACAAAAGCATCGTGGGCGCACGCGGCGCCCGGCTGGTCAGTTCAGGTCAGATGTTTGGGGGGCGGGGATTCGGTGTCAGGCGCAATGCCGATCAGCGCAGGCGCGCGCTGCGGAACCGGTGCGGCAACGAAGTGGGCTGCTGCTTCCGCCTGCATCAGCTGCGCCACGGCGACGGAGAAGCAGCCGTGGCAGTGATGGCCGCTGAGTGCCTTGTGATCGCCATGGCCTTCGGAACCATTGTCGAGGATCGAGGCGATCTCCGAGCCGCCTGCGGGGCTGGTCACGTCGATATCGTGCACGCCATGCAGCGCACCCGACAGCAGGTGCATCACCGCAACGAGCACAGCCACGAGCCCGCGCCAGTTGCGCAGGTGGCTGAAGCGATAGACTCGGTACGTCGCGATCACGAGATGACTCAAGTTCCCCAGTCTGACTGCGGGTACCATGGCTACTGCAACAATGTCGACCCGCAACATTGTTACGTGTGGGGAACGCGATGTCGCGCCTTACGCCTTCTCCTCCCAGATCATCGCCAGATGCACGATGGTCTGGACCGCCTTCTCCATGTCCTGCCGGCTGACCCATTCCAGACGCGAATGAAAGGCGTGCTCGCCGGCAAAGATGTTGGGGCAGGGCAGGCCCATGAAGGAGAGGCGCGAGCCGTCGGTGCCGCCGCGGATCGCGGTGCGCATCGGACGCAAGCCGGCGCGGCGGATCGCTTCGATCGCGTATTCGAGGATGTGCGGGTGACGGTCGATCACCTGCTTCATGTTGCGGTACTGCTCGCGGACCTCGAACTTGTAGGTCGAGCGCGGATAATCCTTCATCACATCCTTGACGATGGTCTCGAGCAGGATCTCCTTCTCCTTCAATCCTTCCTCGGTGAAGTCGCGCACGATGAACGAGAGGGTCGCCTGTTCCAGCGCGCCCTCGATGCCGACCGGATGCAGGAAACCCTGCTTGCCCGACGTCGTCTCCGGCGAGCAGTCTTCCTTGGGCAGCCGCTCGACGATGGCCGCCGCAATCTTGATCGCGTGCTCCATCTTGCCCTTGGCATAGCCGGGATGGGCGCTGACGCCGGTGATGGTAATGGTGGCGCCGTCGGCGGAGAACGTCTCGTCCTCGACACTGCCCGCGCTTTCGCCGTCCATGGTGTAGCCGAAATCGGCTCCTAACTTCTTGATGTCGACATTGTCGACGCCGCGGCCGATCTCTTCATCCGGCGTGAACAGGATCTTGATGGTGCCGTGCTTCACATCCGGGTTGTTGATGAAGAAATGCGCGGCATCCATGATCTCGGCGACGCCGGCCTTGTTGTCGGCCCCGAGCAGCGTGGTGCCGTCGGTGGTGATGATGTCGTTGCCGATCTGGTTCTTCAGCGCGGGGTGCTCGGCAAAGCGGATCACCTGGGTCGTATCGCCCGGCAAGGTGATGTCGCCGCCGCGATAGTTCTTCACGACTTGCGGCTTCACATCCTTGCCCGTGACGTCGGGCGAGGTGTCCATGTGTGAGCAGAAGCAGATCACCGGCACCTTCTTGTCGGTGTTGGCGGGGATCGTTGCGTAGACATAGCCGTAATCGTCGAGATGGGCGTCGGCGACGCCCATGGCCTTTAGCTCGGTGACGAGGACGCGGCCGAGATCCTTCTGCTTCTCGGTCGATGGCGAGGCCGGGGAATTCGGATCGGACTGGGTGTCGATGGTGACGTAACGCAGGAAGCGCTCGGTCACGGTATGGACGAAGGTCAGGGACATGTCTGTTCAAACCGCCGGGTCTTTTGGGAGCAGGTCTTGGGAAGCAGGTCTTGGGAAGCAGGTCTTGGGAAGCAACCGGTATACCAGAAAAGCGGGCCGCGTTGCGGCCGGACGAAGGCGAATCCGACTAAACGAAAGGGAGCATCAGATCGCCTCTTTCAGTTCCTTGACCGGGCGGAACGCGACCTTCTTGCTGGCCTTGATGTGGATCGCCTCGCCGGTGGCGGGATTGCGGCCGGTGCGGGCGGCCCGCTTGCGGACCTGGAGGATGCCAAGCCCGACGATGCGGACGCGGTCGCCCTTCTTCAGATGCCTGGTGATCAGCTCGACGAGGTCGGTGAGGACGGCCTCGGCGTGCTTCTTCGAGAGGTCCTGGCTTTCCGCGATCTCGGCCGCGAGGTGCTTGAGCGTGATCGTGGCCGGAGCAGCTGCCTTCTTCGCCATATCTGGCCTCCTCGGGTGTCGCGCGGACGCTTGCCGGGGCTCCCAAACTGCCAAGTTCCACAGGCCTAGACGATTCGGGATGAGACTGACTATGCCGGTCAGCGGGCGTGGGATTTTCGCGTGATTTCTCAATCGAATCCGCGCGTTCCTGCCGGCTGATAGGTCGAGATGCGGCACGATACTGCTAATCGGAATGAAGAGCCGATACTAAGCCTTTGAAGATGTTGTCACAATGTCGAGAGGAAGACAGCGCTCGACCCCCGCAGGCTCCGGCTTGGGCGCATCCACATCGAGACGATCAGTGCCGTGTCCCCGTAGCCAATCGGATTGCATGCACGTCGCGGTTAATGTTCAAGTGCCCGCGTGAACCCAAATGCGGCCGATAGCACGGCAGCAGGGGCGGCGGGGGCCGTTCGGATCGCAATTGATTTCGCCCAAGGCCGCGTTTGCGCGGTGTTACTTGGCGCGATGGCTTTTGCTGCGGTCTATTTCCTCGTCTACCCTGTCTGGCGATCGCAATTCCTGGTGGAGATCTGGTTCACCGAGGGATGGAACGCCTATTTTCAGGACGCGGCCGGCGCCGGTCGAGCGCTCTATCCCCCGTCTGATGCGCTGATCGTCAACAACTACCCGCCATTGTCCTTCTATGCGGTCGGCGCACTCGGCAGGATGCTTGGCGCCGACAATCTGTTCATCGGCCGTGCACTCTCGCTGACCGCGGTGATCGCGATCGCCGTCGAGATATTCGCCTGTGTCAGGCTTCTATCGGGAGGACTGGCTGGAGGCCTGTTGGCGGCCTTCTGGTACGTCGCGATCACGTCGCACAACTTCACCGCATATGCGGGTGCGAACGATCCCCAACTCGCCGGCGAGGCGATCATGGGCCTCGGATTGGTCTTGTTCCTGTCGCGCCAGCAGTCCGGCCGCTCGGTGCTCGGTCCTTTGCTCTTGATGGTGCTGGCCGGTTTCTGGAAGCACAACATGATCGCCATCCCGCTGGCGGCGATCGCGTGGCTTCTTATCAGGCGCGGCCGCTCTGCTTTCCCCGACATCGTGGTCAGCGCAGCCGTCGCGGCCGCAGGCCTGGCGCTCTGCGGAATTCTGTTCGGTCTCGACTTCTTCAGAAACCTCTTCGTCAGCAGGCATTATGGCCTCTCGCACTTGCTTTCGAACGTAGGTCATCTCCAATGGTCAGCTCCTGCGTTCCTCTCTTGGCTGACATGGGTTCTGTTCTCGAGAAGCCAGGCTGCAAGATTTACGGCGCTGCACGTACCCATCGGTCTCGGGGCATGCTTGCTGCAATGGCTCGGCGACAAGATCTATGGCAATGCCGAATTCGATCTCATCATCGCGCTTGCGATTGGCGTGGGCGTCGCCTTCGAAGAGATCAAGACCTCGCCGCTTGTTCGCCTGATCGGCGAGACCGGCACACGCGCCGTGCTGGTCTTGGTTCTGCTCCTTCGCTTCGTTGCCAGCGATCGCCAGGAACCGCTTCTTGTGATGTTTGACCGGGACTTCGAGCATCAGTTCTTGCTCAGCGAGCTCGCGGTCAAACGCGAAGCTGAAATTGTCTCTCAGACCAGCGGCGACGTCGCATGTACGGTGAAGGTGGTCTGCCGGGAGGCCGGCAAGCCGTTCGTCGTCGACGACTTCAAAATCGACGAGATGTTGGCGACGAAGCAAATGTCGCCTGATGGGCTGCATCGGCTCCTTTCCGATCGAGGTATCCAGACGTTCACGAACAGTCTTGCGACATCGGCCACCGTGAACACATCGCTAAGCCACGCATGGGCGCGCGGCGCGCTCGGACGCTGAAACGCAAGAGCCCCACCGGCCCGGGCTCGGTCGGCTCGAATTTAGTCTGCAGACCAAACTGGCCACCCTGAAGCCGCGGCGCTCGCGAACGAACAGGGCCGGCAAGTCAGAGGTCCTCGGCATACCCAGGATACGCCGTACCAGGCTCCGTTAAGGCGTCTCTCTAAATGATTGATATTCCGCCATAAATGGCGCGAGAGACGGGGCTCGAACCCGCGACCTCCGGCGTGACAGGCCGGCGCTCTAACCAACTGAGCTACTCCCGCGTGACGCGTATGTGTCCGCGCGGAACGAGGGGGGACTTAAAGGGGGGACATGGTGAAGTCAAGGACGTTGCGTTCACGGGGAGCAAACGCCTGCTGGAGCGGGGCGGGACCGTATCGCTACGGTCCGAACGGCTGGCTCCGGGCGCCGAATCAATCAATGGTGATGCAAGCTCCGCGGGCTATTTCCGAGGACAATTGGCTTGACCGTCGGCTCGCGCGCCTTCCAGGCCGGCGCGGATTTCGCGATGTTGCTGGCTGCGCGCAAATACTGATGGGACAACGTCGGCGCCAGGATTCAGCAACACTCCGGCGGCAGTCGGCTCGGAGTTTTTGGCCTCAATTCTTCAGAGATCGGCCAAAAGCAAAAGGCCGCCCTGAAGGGCGGCCGTTTTGTCTCAAACCGGACCTTTTTCCGCAATCAGCGGATCGTCGAGGCGCCCGAGCTCGTGACCGCCACCGGCTTGCCGGCCTTGATCACGTGGGTGGACTGGGCGGTCTGGCTGTAATCGGCGTTGGTGCGGGCTGCGATCCCGAAGGCGGCAACTGCGATGCCGGCCACCAGCGCCACCACCACGATCTTCAGGTGGGTACCCCGATCTGCAGAGTGAATTGAGTGGTTCATCCGAGCCTCCCGACGGGCTTTGGCGCCGTCTGTAGGCCGATGTCTTAAGGAGCATCTGTTTCCGCATCGTTTCGCCGGTTCGGCAAAATGGTTTCATCCGGCCATTTCAGGACGGCTTGAGTGGTTTTACCTGCCGCGTAATCGCGGGGGCCAATTCCCTTCGCCATGATCGTTTCCGTCGGCCGCGAACGATCCGGCAAGGGAGAAGCACCATGAACCGTCGAACCGTCCTCGAAGCCACGTTGCTTGGGACCGCCTTTGCGGCGTCGGGCGCCAGCGCGCCAGTGGCCGCAGCCCAGGAGACTGCGCGGCCGCCCTATGTAATGGCCAGGGACGGCACAAAGCTGTTCGTGCAGGACTGGGGCAGCGGGCCACCGGTGCTGCTGCTCTCGGCCTGGACCTTCGACGCCAGTAGCTGGGGCAGCCAGATTGCGGCCCTGAACGAGAAGGGCTTCCGCTGCGTTGCGCCCGACCGGCGCGGGCATGGCCGGTCCGAGATGCCGTCTTCGGGCTATGATTTGGAGACGCTGACCGATGACGTCGCCGCGGTGATCGAGGCCCGCGACCTGCGCGACGTGACGCTGGTGGGTTTCTCGATGGGGACGGCCGAGGCGGTGAACTATCTCGGCCGTTTCGGATCGGACCGGATCGCAAGGCTGGTGCTGGTCGCGCCGACGACGCCGTTCCTGGTCAAGACCGAGGACAATCCGGATGCGGTTCCGAAGGCGATGATCGAGGCTGACAACGCGGCGGTCGCGCGCGACTTCGCAAAATGGATCGCGGCGAACGAAGCGCCGTTCTTCACCCCTGACACGCCCGAGATCACGCGGACATGGATCCGCGAGATGATGCTGAGCGTGCCGCTGCCGGTGGCGCTGGCGTGCCGCAAGACCACCGCGTTCGCCGATCTGCGCGCGGCTGCCGCCAGGATCGATCGGCCGACGCTGATCCTCCATGGCGACAAGGACGCCAGCGCGCCGCTGCCGTTGACGGGCGCCAAGACCGCAAAGCTGATCAAGGGCAGCAAGCTGATTGTCTATGAGGGCGCGCCGCATCCGCTGCCGCTGACGCACAGCGAGCGGCTGATGGCGGACATGCTCGCCTTCATGAGCGCGTAAGCGCGCTCAGCTCGCCCGCTCGATGTCGGCGCGGATGGTCCGCGCCGCCCAAACGAACAGCAGGGCACCGAAAGTGGTCGTGACCGCCGCCGAGAGCAGGGAATAGCGCACCGCGTCGGCGCCGTAGCTGCCTTTCAGCGCGTCGTTGACCACGCCGACCGCGAGCGGGCCGACGCCCTGGCCGAAGCAGGTCGCGGTGAGCGCGATCAGGGCAGAGGCGAGCGCGCGCATGCTTGGCTTCGCCACCGTCTGCGCGATCGCGAAGATCGGCCCGAGATGGAAGCCGACCAGGAACGAGGTCAGCGCCAGCATCGCCACCATCATCGCAAAATCCTGCGTCAGCATGCACAGCGCAAAGACGGGGCCGGCGAGGCCTGAGGTGATCGCCGGCGCCCACAGCTTCCAGCGGTCGTCGCGGCGGCTCACTTGCGCCACGACGAAGCCGCCGAGCAGGGTGCCGGCCATGCCGGCGAGCCCCTTGAACGTACCGGCATAGGTGCCGATCTCGGCGCTCGACAGATGATGCACGCGCGCCAGGAACGGCGGGATCCAGGCCGCCGTCGCATAGTTCGTGTAGGTGGTGAGGCAGAAGCCGATCAGCACGATGATGAAGCTTTGTTGGGAGACGAGGAAGCGCAGCGTCGGCCCGAGCGGCTCGGGCACGAAGCTTTCCTGCATCGCGCCACGCTTCGGCTCCGAAATCGTCAGCCACAGGATCAATGCGAGCAGCATGCCCGGCACGCCCGCGACATAGAAGGCCATCCGCCAGCCATAGTGCTGGTTGACATAGCCGCCGATGAAATAACCGAGGAAGACGCCGAGATAGGTGCCGATGGCGTAGATGCCGAGCGCGCGCGGGCGCTCGTTCTTGGCAAAGAGATCGGCGACGATCGATTGCGAGGCGGGGGAGCCGGCGGATTCGCCGATGCCGACGCCGATCCTGGCAAAGGCCAGCGCGGTCACGCTCGAGGCCATGCCGCACAGCGCCGTCATCGCGCTCCAGAACGCGAGCGCCAGCGCCACGATGTTGCGGCGGTTGAGCCGGTCGGCGACGCGCGCGATGGGGATTCCGAGCACCGAATAGAACAGCGCGAAGCCGAAGCCTGCGAGCAGGCCCATCATGGTATCGCTGAGCTGAAATTCCTTCTTGATCGGCTCGATCAGGACATTGAAGATCGTGCGGTCGAGAAAGTTCAGCGCGTAGATGATGGTAAGCAGCCCCAGCACATAGTAGCGCCGCGCCGACGGCGTTGCCGCGGCGGCCGTTTGCACCGGCACCTGTGACGTGACATCGACCATCGCTTCCCCCCACTTTGTCTTTGTTATCTTTATGGGTCCAGCCTTACTGGAGCTGGTTGCTCAGCCTTCGCGAATGTAGTTCCCCGCTTCGAACTCGACCAGCGGCGCGCTTGCGTCGAATGAGACACCGACGGGGTCGCGGCCCGCTTCCATCGCCTCGAGCTGGTCGCCCAGCATGCGCCGGATCATCAGGATGCCGCGGTCGCTCTGGCCGAAATGCTCGTCGGAATGCACCGTCACCGGGCCCTGGCCGACCTGCGCCTCGTAATCGCCGGGGAATTGCTGGTGCTCTTGCTCCGTCATGTCCCACCAGAATTTTCCGTTGAACTTCGAGCGCATGCGGCCGATGTCGCCGGAAGTTTTGACGCGGCCGGCGACGTAGATGCGGAACGAGGTGTCGTCGATCGGCAGCGTCCAGCCGATCGATTCCACGCGGGCGAATTGCGCCACGCGCGGGTTCGGCACCACGCGCAAGGTCGGGAGGGCGGCTTCGGTGACGCGGTAAAACACACGGCCGTCGTCCTGCTTGCGGATCGAGCGCACGGCGATGCCGCGCGGTGTCTTGTCGAACTTCACCTCCGGCATCGAGGCCATCATGTTAGTGAATTGCGGCCCCGAGAACGAGCCGTGCAGCACCGGCACGTGGTAGGGATCGACCACGTTCTCGAAATGCTGCAGCCAGTTGCAGGGGATGACCGCGGGCCCACCGCCGCCGATCGAGGAATCGTCGGCCTCGACGAACTCTCCGTCGTCCATGTTTTCAAGGCACTCGTAGCGCGGCAGCACCGGGCGTTTCTCGGCCGGGCCCATATAAGCAAAGATCAACCCGTAGCGCTCCTCGACCGGGTACCAGGGCTGGCGCACCCTGTCCTTGAACTGGCCGCCGTCGGGCTCGCAGGGCTGCTCCAGGCAATGGCCCTCGGTGTCGAACTTCCAGCCGTGATAGCAGCAGCGGATGCCGTCCTCTTCGACCTTGCCGTAATAGAGCGTGGTGCCGCGATGGCAGCAGCGGGCGTGGAGGAGGCCGACGCGGCCGTGCTTGTCGCGAAACAGGATCAGATCCTCGCCGAGCGCGCGCACTTTCTTCGGCGTGTCGGTGGCGTCGCTGGTGAGCCCGACCGGATGCCAGTAGCGGCGGAGCAGTTCCCCCATCGGCGTGCCGCGCGCAACAGAGGTGAGCTCGGTGCGCGTCTGCGCCGGCTTCATCGCATAGGCCGTGCCGAGATCGCGATCCCGCTGGGTGATCGTCATGCTTGTTCCTCCCGCCGCAGGCCTTGGTGGCCGGGTCGTTTCTGGTGCGGTGACCCCAGTGAAAAATAATTCGATGACAATGTCAACGATCTTCCTGAGTGTGTCTTAATTGCATTTCGATCAGGCTGGCGAGGTTGCGCTACCAAGGCTTGGCACGTCCTGGCTTTCTTGGCAGAGGTGGACCATGAGCCAGACATCGAGCAGGGACGGGCGCGCATCGTCCGATACGGACGACAATCACTCGCCGGCGCCGATCACCGTGATGCTGTCGTCACGGCTGATGGTGCTGGCCAACCTGCTCAAGCGCGGTGCGATCCTGCGCTACAAGCGCCTGGCCGGATTGTCCTCGGTCGAGTTCGGTCTGGTCGCCTCGCTCGGCCGGCGGCCGCCGATGAGCGTGGCGCGGCTCGCCGAGGCCGTCGGTCAGGACAAGGGCCAGATCAGCCGTGCGCTGGCTGAACTGGTCTCGCGCAAGCTGATCGCGAAGTCCGAGAATCCCAAAGACAGCCGCGAGGTGCTGGTGTCGCTGACGCCGGCCGGGCTCGCCGCGCATGACGCGATCGTCCAAGGCGCACAGGAACGCAACCGGATGCTGCTCGCGCAATTGAGCAATGACGAGTTGGAGACGTTGCTTGCGCAAATCGATCGTCTCACCGCGACGGCGGAAGCGATGCTCGAAGCCGAGAAGGTTTCGCGCTGATCGCGCAGCAATCTCCGGAAATATTCGAGTGCTTCTAAGAGACTCTCTAAGAGTCGTTCTAAGAGCCTTTCAATTAGCGATATCGCGCGCGCTCCCCTAAGCGTCACCCAATCGCATGCCGTCCCGGGACAGGCGGCATGACGCATCAGATGCACATTGGGGTGGCGCGTTGAACAGTCTTGGAATGCTGCGGTTGGCCGTGTTGGCGACCGCGTCCGCTTTGGTTTTGATGCCGCAGGTATCGCTTGCACAATCGCCGGCGCAGAGTGGCGCGCAGAGCCTGCCGCCGGTAAACGTGGCTGCACCGGAGCAGCGCCGCCGCGCGGGCGTCCGCGCACCGCGCCGGACCCAAGGCCCGGTGCAGACGGCCGACAGCCGGAAACCGCAGCCACAGCGCAACGTCGGAATCGTCGAGACGCCACGTGGACCGGTGCAAGGTTACGTCGCTCATCGCAGCTCGTCCGGCACCAAGACCAACACGCCGATCATGGAGACGCCGCAGTCGGTCTCGGTGATCGGCGCCGAGCAGATCCGCGACCAGAAGCCGAACAAGCTCGATGAAGTGCTGCGCTACACCGCCGGCGTGCGCGCCGGCACCTTTGGCGCTGACACCCGCAACGACTGGTGGCTGATCCGCGGCTTCAAGTCCGACGACGTCGGGCTGTTCCTCGACGGCATGCAGCTGTTCTACACGTCCTATGCAAGCTGGAAGCTGCAGCCGCCGAACATGGAGCGCGTCGAGGTGCTGCGCGGTCCGTCGGCCGTGCTCTATGGCGGATCGAGCCCGAGCGGCATCGTCAACGTCATCAGCAAGATGCCGCCGGCCGAGCCGGTTCGCTACATCGAGACCGGCGTCAACAATTTCGGCAACGCCTATGTCGGCTTCGATGTCGGTGGTCCCGTCGCGATGCAGTCCCATGACGGCAAGCTGTTCTACCGCGTCGTCGGCCAGGTCCAGAACGGCAACACGCAGGTCAACTTCACGCCCGACAACAACTACTTCATCGCGCCGTCCTTCACCTGGAAGCCGGATGCCGACACCACCTTCACGGTGCTGGCCTCGGCCTCGAAGCAGGACACCCGCGGCATCAACTTCCTGCCCTACCAGGGCACGGTGACCAACGCGCCGTTCGGCAAGATTCCGACCAGCTTCTTCGTCGGTGATCCGAACGTCGACAAGTTCACGCGCGAGCAGGAGATGCTCGGCTACCAGTTCGAGCGCAATCTCACCGACGACCTCACGTTCCGGCAGAACGCGCGGTTCGCGCATATCGACCTGACCTATCGCGGCTTCGTCGGCAATGGCTGGGACAATATCAACACGGCCACAATGGCCCGTTACAATTGGTATGCGAAGAACACCGCCAACCAGGCCGATCTCGACAATCAGCTCGAGTACCGCTTCAACACCGGCCCGGTGAAGCACACGATGCTGTTCGGGGTCGATCTGAAGGGCTATCAGATCGACGACTACCAGGCGTTTAACTTCGGCACGGTGCCGTCCATCAACGTCTTCAGTCCCGCCTATGGCCTGGACATTCCGCTCACCGGCGCGCCGTTCCGCAACTTCCTGCTCACACAGAAGCAGGCCGGCACCTACGTTCAGGACCAGATGAAGCTCGGCAATTTCACGCTGGTGCTGAGCGGCCGCAATGACTGGGTCGAGACGACGCAGGCCGCCCGCGACACCGGCGCAAACATTGCCCAACGCGACGACAGCAGGTTCAGCGGGCGCGCCGGGCTGATCTACAATTTCGACAACGGCATCGCGCCCTACGTCTCCTATTCGACGAGCTACAATCCGATCATCGGGCTCAACGCGCAGAACCAGCTGTTTCTGCCGGAGACCGCGAAGCAGGCCGAGATCGGCGTGAAGGTCGCGCCCAAGGGATTTGACGGCTATTTCACCGCGTCGCTGTTCGACCTGAAGCGCCAGAATGTAGCGACCACCGATCCGTCGAATGTCCTGCTGCAAAACCAGACCGGTGAGGTGACGTCGCGCGGCATCGAGCTCGAAGCGGTGGCCAACGCCACCAAGGAACTGAAGTTCATCGGCGCGTTCACCGCCTATCATCTCTTCACCAGCAAGGACCTCGATCCGACCCTGATCGGCAAGACGCCGACCAACACGCCGGAGATGCTGATCTCGGGCTGGGCGGACTACACCTTCAAGGACGGGCCGCTCGAGGGATTTGGTTTCGGCGGCGGCGTGCGTTATGTCGGCGCGTCCTGGGCCGACACCGCCAACACTCTGGAAGTTCCCGCGGTGGTGCTTGGAGATCTCGCGGTCCATTACGAATGGCAGAACTGGCGTACGGCCATCAACGTGGTCAACCTGACCGACAAGATTTATGTCGCCAGCTGCGCGTCGGCATCGTCCTGCTTCTACGGCGACCGCCGCCGCATCACCGCGAGCCTCGCCTACAAATGGTGAGCGCAGGCGAGGGGAGGGCATCGTGAAGGCGCGCACGGTCCGGCTCTGGTCCATGGTCCACACCTGGACCAGCCTGATCTCGACCCTGTTCCTGCTTTTGCTCTGCCTGACCGGCCTGCCGCTGATCTTCCATCACGAGATCGATGAGCTCCTGGGCTACGCCCCCCGGCCCGAAGCTCATGCGAGCGCGGCGCGCGCGACGCCCCAAGTCGTCGCCGGCGCCGCGCTCGCCGCCGATCCCGGCCGCGTCCTGCAATATGTTTCCTGGGACAAGGACGAGCCCGGGATCGTAACGGCCTTCACCAACAGCGCGCCCGATGGTGCGCCTGACAACGCGACCGTGCGTGCCTTCGACGCGGTCTCGACCAAGCTGCTCGGGCCGGTCGGCGTCGGGCCGATGCTGATCGTGCTCAAGCTGCACACCGACATGTTCGCCGGCCAGGCCGGAAAGTTGTTCCTCGGCGCGATGGGGCTGCTGTTCGCTGTGGCGATTGTCTCCGGCGTGGTGCTGTACTGGCCGTTCACCCGCCGCCTGCGCTTTGCCACCATCCGTGACAGCGCCGCGCGCCGCGTCCGCTGGCTCGACTGGCACAATCTGATCGGCGTGGTGACGGTGGCCTGGGCGCTGGTCGTGGGCTTGACCGGCGTCGTCAACACCTGGGCCGAGCTGATGCTCAACCAGTGGAAGGCGACCGAGCTCGCCAGCATGGTCGCGCCCTATGCCGGCAAGCCGCCGCCGGTACGTCTCGCCTCGCTCGATGATGTCGTCGTGCGCGCCAGGCAGGCGGCGCCCGGCATGGAGGTCGCCTTCATCGCGTTCCCGGGCACGCCGTTCACGTCCTCGCACCATTTCGCCGCTTTTATGCGCGGCGACACGGCGCTGACGGCGCGGCTGCTCAAGCCGGTGCTGCTCGACGGCGAAACCGGGGAGGTCGCGGATATCAGGGCGCTGCCACTTTACCTTCAGGCGCTGCTGATCTCCCAGCCGCTGCATTTCGGCGATTATGGCGGGATGCCGCTCAAGGTGATATGGGCCGCGCTCGACGCGCTCACCATCGTTGTGATCGGCAGCGGCCTCTATCTCTGGGTGGCACGGCGGCGCAACCGTGCCCCTGCCAAAGCCGAAACATTCGCCAGACGAGCCCGGGTCCCGTCGTGATGCATGGCTTCTCTGACCGCGCGCGCCTGTGGACACGTGTCTTTGCTGCACCTGGCCTGCTCGCGGCCGCGACCATCACCGGTCTCCTGGCTGCATTGCTGTGGGGAACGGTCGGCCAGTATGTCGCCTGGGTGACAGTCGGAGCGCCGGTCGCGGTCGTTGCCTGGGTTTGGGTGCGCCGGCGGCCCCAAAAAACCGGGCCATTTTCGCCGACGATGCGCGGCAAATAGCCGGCGCCGCCTGTGCGCCGCAATCTTAGAACGGCTGCCCTGCAAAACCGTGGCCGCCCTTGCTGGGTTTGCCGATCTGCTCCATACCAGCGTGGGGTGATTCCGGGATTTCTACCGTGCCGGGGGGCGGCAAAGGGCCTGAAAAGAGCGTGTCTTGCGCCCATTGGTGCACTGCGCTAAGGCTCAGAACAATTCCAAATCGGACGAATCCGTGGCTGTCCCGAGGCTGCGGGAAAAAGGGCTCGCCATGAGCGGCATTCTACAGAACTATCTTCCACTCGTCGTCTTTATAGGGGTAGCTGCTATCATCGGCCTGGTGCTGCTGATCGCGCCCTTCATCGTGGCGTTCCAGCAGCCGGACCCGGAAAAGCTGTCGGCGTATGAGTGCGGTTTCAACGCGTTCGACGACGCCCGCATGAAATTCGACGTCCGCTTCTATCTGGTCGCGATCCTCTTCATCATCTTCGACCTCGAGGTGGCGTTTCTGTTTCCCTGGGCGGTGGCGTTCGGCAAGCTTGGTGCGACCGGCTTCTGGTCCATGCTGGTGTTCCTCGCCGTGCTGACGGTCGGCTTCGCCTATGAATGGAAGAAAGGCGCACTCGAATGGGATTGAACCCTGCACCATCAGCTGGCCCGATCGTGACGCCGGCCCCCAAGGGCATCCTGGATCCGTCGACCGGCAAGCCGGTCGGGGCCAATGATCCGTTCTTCCTCGAGGTCAATCACGAGCTGTCCGACAAAGGCTTCTTCGTGGCCGCGACCGACGACCTCATCACCTGGGCCCGTACCGGCTCGCTGATGTGGATGACCTTCGGTCTCGCCTGCTGCGCGGTCGAGATGATGCAGGTGTCGATGCCGCGCTACGACGTCGAGCGTTTCGGCTTCGCCCCGCGTGCCTCGCCGCGCCAGTCCGACGTGATGATCGTCGCCGGCACGCTGACCAACAAGATGGCGCCGGCGCTGCGCAAGGTCTACGACCAGATGCCCGAGCCGCGCTACGTCATCTCGATGGGCTCCTGCGCCAATGGCGGCGGCTATTATCACTATTCCTACTCGGTCGTGCGCGGCTGCGACCGCATCGTGCCGATCGACATCTACGTGCCGGGCTGCCCGCCCACGGCGGAAGCGCTGCTCTACGGCGTGTTGCTGCTGCAGAAGAAGATCCGCCGCACCGGCACCATCGAACGCTAAGGTTTTACGTCATGGACGACGCCAAGCTCGACGCCCTGGGGCAGACGATCGTGAGCGCGCTTCCGGGCGCCGCCCTCGGTCACTCTGTCGCCTTCAACCAGCTCACGGTTGATGTCGAGGCCAGCAAGATCGTCGAGGTGGTCACGTACCTCCGCGACGATCCGAACTGCCGTTTCGTCAACTTCACCGACATCACGGCGGTGGACTATCCGGATCGCGAGAAGCGTTTCGACGTGATTTATCACTTCCTGTCACCGACCCTGAACGCCCGCATCCGCCTCAAGGCCCAGGCCGACGAGACCACGCAGGTGCCGTCGCTGATCGAGGTGTTCCCCGGTGCCGACTGGTTCGAGCGCGAGGCCTATGACCTCTACGGCGTGTTCTTCGTCGGCCATCCTGACATGCGCCGGCTGCTTACCGATTACGGTTTCGAGGGCCATCCGCTGCGCAAGGATTTCCCGCTGACCGGCTTCCTCGAGGTCCGCTACGACGACCAGGAGAAGCGCGTGGTGTACGAGCCGGTGCGCCTCAACCAGGAATTCCGCAAGTTCGACTTTTTGTCGCCGTGGGAAGGGGGCGACTATCCGGTCCTTCCGGGGGATGAGAAGGCGGGGCCGAAGAGCTGATCATGAACGAGCAACCAGAAGTCCTTCGCAACTTCACCATTAATTTTGGTCCGCAGCATCCGGCGGCGCACGGCGTGTTGCGTCTGGTGCTGGAGCTCGACGGCGAAGTCGTCGCCCGCGTCGATCCCCATATCGGCCTGCTTCACCGCGGCACCGAAAAGCTGATCGAGCAGAAGACCTATCTCCAGGCGATCCCGTATTTCGACCGGCTCGATTACGTCGCGCCGATGAACCAGGAGCACGCCTTCTGCATGGCGGCCGAAAAGCTGCTCGGCATCGAGGTGCCGCGCCGCGGCCAGCTAATTCGAGTGCTCTATTGCGAGATCGGCCGCATCCTGTCGCATCTGCTCAACGTCACTACGCAGGCGATGGACGTCGGCGCGCTGACCCCGCCGCTGTGGGGCTTTGAAGAGCGCGAGAAGCTGATGGTGTTCTACGAGCGCGCCTCGGGCAGCCGTATGCACGCAGCCTTCTTCCGCGTCGGCGGCGTGCATCAGGACCTGCCCCAGAAGCTGGTCGACGATATCGAGGCCTGGTGCGATCCGTTCCTGAAAGTGGTCGAGGACCTCGACCGCCTGCTCACCGCCAACCGCATCTTCAAGCAGCGCAACGTCGACATCGGCGTGGTGTCGCTGAAGGAAGCCTGGGAGTGGGGCTTTTCGGGCGTCATGGTGCGCGGCTCGGGCGCGGCCTGGGACCTGCGCAAGTCGCAGCCCTATGAGTGCTATGCCGAGATGGATTTCGACATTCCGATCGGCAAAAACGGCGACTGCTACGACCGCTATCTGATCCGCATGGAAGAGATGCGCCAGTCGGTGCGCATCATGAAGCAGTGCATCCAGAAGCTGAATGCAGCCGACGGGCAGGGCCCCGTCGTCGTCGAAGACAACAAGGTCGCGCCGCCGCGCCGTGGCGAGATGAAGCGCTCGATGGAAGCGCTGATCCACCACTTCAAGCTCTACACCGAAGGCGTTCGCGTGCCGGAAGGCGAAGTCTACGCCGCGGTCGAGGCGCCCAAGGGCGAGTTCGGCGTCTATCTGGTCTCCGACGGTAGCAACAAGCCCTACAAGTGCAAGATCCGCGCACCGGGCTTTGCGCATCTGCAAGCGATGGATCACATCTGCCGCGGCCATCTGCTCGCCGACGTCTCGGCCATTCTCGGTTCGCTCGACATCGTGTTCGGAGAGGTCGATCGGTGATGGCGCAGGCGCCAATCCAGTATGACCGTGCCTCTGGGGCCCTTGAAGGGGCCAACCTGTGGGAGCGGACGGCTGCCTTGGCGCTGGTGACGGGATCGAAGATCTCGTCGCACTTCTCCCATATGGGCTACATCGCCTGCGCCAATCTGCTGCGGAAAACGCTGCCCGAGCGCAACATCGCGATCAAGCTCAACCCGGACGCCGTGTTCGAGTTCCCTTACGGCGACGGCTACTGGAGCAAGCTGCTCAACCGCTCCTATTGCTACGAGGACGAGCTGGAGCTGTTGTTCGCCGACTCCATCGACGTCGACTACACGCTGCTCGATTGCGGCGCCAATTACGGCTACTGGTCGGTTCTGGTCTCGAGCAAGCCGTTCGGCTCGCACAAGGCGATCGCGATCGAGCCGTCGGGCCAGAACTACCCGAAGCTCGCGAATAACGCCCGCATCAACGGCAATCGCTTCGAGACCATGAAATGCGCGATCGGCGCGACACGCGGCACCGCGCGGCTGTCGGGCACCAAGCACGAGGCCTTCAGCATCGCCGGCGCTCCCTCGGATGGCGGCGAGGACGTGCCCGTTCTCGCGCTCGACAATCTCATCGACGACGGCAAGGTCGCAGCCAGCGGCAAATATCTGATCAAGCTCGACGTCGAGGGCGTCGAGATCGAGGCGATCAGGGGCGGCGCGCGGCTGCTCCAGACCGACAGCGTCATCATGTGCGAGGAGCACGGCAGCGACCGCTCTCATGCGGTGTCGCGCTACATCCTCGAGCAGACCCCGCTGAAGCTGATCGTGCTCGATCCGCGCACCAACCGGCTTGAGACCGTGAGCGATCTGTCGATCCTCGACCGCATCAAGGTCTCGACCCACGTCGGCTACAACGTTTTCGGCACCGCAAGCGCATTCTGGCAGGACAGGATCAATGTCCTGAATGCGAAACCCGCGCGCCGCATGCAGTGAGAGATAAGAGATGTCCGTTCGCCGATTAGCACCGAAGGAAGTCCAGCCCGCGAGCTTTGCGTTCACGGACGAGAACCTTGCCTTCGCCAAGCAGCAGATCGCGAAATATCCGGCCGGCCGGCAAGCCTCCGCCGTCATCGCCATCCTCTGGCGCGTCCAGGAGCAGCATGAGGGCTGGGTCTCGGAAGCCGCGATCCGCGCCGTCGCCGATCTGCTCGACATGCCCTATATCCGCGTGCTCGAGGTCGCGACCTTCTACACGATGTTCCAGCTCGCTCCGGTCGGCAAGAAGGCCCACGTCCAGGTCTGCGGCACCACGCCGTGCCGCCTGCGCGGCGCCGAAGACCTGATCCACGTCTGCGAGAGCCGGATCCATCACGATCCCTTCCATCTCTCCAAGGACGGCAATTTCAGCTGGGAAGAGGTCGAGTGCCTGGGCGCCTGCGTGAATGCGCCGATGGTGCTGATCGGCAAAGACACCTATGAGGACCTGACCAAGGAAACCTTCGGCAAGGTGCTCGACGGCTTCGCCTCGGGCAATCCGCCGAAGCCCGGTCCGCAGAACGGCCGCCAGTTCTCCGCGCCGGCGGGTGGGCCGACCACGCTGAAGGAGACCACCTGATGGATCTTCCGTCTCAGGCGAACCGGGGGAGCGAAGCCGTGAAGAAATGGGGCTTCGTTGCCATGCACTCCGCGCTCGCGGCCACCTTCATGTTCCTGCTGCAGCGCTTCGTGATGAACGCGACGCAGGAAACCAGTCTGCTCTGGGCGCTGACCTTCGCCGTCTGCGCCGCCGGGCTTGCCTACAAGCAGGCCAATCGTTGATCGGAAAGCACTGATATGCTCGAGGACAAGGACCGCATCTTCAAGAACCTCTACGGCCTCCACGATTGGGGGCTCGAAGGTGCGCGGCGCCGCGGCGCCTGGGATGGCACGAAGAATATCATCGACAAGGGCCGCGACTGGATCATCAACGAGATGAAGGCGTCGGGCCTGCGCGGCCGCGGCGGCGCCGGCTTCCCGACCGGTCTGAAGTGGTCCTTCATGCCGAAGGAATCGACCGACGGTCGTCCGAGCTACCTCGTCGTCAACGCCGACGAGTCCGAGCCCGGCACCTGCAAGGATCGCGAGATCATGCGGCACGATCCGCATCTGCTGGTCGAGGGCTGCCTGATCGCGAGCTGCGCGATGAACGCGCACGCCTGCTACATCTATGTCCGCGGCGAGTTCATCCGTGAGCGCGAGCACCTTCAGGCCGCGATCGACCAGGCCTATGAGGCAAAGCTGGTCGGCAAGGACAACATCAACGGCTGGCCGTTCGACATCTATGTCGCGCACGGCGCCGGTGCTTACATCTGCGGCGAAGAGACCGCACTGCTCGAAAGCCTCGAGGGCAAGAAGGGCCAGCCGCGCCTGAAGCCGCCGTTCCCGGCCAATGTCGGCCTGTTCGGCTGCCCGACCACCGTCAACAACGTCGAATCGATCGCTGTCGCGCCCGACATCCTGCGCCGTGGCGCCGCCTGGTTCGCCGGCATCGGCCGTCCGAACAATGTCGGCACCAAGCTGTTCTGCATCTCCGGTCATGTCGAGCGGCCCTGCAACGTCGAAGAGGCCATGGGGATTCCGTTCCGTGAGCTGATCGACAAGCACTGCGGCGGCATTCGCGGCGGCTGGGACAACCTCAAGGCCGTGATCCCCGGCGGCTCGTCGGTGCGCATGGTGCCGGCGGAGCAGATCATCGACACGCCGATGGATTTCGATTCCTTAAGCAAGCTGCGCTCGGGCCTCGGCACCGCGGCCGTGATCGTGATGGACAAGTCGACTGACTTGATCCGCGCCATTGCCCGCATCTCCTATTTCTACAAGCACGAGAGCTGCGGCCAGTGCACGCCGTGCCGCGAGGGCACCGGCTGGATGTGGCGCGTGCTCACCCGCATGGCCGATGGCCGCGCCCACAAGCGCGAGATCGACATGCTGCTCGAGGTGACAAAACAGGTCGAAGGCCACACCATCTGCGCGCTTGGCGACGCAGCCGCCTGGCCGATCCAGGGCCTGATCGCGCATTTCCGTCATGAGATCGAAGCGCGCATCGACCAGTATTCGCACAAGGCCGACATCGACGATGCCGGCGTCCGCGATCCCGAGAACATGGTCGCGGCGGAGTAATATCGATGTCGCAACCGAGCTCCTGGTGGCAGAGATACGGAACGCTGGCGCAGATGGCGCAGGCGAGCGTCGCGCTGCTCGGCTTCGTTGCGATCCTGTTCCAGATCAACGAGATCCGCACCGGCAACCGCGCCGCCAGCGCGCGTCAGGCTTTTCTTGGTTACACCGACCTGGCGTTCAAGAATCCGAAGTTTGCGCAACCGGACTACGAGAAAATCAAGGCCAGCGACCGCGACGAGCAGGTTCAGTACGAGAGCTTCGTCACTTACTTGCTTTACGCCTGCGAGGAAGCGATCAGCGCGTTCTCCGGAAAGGGCGAGTGGCTGGCGTCCTGCGACTATGACCTGAAGCCGCATCTGCCGTTCCTGTGCGAGAAGAGCGCCGCGCAGCCGGCCTATCTGGCCACCTACGGCACCGAGACCCAGCAATGGATCAAGGCCTCGCTGAAGGCGGCCAGCATTACACCGCCAGATTGCAAGCTGGGAAAGACTTGAGACCGCAATGACCAAACTCATCATCGACGGCAAAGAGATCGATGTCCCCGCCGAGTACACGCTGCTTCAGGCGTGCGAGGCGGCCGGCGCCGAGATTCCACGCTTCTGCTATCACGAGCGGCTGTCGATCGCCGGCAATTGCCGGATGTGCCTCGTCGAGGTGAAGGGCGGCCCGAAGCCGGTCGCAAGCTGCGCCTGGGGCGTGCGCGACTGCCGTCCGGGTCCGAAGGGCGAGCCGCCGGAAATCTCGACGCGTTCGCCGATGGTGAAGAAGGCACGCGAAGGCGTGATGGAGTTCCTTCTGATCAACCATCCGCTGGATTGCCCGATCTGCGACCAGGGCGGCGAGTGCGATCTGCAGGACCAGGCGATGGGCTATGGTGTCGACACCAGCCGCTTCGCCGAGAACAAGCGCGCGGTCGAGGACAAATATCTCGGCGCGCTGGTCAAGACCTCGATGAACCGCTGCATCCAGTGCACGCGCTGCGTCCGCTTCTCGGCGGAAGTCGCAGGCGCCCCAGAGATGGGAGCGACGGGGCGCGGCGAGGACATGGAGATCACGACCTATCTCGAGCACGCGCTGACGTCGGAATTGCAGGGCAATCTCGTCGACATCTGCCCGGTCGGCGCGCTGACCTCGAAACCCTATGCCTTCGCGGCGCGTCCGTGGGAGCTCGGCAAGACCCAGTCGATCGACGTCATGGACGGCGTCGGTTCCGCGATCCGCGTCGATACCCGCGGCCGTGAGGTGATGCGCGTGCTGCCGCGCATCAATGAGGCGGTGAACGAGGAGTGGATCTCGGACAAGACCCGCCACGTCATCGACGGCCTGCGCACCCAGCGCCTCGACCGGCCCTATATCCGCGAGGCCGGCAAGCTGCGTGCGGCGAGCTGGCCCGAGGCCTTCGCGGCGATCGCCGCCAAGGCGGCGCGTACCGACGGCAAGCGCATCGGCGCGATCGCTGGCGACCTCGCCGGCGTCGAAGAGATGTTCGCGATGAAGGATCTGCTTGCTAAATTCGGCTCGGCCAATCTGGCGGTGCAGGGCGGCGACGCCTTCGATCCCGCACTCGGCCGCGGCTCCTACATCTTCAATCCGACGCTCGCGGGCGTCGAGCAGGCGGATGCGCTGCTCATCATCGGCGCCAATCCACGCAAGGAAGCGGCCGTGTTCAACGCCCGCATCCGCAAGCGCTGGCGTGCCGGCGGCTTCAAGGTCGGCGTGATCGGCGCCAAGGCCGATCTCACTTACGACTACGACCATCTCGGCGCGGGCACCGAGACGCTCGGCGAGCTCGCGGCGGGCAAGCACTCCTTCATGGACGTGCTGAAGAACGCCAAAAACCCGATCATCCTGGTCGGCGCGGGCGCAGCCTCGCGTCACGACGGCGCCGCCATTCTGGCCGCTAGCGCCAAGCTCGCGCTCGACGTAGGTGCGGTGAAGGACGGCTGGAACGGTTTTGGCGTGCTGCACGAGACCGCCTCGCGCGTCGGTGCGCTCGACATCGGCTTTGTCGCAGGTCCCGGCGGGCTGAACGCCGCGCAGATGACGACCTTCGGCACGCTCGACCTGCTGTTCCTGCTCGGCGCCGACGAGATCAAGGCGCCGGACGGCACCTTTGTGGTCTACATCGGCACCCATGGCGACCGCGGCGCGCACCGCGCCGACGTGATCCTGCCGGCGGCCGCCTACACCGAGAAGTCAGCGATCTATGTCAATACCGAAGGCCGCGTGCAGATGACCGGCCGCGCCGCGTTCCCGCCGGGTGAAGCCCGCGAGGACTGGGCGATCGTCCGCGCGCTCTCGGAAGCGCTCGGCAAGAAGCTCGGCTACGACTCGCTTGCTGCGCTGCGCCAGGCGCTCTTCAAGGCCGTGCCGCATCTGATCCGTCTCGATCAGATCGAAGCGGGTGCAGCCGACCAGATCAAAAAGCTGGCGGGGAAGGGCGGCTCGACGGAGAAGGCGCCATTCAAGGCTGTCGTCGAGGACTTCTATTTGACCAACCCGATCGCGCGTGCGTCCGCCGTGATGGCGGAATGCTCGCGGCTTGCCTCCGGGCAGATGCTGACCGCAGCGGAGTGAGCCGATGGAATTTTTCGCAAGCGCATTCTGGACCGGCTTCCTCTGGCCGCTGATCATCATGATCGCGGAGAGCGTGCTGGTGCTCGTCGTTCTCTTGGTCGCGATCGCCTACATCCTGCTCGCCGATCGCAAGATCTGGGCGGCGGTGCAGATCCGCCGCGGCCCGAACGTGGTCGGGCCCTGGGGCCTGTTCCAGTCCTTCGCCGACCTGCTGAAGTTCGTGCTCAAGGAGCCGATCATTCCGTCTGGTGCCAACAAGGGCGTTTTCCTGCTGGCGCCGCTGGTGTCCTGCGTGCTCGCGCTCGCGGCCTGGGCGGTAATTCCGACCAATCTCGGCTGGGTGATCTCCGACATCAATGTCGGCGTCCTCTTCATCTTCGCGATCTCGTCGCTGTCGATCTACGGCATCATCATGGCCGGCTGGTCGTCGAATTCGAAATATCCGTTCCTGGCCGCGCTGCGCTCGGCCGCGCAGATGGTGTCCTATGAGGTCTCGATCGGCTTCGTCATCATCACGGTGCTGCTCTGCGCCGGTACGCTGAACCTCTCGGCCGTGGTCGAGGCCCAGCATGCGCGGGGCCTCGCCAGCCTGATCGGGCTGCCGCAGCTCACCGTCCTGAACTGGTACGTCTGGCCGCTGTTCCCGATGTTCGTGGTGTTTTACGTCTCGGCGCTGGCGGAAACCAACCGTCCGCCCTTCGACCTGGTCGAAGCGGAGTCCGAGCTCGTCGCCGGCTTCATGGTCGAATATGGCTCGACGCCGTATCTCTTGTTCATGCTCGGCGAGTATGTCGCGATCGTCACGATGTGCGCGCTGGCGACGATCCTGTTCCTCGGAGGCTGGCTGCCGCCGGTGGATCTGCCGCCCTTCAACTGGGTGCCGGGGATCATCTGGTTCTCGATCAAAGTGTTCTTCATGTTCTTCCTGTTCGCGATGGCAAAGGCGATCGTGCCGCGCTACCGCTACGACCAACTGATGCGCCTCGGCTGGAAGGTGTTCCTGCCGCTGTCGCTGGCGATGGTGGTCGTGGTGGCCGGCGTGCTGCAATTCGCCGGCATCGCGCCGAAGTGAGGGCTGTCATGGGTATCAACATCAACGCCACTGCACGCTCGCTTCTGCTGTCGGAATTCGTCTCGGCGTTCTTCCTCGCCATGCGCTATTTCTTCCAGCCGAAGCCGACGCTGAACTATCCGTTCGAGAAGGGCCCGATCTCGCCGCGCTTCCGCGGCGAGCACGCGCTGCGCCGCTATCCCAACGGCGAGGAGCGCTGCATCGCCTGCAAGCTGTGCGAAGCGATCTGCCCGGCGCAGGCCATCACCATCGAGGCCGGACCGCGCCGCAACGACGGCACCCGCCGCACCGTGCGCTACGACATCGACATGGTGAAGTGCATCTATTGCGGCCTCTGCCAGGAGGCCTGCCCGGTCGACGCCATCGTCGAAGGTCCGAACTTCGAGTTCGCGACCGAGACCCGCGAGGAACTGTTCTATGACAAGGCCAAGCTGCTCGCCAACGGCGACCGCTGGGAACGCGAGATCGCAAAAGCGATCGAGCTCGACGCGCCGTACCGGTGAGATGAGAGCATGATCCTTCCCGCGCTGTTCTTCTATCTCTTCGCCGGCGTCTGCGTCGCCTCGGCGGTGATGGTGATTGTGTCGCGCAATCCCGTCCACTCCGTGCTGTACCTGATCCTGGCCTTCGTCAACGCCTCCGGCCTGTTCGTGCTGCTGGGCGCCGAATTCCTCGCAATGATCCTGATCGTCGTCTATGTCGGCGCCGTCGCGGTGCTGTTCCTGTTCGTGATCATGATGCTCGATGTCGACTTCCTCGAGCTGCGCGAGGGCTTCATCCAGTACCTGCCGGTCGGAGTCGTGATCGGCGGCATCTTCCTGTTCGAGCTGCTCCTGACCGTCGGCGCCTGGGTCATCAATCCGACCGTGAGCAAGACCATCACGTCGCCGATCCCGACCAACGTCTCGAACACCGAGGCGCTGGGCCTCGTGCTCTATACGAAGTACGTCCACTACTTCCAGCTCTCGGGCATGGTGCTGCTGGTCGCCATGATCGGCGCCATCGTGCTGACGCTGCGCCACAAGGCGAACGTGAAGCGGCAGGACATCAATGTTCAGAACGCACGCACGCCCGAAATGGCGATGGCGATGCGCAAGGTGGTACCGGGGCAGGGGCTCCAGGACAGCGACGCGGCGGAGTGGGTGAAATGACGGTCGGGCTCGGGCACTATCTGGCGGTCGGCGCCATCCTGTTCACCCTTGGAATCCTCGGCATCTTCCTGAACCGCAAGAACATCATCGTCATCCTGATGTCGATCGAGCTGATCCTGCTCTCGGTCAACATCAACCTGGTGGCATTCTCGACCTTCCTCGGCGACATCGTCGGCCAGGTCTTCGCGCTGCTGGTCTTGACCGTTGCGGCTGCCGAAGCCGCGATCGGTCTCGCCATCCTGGTGGTCTATTTCCGCAACCGCGGCTCGATCGCGGTTGAGGACGTCAATCTGATGAAGGGTTAACCCGGCCATGGTCCAGGCAATCGTCTTTCTGCCGCTGCTGGGCGCCATTCTGGCCGGCGTGATCGCGCTGTTCGGCGCGCATGCCCGCAACCCGTCGGGTGACACGGTCGAGCATCACGACGACCACGGGCACGGTGCGCAAGCCCATGCCTCCGATGCGATCAACGAGGATGCGTCGGTCATCCACGAGAGCCAGCACGAGCCGGGCGACGGACATGACGGCCACGGCCCGGTCGAGCCGGCGGCCGCCGGCTCGCGCGGTGCCGAGCTGATCACCACGGCGCTGCTGTTCGTGGCGGCTGCGCTGTCCTGGATGACGCTGGTCGATGTCGGCTTCAATGGCCACGATGCCCGGATCCAGCTTCTGCCCTGGATATTCTCCGGCGAGCTCGAGGTCTGGTGGACGCTGCGTGTCGATACGCTCACCGCCGTGATGCTGGTGGTGGTGACGACCGTGTCCTCGCTCGTGCACCTCTATTCCATCGGCTACATGGACGAGGATCCGTACCGGCCGCGCTTCTTCGGCTATCTCTCGCTGTTCACCTTCGCCATGCTGATGCTGGTGACGGCGGACAACCTCGTGCAGATGTTCTTCGGCTGGGAAGGCGTGGGTCTGGCGAGCTATCTGCTGATCGGCTTCTGGTACCAGAAACCGTCGGCTAACGCCGCCGCCATCAAGGCCTTCGTGGTCAACCGCGTCGGCGATTTCGGCTTCGCGCTCGGCATTTTCGCGATCTTCTACCTGACCAGCTCGACCGATTTCGAGACTATCTTCCATGCGGCGCCCGGCCTGACTGGCAAGACCATCGACTTCCTCGGCTGGCACGCCGACGCCCTGACGCTGACCTGCGTGCTGCTGTTCATGGGCGCGATGGGCAAATCGGCGCAGTTCCTGCTGCACACCTGGTTGCCGGATGCGATGGAAGGCCCGACGCCCGTGTCGGCGCTGATCCACGCCGCGACCATGGTCACCGCCGGCGTGTTCATGGTGGCGCGCCTGTCGCCGCTGTTCGAGCTCGCCCCGAACGCCCAGGCCGTCGTGATGTTCTTCGGCGCGACCACCGCGTTCTTCGCAGCGACCATCGGTCTCGTCCAGAACGACATCAAGCGCATCGTCGCGTACTCGACCTGTTCGCAGCTCGGCTACATGTTCGTGGCGATGGGAGCGGGGGCCTATTCGGTCGGCATGTTCCATCTGTTCACGCACGCCTTCTTCAAGGCGCTGCTGTTCTTGGGCTCCGGCTCGGTGATTTACGCGATGCACCACGAGCAGGACATCCGCAACATGGGCGGCCTCTGGAAGAAGATCCCGTACACGTTCGCGGTGATGACCGTCGGCACGCTGGCGCTGACTGGCTTCCCGCTATTCGCCGGCTACTTCTCCAAGGATGCGATCATCGAGTCCGCCTACGCCTCGCACAATCCGTTCTCGATATATGCCTATCTGTTGACGATCGCAGCCGCCGGCCTGACCTCGTTCTACTCCTGGCGGCTGGTGTTCAAGACCTTCTTCGGCGAGCCGCACGACCAGGAGCACTACGAGGCCGCGCACGAGAGCCCGATCTGGATGCTGATCCCGATCGGCGTGCTGGCGGTTGGCTCGGTCCTCGCCGGCTTCCCGTTCAAGGAGCTGTTCACCGGGCCTCACGGCGTGGAAGAGTTCTTCCGCGAGTCCGTGAAGATGAACCCGCATATCCTCGAGGATATGGAGCACATGCCGCCGCTGCTCGGCTGGCTGCCCTTCGTGATGATGGTCGGCGGCTTCCTGGTGTCCTACACCTTCTATATCCGCAAGCCCTACCTCCCGGTCGAGCTCGCGAACACGCAGCCGATGCTGTACCAGTTCTTGCTCAACAAATGGTACTTCGACGAGCTCTACGACTTCATCTTCGTCCGTCCGGCGAAGTGGATCGGCTACCAGCTCTGGAAGAAGGGCGACGGCTCCATCATCGACGGCCTCGGCCCCGACGGTATCTCGGCCCGCGTGCTGGACATCACCCGCAACGTCGTGAAGATCCAGACCGGCTATCTCTATCACTACGCATTCGCCATGCTGATCGGTGCCGCCGGCCTGATCACCTGGTTCATGTTCGGCCTTGGAGGCCAGTAAATGACAACCTGGCCCATCCTATCGGTCACGACGTTCCTGCCGGTGGTCGGCGCGCTGATCGTCTATCTCAGCCGCGGCGATGACGAGGCGGCCAGGCGCAATTCGCGCTGGATCGCGCTGTGGACCACGCTGATCACCTTCGCGGTGTCGGTGCTGCTGGTCATGCGCTTCGACCCGTCGAATGCGGACTTCCAGTTCGTCGAGAAGGCGAACTGGCTCGCCACCGGCATCACCTACCACATGGGTGTCGACGGCATTTCGCTGCCCTTCGTGATCCTGACCACCGCCTTGATGCCGTTCTGCATCATTGCGAGCTGGAAGTCGGTCACGAGCCGGGTGCGTGAATACATGATGGCGTTCCTGATCCTGGAAACGCTGATGATCGGCACCTTCTCGGCGCTCGACCTCGTGCTGTTTTACCTGTTCTTCGAAGGCGGCCTGATCCCGATGTTCCTGATCATCGGCGTCTGGGGCGGCCCGCGCCGGGTCTATGCGTCCTTCAAGTTCTTCCTCTACACGCTGCTCGGCTCGGTCTTGATGCTGCTCGCCATTATGGCGCTGTACTGGAACGCCAGCACCACCGACATCCCGACCCTGATGCACACCGCCGTGCCGAGGTCGCTGCAAACCTGGGCGTGGCTCGCCTTCTTCGCCTCGTTTGCAGTGAAGATGCCGATGTGGCCGGTGCACACCTGGCTCCCCGACGCGCACGTCGAGGCACCGACCGCCGGCTCCGTGGTGCTGGCGGCGATCCTGCTGAAGATGGGCGGGTACGGCTTCCTACGCTTCTCGCTGCCGATGTTCCCGCTGGCCTCGCATGACTTCGCGCCGCTGATCTTCACCATGTCCGTGATTGCCATCATCTACACCTCGCTGGTGGCCCTGATGCAGGAGGACATGAAGAAGCTGATCGCGTACTCGTCGGTTGCGCATATGGGCTTCGTCACCATGGGCATCTTCGCCGGCACCATGCAGGGCGTCGCCGGCGGCGTGTTCCAGATGATCTCGCACGGCATCGTCTCCGGCGCGCTGTTCCTCTGCGTCGGCATCGTCTATGACCGCATGCACACCCGCGAGATCACGGCCTATGGCGGCCTCGTCAACCGGATGCCGCTCTATGCGCTGACCTTCATGGTGTTCACCATGGCCAATGTCGGTCTGCCCGGCACGTCCGGCTTCGTCGGCGAGTTCATGACGCTGCTCGGCACCTTCAAGGTCTCGATCCCGACCGCGTTCTTCGCGACGACCGGCGTGATCTTGTCGGCATGCTACGCGCTGTGGCTCTACCGCAAGGTCGTGTTCGGGGCGCTGGTCAAGCCGTCGCTGGCGAGCATGAAGGATCTCACTTTGCGTGAGTGCGTGACTCTGTTCCCGCTGATCGCGCTGACGATCCTGTTCGGAATCTATCCGAAGCCGGTGCTCGACATCTCGGCCGCCTCGGTCCAGCAACTCGTCAACAATTACAACACCGCTGTGACGGCCGTGAAGGCCGCCGCACTGCTCCATTGATCGGGCAGGTCAGGATATCGCCATGAGCTTTACGACTGCAGGTTATCAACTGGCGCCGGTGCTGCCCGAGCTCGTGCTCGCGATCGGCGCCATGGCGCTTCTGATGCTCGGCGCCTATCGCGGGCAGGGGACCACCGGCGCGGTGAACACGCTTGCGGTGCTGCTGCTGATCGTGGTCGGCGTGCTCGAATACATGCTGCCAGCAGGCAAGCAGGTGACCTTCGGCGGCAGCTTCATCGTCGACGATTTCGCCCGCTTCATGAAGATCCTGGCCCTGATCGGCTCGGCGGTGACGCTGGTGCTGTCGACCGAGTTCCTGTCGGACCCGTCGCGTCGCATCTTCGAATACGCGATCCTGGTGCTGCTCTCGACACTCGGCATGATGGTGCTGATCTCGGCCGGCGACCTGATCTCGCTCTATCTCGGCCTCGAATTGATGTCGCTCGCGCTCTATGTCGTGGCGACCTCGAACCGCGACAACGCCAAGTCGACCGAAGCCGGCCTGAAGTACTTCGTGCTGGGTGCATTGTCCTCGGGCATGCTTCTCTACGGCGCCTCGCTGATCTACGGCTTCACCGGCACCGTCAGCTTCGCCGGCATCGCCTCGGCTGCGACCGCCGCGAATATCGGCCTCGTGTTCGGCCTGGTGTTCCTGCTCGCGGGTCTCTGCTTCAAGGTCTCGGCCGTGCCGTTCCACATGTGGACGCCCGACGTGTACGAAGGCGCCCCGACCCCGGTCACCGCGTTCTTCGCGTCTGCGCCGAAGGTGGCCGCGCTCGCTGTCTTCACCCGCGTCACGCTGACCGCATTCCCCGGCATCGTCTCGCAGTGGCAGCAGATCCTGGTGTTCGTGGCGATCGCCTCGATGGCGCTGGGTTCGTTCGCCGCGATCGGCCAGAGCAACATCAAGCGCCTGATGGCGTACTCCTCGATCGGCCATATGGGCTTTGCGCTGGTCGGCCTTGCCGCCGGTACCGTCGAGGGCGCCCAGGGCGTGCTGATGTACATCGTGATCTACGTCGCGATGACGCTCGGCTCGTTCTCGATCATCCTTGCCATGAAGCGTAACGGCCAGGCCGTCGAGCAGATCAGCGATTTCGCCGGTCTCTCGCGCACCAACCCGCTGCTCGCCTTCATGTTCGCGATGCTGCTGTTCTCGCTCGCCGGCATTCCGCCGCTCGCCGGCTTCTTCGCCAAATGGTACGTCTTCGTGGCCGCCATCAAGGCGAATTTGTTCACGCTCGCCGTGATCGGCGTGCTCTCCAGTGTGGTTGGCGCCTACTACTATCTCACCATCGTCAAGACGATGTATTTCGATGAGCCGGCCGGCCAGGTCGATCCGGTGCGCGTCGAGGTCAAGACGGTGCTGGCGGTCGCGGGCCTGTTCAATATCCTGTTCGCGTTGTTCGCGGGTCCGGTGGTGAGCGTCGCCTCCGCAGCCGCCAAGTCGCTGTTCTAGGATGGGCTTCGCGCTCGGTCCTCGTGCCATCGCGGCGGGCTACAGGCTCGCAGCTTCTGAGCGGACCGGCTCGACCAACACGGATGCGATCGAAAGCGCGCGTTCCGGCGAACGCGGCCCGATCTGGTTCGTGACAGCGGAGCAGACGGCGGGCCGCGGTCGCCGCCAGCGTGCCTGGGTCTCGCCAAAGGGCAATCTCGCTGCCAGTGTCCTCGAAGTCGTGAACTTGGCCCCTGCGGTCGCCGCGACGATAGGTTTCGCCGCCGGGCTGGCGCAGGAAGCCGCCCTGGAGAAAGTCAGTATCGAAGCCGCGCTACGGCTCGGGCCCGACCGGCCGCGCTACACCCTGAAATGGCCGAACGACGTCCTCGCCAATGGCAAGAAGCTGGTCGGCATCGGGCTGGAGGCCGAAGCCGTCGGCGATCGCCTCGCGATTGTGGTGGGCATCGGCACCAATATCGTGGCGGCGCCCGAGGGCACGCCGACGCCGGCGGTATCGCTCGCAGCGCTCGGCGTCCAGATCAGCGCAGAGGAGCTGTTCTCGGCGCTGACGGATACCTGGGTCGAGTTTCGCGGCATCTGGGACAATGGTCGCGGCTTTACCGAGATCCGAAAACTCTGGCTGGAGCGCGCCGCCCGCCTTGGCGAGCCGATCGCGATCAATACGGGAACGACGACGCTGGAAGGCATTTTTGACACGATCGACGACACCGGCTGCCTGATCGTCCGCACCGCGGAGGGCCGTCGTGTGCCGGTGGCCGCGGGCGAGGTGTTCTTTGGCCCGGTTCGTTCGGTGGGAGCTGCGTGATGGCGAGGCCCGACGAACTGGTATTTGCGCCGCTCGGCGGCGTCGGCGAGATCGGCATGAACCTGTCGATCTACGGCCTTGGTAACCGCCAGCAGCGGTCCTGGCTGGCGGTCGATCTCGGCGTCTCCTTCGGCGACGAGGAGCATCTGCCCGGCATCGACCTGATCATGCCGGACATCAGCTTCCTGGAGAAGGAGCGCAAGAACCTGATGGGCCTGGTGCTGACCCACGCCCATGAGGACCATTTTGGCGCCATCATCGACCTCTGGCCCAGGCTGAAATGCCCGATCTACGCCACGCAATTCAGCGCGGCGCTGTTCGAGGCCAAATGCGCCGCCGAGCGCAACGCGCCAAAAATTCCCGTCACCGTGGTCCCGTCCGGCGGCCGTATCGACGTCGGCCCCTTCAACGTCGAGTTCATCCCGGTTGCGCATTCGATTCCGGAAGCGCATGCGCTGGCGATCCACACCGAGGCCGGCACGGTGCTGCACACCGGCGACTGGAAGATCGACCCGACCCCGACGCTGGGACGTCCGACCGACGAGAAGCGGCTGCGCGAGCTCGGCGAGGAGGGCGTGCTCGCCCTGATCGGTGATTCCACCAACGCAGTGCGCGACGGCCGTTCGCCTTCCGAAGCCGAAGTCGCCCGCACCATCATCGACCTCGTCAAATCAGCCAAGGGCCGCGTCGCGGTCACGACCTTCGCCTCCAACGTCGCGCGCATCAAGGCCGTCGCCGACGCGGCGAAAGCCGCCGACCGCGAGGTCGTCGTGGTGGGCCGCGCCATGGAGCGCGTGGTGCAGGTCGCGCGCGAGACCGGCTATCTCGACGGCGTCCAGAATTTTCGCTCGCCCGAGGTCTACGGCCATCTGCCGCAGGACAAGGTGCTGGCGCTCTGCACCGGCAGCCAGGGCGAGCCCCGCGCCGCATTGGCCCGCATCGCCAATGACGACCATCCCGAGATCACGCTCAACCGCGGCGACAGCGTGATCTTCTCCTCGCGCACGATCCCGGGCAACGAGAAGGCGGTCGGCTCGATCATCAACAATCTGGTGCTGCAAGGCGTCGAGGTCCTCACCGACCGCGACCACCTGGTCCACGTCTCCGGCCATCCGCGTCGCGATGAGCTGCGCGACATGATCTCCTGGGTGAAGCCGCAGCTCCTGATCCCCGTCCATGGCGAGGCCCTGCACCTGAACGAGCACGCCAAGCTCGCGCGCGCTGCCGGCGTGCCGCGTGTGCTGGTCATTCGCAACGGCGACCTCGTCAAGCTCGGTCCCGGCGATCCCGGCATCATCGGCGAGGTGCCGTCGGGCCGGCTCTACAAGGACGGGACTATTCTGGAGGATTCCAAATCCCGCGCGGTGGTCGAGCGCCGCCGCATGGCGTTCTCCGGCTGTGCCTTCGTCGCCATCGCCATGACCGCACAGGGCGAGCTCGCCGACGAGCCCGAGGTCGACCTGGTCGGCATCCCCGAGAAGAACCGGGCGGGCGAGCCGTTCGATGACATCGTCTTCGATGCCGTGATGTCCACGATCGAGGGCCTGCCGAAGGCGCGGCGCCGGGATCCGGACGCGCTGGCTGAATCGGTGCGGCGCGCAGTCCGGGCGGTCATCAACGAACATTGGGGCAAAAAGCCCCCCTGTCTGGTACACATCCTGACAGTCTAAGGGAGAAGCACATGCTGGGCCGGCTCAACCATGTGGCGATCGCCACAAAGGACGCGATCAAGGCTGCCAAGATCTACGGCGCGGCGTTCGGGGCGCAGATTTCCGAGGCCGTCGCGCTGCCCGAGCATGGCGTCACCACCGTGTTCGCGACGCTGCCCAACACCAAGATCGAGTTCATCGAGCCGCTCGGCGAGACCTCGCCGATCGCAAAGTTTCTCGAGCGCAATGCCGATGGCGGCATCCACCACGTCTGCTACGAGGTCGTCGACATCATCGCCTCGCGCGACACCCTGGTGAAGGAGGGCGCGCGCATCCTCGGCGACGGCGTGCCGAAGATCGGCGCCCACGGCAAGCCGGTGCTGTTCCTGCACCCGAAGGACTTTTCCGGCGCGCTGGTCGAAATCGAGCAGGCGTAAGACCGGGATCATGGCCGTCCAGATATCAACCGCGCTCGCAATCTACTTCGTGATCTGGTGGATCGCATTGTTTCTGACGCTGCCGTTCGGCGTGCGCAGTCAGCACGAGGATGGCGTCGGCGCGCCCGGCACCGACCCCGGCGCCCCGGTCCTGACCGGCATGAAGCGCAAGCTGATCTGGACCACGATCATCTCGGCGATCATCTATGGCCTCGGGATGGCCGCCTATGAGGCCGGCTATCTCTCGATCGAGCGGCTGTCGAAATTGATGGGAATGCCGTTTTAGAGGTGAGCCGACGAGAGACAAACCAAGGTCGTCATTGCGAGCGCAGCGAAGCAATCCAGTATCCCACCGCGGAAAGATTCTGGATTGCTTCGCTTCGCTCGCAATGACGCCCGAGATAGTTCGATTAGTTGGGGAATAACGAATGACTTTTCAGAAGATCGTCGTCGCGCTTCTGGTGCTGATCGTCGCCGGGATCAGTGCCATCGGCTATCTTGAATGGAGGACGGCCGTGCAGGCGCGAACCCTTAAGGCGTTCGTCGAGGGCTACGTCTTCAACGAGGCCGTGATGGCCTGCGAGCAGGCCAAGAGCTCGACGCCGTTCAAATGGAACGGCGGCAAGAGCACCTCGGTCATCGGCCTGAACTCGGTCAAGCCTGACAAATACGCCGTCAGCGCCAGCTACACGCTGGTGGCGGACAGCGTTTATTGTGATTACGATCCCATCAAAAGAAAGGCCGAGATCGGCTCGAGCTTCCTGGAGCGGGAGTAACGATCCGGCCATGCCAAGCATGGGATGGGATCGTCATGACCGGGAGCCGGGCGGGGAACTATCGGATTCTGCAGGAAGCGGCCTTGCGGGACTATCTCGCAGGCTTGCCTGAGATCGCGGCACTGGTCGGCGGCGCGCCGGCCGCCTGGGCCATCACCGAGGTAGGCGACGGCAATCTCAACCTCGTCTTCATCGTCAAGGGCAACCGCGGCGGCATCGCCGTGAAGCAGGCGCTGCCTTACGTCCGCCTGGTCGGCGAGAGCTGGCCGCTGCCGCTGTCGCGGGCCCATTACGAATATCTCGCGTTGTCCCGGCAGGCCGAGCTCGCGCCCGGCCTCGTGCCGGCGCTGCTGCACCACAACGAGACGCTGGCACTCACCGTGATGGAGCTGCTCGAGCCCCACGTCATCATGCGCAAGGGGCTGGTGGCTGGGACGCGCTACCCGCGCTTCGTCGAGGACATCACCACCTTCATGGCGCGGACGCTGTTCTTCACCTCCGACCTCGCGCTCACAGCCGCCGAGAAGAAGGACGCCATCGCGGCCTTCGCCGGCAACCATGCGCTGTGCAAGATCACCGAGGATCTGATCTTCACCGATCCCTACCGCGTGGCCGCGCAGAACCGCTGGACTGCGCCGTATCTCGACGGCCTGGCCGCATCCTTGCGCGACGACATGGAGCTGCATGTCGCGATCTCCCGGCTGAAGCTGAAGTTCATGGCAAGCCCGGAAGGCCTGCTCCATGGCGATCTCCACACCGGCTCGATCATGGTGACCGAGGGCGAGACGCGGGTGATCGACCCGGAATTCGCATTCTACGGCCCGATGGGTTTTGACGTCGGCGCGGTGCTGGCGAACCTCCTGATGGCATATTTTGCATCAAGCGGTCACGAGCGCTCGCCCGGCGAGCGGCAGGCATTTGAGAGCTGGGTGCTGGAGACAGTCGAGAAGGTCTGGAACGGGTTCGCGCGAAAATTCCTTGGCTTCTGGCGGACGGAAGCCCGCGGCGACGCCTATCCGGTCTCGCTGTTCGCCGGCGACAAGGGCGCCGCGCGGCTGGAGATCGAGCGGCAGGCCTACATGCAGCGTCTGTTCACCGACACGGTCGGGTTCGCCGCCGCGAAAACAATCCGCCGCATCTTCGGCCTCGCTCACAACATCGACTTCGAGCTGATCGAGGATCCGAAGAGCCGCGCCGTCAGCGAAGCCCGCGCCGTGCGGCTCGCACGCGGAATGATGGTGGAGGCGGTGGCGTTTCGGACGATCGCCGACGTCACAGGCGCTGCGCGAAAATTGCGCGATTGGCAGCCGGAGCTATCCGGCTGACCGGAGCCTCTTTCCGCGGAGGCAGTCTGGATTGCTTCGTCGCAAGAGCTCCTCGCAATGACGGTGGAGACAGAGCCGAGTCATCTCGCAGCCCCGACCTCTGCCACCACCATCGGCTGCCTCACCCCATACATCAACGACCGCCACAACCATTCGAGCGGGCCGTAGCGGTAGTGGCGCAGCCAAAATGCGCTGAAGCGCAACTGTGCGGCGTAGACGATGATTCCGATGGCGAGGGCCGGGGCGACGCCGAGCCGGCCGAACAGGCCAAGGCCATAGCCGTAAAATATCCAGCCGAAGATGACGGATTGTGCGACGTAGTTGGTGAAAGCCATCCGGCCCAACGGCGCAGCCCAGCCAAGCAACTTCTTTCCGCGCTCGACATGGGCGATGCCGAGGATCGCGGCACCATAGCCCAGCGCCAGCACAATGGTGCCAAGCGGCTCGATGCCGCGATAAAGGAGGCCTGCGCCGAGGCCGATCGCGGGGAGCGCGATGGCGAACAGGCCGCGCGTATTTTGCACAATGCCGCTGCGCCAGGCCAGCGCGCCCAGCAGAAACAGCCCGATCGTGCGCAGGAAGACGAATGCGTGCAGCGAGGCGATGAGGGGAATTTCGCGCAGACGAAACGGCAGCACGTCGCGGAAACCGCCCGTCGCATAGATGCGATTGGCATCCATGACGTCCTGCCAGATCGCGGCCCGGCTCGGAAACAATCCGGCCGGCGGAAAAGCCTGCATGGCCAGATACAGCGCGAGAGACACCAGAGCGGCAAGCGTCAGCAGCCAGCGTGGACCAAACAGGAACGGCAGCACGATGAATCCGGCAATCGCATATTCGGTGAGGATGTCACCGTTCCAGATCAGGCACAGATGAATGACGCCGAACACCAGCAGCACGGCGAGCCGGCGCAGGAGCAGCGCGGTGCGGCGCTCGCTGTTGGCGAGCCGGTCGAATTGAATGGCAAGGCCTGCGCCGAACAGCAGCGAAAACAGCGCAAATGCCTTGAGCTCGACGGCCTGGCTCAGGATCGCCTCGACGGCGCGATCGATTGGTGAAGCGAGAATCCTGGGGCCAAGAAACTGCTCGAAAATCGAAACGCGAAATTCCATCACCAGGTTGATGGCCATGACGCCGAACAGCGCGATGCCCCGCAGCACGTCGATGGCGTCGATCCGCTCCGCGGAGGGCGTCGGCCTGGGAGCTCCGGCGTTATCGGACGTCATCGAAGGATTCCAATCGTAGCTCGGCGACATGCGATGGAGGACGAGATGCCGCCACATTCTCTGTCATTGCCCATCCTACGGGCTACGGGCTGAGGGCGCGTTAATACAGCCGCATCTGAAGCGGAGCGCCGTCCGGGCCGACCGGCAGGCCCCGGGTCTCGTTGGCTGCGACCTCGAGCTGTCGACCCATCTGATCGGGAAAAATGTTCACCGGCCCTGGCTTGCGGGATGTGCAGCGCAAGAGCGTGCCGAGACAGCCAGGGTGTCGCGCCGGGCGCCGCGTTCCGGAACCCGTCTCCATCAAAACGAGGCTTGCATTCGACGGGCTCCGAATGATCAAATCCCTGATCGGGATACCTGCGTTGTTGGGGGACACATGATGTTCAGGATGATTGCGATCGTTGCGGGCTTGGGACTGGCGCTCGCCGCCCCGGCAGAGGCCCAGACACCGCGCAAGGGCGGAACCATCCGCATGACCGCACCCTACGGTTCGAGCTTCACCAGCCTGGACATCCACACCACCCAGCGCGCCCAGGACGAGATCTACGCCAAGGCCCTGCATCGTTCGCTCTACATCTGGGATTCCGCGGAAGGAAAGCCGGTTCCGGAACTTGCCAAGGAGGCCGTCGTCTCCGGCGGCGGTCTCGTCTACACCTTCAAGCTCCGCGACGACGCCTACTTCCACAATGGCCGCAAGATGACGGCCGACGACGTCATCTGGTCCTACAACCGCATCATGGACGGCACCAGGGCCTATCCTGGCGCGCGTTATGTCCGCATTATCGAGGGCGCGGCCGCGGTCGAGAAGGGCCAGGCCAAGGAGATCTCCGGCCTGAAGAAGATCGACGACTTCACCGTCGAGATGAAGCTGACCGAGAAGGTCGATCCGGCCTTCTACCTGTTCACCGCGCTGACCTCGATCTATCCCGCCGACGAGGCTGTCAAGGACAGCTTCATCCAGCACCCGATCGGCCTTGGACCGTTCAAATTCGTCGAGCACGTGCCGGGATCGCGCATCGTCATGGAGCGCTGGGACCGGTTCTACAAGCCCGGCAAGCCCTACGCCGACAAGGTCATTGTGTCGGTCATGGGCGAGGCCGCGGCACGCGATGTCGCCTTCCGCAACAAGGAGATCGACACCTCCGTGCTCGGGCCGGCGCAATATGTCGCCTATCAGGCTGATCCCAACCTCAAGGGCACCATCGCCGAGGTCGCCGAGGTGTTCACGCGTTACATGGGGATGAATCCCGCGTTCAAGCCGTTCGCCGACAAGCGCGTCCGGCAGGCGATCAACTATGCGATCGATACTGATTTGATCATCAACAAGCTGGTCAAGGGCAAGGCCTATCGTGCCACCAGCTGGCTGCCGCTGACCTCGACGGCCTACGACAAGGCGATGAAGCCGTACCCCTACGATCCCGCCAAGGCCAGGCAGCTGCTTGCCGACGCCGGCTATCCCTCGGGCTTCGAATTCGAATGGACCACCAGCCAGAATGAAAGCTGGGGCCTGCCGATCGTCGCGGCCGTGATCCCGATGCTGGACAAGGTCGGCATCAAGGCGAAGGTCAAGCAGGTCGAGGCCGCGGTGCTGTCGGAGGTGGTTCGCTCCGGCGACTACCAGGCCTTCATCTATTCCCAGCAGACCGGCCCGGACCCCCAGGCCGCCCTGAAATGCTTCCACTCCTCGACGCCGCAATCGGCCTGCAACTACATGAACTTCAAAAACGTCGAGTTCGACAAGATCATCGATGAGGCCGGGCAGGCCGACGATACTGCAAAGCGCACCCAGCTGCTGCAGAAGGCCAATGCGCTGCTCTACGACGAGGCGCCGGTCTGGTTCTTCAACTACAACAAGGCGGTCATGGCGGTGCAGCCGTGGCTCCACGGCGTTCAGCTGAACGCGACGGAGCTGACCCACCAGAATGTCGAGGACCTCTGGGTCGACGAGACCTCGCCCGCGAAGTGACACGCGTTCTCGTGCTCCCTCCATCGCCATGAGCGATGGGGGCGGAAGAAAGTGCCGATGCTCTCCTTCCTGATCCGCCGCCTGCTGCAAACCATTCCGACCGTGCTCGCTGTCGTGGCTCTGGTGTTCGTGCTGTTCAGCGTCGTTCCCGGCAGCATCGTCTCGTCCATGAGCGACGACGCCGATCCCCAGGTCGAGCTGCGCCTGAAGAAGCAGCTTGGCCTCGACGATCCCGTCCATGTGCGTTTCGGCGCCTATATCGCCAAGCTTGCCACCGGTGATTTCGGCACGTCGTTCCGGACCCGCGAGCCTGTGACGACCATGATTGCCAAGCGGGCCTGGCCGACGCTGCAGCTGATCTTCACCGCCATGGCGTTTTCGGTTCTGCTCGGCGTGCCGCTCGGCTTCATCGCCGCATTGCGGCCGGGCGGGCTCGTCGACACGCTCGCGATGGTCGTGGCGGTGTCGGGCCTGTCCATTGCCAAGTTCTGGCTCGGGCTGGTGCTGATGTATCTGTTTGCGCTGAAGCTCGGCTGGCTGCCGAGTTTCGGCTATGGCGATGGCGGCCTGAAATACCTGATCCTCCCGGCGGTGACGCTTGGCGTCTCGCCGATGGCGCTGTTTGCCCGGACGACGCGCGCTGCGGTGCTCGAGATCATGACGGCCGACTTCGTCCGCACCGCGCGCTCCAAGGGCATGAGCGAGACCCGAGTGGTGAAGTGGCATGTGATGCGCAACGCGCTCGTCATCATTCTCACCACCGTCGGCCTGCAGTTCGGCGGGCTGATGGGGCAGGCGGTCGTCGTCGAGAAATTGTTCTCCTGGCCGGGCATCGGCTCGTTGCTGGTCGACAGTGTCCTGCAGCGCGACATTCCGGCCGTCCAGGGCTCGATTCTCGTGGTGGTGCTGGCCTTCCTCGCGATCAATCTGCTGATCGACGTGCTCTATGGCGTGATTGATCCCAGGATCAGATACGCATGAAGCTCCGCGCCAATCTCATCATCGGTGGCGCGCTGTTCGCGCTCGCGATCCTGGTCGGTGTGCTCGCGCCCTGGCTGGCGCACACCGATCCCGTCCTGGACGCCAATCTGCTGAACGCGGAGGAGCCACCGGGCTGGACCTGGTGGTTCGGCACCGACGACCAGGGCCGCGACATCTATTCCCGCGTCGTCTACGGCGCGCGCGTCTCGCTGACGGTCGGCATCGTCTCGCAGCTCATCAACAGCGTCATCGGCGTGGCGCTGGGCCTGAGCGCCGGCTATTGGGGCGGCTGGTGGGACGATGTCGTCAACGCCCTGACCAATGTCATGCTCGCGATCCCCTCGCTGATCTTCGCGCTCGCCATCATGGCGGTGCTTGGCCCGGGCCTGACCAGCCTGCTGATCGCGCTCGGGCTGACCAACTGGTCCTTCACCTGCCGGATCGCACGCGCCTCGGCGCTGTCGCTGCGGAGCCAGGGCTATGTCCAGGCGGCGACCGTGCTCGGCTATGGCGATCTGCGCATCATGATCACGCAGCTGTTGCCGAACATGCTGGGGCCGATCGTCGTCATCGGCACGCTCGGCATGGGCAGCGCGGTCCTCTCCGAGGCCGCATTGTCGTTCCTCGGCCTCGGCGTCCGCCCGCCGTTTCCGAGCTGGGGCAGCATGTTGTCGGACGCCCGTGACCAGATCACGACGGCGCCGTGGCTCTCGGTATTTCCGGGCCTCGCCATCTTCCTGACGGTGCTCGGGCTCAATCTGCTCGGCGACGGCCTGCGCGACATTCTCGATCCCCAATCGCGGAGCCGGCGGACATGACCGGCGCGCCGCTGATCGAGGTCCAGGATCTGCGCATCGATCTCGACAATGGATCGCGGCGCGTTGCGGCCGCCGAGGGCGTTTCATTCCGCATCGATCGTGGCGAGACGTTTGGTCTTGTCGGCGAATCCGGCTGCGGCAAGAGCATCACGGCGCTCGCCCTGATCGGCCTGCTGCGGCAGCCGCTGTCGATCGGCGGCGGCGTCATCCGGTTTGACGGACAGGAGATCCAGCACCTTTCAGCCGCCCGGCAACGGGATCTGCGCGGCAATCGCATCGCGATGATCTTCCAGGAGCCGATGACGGCGCTGAACCCGGTCTCGCCGGTGGGGCGGCAGATTGCCGAGATGTTCGTGCTGCACAAGGGCAAGAGCTGGCGCGAGGCCAATAAGCTTGCGGTCGAGGCGCTGGCGAGCGTCCGCGTTCCCGCGCCGGAGCGGCGCGTCAATGATTACCCGCGCCAGCTCTCCGGCGGCATGCGCCAGCGCGTCATGATCGCCATTGCGCTCGCCTGCAGTCCGGATCTCCTGATCGCCGACGAGCCGACAACCGCGCTCGACGTGACCGTGCAGGCCGAGATCATCGAGCTGATGCGCAATCTCTGCGCCGAACGCGGCACGGCGATCCTGATGATCAGCCACGACCTCGGCCTGGTCGCCAATGTCTGCCGCCGCGTCGCCGTCATGTATGCCGGCCGCATCGTCGAGGAGCGCGGCTCCGCCGACATCTTCCGCGCGCCCTCGCATCCCTATACGCAAGGCCTGGTCGCCTCGCTGCCGCGGCTCGGCAGCCGTGCTGCGCTCGGCCGCAGCAGGCTGAAGGAGATCGCGGGCGTCGTCCCGGCGATCACGAGTTTTCCGGAGGGCTGCCGGTTCAATCCGCGCTGCGCAAATGCGACGGACATTTGCAGGACCGTCGTGCCGATGGCGGATGCTCTTGAAGCCGGCGGCCTGGTGAGGTGTCATCACCATGCATGAGCCCAAAAACAGATCGGGTGAGGGGAGGCCGGACGACGATCTCATTCTCAGCGTCGAGGATCTCGCGGTTCATTTTCCGCTGGGCGGCGGCTTGTTCGGCCGCGGCCAGCGGTTACTTCGTGCCGTCGACGGTGTCGATCTCAAGCTGAAGCGCGGTGAATGCCTCGGCCTCGTCGGCGAGTCCGGTTCTGGCAAGTCGACGGTGGCGTTGTCGATCCTGGGTCTGCTGACGCCGACGCGCGGCCGCATCGTGCTGGACGGGCAGGTCGTGACCGGCCGGCCGTCCGGCGATCGCAAGGCGCTGGCCCGGACTGTCCAAATCGTCTTTCAGGATCCCTACGCCTCGCTCAATCCGCGCCAGACCGTGCGTCGCACGCTGGAGGATCCCCTTCGTGTGCATGGCGTGACCGCAAGGAGCGAGATCGAGGATCGCGTCGCGACCATGCTGCGGCATGTCGGCCTGCGGCCCGAACAGGCCGACCGCTACCCGCATGAATTCTCCGGCGGCCAGCGCCAGCGTATCGGCATTGCGCGTGCCCTGATCCTCAACCCCAAGATCGTCATCTGCGACGAGCCCGTCTCGGCGCTCGACGTCTCGATCCGCGCCCAGATCATCAACCTGCTGCTGGAATTGAAGGACACGCTCGGTCTGTCCTACATCATGATCAGCCACGACCTCGGCGTGGTCGAGCACATGAGCGATAGGGTTGCCGTGATGTATCTCGGCCGCACCGTCGAGAACGGCGACTGGCGCGAAATCTTCGAACGCCCGGCGCACCCCTATACCCAAGCCTTGATTGCCGCCATCCCCGATCCCTTGCGCCATGCCCCGCTGGCGACGACAGGGGGAGACCAGCCCAATCCGCTCAATCCGCCGAACGGATGCGCGTTCAGCCCGCGGTGTCGTTATGCGGAGGCGGTTTGTCGGAGGGAGCCGGGACCGGTGCTGGAGACGCGCGCGGATGGTCATGCGGTGCGCTGCTGGCGAGCGGATGAGATTGCGGGGCAGGTGGCGTTGGCTTCGAACGAAAGCGAGCACCTCTAGGATGGTGGGTCCGTCTTGGCGTGCTATCTCCCCATCGTCATTGCGAGCGCAGCGAAGCAATCCAGAATTCTTCCGCGGCGACAGCCTGGATTGCTTCGCTGCGCTCGCAATGACGAGCTCGGTTGAGCGAGCTTCGCTCTATCCCCGTCACCCTCTGAGGTGGCCGCTTCTTCAGCGGCCCGCGAAGGGCGACGGCCACGCTGGAACAGGATATTCGCCCTCGCTGTGGTAACCTCTAAGGGGTTGCACGAAACATAGTTGGAACGACGTCTCTCGTCGTCCGTTGACGCGGCGTCGCGCCGGACGCTTTTTCCGAGTCCGGCGGAGCCATATGAGCAGCGAGGAGACTGGTTATGGCAAGTGCGGCAGGCCGCGATCCGCGACACCATACTCAGAAGATGCAGAAGGCCCTCCGGGATATCCGGAACCATTTGCGCGAAGACATCCAGAAGGTCGACGAGCCACAGTTGAAGGCGATGTTCGAGACGTCCGCCGAGGTTTTGGGTGGTCTCGAGAAGGCCTTCAAGGACTATGAGCAGAAGAACGAACCGGCCTGGCGCTGACTGACAGGTCCCGGCGCCGCTACGGCCCCGCGCATCCACAGGAGCGCCGTGATGGAAGTCGTTGTGCCAAGCAAGCGCCGTCTCCTCTTGCTCGAGGCCGGGATCTCGGCCATGCGGTCCACCGGAGCGACAAGCCTATGCGCCGTGGTACCTCGCCGCCTTGGGCGCGACCCACGCCCCGATCGAACGGCTTGACGATGCGCCGGCGGGGCGGACGGCGGTGACGGGTTCCCCCCGCGTTCCCCCCGATGACTTCTTTGCAGCTTTCAACGCAGGCGGGTTGACAGTCCGGCCATCAGGGCATTTATTCGCGCCACGGGGAATTGCGATCTCCCCGCGAGGCGACATGCCCAAGAATCGCGTCCTGGTCACCAAGGGCGCAGCATGTCAACATCATACGCCTCTATCTCACCCGACAAATTATCCCGACTGATCGGCACGACCACTTCGCCGACGCTGATCGATGTGCGTATCGACGCGGACTTCGCGGCAGATCCGCGCTTGATACCTGGCGCGACAAGACGCTCTCACCTCGACGTTCGGGACTGGGGCTCGCGCTTGACGGGGCAGTCTGGCGTCGTCGTCCCAATAAGATGCATCCAAGTGCTCGCACCTCGCCAGGGGAGCACGACCTAATGGATGGACTTGTCTTTGTTGTTTTTGCTCTTGCCGCCCTTGTGGGCGGCTTCGTCAGCGGCTTTTCGGGCTTCGCGATGGGGCTGGTCGTGTCCGGTGTCTGGTTGCACATCATCTCGCCGATGCAGACTGCTTCTCTGATCGCCGGCTACGGCCTGCTCACACAGGGCTACGGCATCTTCAAGCTGCGCAAGTCGCTGGATTTGCGCAGGGCGTGGCCCCTCGCGCTCGGGACCGTTATCGGGATTCCGATCGGAGTTGGGATTCTCTCGTATCTCAACCCGGCCTACCTTCGGCTCGGCGTCGGTGTATTATTGATGGTCTACTCGATATACGGCCTCGCACGACCGGTGTTCGCTCCGATCAAGATCGGCACCCGAGCCGACATCGCCATCGGCATTTCGAATGGTCTGCTTGGCGGTTTGACGGGGCTGGGCGGCGTGATCTCCACGATCTCATGCCAATGGCGGGGCTGGCCCAAGGATGTGCAACGGGCCGTGTTCCAGCCGGTGTTGTTCGTGGCCTTCGTTGTGATTTCGCTCTCTCAAATCGCCGCCGGAACCATCACGGAAGACACGGCGAAGCTGTACGCCTTGGGCGTCCCTTTCATGGTCGTCGGCCTGTGGTCTGGCTTCCGGCTGTTCGGAAAGATTGACGACGAGACCTTCCGCAAGACGGTGCTTGCGCTGCTGCTGTTCGCGGGAGTGTCGCTGATCGCATCGACGCTTCCTTCCCTTCGCTGATTGATGAGGGCACCATGCCGCTGAAGACTGTTGGCACGATCGCCATCCCCAACGGACAGGACAGCGATTTCGATCACGCCGCCTTCGATCCGAAGACCCGTCGCGTTTTCATCGCGCATACGGCACGTGGCTGCATTGAGGTGATCGATCACGATGCGCAGAAGCATATCGCAACTCTCCCTGGTTTTCCGGCCGTAGCCGGCGCGGTCGCCGATGACGGGGAGATACTCACAACCAACCGTGGCGCGGCGACGATCACGTGGATGGACGCTGCAACATACGAGATCAAGGGCGTGTTCCCGTCGGGGCAGCGTCCGAACGGCGCGGTCATTGTCAAAAACAGGCAGATTGGCATTGCCGCCTGCATCGGCGACGCAAATCAAGGACCGACGCTTCAGCTCATTGATTTGAAGCAGATGACGCAGCGTTGCATTGAGCTCCCGGGCAGGCCGCGCTGGTGCGTTACTGACGCCAATGGCGAGCGCGTGTTTCTCTGCATCCGCGAACCGTCGATGATCCTGTCGGCGCGACTGCCTGATCTCTCGGAGATTGCTTATTGGCCGTTGCCGTCGGGCGGCGCGCACGGCCTCGATATCGATCACGCGCGCAATCGTCTCTACGCTGCCTGCGACGACGGTGATCTCGTGGAGATCGACAGCACATCCGGGAAGGTCACCAACGTCTGGCCGATTGCCGGGCCGCCTGACGTGACATTCTTCAATCCGGCGACCGGTCGCGTGCATGTGGCGATTGGGAACCCAGGCGTCATCGAGACGATCGATCCTCGGTCGGGCGATCGCATCACTACTGTGACGGGCGCCGGCGCGCATACGACCGCTCTGGTGGGACCGGATCGGCTCTACGTGATCTCGCCGAGCCACGGCGGCGTGCTGGTGCTCTCCGATGGGTGATAACTGGAGCGGCGGCATGTCGCAAACGACTTCGATGGCCCGAATCTCTATGGCAGGACGATTGATGATGTGCACCATTGCAGGCTTTCCGTCGCGATCTTCTTTACGCGCGAGGCTCGTGGCGACTGTGCTGATTTTTTCAGTGGGAGGAAACGCCGTGGCCGAGACCCTGAATTTTGACAATGCTCCTGTCGGAATGCCGCCCGAGGGATGGACCTTGACGATGACCGGCAAGGGAGAACCGAAATGGACCGTCGAGGCCGAACCCTCCGCGCCAAGCAAGCCGAACGTTCTCAAGCAATCCGGACGAGCGACATTTCCGGTGGCGATCAGACGCGACACTGCCATCCGCAACGGCTTCGTTGAGGTCAAATTCAAGGCCGTCTCCGGGTCGGAAGATCGCGCCGCGGGCATCATCTGGCGGGCGAGGGATGCCGACAATTACTACGTCGTCCGGGCCAACGCGCTGGAGGACAATGTCGTGCTCTACAAGACGATCAAGGGCATTCGGACATCGCTGGGGATCGTCGGCCGCAAGGGCGGATACGGCGTCAGCGCACCCGTGACATCAGGGCAATGGCACGTGCTGCGTTGCGATTTCGCTGGAGGTCGATTCAAGGTGAGCTATGACGGAAAGCCAATATTCGAAGTGGAGGACGCCACCATCGTGGATGCCGGCATGATCGGCCTCTGGACCAAGGCGGATAGCGTGACCCTGTTCGACGATCTGACATATGGCAAGATCAAATAGAGGTTCGTCCACCTTGCCGGAGACCACCATGAATGTCAGATGTTTATCGGTCGCGACGGCCCTGCTGATCGCGTCGATCTGCCCAATGCGGGCGGAAGATGCGTTGGTCGCCTATAAGTCACTCACTCCGGAGCTGGCGCTCGATCTCGCGACCGCTGCGTTGGGCAGCTGCCGTGATCATGGTTACCAGGTTGCCGTCGCCGTTGTCGATCGCTTCGGCGTGACGCAAGTGATGTTGCGTGATCGCTTTGCAGGCGCCCATACGCTGTCAACGGCATCCGGCAAGGCCTGGACAGCTGCGTCGTTCAAGACCAGCACGACAGAGCTGAATGCGGTCAGCCAGTCGGGCATGATGCAGTCGGGCATTCGGAGTCTTCCCGGGGTGGTCATCATAGGAGGAGGACTGATCGTCGAGGCAGGCGGCGCTCTGGTCGGAGCGGTCGGCGTGTCCGGAGCGCCGGGCGGCGATGCGGATGAAGCCTGCGCGAGAGCCGGGATCACGGCCATACGTGACAAGCTCGAGTTCTGAGGGCGTATGTGGCGATATCGGATCGAGGGTTCGTGCTTCTCAACTTCCAGCACCGCCGACAAGACGAGGGCGCCGGTTTGCGAGTGCGTTCCCGGCCGGGAGGGCGCGCAACCATTCGCGAAAACTGACGATCTCAGGGCAATCCGCGGTGCCTTCAGGCGCAACCAGCCAATCGCCCAAGCCCGACCTCTCATTGACCCGCTCGCAGCGATAGCCCGGATGGTGGCCGAGACCGCGGGCGATCAGCAGGTCGACCTTGCCCTCGACCAATTCGTGCAGGCCGGCCGGGTGCAGCACCCGCAAGCCGATCTCCGCATGCGCGCTGCGAAACCTCGCCAATTCGAGGCGGCGCAGGTCGACGCTGCCATGGACTCCCAATTGCAGCAGCGCCGCGCCTGCCGGCTTCAATTGCAAGGTCGCCTCCGCAATGTAGCGAAAGCCTTCGGAGACCCCGGGCAAGTAGGCCTGACCGGCCGCGGTGAGGATGAGCTGCTTATGCAGCCGATCGAACAGTTGCACGCCGAGACGGGCCTCCAGCGCTTTCACCTGCTGCCCCACGGCGGCGGGTGTCACGTGCAGCTCGTGCGCGGCAAGCTTGAAGCTGAGATGCCGGGCGGCGGCCTCAAAAGCGCGAAGCGCGTTGAGGGGTGGAAGGGTGTAGGTCATCGCGCACCAGTTTGACACCGACGGGCCGTGACCTTGCAATAGATTTTCTTGCGCCGAGCTGCAGGAATGATGCTTTGCGCGACGCCGATGCCGCCGGATACGGTCGGCCCGCAATCCGGAGAAAGCCCATGCCCCCAGCTCACATCGTCAGCCACAATCCCGCAACTGTCCATGCTCCCGCCGGCGGCTACAGCATGGGACTCGAATTGAAGCAGCATCGCCGCCTGCTGTTCATCAGCGGCCAGGTCCCCGAGAAATCCGACGGCACCGTGCCCGAGGGTTTCGAGGCGCAATGCGAGCAGGCCTGGCGCAACGTGATCGAGGTGCTCGCCGCGGCCGGCCTTGGCGTCGAGCACCTGGTCAAGGTCACCACGTTCCTGACCGATCGCGATCAGGTCGTGACCAACCGCACCATTCGCGGCAGGGTGCTCGGGGAACACCAGCCCGCGCTGACGGTCGTGATCGTCGAGACCGTCGACAGCAAATGGCTGCTGGAGATCGAGGCGATCGCCGCCGACTGAAGCCGAGTTTGCTGATCGTGCAATGAGCTAATCCTATCAGGTGTCCAATGGCTGAGAACATCCATCCCTTCTACGGGACGCATCGCGACGCCATGGAGGCCGCCATGCGCCATCGACTCGACCTTGCCGATGCGATGTTGCGCGAACGCGCGCATCTCACCGGGATCGACGGGATCAGACGAGAGGTGATGGACGAATTCGAGATCGTGCTCACCCAGATGCCCTATGTCGGCGGTGCGGCAAGCCGCATGAGCGATTTCTTCATGCGTCTGATGGGTTTTATGGCCATCAGTCGGGTCCTGCGACGGCATGGTGTGCCGGTGCCCGTGATCGGCGAGATCGAGCGGGAGACCTACGAGGCGCAATTGCTCGCCGTGTCAGAAGCGGAACGTCTCGCCTCGGGGCGTCAATTCATGTCGTCGGAGAACCAGGCTCTGCTGCGCGAGCAGGCGGCAACAAGCGCGACTGAGAGCCATCAAAAGGATTTTCCGGAAGATTTCGTCTACGACTTCGTCGAGCCGGGTCCGGAAGACACCTTTGAATTCGGTATCAACTACAAGGCTTGCGGCTTCTGCAAACTCGCGGCGCGCCATGGCGACAAGGAAATCCTGCCGAACATCTGCGGGCTCGATTTCGTCGCCTACGCAGCGCGAGGCATTCGCCTGGAAAGAGCACAAACGCTAGCGGGCGGCGCGAGCCATTGCAATTTCCGCTTCTCGCGGCTGTCGTCGGACTAAATGGCTCTCCTGTCTCCACATCGTCATTGCGAGCGCAGCGAAGCAATCCAGAATCTTTCCGCGGCGGCAGTCTGGATTGCTTCGCTCCGCTCGCAATGACGGTGGTCGGGGCACGGTCCTGAGCCCATCGGCACACACCGCGATGATGACATCGTGCTCCTGTTTTGCCCGACGTGTCAAACGCCGTCGCGGCGGGCATTCAAACCGCTCCGCGCCAAATTCCCTAGCAATTTCTACTGTGCATGGGGTTGTTTTTGCGGCTTTGTTTTGGGGCGGTCTAGTCCGCCGCTTTTTCTCGTAAGCGCTGCGCATAGACGTTGATGATCAGCGCCGCCAGCAGGATCACGCCCCGGATCAGGATCTTCAGGAAGCTGTCGATGTTGACGTGGTCGAGGCCGTTGTTGAGAACACCGAGGACGAAAAGCCCAACGATGGTGTTGCCGATGCCGCCGCGGCCGCCGAACAGGCTGGTGCCGCCGACCACGACGGCGGCGATGGAATCGAGCAGGTAGGTGTCGAACTCGTTCTGCTGCGCGCTGCCGAAATGGGCGACGCCGAGCATGCCGCCGATGCCGGAGCAGACCGCGGAGATCACCATGACCGCGCCGAGGATGAGCTTGACGTTGAGGCCGGAATATTCGGCCGCCTCGCGATTGCCCCCGACCATGTAGATGTAGCGGCCAAAGCGCGTGTAGGTCAGCACCAGATGGCCGCCGAGCAGCATGATGGCCGCGACGATCACGATCCAGGGGATGCCGCCGATCGCGCCTGACCCGAGCGTCGTGATCAGGTCCGGCACCTTGTAGGCGATCTGGCCGCGCACCAGCAGCGCCGAGATGCCGGCCGCGATTTGCATCATGGCGAGCGTCATGATGAAGGAGGGGATGCCGATCACGGTCAGCCCCAGCGCGTTGACGAGACCGAGCGCCGCGCAGAGCAGGATCGCGAGCAGGATCGCGGCGGCGCCGGGAAGGGGGATGTTTGGAATGTTGACGTAGGATTCCTGCAGCGTGAAGTAGGCGACTGCGATGCCGGTGACGTTGGCGATGCCGGCGATCGACAGATCGATCTCGGCGCAGAGGATCACGAAGGTGAGACCGACGGCGATGATGCCGGTGACCGACACCTGCGTCAGGATGTTGCCGAGATTGTCGATGGTCGCAAAGGAGGGGCTGGCAAGCGCGAAGAAGCCGGACAGGAAGATCAGCGTCAGGAACGGCGCGATGTTGCGCATCTGCGAGCGCAGGAAGGGCGCAAGGCCTCGTGCGCGCTGTCCCGTCGCTGGAGCCGTCTCACTGCTCACCATGGTGCTTCTCCGTCACGCCGCTTCCAGCAGGCGGTCCTTGCTGACCGGCTCGTTCCTGAATTCCCGCACCACGGCGCCGCGCTTGAGCACGAGGATGCGGTCGGCCAGCGACAGCACCGTCTCCGGCTCGGTCGACAGCACGATGATCGCGAGTCCCCTGGCGCGGAGGTCGCGGACGATGTTGATGACGTCGTTCTTGGCGCCGACATCCATGCCGCGGGTCGGCTCGCACAGCACCAGCAGCTTGGGCGGATAGGTCAGCCATTTTGCCAGCGCGACCTTCTGCTGGTTGCCGCCCGAGAGCATGCCGAGATCGAGGCCGACCACCGGCGGCCTGATCTGCAACTGATCAATCTGGTGCTTCGCGATGTCGCGCTCCTGCGCCGGCTTGAGCAGCAGCGACGAGATGCGGTCCAGAATGCTGATCGAGATGTTCTTGTAGACCGGCTCCTGGTGAAACAGCATGGCGCGCCGGCTTTCGGGCACCAGCGCCACGCCGGCGCGCCGCGCCGCCGCCGTGCTGGTAAATCGCTTTGGCGTGCCGTCGACGGCGAGGGTGCCGGCGTCCGGTTTCAGCTTGCCGAACAGGATGCGGGACAATTCCTGCTGCCCGCAGCCCATGAAGCCGTAGATGCCGAGCACTTCGCCGGCGCGCGCCTCGAACGAGACGTCCTGCAGGCTGCGCGCCAGCGACAGCTTGTCGACCTTCAGCACGACCGAGCTGTCGCTCGGCCGCGGCAGCATCAAATCGTCAGTATAGCTGTGCTCGAGCGCTTCGCCACCGCGGCCGATCATGGCCTCGATCAGCGCGCCCTTGGAGGTCGCGGCGCTCGCGGTCTCCGCGACCTTCCGCCCGTTGCGGAACACGGTCACTGTGTCGGACACGCGAAGAATGTCCTCGATGAAATGCGAGATGAAGACGATGGCCGTGCCTTCTTCCCGCAGCCGCTTGAGCGTTGCGAACAGTCGCTCGACTTCGGGTGGAGAGAGGGCGGAGGTCGGCTCGTCCAGGATGACGATGCGGGCACCGGAGAACAGCACGCGGGCGATCTCGATCAGCTGCTGCAGCCCGATCGGCAGGTCGCCGAGCCGCGACATCGGATCGACGTCGATGCCGAATCGAGCAAGCTGCTCGCCGGCCTCGCGCGCCATGCGCCGCCATTGCACCAGGCCAAGGCGGTTGGTCGGCTGGTTGCCGAGGAAGACGTTCTCCGCGACGGTGAGATCGGGCGCGACGGAGAGCTCCTGATGCACCATGGCGATGCCGGCCGCGTGCGCATCGCGCGCCGAGCGGAAGTGGGTCGCCTGGCCGTCGATCAGGACGCGGCCCGAGAATTCGGTGTGCACGCCGGCGATGATCTTCATCAGCGTGCTTTTTCCAGCGCCGTTCTCGCCGACGAGACCGTGAATCTCGCCGGGAAGAAGCGCGAAGTCGACACCACGAAGCGCTTCGACGCCGCCGAAGCTCTTCGTGATACCCTGGAGTTCCAGGATGGGCGAACGACCCTCAGGCATGGAAGTTCAGATCAGGAAGTGATCCTGCATCCACTGCATGCCGGCGGCATTGGCCTTGGTCACGACCGGGCCGTCGGTGACGACGTTCTTGGGGATGCCCTGGCCGCTCTTCTCGCCACCGGCGACTGCCGCGACACCGGCGATGATCGCGCCGCCATGGATGCGGCAGGACGGATTGCGGACGGTCGCGAACATGCGGCCCTCGCTCACCGCCTGGATCGCCGGCGGCATGGCGTCGACGCCGCCGATCAGGATGTTGGTGCGGTTGTGCGCCTTCATGATGTTGGCGGCAGCGAGCGCCATGTCGTCATTGTGGAAGAACGCCGCGTCTATCTGCGGGTATTTGGTCAGATAGGTTTCCCAGAGCCGCGCGGTCTTGGAGACGTCCCAGTCGGCCGGCTGGGTGTCGAGCACCTCGATGCCAGGGAATTGCTTGACGACGTTGTTGAACCCCTTGGCGCGGCCTTGTGCGCCTGTATGTCCGAGCGCGCCCTGGGTCATGATGATCTTGCCCTTGCCGCCCATCGCATTGCACAGCGCCTGCGTCACCGAGGCGCCCATGAACTCGTTGTCGGGAGCGAGGAAGGAATGGACGTTGATCTGGTCGAGCGGCGCAATCAGCGTGTCCATGTCGATCACCGGCGTGCCGGCGTCGATCATCTTCTGCACCGGCTGGGTGAGGGTGCCGATGCCGAAGGCCTGGATCGCAACAAAGTCCCATTTCTGCGAGGCCATGTTGTCGATCGCCGCGCGCTGTTTCACGGCGTCGAGCTGGCCATCGAACCAGGTGACCTCGACGTTGAACAGCTTGCCCCAGAATTCCGCGGCCTGCTTGCCCTGTGCGCACCACGTCGCCTGAAGGCCGGCGTTGGAGAATGCCGCCTTCAGCGGCTTCTCGGATCGTCCGACTTCGGCTGCCAATGCTGGATTTATGCCCATGCTGCCGAGGATGGCAGTTGCGGCGCCGGCGGTCGCAGCCGCCTGAAGAAGATCGCGCCTCGTCGTCGAGAAATCTTTCGTCCCGGACATCGCTCGCTCCCATATATTTTTGTCGGCGCGTCATTGATTGCGCGACCGATGTTGGAAAGTCTCTCACAATCGAAGAGCTCACGCCACCCAATCCGCTATCGCGCGGATTTCGCCCCAGTCTCGGGATGCTCGCGGAGCAGACGTTGATAGACCAGCGGCGTGAGATCCGGGCCGCGCGATGCCGCGATCTCAAAGCTCTGTTCGATTGGATGAGGCGTTCATCGGCGTGTCGGCCGCTCAAGGCAAAAAAAGAGCGGGGCCCTAGCCCCGCTCAAAAATTGTGTCGACCCTATTATCCCCGATTCTAAGATTTGATCTTGATTGGCGGGGCGACGCTGCATTTTGCGCGCCAGGGGCTCCTCCCGAGACTTGGACCACCAGACTTTGACCTCGCGGCTAGCCTGAGCAAGAGGGATGCTAGATCAACTTTTCTCACTTGTCATCATTTTCGGCAACGATTGTTCAAAATTCGAGCATTTGACGAAATGATCGGGTTATTTGACCCCATAAGTATATGACAAACATAAGAATTCTGTGGACGGACAGGCCGGCGCGGCTGCCTCAAATGCCGGACGTGGCCTCGGAGCGAGGCCGTCCGAGCACATTTTTCGAGAGATCTGCGCCACCCCAACAAGGCGGCCGAAGTGACCTCGACTCGGAGCGGGGGTGGTGTTTAGTTAGCAGACGAATGAATGGTTCGGCGGATGCGCGCTCGGCTGCAAAAATTCCTACCGGTTGTCCTGCTCGCTTTGGTGATGCAGGTGCTGGCGCCGATTGCCGCCTGTTGGGCGGCCGGCCAGGCCGTTGGCGATCCGCTTGGCACCGGCGTTATCTGCCACAGCGTCAGCGAGCAGGGTACTCCGAACGACCAGAACGCGCCGACCGCGCATGCCGGCGCCTGCGCGCTGTGCTGTCTGGCGCAGGCTAACGCATCGTTCGATTCGCCGCTGCACGCGGTGCTCTCCGTCCCCTTCCGCCACGCCGAGCGCGTGGTGTGGCACGAGGCGGATGCGTCCGCTGTCGCTGCCCATAAGGGCTCAAGCGCCCAGGCGCGGGGACCTCCCCACTTTTCCTGACGACCCCTCGTGATCGCCGCGGTTCATCCGTTGGCGATTGATGCTGTCGAATGGCCGGAAGAGAAAGCCGGCGTCAGGAATCCCGAGATGTTACCTCGTCATGCCCGCTGCGGCGTGAGTGTCGTTGCCATTCAGGCTGCGCTGCTCGCCTCATCGAGTGACGTTTTCGCCCAGAGCAGCCCAAAGGAGCTGCCCGCGGTGACCGTCGATGCACCCGCGGCGGTAAAACCCAAGCCGCGCAAGCCGCCGGTGCAAACCGCTGGCGCCAGGAGAAATTTGGCAAAGCCTGCGGTCGAGCGACCGGCCTCGGTCGCGGCTGACCAGGGCACGGGCGGCGTCCGGGCGTCGCTGGATCAGCCGGCGGCGGTAGCCCGCTATCAACTGCCGCAGCGGTCCTTCAGCATCACGGCAAAGCAGGTCGACGAGACCATCAACCTCAAGGACCCCGAAGACGCCGTCAAATACATGCCGAGCCTGTTCGTGCGGAAGCGCAATGACGGTGACAATCAGGCAGTGCTCGCGACGCGAAGTTGGGGCCTGAACTCGAGTGCGCGGACGCTGATCTATTACGATGACCTCCTGATCTCGGCGCTGATCGGCAACAACAACTCCGGCGCCTCGCCGAAATGGAACTTGATCTCTCCCGAGGCGATCGGGCGGGTCGATTTCCTCAACGGTCCGTTCGCGGCCGCCTATCCCGGCAATTCCATCGGCGGTGTTCTGCTGATCACCTCCAAGATGCCGGAAAAGCCGTTTGCGGTGGCCAAGGAAACCGTCTCGGTGATGCCGTGGAATCAATACGGCACCAAAGACACCTATTTAACCAGCCAGACCAGCGCCGCCGCAGGCAATCGCGACGGCAAGCTGTCCTCGCTTGTCAGCGCGAACTATCTCGATAGCTACCAGCAGCCGCTGACATATACGACCAACGCCTCGTTCCCGGCCGGCACGACCGGTGGTTTTGCCGCACTCAACAAGACCGGTGGCGTTGCCAACGTCGTTGGCACCGGCACGCTGGCGCATTCGCAGCAGACTTCCGGCAATCTGCGGCTCGCCTACGACATCACGCCACTGGTGCAGGCGACGTATTCGCTCGGCATCTGGAACAATCACCAAACCTCCGATCCGCAGACCTATCTCAGATCGACCGCAACGGACTTGCCGACGTTCGGCAGCATCAGCAGCTTTGCGAGCAGCAAGTACACCTGGGATCAGCTCCATATGAGCAACGCCGTCTCGCTCAAAAGCGATACCAAGGGCGTATTCGATTTCGACCTTGCCGCGTCGAGCTACAATTATCTCCAGGATACCCTCATCAATCCCTTTACTGTGGTGCCGTCGCCGGGCCTTGGCTATTCGTTGAACGGCAAGGTGACGCGGATGGACGGCACCAACTGGCAGAACGCCGAAGCTAAGGGCATCTGGCGTCCGTTCGGAATCGATGGTCCGCACGAGATCAGCTTCGGCGCGCACGGCGACCGCTACCGGCTCGAGAACCCCGTTTATGCCTCGACCGTCTGGTTCAATGCGCCCTCAGCGGGCAACGGCCAGCTGTATTCGACCGGTGTCGGCGAGACGCGCACTGAAGCTCTCTGGGTACAGGATGCCTGGAAGATCACTCCGATCGTCAAGCTGACGCTCGGTGGACGGCTGGAGAGCTGGCAGGCGGTCGAGGGTTTCAATCTCAACACCACGACGACCAGCGCCGGTGTCGTCACGTCGGCAGTGCCGACGTGGCAGCCGGGCCTGTCCTCGACGAATTTCTCGCCGAAGGCGTCATTGTCGTTCGATCCCAACAAGGACTGGAATGTTACTGCGAATTTCGGTGAAGCCTACCGCTATCCGACGGTGACCGAGCTCTACCAGAACATCAGCGTGGGCGGCGTCACCTATCTCGCCAATCCGCTGCTGTCACCAGAGCAGGACTTCACCGGCGAGCTCAATCTCGAGCGGCGCTGGGCCGATGGGCGGGTGCGGCTCACTGTGTTCGGCGAGCGGACCAACAATGCGCTGATCTCGCAATCGACTACGGTAACGGACGCAAAGGGGGCGCAAACGGTGCAGACAGCGGTCAGCAACGTCGCTGCAATCCGCATGCAGGGAGTCGAATTGTCGGCTGACAAGGACAATGTGGTGGTGAACGGCCTGCAAGTCTTCGGCAGCGTCACTTACGTCGATTCCAGAATCATCTCCGATCCGAACTGGAAGGGACCGACCAGTGTCGTCGGCAAGCGCGTACCTTTCGTGCCTGACTGGCGCGCCAAGTTCGGCGTGACCTATCGGCCGAACGACAGTTGGGCCTATACGGTTGCGGCGCGCTACAGCGGCAAGCAGTATTCGACGCTGGACAACTCGGATATCATCCCGCACGTCTACGGCGCCTTCGATAACTTTTTTGTTGTGGACTTGAAGATCCACTACAACGCGACGAAGAATTTCGCGTTCGACTTCGGCATCGATAATCTCTTCAACGCGCAATACTTCCTGTTCCATCCATTCCCGGGACGAACTTTCGTTCTCGCCGGCAAGTACACGTTCTGACGGGTGGTACCCCCTCAATGGCGACAAGAAAGGCAATCAACATGAACACACTCTCACGCATTTTCGCGCTCGCAGTGCTCTCGGCGGTCGTGATCGCGGTGCCGGTCCGCGCCGAGGACGTCAAGGCGGGCGATCTCGTCATCACCCAGGGCTGGAGCCGGGCGACCCCGAGCGGCGCGAAAGTCGCCGGCGGTTTCCTGACCATCGAGAACAAGGGCACGGCGCCCGACAAGCTCGTCAAAGTGACCGCCGAGATCGCGGGCAAGGCCGAGGTCCACGAAATGACGATGGACAATGGCGTGATGAAGATGCGCCCGCTCGACAAGGGGCTCGTTATCGGGCCGGGCAAGACCGTGAAGCTCGCTCCGGGCGGCTATCATCTGATGCTCCAGGAGCTCAAGGGCCCCTTCAAGGAGGGCGAGAAGGTGGCGGTGACGCTCGAATTCGAGAAGGCCGGTAAGGTCGCCGTCGCGCTCGACGTCCAGGGCGTCGGCGCGCAGGCGCCCGGCGGCGGCGGAAGCATGATGATGAAGAAAATGCCCGACCATTCGGGAATGAAAATGTGACGCGTGTGATCTAAACCCCGGGAGATCGAGCATGTCGAAGACACCCTGGCTGATCCTGATGGCTGCGCTGGCCGCATCGCCTGCGGCGGCACATGTCTATCTGGAAGGCAAGCAGGCCACGGTCGGTGCGTCCTATAAGGCCGTCTTCGCCGTGCCGCACGGCTGCTCCGGCTCGCCGACGGTCAAGATCCGCGTGCAGATCCCCGAAGGAGTCATCGCGGTGAAGCCGATGCCGAAGGCTGGTTGGAACGTTGATGTCGTCGAGGGCCAGTATGCCAGTGCGTACGACTATCACGGCAACAAGCTGACCTCTGGCGTGAAGGAAGTGGTCTGGTCCGGCGGCAAGCTGCCGGACCACAATTACGACGAGTTCGTCGTCAGCAGCTTCCTCACCGACAGCCTGAAGCCCAACACCACGCTGTATTTTCCGGTGGTGCAGGAATGCGAGAAGGGTGTCAGCCGCTGGATCGAAATCCCGGCGGAGGGGGCAGCCTATTCGCATGAGGAAAAGTCGCCGGCGCCCGGCGTGAAGCTGCTGCCCAAGCCGTAATGCGTCGTCTCGCTGCGCTCGCGATGTTGCTCGTCGTCGCCGGCACTTCGACCGGCGCGTCGGCGCATGCGGCGCTGATCTCGGTTGAGCCGGCGAGCGGTAGCATCCTGACGAGCGCGCCAAAGGCGGTGGAATTGCGCTTCAACGAAGCGGTGACGCCGGGCGCGATCCAGTTGATCGATGGCGCGGGCAGGGCGCGCGACGATGCGCGCGTCACGACATCCGGCGAGAGCATTTCGATTGCGATGCCGCCGGACCTGCCGCAGGGCACGGCGGTCGTGAGTTACCGGGTGATCTCGCAGGACGGCCATCCTGTCGCGGGATCGGTGATCTTTTCGGTCGGCGTGCCGACGGCCACGCAGCCTCCGGCCAATGCGGATGGCCGGCTGAACGCGCTGATCTGGCTGTCGCGGATCGGTCTCTATCTCGGGCTGTTTGTCGGTGTCGGCGGCGTATTCTTTGCCCGCTGGATTTCGCGGTCAATGGCGGGGATGGGCGCGCCGCGCGCCGCGCTGCTTGTCGGTCTCCCAAGCGCAATTGTCTCGCTGGGCGTGTTGGGTCTCGATCTCCTTGGCCTGCCGCCGGCAGCACTCGTGACGGCGGCTCCCTGGACCGTCGCATTCGTCACCAGCGCCGGCCCAGCCTTGCTCGTCGCCATTGCGGCGATGCTGCTCGCGCTGATGGCGCTGGGCCGCGCGTGGCATGCGCGCGCTCTTGCGGCGGTCGCGTTCGCTGGCGTCGGCCTGTCGCTCGCCATGACCGGGCACGCCGCAACGGCGCCGCCGGAGGTGCTGACGCGGCCGGCGATCTTCCTCCATGGCCTTGCGGTTGCATTTTGGATCGGCGCGCTGGCGCCGCTAGCAGCGCTGCTGTCGAAGCCGACGCCGGCGGTGCTGCCGCTACTGAACCGCTTCTCGCGCATCGCCATGCCGGTGGTCGCCGCGCTGGCGTTGACCGGGCTCACGCTTGCAATCATCCAGCTCGAAAAGCCGTCAGCGCTGGTCGAGACGAGCTACGGACTCATTCTGTCAGTCAAATTGGCTCTGGTTTTATCCCTGCTTGGGCTCGCCGCGCTCAATCGCACTCGGCTGACGCCGGCGCTGGAAGGACCAAAGGGCCGCGCCCGCGCTCAGGCGCTCGATCCTGTTCGAATGCGGCGTCGCGCTCGGCATCTTTGCCGTCGTCGCCGGTTGGCGCTTCACGCCGCCGCCGCGGACCATCCTCCCGGAGACGCCGCTGGCGATCCACATCCATACCGACAAGGCGATGTTCCAGGTGCTGGTGTCCCCCGGCAAGGCCGGCGTGGACGATTTCGTGCTTCAGCTCATGACCGGCGAGGCGACGCCGCTGAAGGTCAAGGAGGCGACGCTGACGCTCAGCCTGCCCGAGCGCGGTATCGAGCCGATGGAACGCGACGCCGAGCTGGGACCAGACGGCTATTGGCACGTGCGCAAAGTCGAGCTGCCCTTCGCCGGCCGCTGGCATGTGCGGATCGATGCGCTGGTGACCGATTTCGAGAAAGTCACTCTCGAGGACGAGCTCGAGGTCGCGCCGCGTTAAGTCGGCAGGGTTCAACTCGAACCTGAAGTCGACGGAAAAATGACAGGAATTCCGCCGCGTTAGCGGCTTTTCCTCATTCCCGGTCTTGTGTTTTCGCTTCCAATCCGGTTTCACTGCGGGCCACCACTGATTCCCAGAGTCTTGCCATGCGGTTGTCGCGGTTCTTTCTGCCCATCCTGAAGGAAAATCCGAAAGAAGCGGAGATCGTCTCGCATCGGTTGATGCTGCGCGCCGGCATGATCCGGCAGGAGGCGGCCGGCATCTATGCCTGGCTGCCGTTGGGCTTCCGGGTGCTGAAGAAGATCGAACAGATCGTGCGGGAGGAGCAGGATCGCTCCGGCGCGCTGGAACTGTTGATGCCGACGCTCCAGCTCGCCGACCTCTGGCGCGAGAGCGGCCGCTACGACGCCTACGGCCCGGAGATGCTGCGCATCGCCGACCGCCACAAGCGCGAGCTGCTATACGGGCCGACCAACGAGGAAATGGTCACCGAGATTTTTCGCGCTTACGTGAAGTCCTACAAGAACCTGCCGCTGAATCTCTATCATATCCAATGGAAATTCCGCGACGAGCAGCGGCCGCGCTTCGGCGTGATGCGCGGCCGCGAGTTCCTGATGAAGGATGCCTATTCCTTCGACCTCAACGAGGCGGCGGCGCGTATCTCCTACAACAAGATGTTCGTCGCCTATTTGCGCACCTTTGCGCGGATGGGGCTGAAGGCGATCCCGATGCGCGCCGAAACCGGCCCGATCGGCGGCGACCTCAGCCACGAGTTCATCGTGCTCGCCGAAACCGGCGAATCCGGTGTTTTCATCAATCGCGACGTGCTGGACCTGCCGGTGCCGGGCGAGGACGTCGACTATGAGAGCGATCTGACCCCGATCATCAAGCAGTGGACCTCGGTCTATGCCGCGACGGAGGACGTCCACGACGCCGCGCGGTTCGAGCAGGAAGTGCCTGCGGACAAGCGCGTGAACACCCGCGGCATCGAGGTCGGCCAGATCTTCTACTTCGGCACCAAATATTCCGAACCGATGAAGGCGACGGTGGCGGGCCCGGACGGCGTGGACGCGCCGATCCATGGCGGCTCCTACGGCGTCGGCGTCTCGCGCCTGCTCGGTGCCATCATCGAGGCCTGCCATGACGATGCCGGCATCAAATGGCCGGAGGCGGTGGCCCCGTTCCGCGTCTCGATCCTCAATCTCAAGCAGGGCGATGCGGCGGTCGATACGGCCTGCGAGAAGCTCTATGCCGAGCTCCAGGCCAAGGGCGTCGATGTGCTCTATGACGACACCGACCAGCGCGCCGGCGCCAAATTCGCCGCCGCCGACCTGATCGGCATCCCCTGGCAGATCATGATCGGGCCGAAGGGGCTGGCCGACGGCAAGGTCGAGATCAAGAAGCGCAGTGACGGCTCCCGCGAGACGATGTCGCCAGCGGACGCGGTCGCCCGCCTGGTCGGCTGAATATTGTTCATCGCCTGATATCGCGGCCGCCAATCCGGCCACAATTGACCCCGAATCATGGGATTATCGAGCGATGGATGAGACCATGACTGAAACCGTTCAAACCGCGCCGTTCGCGCCCTTCGAGTGGATGCTGTCGGCGCGCTATTTGCGGGCGCGGCGCAAGGAGGGATTCATCTCGGTCATCGCCGGGTTCTCCTTCCTTGGCATCATGCTTGGCGTCGCCACGCTGATCATCGTGATGGCCGTCATGAACGGCTTCCGCAAAGAGCTGCTCGACAAGATCCTGGGGCTGAACGGCCATATCCTGGTCCAGCCGCTGGAATCGCCGCTGACCGACTGGAAGGACGTCGCCGAGCGCATCAGCCAGGTCCAGGGCATCCGGCTGGCTGCCCCCGTGGTCGACGGCCAGGCGCTGGCGTCCTCGCCCTGGAACGCCTCGGGCGTGCTGGTGCGCGGCATCCGCTCCGACGACCTGAATAACCTCACCTCGATCGCCAAGAACATCAAGCAGGGATCGCTCGAGGGGTTTGACGACGGCCAGGGCGTCGCAATCGGCCGGCGGCTCGCCGACCAGCTGTCGCTGCATGCCGGCGACAGCGTGACCTTGGTGGCGCCGAAGGGCGCGGTGACGCCGATGGGCACCACGCCGCGCATAAAACCGTACAAGATCGTGGCCGTGTTCGAGATCGGCATGTCCGAGTACGACCTCGGCTTCGTCTTCATGCCGCTCGCCGAGGCGCAGGCCTATTTCAACCGCAGCAGCGACGTCACCTCGATCGAGGTGTTCACCACCAATCCCGACAAGATCGATTCATTCCGCAAATCGGTGACGGAGGCCGCGGGCCGGCCGGTGTTCCTGGTCGACTGGCGCCAGCGCAACTCGACTTTCTTCAACGCGCTCCAGGTCGAGCGCAACGTGATGTTCCTGATCCTGACCATGATCGTGCTGGTCGCGGCGCTCAACATCGTCTCCGGCCTGATCATGCTGGTGAAGGACAAGGGCAGCGACATTGCGATCCTGCGCACGATGGGGGCCTCGCAAGGCTCGATCATGCGGATCTTCCTGATCACGGGCGCATCCATCGGCGTGGTCGGCACGCTGGTGGGGTTCTTCGTCGGGCTGGTGATCTGCCTCAACATCGAATCCATCCGGCAATTCCTGTCCTGGCTGACCAGCACCGAGCTGTTCTCGCCGGAACTCTACTTCCTGTCGAAGCTGCCCGCCGAGATCGACGTCGGCGAGACCACGGCCGTCGTCGTCATGGCGCTGACGCTGTCGTTCCTGGCGACGCTCTACCCGTCGTGGCGCGCCGCGCGCCTCGATCCGGTCGAAGCGTTGCGGTACGAGTGAGGGCCTGATGGAGCAGCAGGGGGCGGAAGATGTACCGGTCATCTATCTCCACGAGATAAGACGGCAGTACCTGCAGGGCGAGGCGGCGCTGACGATTCTCGACAATGCCAAGCTCGCGCTGTGGGCGGGCCAGTCGGTCGCGCTGGTCGCGCCGTCGGGCTCGGGCAAGTCGACGCTGCTGCACATCGCGGGCCTGCTCGAAGCTCCCGATTCCGGCGAGGTCTATGTCAATGGCGCGCCGACCTCGCAACTGCCCGACATTGAGCGCACCCAGCTGCGCCGCACCGATATCGGCTTCGTCTACCAGTCGCACCGGCTGCTGCCGGAATTCTCGGCGCTGGAGAACGTGATGATGCCGCAGATGATCCGCGGCCTGAAGAAGTCCGAGAGCGTCAAGCGCGCCAAGGAGATCCTTGGCTATCTCGGCCTCGGCGACCGCATCACCCATCGTCCGGCGGAGCTGTCGGGCGGCGAGCAGCAGCGCGTCGCAATTGCGCGCGCCGTCGCCAACGCACCGCGGGTGCTGTTCGCGGACGAGCCGACCGGCAACCTCGATCCGCACACCGCCGACCACGTGTTCCAGGCCCTGATGCAGCTGGTCAAGGCAACCAAGGTCTCGATGCTGATCGCGACCCACAACATGGAGCTCGCCGGCCGCATGGACCGGCGCGTGTCGCTGGCCGACGGCCAGGTCGTCGAGCTCGAATAAAGAAAACGTGAAAACAACCCCATGCACAGTAGACGGCCGCGGCCGGCCACGATCGGGGTGACGTGTTCCAGTTGCTTGATCGATCAGGCAAACCCGCCGCAGCAGCGCATTGCCGCAGTGGGCAGGCAATTTACGGCCTGATCACCGTCAATTTGAACGGTCCGCCATTGGCGGCGGCGTGGGCCACGGCCTCATTGACGTGGTCGAGGTCGAAATCCGTCGTCACATATTCGTCGAGCCGCAGCAGCCCGGCGCGCACCAACCCGATCAGACGCGTTGCCGCATCCGGCGGATACATCCAGACGCCATGAATGGAGATGCAGTTGCGCATGAGCCAGGGGTAGGGCAGCTCGAGGCCCGGCCCCCCCGCCATGCCGACGCCGCCCATCAGCACGACGCGGCCATAGGCGCGCACCGTCATGACCGCCGCCCGCACCACGCGCGTGCTGACCGAGGGCGGCATGATGTCGAGCACGCAGTCGATCGGCCCGGGCGCGGCGCGCTTCATCGCCTCGCGGTCGTCGTCCTCGTTGCCGGTGAGCCTGACCGGCTTCACCCGCGCGCCGAAGCGGCGGACAAGGTCGGCCAGGATTTTCTCGTTGCGGCCGGGCGTCACCACGCAGGCCGCGCCCATCGCGAGCGCGACGGAGACGGCGGCGCTGCCGAAATTGCCGGTGGCCCCGCTCACCAGCACGGTCTCGCCTGCTTGCAGGTTTGCGGCAAGAAAGCCGCCATAGGGCACCAGCGCCGTTCCGAGCGCGCACCATTGCGAGGCTTCTTCGGACGTGATCGCGCCAAGGCGCTTCACGTTCTCGGTCGGCACCCGCATCTGCTCGGCATACGAGCCGTGGCGAAAATGCTGCTGCAGGCGCATGCCGCCGGGGCCGGCTGCCGTGAGTCCCTGCAGGGCAATATCGGGCGCCACGACATCGTCGCGCGACCGCACCGTCGGGTCGCAGAACACCCAGTCGCCAATGCTGAGCCTGGTTGCGTCCGGACCGATCGCGCGTACCCGGCCGATGCCGCCGGGGCCGGGGATGATCGGCAGCTCGAGCGCATAATTGCGCTCACCGCTGAAGACCTCGTTCATGTAGGACAGGACGCGCGTGGCGACGACGTCGACGATGACCTCGCCGGTGCCGAGCACCGGGTCCGGAGCAGTCTCGATCACCAGCGGCGATCCGAAGGATTTGAGTACGGCAGCTTTCATGTCTTCACCTCAAGGTCGGGTGACACCCGTATGCGACGCCCTTGAAGGGATAGGAAGGCCTGGTATTATCCTAGTATTCCCAAAGCCCTCCATTCCCGGGAGCATGCCATGGCCGATCCACGTCGCGTCGAATTCGGCGATTTCCTCCGCTCCCGCCGCGAGAAGCTGACGCCGAAGGCCGTCGGTCTTCCCGCAGGCCAGCGGCGGCGCACCGCGGGGCTCCGCCGCGAGGAGGTCGCCCAGCTCGCCGGCATCGGCGTCGACTGGTACATCCGCCTCGAGCAGGGCCGCACCGTCAGCCCGTCGGTCACCACCGTTGACGCGCTGGCGCGTGCACTGCGCCTCAGCAAGACCGAGCATGCGCACCTCAAGGACCTCGCGCGCGACGGCGCGAGGGGTGCATTCACCCGCGAGATGGTGCCGCCGCCGATTCTGCGCCTGGTTGAGAGCCTGCCGCATCCGGCCTACATCACCGGGCGACGCTGGGATGTGTTGGCCTGGAACGAAGCCGCCGAGGAGATCTTTGCGTTCGGCCGGTTGCCGGAGCAGGATCGCAACACGCTGCTGCTGATGATGACCAACAAGCGCACGCGAAAATCCTACGGCGCGGGCTGGGCCGAAGTCGCCAAGCGCATGGTCGCGATGTTTCGCGCCACCCACGACGTCTGGGCCGGCGATCCCGCGTTTGCGGAATTGCTGACGCGGTTGCGCCAAGGCAGTCCCGAATTCGTCAAATGGTGGGGCGCGCACGAGGTGCACGGCACCTTGTCGGGCCGCAAGACCATGACCCATCCGACCAAGGGCGTGCTGCACTTCGAGCACACGAGCTTTCAGGCCAATGACGATCCCGCGCTGAAGCTCGTGATTTACACGCCGGTGTGAGGACGAATGTCGCAAAGTGCCTGCAGGCAGCGGAGATCGCGCACCATCATTGCGGCCAACGCAAATTAATGTTACAATTCGTAGCATTGGCTCGCGGTGGAAAGCGAGGTCGGCGAGGGATCGGATGAGGCGTCGGCAATTCATTTCGCTTCTCGGCGGAGCTGCCTTGGCGCCAATCGCCGGGCCTTCGGTCTGCGCTGACCCACCGGCCAATTGTGCCGCTCCGGCGAAGCGTGATGACGGCTGGTCTGTTCCGTCCGCCAATGGAGACAATGACGTCGACCAGGCCGCGCTGTGCAGGATGACCGATCGACTCGAAAGCTCCGGCTCTAACATCCATGCCGTGCTGGTCGCTCGCCACGGTCGACTGGCGTTCGAGCGATACTTCAAAGGATCTGATGAGGTCCCCAGTCGCATCTTCGGCGTCCGGGTCAGGGACATCAGCTTCGACGCCGATACACTGCATAATCTGAAATCGTGCTCAAAGAGCGTCGCGTCGCTGGTCGTCGGGATCGCGATCGACCAGGGCCTCATCCGAAGCCTCGACGAACCGGTCTTCAGCTTCTTCCCCGAATTGTTCGACCTGCGGTCCCCGGACAAGGATCGCATCCTGCTCTCACACGTGCTCACCATGTCGATGGGCCTGAAGTGGGTGGAGGCAACTCCGGCGACAGGTGACGACAACGACGAAGTGCGCATGCACATGGCGCAGGATGCCTGTCGCTACGTCCTTGGCCTTCCCGCAACTGCACCGGCCGGGCAGGGGTTCTTCTACAACACCGGCGCGCTTGCGCTGCTCTCGGCGATCGTCCGCAAGGCCACCGGCCGTCCGCTTGATGAATTTGCGCGCACCATGCTGTTCGATCCTCTCGGCATCACCGAATTCGAGTGGGGCCGGTTCAAAGGCGACAGCGACGCCGGCGGGGGATTGCGCCTGCGACCGCGCGACATGGCGAAGATCGGCCAACTCGTCCTCGCGGGCGGTCGCTGGAACGATCGGCAAGTCGTTTCCAAGGCATGGATCGAGGCGTCGACCACAATGAAGCTCAAGGCGACCGACGGTCAGTCCTATGGATATTTATGGTGGCTGCGGAGCTCCCGGCTCAATGGGCGTGTTGTCCAATCGATCGCCGCGCAGGGCCGAGGTGGCCAGTCGATCCGCATCGTCCCGGAGCTCGATCTCGTCGTCGCGGTGACCGCGGGATACTATCAAGACTATAGCCCTGAAACTTTCAAATTGCAGTACGGCGTGTTCAGGGAGGTCTTGCAGGCGATCTCGCCTCCGGTGTAAGGCCCCGCGAACCGGCAGCGGAATCGCTGCCTCATTCGCCACTGTCTGGAGCTTGCTTGTGACAATCGCGCTGAAGGGCATCATTCCCGTGATGCTGACGCCATTCACCGAGGCGAACACGATCGACTATTCCGGCCTCGAAAGGCTGATCGAGTGGTATATCGCCAACGGTGCCGACGCATTGTTCGCGGTCGCTCAGTCCAGCGAGATGCAGTTCCTGACGCTGGACGAACGTGTCGAGCTGGCGCGATTTGTCGCCCGGACGGCTGCCGGCCGGCTTCCCGTCATCGCATCCGGCCATATCAGCGAATCCAGGGAAGACCAGCTCACCGAGCTGACATCGATCGCGAAGACGGGCGTCGACGGATTGGTTCTGGTGACCAACCGTCTCGCGTCCCTCGATCCGACGCGGACGATCTTCACCGACAATTTGACCTGGCTGCTCGACCGGCTGCCCAGGGAAATGACCCTCGGTCTTTATGAATGCCCGGCGCCATTTCGCCGGCTTCTCTCCGACGATGAGCTGGCCTTTTGTGCCGACAGCGGCCGTTTCGCGATTCTCAAGGACGTCTCGTGTGATCTCGCGACCGTGCAGCGCCGGGTCAAGCTGACGAACGGCTCGCCGCTGACGATCGTCAACGCCAATGCCGCGATCGCCTTCGACGCGATGAAATCGGGGGCGCCGGGGTTTACCGGTGTGTTCACGAATTTCCATCCCGATCTCTACAAGTGGTTGCTGACCCGGCACACGAAGCATCCGTCGCTGGCGAACGAGCTGTCGGTCTATCTCGCGCTTGCCGCGATGGCTGAGCCGATGGGCTATCCAAAACTGGCCAAGCTCTATCATCAGCGGCTCGGCACCTTTTCCCGTATCGAGAGCCGGGCGGTCGATTTCGACATTCGCGAGCGCTTCTGGGCGCTCGATGCGCTGATCGACAAGATCGTCGAGGGACAGGAGTCGTTCCGCGCGAAGATAGCAGCGGCAGGCTGAGCACGACGCATATGACGATCCGGGCGGCGCCAAAACAGCGGCGCCGGGGGGCTTGCGGCGGCCAATGACGATCCCGCGCTGAAGCTCGTGATCTACACGCCGGTGTAGCCGCAGAAGCGGTTCCCGCGTGGCAGCGCAAGAGGAGGCAGCAACTCTTCCTGCAGAACACAGGGTGCGCGACAGGTGCGAACATGCTCGCGCGTGGAATGCCCATTATTCGTGCTGGAGGCACGGTGAGGCCAATCGCTGCTCCGCCGCACATGGAACCGTATGCGGCTGGCGTGCATGCGCTAAAAACTTCCAATGCAACCGTGGCCTGTCGTGGTGCCGATGATCGATGGACGAGAGCGCAACGGTGCATGACCCCGATCGAGTTCGACGATTGATCTGTGACTCTCTCGCCACGCTCGGCATCAAAGTCTCAACCAAGCCATTTCGGTCACAATCGCGGCGCGATCCGGCGGAAGAGTGAGCATCATGATTTGCAAGGTTAAATTGCATTAAAATCTAGCGTTCCTCGCCAGAACGGCGGCCCCGCTTTTTCAATTTGTCGCTTAGCGACTGTTGGATAGGGAAGGGATTGCCCGATGAAGCATCTGACTGGCTCGGCATTGCGCACGAGCTCCACCGATTGCGTCGTTTCGCCACAGCGTGCAAACGGGTTCGCAAGGGTTTTACCGACAGCCTCCGTCAACGACACGCGTAAGAGGACCGAGTCTCAGAATATCCCGGGCAACATCCGCAGGTTCGGTCTGGCTGCCATCGCCATGATCGCCTCGGGGGTGGTGGTTGATACGGCTTCGGCTCAATCTTGTACCGTGGCACCCGATTCGACCGTCACGCTTACATCCGGAAATTGCGCAATCGACGCGAACACCACGCTGACCGGGACGCCGGACGTTCACGCCAGCACAAGCGCGTCCATCACCACCAACAACGTGACCATAAACCCGTTCAATGGCGGGAGCGTTGGCGGGCTTGCCGATACGAATGGCACGATCATCTTCAGCCCAGGATCCAGCATCAATGGCAATTGGAGCATCGGGGCTTCAGCGCAGAGCGGCGGGCAAATCATTTTTTTACCGGGGTCGGCGATCAATCCCGCCTTCGGGGGAGGTGGCACTGCACTCCTGGCCGATGGCACCGGCACAAGGATCAGCTCGACGGGGCTGAGCGTGAGCCTGAACAGTGGCGGCAATAACGTGGCGGCCAGAGCCACGAACGGCGCCTCCATCGATCTCGCGAACGATACGATCAGCTATGCCGCCGGCGGCGGTGGCAATACCGGATTGTGGGCGACCGGTACGGGTAGCCTGATCGCTTCGACCGGAACCAGCATTTCGATGCCTGGCGGAGGGGGAGGCGACATCGGTGTTCGAGCGGATGGCGGCGCGGCGGTCTCGCTGAACCAGACCACCGTCACCTTAGAAGGCAATGGCGGCGGCGAGACCGGCTTGCTGGCGCAGTCGGCGGGAAGCACGATCACCGCGACCAACAGTGCAATCACCGTGTCCGGAGGCGGTGGCGATGTCGGCGCGAAAGCATTGGACGGTGGAGCGATTTCGCTGACTGGAGGCAGCGTCGCAGCAACCGGTAGCGGCGGCGGCGAAATCGGCATGCAGTCCAGCGGCGCCGGCAGCACACTCACTGCGTCCGGCGCGGTCGTGACTGTTCCAACCAGCGAAAACGGACGTGGTGTTCAGGCCGACAATTCGGGAAGCATGGCGCTCACCGGTGGTACCACCGTGACCACATCCGGCGCGGGCACCCACGCCGCCGGCGTCACGACGGGCGGCGTCTTGAGCATGAGCGGCGGTTCGCTGACGGCGAATGGGAGCGGGGCCAACGCACTCAACGTGAGTGGTGGCGATGTGACGCTCTCCGGCGTGGTCATGACGAGCCCGAACGGCGCCTCGATCGCAGCGCCTGGTGGCACGAACAATCTGAGTTTCACCGGTGTGACGGCGACAGTCAACAACGGTCAATGGCTGACCGTGAGCGGCGGCGCGGCATTCAACCTCGTTGCCGACAGTTCGAGTTTTCAGGGGACCGCGACCACCGACGGCGGCAGCACTTCAACCGTCACGCTTCAGAACAATTCACTCTGGACGATGACGGGGAATTCCAATCTCACCAACCTGACCAATGCCTCGAGCTTGATCCAGTTCACACCTCCGGGCAGCGACCCGACGCAACTATCCAGCTACAAGACGCTCACCGTAGTGAACTATGTCGGCCAGGGCGGCAGGCTCGGTCTGAACACATATCTAGGAACGGATGGTTCACCGTCGGACAGGCTCGTCATCGATGGCGGTAACGCGAGCGGCCACTCCTTCTTGCGGATATCGAACACCACCGGCGCCGGCGCGCTCACCAGCGGGAATGGCATCCTTGTCGTCGACGCGATCAACGGTGGGACCACAGACCCTGGATCGTTCAATTTGTCGCGTCCGGTTTTGGCCGGGCCCTATCGATACTCATTGTTCAGATCGAGCGTGGACGCCAGCAATCCGCAGGCCTGGTATTTGCGCTCGGCGCTCGATTGCACTGCTCATCCGAACTTGCGCATCTGTGGCGGCGGCGGCGGCGGCGGTGGCGGTGGCGGTGGCGGCGGCGGTGGTGGTGGTGGTGGCGGCGGCGTTCTTCCGGATTATCGGGAAGAGACGTCGCTCTATGCGGCAATCCCGTCGATGACGCTGCTGTATGGGCGCAGTCTGCTCGACTCGCTTCACGAGCGCGTCGGCGACGAAGAAGACGAGCGCGCCCGTGTCAATCCCGAGAACGCGAAGGTTGGTTGGGCTCGCATGATCGGGGTCAATGGCGTGCACCAAGGCGATAGTCTCGGCGTGCTTGGCGGCTCGGCCGGCCCACATTTCTCGTACAATTTCCAGGCGGTGCAGGGCGGCATGGATTTCTACCGGCATGACCGTCCCGATGGTTCGCGCGATCAGGCGGGGGCCTATTTTGCGATTGGCGGTGCCCAGGGGCGGGTTGCTCACTTCGATGGTGAAATGGGCAGCAGCGACTTCGCGGCCTACACGCTCGGCGGCTACTGGACGCATTTCGGGTCGACCGGCTGGTACACTGACGCAATCGTGCAAGGCACCTTCTACGACATTCGCAGCGTGGGTGATTACTCGGGGATTCCGGCGCTCAAGACCGGTGCCCAGGGCGGAGCGGTGTCGTTCGAGGGCGGATATCCGTTCAAGCTTGGAAATGGATATTTCATCGAACCGCAAGCGCAACTGGTCTATCAGAACATCCATATCAACGACGCGAGCGACATCGCTGCCCAAGTCCGCTTTACGGACGTCAATTCGCTCGCCGCCCGCGTCGGCGCCCGGTTTGGCCGGACTTGGGCGATCGATGATAGTGCGCGCACTGTCACAGCCTGGATACGTCCAAATCTCTGGAACGAGTTTCTCGGCAATCCGACAACCCTGTTCTCCTCCGAGACGGGCTTCGTCCCATTTCACGCAGACCTCGGCGGTCTTTGGGGAGAGATCAACGCCGGCATAAGCGGGCAGATCGATACGACGACGACACTCTACGCCAATGCGTCATACCAGAGCCGCTTTGACGGAGGTGAGTTTGCCTACAACGGAAAGGTTGGACTCCGGATCAACTGGTGACCGTAGGCCGGAATTCGCCCGAAGCCTCAGACGACGTTTGGGACGGTCAATTTCGACTACTTCGAAGATCACGATCCCACTTTGCGCAAGCCGAACGCGTGTACACGCGTTCGGAACAGGCCTTGGTATAGCTGAGCGGCCGGACGTCAGTTTGCGAAAATGGCGGTTGCGAATGCCAACTTGAAATGTCGAGGGTGAAGGGGAGCAATCCTCGCGTCAGCGCGACGGGCCCATGGCTAACTGCCGCGCCTCGGTGGCGGAATGGCTGGCCAGGGGTTGACCGGGCCGGTCGTTGCCGGCGGGCACGATGCCACCAACAGCGTCCACACCGGCGCCAGGCCCGTCACGTCGATGTCGAACTTTGCCATCTCCGCCTTTCCGTCCGGCATCGGCTTGCTCTCGCGGACTTGCAGGGTGCGGGATGTCAGCATCGTCTTGACCATGTCGGGATCGACGGCGCCGCTCCACATCTCGTACTTCGTGGCTCGCACGAGAGGCCCGCCGGTCTCCCTGGTCGCATCGGCGCCGACCGTCATCGTGATCGTACTCTTGCCGGTCGCCGCGTCGTCGATTTCGGCCGCGAACATCAGCGGCACGCGATTCTTGCTTTCGCAGAACAGGCGCCATTCCATCGTCCGGAATGAAGGATCGTTCTCCGTTTTCAGCACCGCGAACTTGCTGACGTAGGGCCACGTTCCCTTCTCCAGCCGCCACATTGTCTCGGCAAGCGGTCGTGTGTCGATCCCGAACCGATACAGTTCGGCGCGCGTCAGCAGATGCAGATTTTCGAACTTCACGGTGTGGATCAGATCATCAAGCTCGCGGCTGATCCCCATGGCGGCAATGTAGGCGGTGCGATCGCGGTCGGCGGTTGCCGTGCGCTGCTGCCTGAGCTCGGCGAGCAGTCCCGGAGGCGGATGGCCGTGTATGGCGAGGACGAGCCTGGAGTTATGGACCGCCAGCGCGGCGTCGGGTGCCACCTCGCGCGACGTCGCGCCGAGAAACAGGTAACCGCAGGCCGAGTTGCACATCGCATGGTAGGTGGTGAGCTCGGCCTCGATCTCGCCACCTGCGTTCTTCGTCTTCAGGCATGCAGCGTCCACCTGCGTGCCCGCGGCACATGCCGTCGCGATGGTCTGGCCGACCCGCGCCACCGCCTTGCGGCTGCGCAACAGCCGCCCGATGACGTAGGACTGCTCCACATTGCCGCCGGGCGAATGAAGGTAGATCGGACGTTGCGCGTCCTTGACGCCGGCGAGGAAGCGGCGGACGCGGGACGCAGCGTCATTATCGACCTGGCCCTCGATCGCGATCCAGCGGTTGCAGCCCGGCCCGCACGCGTCTGCGGGCCCTTTGGCAAGGTAGATCGTCAGCCTGGCGGCAAATCCAGCCTTCTCGGCCGGTGTCTGTTCTGCACGCAATGCGCCGGGAATCGTCAGCGAGGCTACGAGAAGCAGAATACGGGCAAGCATCTAATGAGCAGACCGGACGGGAAAGGACACGCGCCAACGCTACAGGATGATCGGAGTGGTCACAACTTTTAGTGGCACTCCCGCGTGCGGAGGTGGGTCCGCCGCAAGCGGCATTGATCCCTCAATCGACGCGTCGCGAGCGGCGAGGGCCGCCGGGCTTCTTCTGTGCGAAATACGGATTTGCGACCCAGCTTGCGGAGCGGCCGACGGCGAGAAATTGGCATTGCTCCAGCGAGGCGTAGCAGCAATCGAAATAGCTGACGCTGCCGTAGATCTGCATGCAGGCAGGACAGTCGGGATCAATAATGGGGATCATAGGTTTGCCCGCGCACGGGAGAGTTCACGCCCGACATGAACGCAATTGTGGCGATCGCGCGTGAGAATGTGGCGACAATGGGGAGAGAAAACGATGCGCGCATTCTTCGATTCTCGGATCACAGGATCGTGCGTGCGACGTTGTTTCGCGCGGTCGCGATGCATGTCGCGTCGATGACGTTGGAACTGCTGAAGACTCTTGTTTCAAAGGGTTTCCGCGCGCGCGTCGCTAAACTTTCATTAATGTTGCGAGGCCCTTTGGAGTGAACTGTTGCGTCGAGGTTACAGCAATTCCGTCGATGGCTGATATGACGTCGCCATGGCCCGGGGGCCTAACGACGAAACTGGAACGGGATTCAAATGAACAAGAATATGTTGCTTGCAGCTGTGAGCCTCGTCGCGATCAGCGCGACTGCACCGGCGCTCGCTGCTGACCTCGCTGCACGTCCTTACACCAAGGCGCCGGCGATGATCGCAACCGTCTATGACTGGAGCGGCTTCTACATCGGTATCAACGGTGGTGGCGCTTCGGCTCACACGACCTGGGATCAGCGCGCTCCGCTGGTTGGCGGCGAAGGCTCGCACAACGCGACCGGCGGTACGGTCGGCGGTCAGGTTGGTTATCGCTGGCAGTCGGCGCAGTGGGTGTTCGGCCTGGAAGGCCAGGGCAACTGGGCTGACTTCTCCGGCGACAATCTCAGCGCGTTGACCGGCTTCACCAATCGCTCGAAGATCGATTCGTTCGGTCTGATCACCGGCCAGGTCGGCTACGCCTGGAACAACGTCCTGCTCTATATCAAGGGCGGTGCGGCTGTGGTTGGCACCAAGAACGAGCTTCGTCTTGCCGGTGCGACCGTTGCTTCCGTCAGCGACAGCCGTTGGGGCGGCACCGTCGGTGCGGGCCTCGAGTTCGGCTTCGCTCCGAATTGGTCGGTTGGTGTCGAGTACAACCACATCTTCCTGTCGGACAAGGACATCACCTTTACTGGCATTCAGACCGATCGCGTTCGCCAGGACGTCGACATGGGTCTCGTCCGCCTGAACTACAAGTTCGGTGGTCCGATCCTCGCCAAGTACTGAGCAAGATACTGAGACGATCGCTTCGCAAGAGGCGGTCGTCGAAAAGCCCCGGCCTTGCGCCGGGGCTTTTTTATTATGTAATTCAGCGAGTTAACCATTTCATTTTGAAGCGGCTGAGTCTGCTTGACTCCTGAGAACGAAATGAGAACAATGTTCTTCATACGTTCTGGTGATGGAGCAAGCCATGTTCAGGATCTTCGTGGAAGAAGCCGCTGCACTAACGTCGATCGCACTGTTCGTCGGGATGATCGCGATCTGGGCCCAGGTCATCCCGCAGCTCTGATCCCGCAGCTTTAGACCAGCGGTTTTGTAAACCGTTGGTCGGGAACCTGACGGCGGCCGCTGGGCGGCCCCTTGGGGAAAAGCGGGATGAGGCGGCCGATCGGCTGCTCTGGCGTGGACTCCGGCGCGGCGAGCCCCCACCATTGTGAGGCGAGTCGGCCGGGCGAGTGCAGGATGCCTCCACTGCCGGCAACCGCTCCAACCCATCTGCAAGAGGCCGTCACGCGACCATGCCGAGCGCCGGATTTGTCCACCTTCACGTTCACTCGGCCTATTCGCTGCTCAAGGGCTCGATCAAGATCGCCAAGCTCGCCGAGCTGGCGAAGAAGGACCACCAGCCGGCGCTGGCGCTGACCGACACCGACAATCTGTTCGGTGCGCTGGAATTCTCGGACAAGATGGCGGGTTCCGGAATCCAGCCGATCGTCGGCTGCGAGCTTGCGATCGATTTCGGCGATCAGGACCCCAATGCGCGCAACGCGCTGCCGCCTTCGCGCGTGGTGCTGCTGGCAGCCCAGGAGCGCGGCTATCGCAGCTTGATGCGGCTAAATTCGCGCGCGTTCCTCGAATCGCCCGACAGCCACGCGCCGTTCATCAAGTTCGACTGGTTCGATGGCGAGACCGAGGGCCTGATCGCGCTGACCGGCGGCCCCGACGGGCCGATCTCGCTCGCGCTTGCGAGCGGCCAGGCTGAAATTGCGGCCTCGCGCTGCGAGCGTCTCGCCGGCCTGTTCGGCGACCGCCTCTATGTCGAATTGCAGCGCCACAACATCGACAAGGAACGGCGCATCGAGAGCGGGCTGATCGACATGGCCTATGCCAAAGGCCTGCCGCTGGTCGCAACCAACGAGCCGTATTTCGCTACGACCGACGACTACGAGGCCCATGACGCGCTGCTCTGCATCGCCGGCGGGCGGCTGATCGCGGAGACCGAGCGCGAGCAGCTCACGCCCGATCACCGCTTCAAGACCCGCGCCGAAATGGCGGTGCTGTTCGCCGATATTCCGGAGGCGCTGGCCTCCACAGTGGAGATCGCCGAGCGGTGCTCGTTCCGCCCGATGACGCGCAAGCCGATCCTGCCGTTATTCACGGTCGGCGCCGCTGCGAGCTCCGATGCCGCTGCGGTCGAGTCGACCGAACTGAAGCGGCAGGCGGAGGAGGGGCTTGCCAATCGTCTGCGCGTGCACGGCCTGTCGCAGGGCACGACGGACGAGGATTACTCCAAGCGGCTGGCGTTCGAGCTCGACGTCATCATGCGCATGAAATACGCGGGCTACTTCCTGATCGTGTCCGACTTCATCAAATGGGCAAAGAGCCAGGGCATTCCGGTCGGACCGGGCCGTGGCTCCGGCGCGGGCTCGCTGGTGGCGTGGGCGCTGACCATCACCGACCTCGACCCGATCAAGTTCGGCCTGCTGTTCGAGCGCTTCCTCAATCCCGAGCGCGTCTCGATGCCGGACTTCGACATCGACTTCTGCCAGGACCGCCGCGGCGAGGTGATCAAGTACGTCCAGGAGCGCTACGGTCGTGACCAGGTCGCGCAGATCATCACCTTCGGTACGCTGCAGGCGCGCGGCGTGCTGCGCGACGTCGGCCGCGTGCTGCAGATGCCTTACGGCCAGGTCGACAAGCTGACGAAATTGGTGCCGCAGAATCCGGCCGCGCCGGTGACGCTGGCGGCTGCGATCGAGAGCGAGCCAAAGCTTCAGGCCTTCCGCGACGAAGACCCGGTGGTGGCGCGCGCCTTCGACATCGCGCAACGTCTCGAAGGCCTGACCCGCCATGCCTCGACACACGCCGCCGGCATCGTGATCGGCGATCGCCCCCTAAGCGAGCTCGTGCCGATGTACCGCGATCCGAAGTCGGACATGCCGGTGACCCAGTTCAACATGAAATGGGTCGAGCCGGCCGGTCTCGTCAAGTTCGACTTCCTCGGCCTGAAGACGCTGACCGTGCTCGACGTCGCGTGCAAGCTGCTCAAGCCGCGCGACATCCATGTCGATCTCGCGACGCTGCCGATCGACGATGCCGAGAGCTACCAGATGCTGGCGCGCGGCGAGGTGGTCGGCGTGTTCCAGGTTGAAAGCCAGGGCATGCGGCGCGCGCTGGTCGACATGCGTCCCGACCGTTTCGAGGACATCATCGCGCTGGTCGCGCTCTATCGCCCGGGCCCGATGGCGAACATCCCGACCTATTGCGCGCGCAAGCATGGCGACGAGGAGCCGGAATATCTCCATCCGGTGCTCGAGCCGATCCTCAAGGAAACCTTCGGCGTCATCATCTACCAGGAACAGGTGATGCAGATCGCGCAGGTGATGTCGGGCTATTCGCTCGGCGACGCCGACCTGTTGCGCCGCGCCATGGGCAAGAAGATCCGCGCCGAGATGGAGAAGCAGCGCGAGATATTCGTCGCCGGCGCGGTCAAGAACGGCGTGCCGAAGGGGCAGGCCGAGACCATCTTCGAGCTGCTCGCGAAGTTCGCCGACTACGGCTTCAACAAGAGCCACGCGGCGGCCTATGCGCTGGTGTCCTACCACACCGCCTACATGAAGGCGCATTATCCGGTGGAGTTCATCGCAGCGTCGATGACGCTCGATCTCAACAACACGGACAAGCTTTCCGAATTCCGCTCCGAGGCGCAGCGCCTCGGCATCAAGGTCGAGCCGCCGAACATTAATCGCTCGGGCGCGACCTTCGAGGTCGGCGACAAGGTCATCTACTACGCGCTCGCAGCACTCAAGGGCGTCGGCATCCAGGCCATCGATCAGATCATCGAGGAGCGGACCAGGCGGGGCCTGTTCACCTCGCTCGCCGACTTCGCCGCGCGGGTCAATCCGCGGGCGATCAACAAGCGCATTATCGAGAGTTTGGCTGCCGCCGGCGCCTTCGACACGCTGGAGCCGAACCGCGCCCGCGTCTTCGCCGGCGCGGACTCGATTCTGGCCGCCTGCCAGCGCGCGCATCAGGCCGAGACGATCGGCCAGAACGACATGTTCGGCATGTCGGCGGACGCGCCCACCATCATGCTGCCGCAGATCGAGCCGTGGCTGCCGGCCGAGCGGCTGCGCCGCGAATATGACGCGATCGGCTTCTTCCTGTCGGGCCATCCGCTCGACGATTACGCCACCGTGCTGAAGCGGCTGCGGGTGCAGAGCTGGGCCGAATTTTCGCGCGCAGTGAAGACCGGCGCCACCGCCGGCAAGGTCGCGGCCACCGTGGTGTCGCGCATGGAGCGGCGCACCAAGACCGGCAACAAGATGGGCATCATGGGGCTGTCTGATCCCACCGGTCATTTCGAGGCGGTGCTGTTCTCCGAAGGCCTTGCGCAATATCGCGACGTGCTGGAGCCGGGCGCCGCGGTGCTGCTCCAGCTCGGCGCCGAATTGCAGGGCGAGGACGTCCGCGCCCGCGTCCTGCATGCCGAGCCGCTCGATGACGCCGCCGCCAAGACGCAGAAGGGCCTGCGCATCTTCGTGCGTGACACCAAGCCACTGGACTCGATCGCCAAGCGCCTGGCGGGACCTGAGGCCGCAGGCGCCAACGGCGCCGCGCCAAAGATCGGCAGCCCCGGCATCGCACCGCGCGGGGGCGGCGACGGCGAGGTCTCGCTTGTGATGATGCTCGACCTCGAGACCGAGGTCGAGATGAAGCTGCCCGGCCGCTTCAAGGTCTCGCCGCAGATTGCAGGTGCGATCAAGGCGGTCGCGGGCGTGGTGGACGTGCAGCAGATCTAGCCTGCTGCCGCGAAGGCGCGTTGCGGATGTAGTGGTTTCGTCACGTGATCGCGGCTATGATCGGCCGCGACGGTGCTCGTCCATGAGGGCGCGTCCGTCGCGCCGGGAGGGATCGGGACATGTGCGATCAGTGCTCTGGAACCATGCGTGACAGATCAACGCCGTCGCGGCGCTCCGCGATGCTGCTGACCGCTTCGGCGCTGAGCGTCGCTTTCGCCGGCCGAGCCTTCGCCAAGGAGAACAAGAGGCCGCCCAAACCGCAGAACGTGCTGTCGCCGGATGCGGCGCTGAAACGGCTGATGGACGGCAATGCGCGCTACGTCGACGGCGTGACGCGGCGCCACGATTTCAAGCATGAGCGCGAGGTCTTGGCCGGCGGGCAGAATCCGTTCGCAGCCGTGCTGAGCTGCGCAGACTCGCGCATCGCGCCGGAATACGCCTTCGACACCGGCCGCGGCGATCTCTTCGTCTGCCGCGTTGCCGGCAATTTTGCCGGCACCGAGACCATCGCCAGCATGGAATACGCGGTCGCCGTGCTCAACACGCCGCTGATCCTCGTGCTCGGCCATGATGCCTGCGGCGCGATCGGTGCGACGCTGAAGGCGATCAAGGACAACACGTCGCCGCCGGGACACATTCCCTCGCTGGTCGATGCGATCGCGCCGGCCGCGAAAGCTGCAATGCAGCAGGGCGGGGACGTGCTCGACAAGGCGACCCGGCAGAACGTGGTCGACAACATCGCCAAGCTGAAGTCGGCCGCGCCGATCCTCAGTGCAGCCGTGGAACAGGGCAAGCTGAAGATCGTCGGCGGCATCTACCGGCTCACCACGGGAACCGTGGATCCGATCGCGCAAGGCTGAAGCACAAGGCTGATGCTCGCGCAAAAAGACTGAGGCTTACGCGGAGCTTACGCAGGACATCGCGCTCGGCTGGCGCCATGCCGCTGCCTCAATCCGGGACTTTCGTTCAAGTGCCGTTCAGCCGGCCGCGCGTCTCATGCGTGCTGGCATCTCAACAACAATAACGAGCAAGCCATGCGCGGGACACACAAGGCCTTCATCTGCCTCCTTCTGCCGATCCTCTTCGTTGCGGGCGCGCTGACACCGGCTCGCGCGCAGCAGCAGGAAAAGCGTATCGCGCTCGTGGTCGGCAACGGCGCCTATGCCAAGTCGCCGCTGGCAACCACCGCGAACGATGCCGGCCTGATCGCGCAGACGCTGCAGGCGGCGGGCTTCGACGTGGTCGGCGCACGCGATCTCGACGGCGACACGCTGCGCAAGAGCTTTCGCGATTTCATCCAGAAGGCGCAGGCCTCAGGCCCCGGGACCGTCGCGATGATCTATCTGGCCGGCTATGGCGTGCAGCTCGCCGGCGAAAACTATTTCATCCCGGTCGATTCCAACATCAGCCGCGATACCGACGTTCCGACCGAGGCACTGCGCATCAGCGACTATACCCGCCAGCTCGCCGCGATTCCGCTCAAGGCCAATATCGTCGTGCTCGACGCGGCGCGCGCGCAGCCCTTCATCGAGGGCGGGCAGCAGCCGATCGCGAGCGGCCTGGCGCTGGTCGAGCCCGATCCGAACATGCTGATCGCCTTCAACGCCGCGCCCGGCACGGTGGCGCCGGAAGAGCCGGGGCCGTACGGCATCTATGCGCAATCGCTCGCCGAGATGATCCGCACCGGCGGCCTGTCGTTGCCGGAGGTGTTCGACCGCGTTCGCTTGCGCGTCAACGAGGCCTCCAAGGGCGCGCAAGTGCCGTGGGACGACCAGAAGATCACCGCGCAATTCGCCTTCTTCGAGCGCGCCCCCGACGCGCCGCCGCCGCAGGCTGCGCCCGACCAGGTCGCTGCGATCCGCAACAAGCCGATCCGCGATCTCGGCGTGCAGGACGCCTATGCGGCCGCGCTCGAGCGCGACACGCTGCCGGCCTATGAGGAATTTCTCGCCGCCTATCCCGGCGATCCCATGGCGAAGCGCGTGATGGCGATCGTGGCGGCGCGCCGCGAGGCGATCACCTGGCGGCGATCCTATCGCGCCGACACGGCGGACGCCTATTGGTCGTATCTGCGCCGCTATCCGCACGGACCGCATGCGGGCGATGCGCGTCGGCGTCTGGCGATCCTGACGGCGCCGCTCGAGCCGCCGCCGACCTTCGCGATGATGGACTATGACGTGCCGCCGCCGCCGCCGGCCGAGGTGGTCTATGTCGATCGTCCCGTGCTGTATTTCAGCGACCCTGATTTTGGCTTCGCGCCGCCGCCGCCGCCGCCGGAATATTTCTGTCCGCCGCCGCCGCCGGATTTCGTGGTGCTGGCACCGCCGCTCGCCGTCGTCGGCCTGTTCGTGCTGCCGCAGCCGATGTTCGTGCCGATCCCGGCGTTCTACAGTCCGCCGGTCTATGTCGCGCCGCCGCCGAACAACATCATCTTCAACAACATCCATAACACCACGGTGATCAACACCGTGATCAACCAGCAAGCACCGGCACCAGCAGCGGCAGCGGGTGATCCAGCCATCACCGCGACCGTGGCAGCATCCGGAAAGCCTGTCGGGGCAACGACGGCTGTGCCGCCGACCGTGGTTCAAAAGGCGGCCTTGATTCGGGACAACAAGGCTCCTGTCCCCAAGACAGCCTTGGTCGATCCGACAACGAAGGCCGGCGCGGCAGCCTTGAAGACAAGGAGCCAAGTCACGACGCAGACCGGCAACGCTGCTGCGGGGAGTCCGGCGGGCGCGCCCGGAACCGGCAATGCCACGACGAAGACGGGAGCGCCCGGCGCTCCGGTCACCGGCAACGCAACCGCACCCACGGCCGGAGGCAAGGCCAATCCGGCGACAGCTACCGCGCCGAGCACGGCGGATACGAAGGCCGGTGCGCCGGCCGGCCACTCCTTGCCCGTGCCCGGCCAGACCGCGCCCGCGATCAAGGGCGGGCCGCAGACAGGAACTGCTGCCACGGGCACGTCTTCGTCGACGTCCTCGACGAACCCCGTCGGTCGCCCTGGCGCAACCACCAAACCCAGCAGCAGCTCGCAGCCTGCCAACGCCAAACTTACACCGCAGACGACGCCGTCAAATGCGCCGCCTACCGGGGGAGCGCGTCCGAACGTCCAGGAGCATGCCAATACGGCCAATCCCGCCAATACGGCCATTGCGCCGGTAAGGCCCGGCGAGACCAAGCTGACCCCGGCAGGCAAGCCGGGCGTGACCACGACCAATGTGACCAATGGAAAGCCGACGCAGCCCTCGCCGCCCGTCGCCGCGCGCGAGCCGATCAAGCCGCAGGGCCAGCGGCCTGCAACGCCATCGCCCGCGCAGGTCACAAGGCCGCCGCCGCCAGCGCCGCACCCGCAGGCGCTCGCAAGGCCGACGCCTCCACCTCCGCCACACGTGGCGCCGCCCCCGCCACCGCGCCCGCCGGTTGCAGCCGCACGGCCCGCTCCGCCACCGCCGCCCGTCGCCAGGCCGGCGCCCCCACCGCCGCCGCCGCGAATGGCGGTCGCGCCACCGCCGCCGCGTCCGGCCGCCCCTCCGCCACGACCGCCTGCGCCGCCGCCAGCGGCGAAAAAATGCCCGCCCAACCAGCCCAGGTGCTAGCGGGTAGGGCGGAAACCCCGAAAAGGGCCTTTCGCGGGCGGTAAAGCCCGGAAAGGCCCTTATTTCCTTGCTTCTGGCCGAAATGGCGCTATACAGCGCGCCATCTCACACGGAAGCATGGCTCACAAGGCCGTCCGGTGGCAGCCGGGGCGAAACGCTCCGTCTTGCTCACACGCTTCCGGAGGAACCAACCGGAGAACTAGAACGATGGCACTACCCGATTTCACTATGCGTCAGCTGCTCGAAGCTGGCGTGCACTTTGGTCACCAGTCTCACCGCTGGAATCCGAAAATGGCTCCGTTCATTTTCGGCGCCCGCAACAACATCCACATCGTCGACCTCGCCCAGACCGTGCCGTTGCTGCACACGGCCCTCCAGGCCGTCAGCGACACGGTTGCCAAGGGCGGCCGCATCCTGTTCGTCGGCACCAAGCGCCAGGCGCAGGACGGCGTCGCGGACGCGGCCAAGCGCTGCGCGCAGTATTTCGTCAATTCGCGCTGGCTCGGCGGAACGCTGACCAATTGGAAGACGATCTCGGCCTCGATCAAGCGCCTGCGTCACCTCGATGAGGTGCTGGCCGGCGGCGAAGCCAGCTCCTACACCAAGAAGGAGCGCCTGACGCTCCAGCGCGAGCGCGACAAGCTCGATCGCTCGCTCGGCGGCATCAAGGACATGGGCGGTCTGCCCGACCTGATCTTCGTAATCGACACCAACAAGGAAGACATCGCGATCCAGGAAGCCCAGCGGCTCAACATTCCGGTCGCCGCGATCGTCGACACCAACTCCGATCCGAAGGGCATCACCTATGTGGTGCCGGGCAATGACGACGCCGGTCGCGCTATTTCGTTGTACTGCGATCTCATTGCGCGCGCCGCGATCGACGGCATCTCGCGCGCCCAGGGCGATTCCGGCATCGACATCGGGGCCTCGGCCCGTCCAGTCGCCGAAGAGCTGCCCACGACCGCCGGCTTCCAGGGCCTTGCCGGCCCGCGCGGCACCGCCGACGACCTCAAGAAGCTTCCGGGCGTGTCGGGCGCGATCGAGAAGAAGTTCAACGACCTCGGCATCTTCCACTTCTGGCAGCTCGCCGAGCTCGATCACGACACCGCGCACAAGATCGGCGAAGAAGTCGGTCTGCCGAGCCGTGCGGATGCGTGGGTGGCCAAGGCCAAGGCGCTGACCGCGGAAGCGGAATAGTCAAAAAGAGCGATCGGTTGGCCGGATAGGATCCGGCCACCATTTCATTCAGTTGACGCGAATACCTGAGATGGACCGCGGCGGGGCAATTGGAGCCGCGCCGCGGCGAACCGGCAGGCAAGAAGGATTTTCAACGATGGCAACGATCACTGCTGCGATGGTCAAGGATCTGCGCGAGTCCACCGGCGCAGGCATGATGGACTGCAAGGCCGCGCTGACCGAGAACGACGGCAACATGGAAGCGGCGCAGGATTGGCTGCGCAAGAAGGGCTTGTCCAAGGCCGCCAAGAAGTCGGGCCGGGTCGCGGCCGAGGGCCTGATCGGCGCGCTCACCAAGGGCACCAAGGGCGTCGTGGTCGAGGTCAACTCCGAGACCGACTTCGTCGCGCGTAACGGCCAGTTCCAGGGCCTGGTCAAGATGGTCGCCCAGGTCGCTTTCGACGTTGGCGCTGACGTCGAGAAGATCAAGGCCGCCAAGATCGGTGACGTCACGGTGGAAGCTGCGATCAACGACGCGATCGCCACCATCGGCGAGAACATGACGCTGCGTCGTGCCGCTTCGCTCGAAGTGAGCCAGGGCGTGGTGTCGAGCTACATCCACGGCGCGGTCGTCGACGGCGCCGGCAAGATGGGCGTGATCGTGGCGCTGGAATCGCCCGGCAAGGCCGACGAGCTCGCAGCGCTCGGCCGCCAGATCGCGATGCATGTCGCCGCCACCAACCCGCTCGCGCTCGATCCGTCCGGTCTCGATCCGGCTGTCGTCAAGCGTGAGAAGGACGTGCTCGCCGACAAATATCGCCAGCAGGGCAAGCCGGAGAACGTGATCGAGAAGATCGTCGAGTCCGGCCTGAAGACCTACTACAAGGAAGTCTGCCTGCTCGAGCAGGCCTTCATCCACGACACCGGCAAGTCGGTGGCACAGGCGGTGAAGGAAGCCGAAGGCAAGGTCGGCGGCGCCGTGAAGATCGCGGGGTTCGTGCGCTATGCTCTCGGCGAGGGAATCGAGAAGCAGGAATCGGACTTCGCGGCTGAGGTCGCGGCGGCCAGCGGCAAGAAGTAAGCGCCGGAACGTTCCTTCCGGCGTGCCGCCGGAAGCGGCGCCCGGACGAGGAAAGTGCTCATGACTGATCCGGTCTATCGTCGCGTCGTGATCAAGCTGTCCGGCGAGTATCTCGCGGGACAGCAAGGCTTTGGCATCGATCAGCCGACCATGGACCGGGTTGCGGACGATCTGATCGCCGCCCGCGAGCTTGGCACCGAGATTGCGGTCGTGATCGGCGGCGGCAATATCTTTCGCGGCGTCGAGGTGTCCTCCCGCGGCGTGTCGCGCCCGACCGGCGACACCATGGGCATGCTTGCCACCATGATGAACTGCCTCGCGCTCGAAGCCACGATCGAGCGCAAGGGCACGCCGGCGAGGGCGCTGTCGGCGTTCGTCATGCCCGAGGTTTCCGAGCTTTTCACCCGCACCGCGGCGCACAAATACCTCGCTGAGGGCCGGATCCTGTTGCTCGGCGGCGGAACCGGCAATCCGTTCTTCACCACGGACACGACGGCGGTGCTGCGCGCCGCCGAGATCGGTGCCGAGGTGGTGCTGAAGGCGACCAACGTCGACGGCGTCTACTCGGCCGATCCGAAGAAGGACCCGTCCGCTACGCGATTCGACCGGCTGACGCATTCGCAGGCCATCGAGGGCGGCTACAAGGTGATGGATGCGACCGCCTTCGCACTTGCCCGCGAGACATCGCTGCCTATCATCGTGTTTTCGATCGCGGAGCCCGGCTCGATCGGCGCGATTCTATGCGGCGCCGGCCACGGGACGATCGTCGCCGGCTGACGGCTCATCTGGCGCGCCCGAGGGCGCGGTGAGGTCGCCGGGATATTGAAGGAGAAACGTGATGGCCACGGATAATTTCGACCTCAACGAAGTGAAGCGCCGCATGCAGGGCGCGGTCCAGTCGCTCAAGCACGAGCTTGGCGGCCTGCGTACGGGCCGCGCGTCGGCCTCGATGCTCGATCCGGTGCAGGTCGAGGCTTATGGCAGTCACATGCCGCTCAATCAGCTCGCCACCGTCAGCGTGCCCGAGCCGCGCCTGATCTCGGTGCAGGTCTGGGACAAGTCGATGGTGAAGCCGGTCGAGAAGGCGATCGTCGATTCCAATCTCGGCCTGTCGCCGGCAACCGAAGGCCAGGTGCTGCGCCTGCGCATTCCCGAGCTGAACGAGGAGCGCCGCAAGGAGCTGGTCAAGGTCGCGCACAAATACGCCGAAGCCGCCAAGGTGGCCGCGCGTCATGTCCGTCGCGACGGTCTCGATGTTCTGAAGAAGCTGGAGAAGAATCACGAGATGTCGGAGGACGATCAGAAGCGTCACGCCGACGAGGTGCAGAAGGTGACCGACGGCACCATCACCGAGATCGACCAGCTGCTGGCCGCCAAGGAAAAAGAAATCCTCACCGTCTAAAGTTCGATGAGCATGATCGTCACGCTCTGGAGTATTGTTCGTACATGATCTCCGCGCAAACGCGTTCCGCGTTTGTCGCGAGGGAACACCGCTTCGCACCTTGCGCTCACGCGGCCCTTCGGGTCCGGATCATGTTTTAAGGCTGCCGTCATGTCCAACGCCGCCGCGCCCGCCACGGAAGGACCAGACCGGTCCGACGCGCCTGCGCATGTCGCCATCATCATGGATGGCAACGGGCGGTGGGCGGCTGCGCGCGGTCTGCCGCGGGCGGAGGGGCATCGCCGCGGCGTCGAGGCGCTGCGCCGCGTGGTGCGTGCCTCGCACGAGCTCGGCATCCGCTATCTCACCATCTTCTCGTTCTCCTCGGAGAACTGGTCGCGCCCGGCGAGCGAGATCGGCGATCTCTTCGGTCTGCTCAAGCGCTTCATCCGCAACGATCTCGCGACCCTGCATCGCGACGGCGTCAAGGTTCGGATCATCGGCGAGCGCGACGGGCTCGAGGGCGACATCTGCGCGCTGCTGAACGAGGCCGAGGAATTGACGCGCGACAACACGCGCCTCACGCTCATTGTCGCCTTCAACTACGGCTCGCGGCAGGAGATTGCGAAAGCGGCCCAGAAGCTTGCGCGCGAAGTCGCAGACGGCAGGCGCGATCCTGCCTCGATCGACGCCGATGCTCTCGGCGCCCATCTCGACGCGCCCGACATTCCCGATCCCGATCTCATCATCCGCACCAGCGGTGAGCAGCGCCTGTCCAATTTCCTGATGTGGCAGGCTGCCTATAGCGAGCTCGTGTTCGTGCCGGTCCATTGGCCCGATTTCGACAAGGCGGCGCTTGAAAGCGCGATCGCCGAATTCGCCAGGCGCGAGCGCCGTTTCGGCGGCCTGGTCGCGAAAACCGCCTCGTGAGCGAACACGACGCCGCACCGGCGGGCTCTGCGCCCGCTTCCAGCAATCTAGTGATGCGAGTCCTCGCAGCGCTGGTGCTGGCGCCGCTCGCGATTGCGCTCGCCTATGCCGGCGGCTGGCTGTGGGCGCTCCTCGTTACCCTGGTGTCGATCGGGCTGTTCGCGGAATGGCTGATGGTGGTGGGGGCGGGGTCTGCCGCGCTGACCGCTTCCGGGACAATCGTTCTCGCCATCATGGGCTTCTGCGTCGCGTTCGGTGCCCTCAAGACCGGCGTCATCGCCGGCTGTGTCGGCGGCGCGATCGTGACGCTGATCGCGCGGGGCAAGTTCGTCTGGGCCGCAACCGGATTCGCCTATGCTTCCGCGGCCCTGCTGGCCTCGATCCTGGTGCGGCAGGATCTCGCGCACGGCTTCGCCGCGCTGATGTTCGTGCTGCTGGTGGTGTGGGCGACCGATATTGGCGGTTATTTCGCTGGCCGCAGCATTGGCGGACCGAAGCTATGGCCGCGCGTCAGCCCCAAGAAGACCTGGGCCGGCGCGTTCGGCAGCTTTGCGGCGAGCCTTGCGGTCGCGGCCGGCTTTGCCGCCTGCGGGACCGGAAAGGCGGTTCCGCTGCTGCTCGTGAGCGCCGTCCTGACCGTGGTTTCGCAGCTCGGGGATCTCTTCGAATCCGCGGTGAAAAGACGCTTCGGCGTCAAGGATTCCAGTCACTTAATTCCCGGCCATGGCGGACTTCTGGACCGCCTCGACGGCTTTGTCGCCGCCATCCTGGTGGCATGGATTATCGGCTTCCTCCGCCATGGTGTGCATAGCGCCGGAAGCGGTCTTATGGTTTGGTGAGGATATGAGCGCTGTCCCTTTGCGTAACAACAAGCCTGTTGCGGCCGACATCCGCAGCGTCACGGTGCTCGGTGCCACCGGCTCGATCGGCGATAGCACGATGGATCTGCTGCGCGCCTCGCCCGAGCGCTATCGCGTCGAGGCCCTGACCGCGAACGGCAATGTCGAGGCGCTGGCGAAGCTTGCGAAGGAATTCTCCGCGCGCTTCGTAGCGATCGCAGACGCCTCCAAGCTTGCCGAGCTCAAGTCCGCACTTGCAGGCACGAGCACCGAATGCGGCGCCGGCGAAAGCGCGGTGATCGAGGCGGGCGCGCGTCCGGCCGATTGGGTGATGGCGGCGGTGAGCGGCGCGGCCGGACTGAAGCCGGCTCTGGCTGCGGTCGATCGCGGCGCGCATGTCGCGCTCGCCAACAAGGAATGCCTGGTTTGCGCCGGCGATTTCTTCATGCAGCGCGCGGCGAAGGCGGGCGCCTGTATCTTGCCGGCCGATTCCGAGCACAACGCACTGTTCCAGGCGCTGGCATCAGGCAATCGCGACGAGCTGGTTCGTGTCATCATCACCGCTTCGGGCGGCCCGTTCCGCACCTGGAAGCCGGCCGACATCGAGCAGGCGACCCTCGAACAGGCCCTGAAGCATCCGAACTGGACCATGGGCCAGAAGATCACGATCGATTCCGCCTCGATGATGAACAAGGGGCTCGAGGTGATCGAGGCGTCCTATCTGTTCGCGCTGAGCCCGGACGAGATCGACGTTCTGGTGCATCCGCAGTCGATCATTCACGGCATGGTCGAGTTCTCCGACCGCTCGGTCATGGCCCAGCTCGGCTCCCCGGACATGCGCACGCCGATCGCCCATTGCCTCGGCTGGCCCGACCGGATCAAGGGACCGGCAGCCAAGCTCGATCTGGCCAAGATTGGCCAGTTGACCTTCGAGGCACCGGATTTCGAGCGGTTCCCCGGGCTTCGCCTGGCCTTCGATGCGCTCCGGCACGGGAAGGGGGCAACCACCGTCTACAACGCCGCCAACGAGGTCGCGGTCGCGGCCTTCATCGCCGGCAAGATCCGGTTCGGCGCCATTGCCCGGCTGGTCGAGGCGACGTTGGAGGACTGGATCCGGGGCGGGAACCACGGCCCCATGACCTCAGCGGACGATGCAATATCCGTTGACCATGTTTCGCGAAATAAAGCTGCCGCCCTATTGCCTCAAATTGCCTTAAAGGCATCCTAGGTAGTTCGGGGCCAGGGCCTTGCGGCGCTGGATGAGGGAATTCGATGATCGACTTTTTCGTCCATAGTTTCAATACGTTGAGCCATGGGCTCCTCGGTTACGCGGTTCCCTTCCTGTTCGTCCTGACCATCGTCGTGTTCTTCCACGAGCTTGGCCATTTTCTGGTCGCGCGGTGGGCCGGCGTTCGGGTGTTAACCTTTTCGCTCGGTTTCGGACCTGAGCTGGTTGGTTTCAACGACCGCCACGGCACCCGCTGGAAGATCTCGGCGATCCCGCTCGGCGGCTACGTCAAGTTCTTCGGCGACGAGAGCGAGGCTTCGACCCCGTCAGCCGAAGCGCTGGCGGCCATGACGGCCGAGGAGCGCGCCGGCAGCTTCCACCACAAGAAGGTCGGCCCGCGCGCCGCCATCGTCGCGGCCGGTCCGATTGCCAATTTTATCCTCGGTGCCCTGATTTTCGCAGGCATGGCCCTGTATTACGGCAAGCCGAGCACGATCGCGCGCGTCGACGGCGTCGTCGCCGAAGGCGCTGCGGCCGCCGCCGGCTTCAAGATCGGCGACGTCGTCGTGCAGATCGACGGCAAGCCGATCGAAAGCTTTGCCGACATGCAGCGGATCGTCGCGACGAGCGCCGGTTCAGCGCTGGCTTTCCAGGTGAAGCGGGATGGCGCGATCGTGTCGCTGACCGCGACGCCGGCGCTGCTCGAGCGCAAGGATCCGTTCGGCAACAGCCACCACGTCGGCGTGCTCGGCGTCGAGCACAAGTCGCAGACCGGTGAGGCCTCGACCGCCCCGGTCGGTGTCGGCGAGGCGCTCAAGATCGGGGGCGAGCAGGTCTGGTTCATCATCACCAGCACCTTCAAGTTCCTGGGCTCCTTGTTCATCGGCCAAGGCAATCCGAATGAGGTCAGCGGCGTGCTTGGCATTGCCAAGATGTCGGGGCAGGCGGCCAGCGCCGGGTTCCAGTTCGTGATCAATCTGTGCGCCGTGCTGTCGGTCTCGATCGGGCTTCTGAACCTGTTCCCGATCCCGCTGCTCGATGGCGGCCACCTTCTGTTCTACACGGCCGAGGTGGTCCGGGGCCGTCCGCTGTCCGAGCGGACCCAGGAGATGGGATTCCGAATCGGGCTCGGCCTGGTGCTGATGCTGATGGTGTTTGCCACCTACAACGACATCCTGCGAATGGCGGCTTCTTGATAGGGGCTTTTGTGTGGCGTTGCTATTGGGCAACGTCTTGGAATGAAATTGAAATTGCGGCGCGCTCGGCCGTTTGCGGCGTCGGTGAAATTGGCTACAAGCGGCTTCGAACTTGGGGAATCTCCCAGACCGACTTTGGGGTTGGGTCTGGTAAGTTGATAAGGGCGCGTTGCGCAATGAAGTTTGGACTGCGACTCCGGGGGGGCTTGCTCGCAACCCTGATCATGTTCGGCGCGCCGGTGTTTGCCCCGGTTGGGGCTGTTTTGGTGTCTTCGTCTGCGCTCGCTCAGACCGTGCAGTCGATTTCCGTCGAAGGGAATCGCCGCGTCGAGGTGGAGACGATCCGCTCCTATTTCAAGCCCGGCCCCGGTGGTCGCCTCGATCAGGCCGCCATCGATGACGGCCTCAAGGCGCTGATCGAGACCGGCCTGTTCCAGGACGTGAAGATCAACCGCGGCGCCGGCGGCCAGATCGTCGTCTCCGTGGTGGAAAACCCGGTGATCGGGCGCATTGCCTTCGAGGGCAACAAGAAGATCAAGGACGAGCAGCTCACCGCCGAAGTCCAGTCCAAGGCCCGCGGCACGTTCTCGCGCGCCATGGTGCAGTCGGACACGCTGCGAATCGCCGAAATCTATCGCCGTTCCGGCCGCTATGACGTGACCGTCACGCCGGAGATCATCGAGCAGCCGAACAACCGCGTCGATCTCATCTTCACGGTCAACGAAGGTGCCAAGACCTCGGTCAAGTCGATCGAGTTCATCGGCAACACCGCGTTCTCATCCTACCGCCTCAGGGACGTCATCAAGACGCACGAATCGAATCTGCTGAGCTTCCTCAGCAGCGGTGACGTCTACGATCCGGACCGCGTCGAGGCCGACCGCGACCTGATTCGGCGCTTTTACCTGAAGAACGGCTTCGCCGACGTTCAGGTCGTGGCCGCGCTCACTGAATACGATCCGGAGAAGAAGGGCTTCAACGTCACCTTCAAGATCGAGGAAGGCCAGCAGTACCGCGTCGGCACCGTCGATTTCCGCACCAGCATCCAGAACTTCGACCCGAGCACGCTGCGCAGCTTCTCGCGCGTCAATGTCGGCTCGCTCTACAACGTCGAATCGGTCGAGAAATCGGTCGAGGACATGCAGATCGAGGCCTCACGCCGCGGCTATGCCTTCGCAGTGGTGCGTCCAGGCGGCGATCGCAATTTCGATGCGCACACCGTATCCGTAGTGTTCAACATCGACGAAGGTCCGCGCACTTATATCGAGCGCATCAATATCCGCGGTAACACGCGTACCCGTGACTACGTGATCCGTCGCGAGTTCGACCTCTCCGAGGGCGATGCCTACAACCGTGCGCTGGTCGATCGCGCCGAGCGCCGCTTGAAGAATCTCGACTACTTCAAGAGCGTGAAGATCACGACCGAGCCGGGCTCTTCCAGCGACCGTGTGGTCCTGCTCGTCGATCTCGAGGAAAAGTCGACCGGCGACTTCTCGGTCTCCGGTGGTTACTCCACGACCGATGGTGCGCTGGCCGAAGTCTCGGTCTCCGAGCGCAACCTGCTCGGCCGCGGTCTGTTCGCCAAGGCGTCGGTCACCTATGGCCAGTACGCCCGCGGCTATTCGCTGTCGTTCGTCGAGCCTTATCTGCTCGACTACCGCGTCGCGCTGGGCCTCGACCTCTATCAGCGCACACAGCTGTCCAACAGCTACATCTCCTACGGCACCAAGACGCTGGGCTTCAGCCCGCGCCTCGGCTTCGCCCTGCGTGAGGACCTGTCGCTCCAGCTGCGCTACTCGATCTACCAGCAGGAAATCACGCTGCCGTCCTATCTGGCGAACTGTAACAACGTCGTCGGCTCACCGGCATACAACCCGAGCCCGGCCTTTATCAACGCAACAACAGGCGTCGATCCGATCCTGACAGGCAATCTCGGCTGCTACGGCGACGGCGAAGCGTCGCTCCCGGTGCGCAAGGAACTTGCGAACGGCAAGACCCTGACCTCGGCGCTCGGCTATACGCTGACTTACAACACGCTGGACAACAACAAGAACCCGACCGACGGCCTGCTCATCGACTTCAGGCAGGACTTCGCCGGCGTCGGCGGCGACGTCTCCTACCTGAAGACCGTGGCCGATGCGAAGTACTACCAGTCGCTGGTGTCGGACCTTGTCGGTCTCGTCCATCTCCAGGGCGGTATCCTGAACAAGGTCGGCAGCACAGATCTGCGCATGCTGGATCATTTCCAGATGGGCCCGAACCTCGTCCGCGGCTTTGCGCCGAACGGCATCGGTCCGCGCGATTTGAATCCCTTTGGTACGCAGGACGCGCTCGGCGGCACCAAATATTGGGGCGCTTCGCTCGAGTTGCAGATGCCGTTCTGGTTCCTTCCGAAGGAAGTGGGTCTGAAGGGCGCTGTCTATGCCGACGCCGGCGGTCTGTTCGACTATCAGGGCCCGACGACGTGGTCAGTGACCAACGAAATGACCACGACCAGGAACTCGACCTGTACGCCATCGACCGTCAACCCGGCCTCGACTGGAACTTGTACCGGCCTGGTGTATGACAATGGCAATGTGGTGCGATCGTCGGTCGGTGTCGGCCTGATCTGGGCTTCGCCGTTCGGACCGCTGCGCTTCGACTATGCAGTGCCGCTCACCAAGGGCAAGAATGACCGCACGCAGGAATTCCGGTTCGGCGGCGGCACCTCGTTCTAATTCGATCAGCAGGGCATGATCCGCCCGCTCGGGAGTTCCTTGTAGCGATTGCTTCCAGGAACTCCCTGCGGCCGGTCGCCAAAAAGATCGTGCTCAATCCATGAGATAAGGCATGATGCGGCCTTTCCGCTTCATGCCGAAGCCGGACCGCGACGGGGTGGAATGGCGCAGCCGACCTTCTTTAGGAAACCGCCGGCATCAACGCTGGCTGAGATCGCCGCGCTGACCAAGGCGCAACTGGTCGACCCTGCCAGGGGCGGTCATGGCGTCACGGGTCTTGCTTCGCTGGACGAAGCCGGCCCGATGCATCTGGCGTTCTTCGACAACCTCAAATACGCCGATGAGCTCAAGGCGACCAAGGCTGGTGCCTGTCTTGTGAGTCCGCGCTTCGAGGCCCAGGTGCCCGCGCACGTGGCCGTGCTGCGGGTGGCGCAGCCGTTCCGCGCCTTTGTCGGGATCGCCCGGGCATGGCATGGCGATGCGTTGCGCCCGCAGTCCTGGTTCGGCAATGACGGCATTGCGCCATCAGCCATCATCGACCCGTCGGCGCGGCTCGAGGACGACGTCATCGTCGAGCCGCTGACCGTCATCGGTCCGGATGTCGAGATCGGCAGCGGCTCCGTGATCGGTGCCGGTGTGGTTCTTGGTCCGGGCGTCAAGATCGGGCGGGACTGCAATGTCGGCGCCCGCACGGCCATCCAGTGCACACTGATCGGCAACAACGTGCTGATCCACCCCGGCTGCTCGATCGGCCAGGACGGCTACGGCTTCATCTTCTTCGGCCCCGAGGGCCATCTGAAGGTGCCCCAGACCGGCCGTGTGCTGATCCAGAACAATGTGGAGGTCGGCGCCGGCACCACCATCGATCGCGGCTCCTTGCGGGACACGGTGATCGGGGAGGGCACCAAAATCGACAATCAGGTCCAGATCGGCCACAATGTGACGATCGGCCGGAACTGCCTGCTCGCGGCCCAGATCGGGCTCGCGGGCAGCCTGACGATCGGCGACAACGTGGCGCTGGGAGCAAAGGTTGGCATCAACAATCACCTCAAGATCGGTGACGGAGCCCAGGTCACCGCGATGAGCGGGGTCAAGGACGACATCCCGCCGAACGGTCGCTGGGGCGGTTTTTTTGCCAAGCCGACCAAACAATGGTTCAAGGAAATTATCGCGGTGGAGCGCCTGGTACGCGACAGCAAGGCCGATCCGAAGGACGAGGGACGGGAATGACGGCGGAATCACCTGTTAAGTTCGAGCTGGTGGATATCAATGCGATCCTCCAGACCCTGCCGCACCGCTTTCCGATGCTCCTGATCGACCGTGTGATCAACATCCGGGCCGATTACAGCGGCATCGGCATCAAGAACGTCACCTTCAACGAGCCGGCCTTCCAGGGCCATTTCCCCGAACGTCCGGTCTATCCGGGCGTGATGATGATCGAGGCGATGGCGCAGACCGCCGGCGTGATCGGCATCAAGTCGGTCGAGGGCACCGAGAAGCCGCGCGCGGTCTATTTCCTCACCATCGACAAGTGCAAGTTTCGCAAGCCCGTGCTGCCCGGCGATACCATAGAGTATCACATGCGCTCGGTCGGCCGCCGCAAGGCAATGTGGTGGTTTCACGGGGACGCCAAGGTCAACGGCCAGATCGTCGCCGAAGCCGATGTCGGGGCGATGCTGACGGACTGAGGGGGAGTGGCGAGAGCGGCGAAACACGCCGAGATCATACGTCACTGGACAGATCGGGCGCAGTCGCGCTAACCACCGGAAAGCCGAGCAAGTTCAACACATAGTCAGACCTTCTTGATGAGTAAGATCGACCCCACCGCACGGGTGGAAGACGGCGCCGTGATCGGCGAGGGCACCGAGATCGGGCCCTTTTGCATCATTGGTCGCAACGCCCGGATCGGGGCCGATTGCAAGCTGATTGGACAGGTGACCGTCATCGGCCATACCTCGGTCGGGGACAATTGCGTGATCTCGCCGTTTGCGGTGCTCGGCGGCGCACCGCAGGACCTCAGCTACAAGGGCGAGCCGACCACGCTCGACATCGGTTCCGGTTGCATCATCCGCGAAGGCGCGACGATGAACGTCGGCACCGTCAAGGGCGGCGGGAAGACGCGCGTCGGCAACGACGGCTATTTCATGAACAACAGCCATGTCGGCCATGACTGCATGGTCGGCAACAACGCGATCTTCGCGACCTCGGCGACGCTCGGCGGTCATTGCGAGATTGGCGACGCCGTCTATATCGGCGGGCTGTCCGCGGTGCACCAGTTCACGCGCATCGGCTCCTATGTGATGGTCGGCGGCCTCTCGGGCGTGCGCGACGACATCATCCCGTACGGGCTCGCCAACGGTCAATATGCGGTGCTGGAGAGCCTCAATCTCATCGGCATGAAGCGGCGCAAGTTCACCAGACAGCGGCTCGCCACCGTGCGCGCGTTCTACCAAAAACTCTTCCATGGCCCCGGCACCTTCGCCGAGCGGCTGGAGGCGGCGCGGTCCCTTGAGAGCGAAGATCCTGCGATCGCCGAAATCCTCGGCTTCATCGGCAAGGGCAAGCGCCCGCTCTGCCTTCCCGCCATCGAGAAGTGACGCCGGGATGGCCGCGGATATGACATCGGCGGCTCCAGGCGTTTCATCACCGGTCGGTGTGGTCGCGGGCGGTGGTGCGATGCCGTTCGCGGTGGCCGAGTCGCTCGCCGCGCGCGGCATCACGCCGGTGCTGTTTCCGCTGCGAGGCGCCTGCGATCCGGTACAGGTGGAGAAATTCCGCCACCGCTGGATCTCGGTCGGTCAGCTCGGCCGCGCCATGCGGCTGTTCCGCGAGGAGGGCTGCCGCGACCTGATCTTCATCGGCACGCTGGTGCGGCCTTCGCTCACGGAAATCCGCTTCGACGTCACGACGTTGCGGCTGCTCGGCAACGTCATCCGCGCCTTCCGCGGCGGCGACGATCATCTGTTGTCGGGTGTCGGCCGCATTCTCGAGCAAGGCGGCTTTCGCATGGTCGGCATCAAGGACGTCGCGCCCGACCTGCTGATGCCAGAGGGCTGCGTCACCCGTGCCTGGCCGGCCGACAATGCCAAGGCTGACATCGAACGCGGGCGCGCGGTGCTCACCGCGCTCGGGCCGTTCGACATCGGTCAGGCCGCCGTGGTGATCGACGGCCATGTGGTGGCGGTCGAGGACATCGAGGGCACGGATGCGCTGCTCGCGCGCGTGGCGCGGCTGCGCGAGGAGGGCCGCATCCGTGCCGCGACGGGGCGTGGCGTGCTGGTGAAGGCGCCGAAGAGCGGCCAGGATTTGCGCTTCGACCTGCCGACGATCGGCGCGCGCACGATCGAGGGCGTCGCCAAGGCCGGCCTTGCCGGTGTCGCTGTCATCGCCGGCAACACCATCGCCGCCGAGCCGCAGGCGATGATCGGGCTCGCCGACGCCAAATATCTCTTCGTCGTCGGTCTGCCCGCGTGATGCCGACCCGCGATCCCCAACGGAAGATCTTTCTGATCGCGACGGAGGAATCCGGCGACCGGCTCGGCTCGGCGCTGATGAAGGTGCTGCGCCAGCGCCTCGGCGACGGCGTGCAGTTCGAGGGCGTCGGCGGCCGCACCATGGCGCGCGAGGGGCTCGAGACGCTGTTTCCGATCGAGGAGCTGTCGATCGTCGGCTTTGCCGCGGTGGTGCAGCAATTGCCGAAGATCCTGGGGCTGATCCGCGAGACGGCGGATGCCGTGACCGAGTCCGCGCCCGACGCGCTGGTCATCATCGACAGTCCCGATTTCACCCATCGCGTCGCGCGCCGCGTCCGCGCGAAGAATCCGGCGATCCCCGTCGTCGACTACGTCTCGCCCTCGGTCTGGGCCTGGCGGCCCGGCCGCGCGCGCGCGATGCTCGGTTATGTCGATCACGTGCTGGGTCTGCTGCCGTTCGAGCCGGAGGAGTACCGCAAGCTGAAAGGGCCGCCATGCAGCTATGTCGGCCATCCCCTGATCGAGCAATTGCCGTCGCTGCGCCCGAACCTTGACGAGCAAAAGCGCCGCGACAGCGAGCCGCCGGTGCTGCTGGTGCTGCCGGGCAGCCGCCGCAGCGAGATCCGGCATCATCTCGGCCTGTTCGGCGCCGCGCTCGGGCGATTGCAGGACGAGGGCCGCGCGTTCGAGTTGATGCTGCCGACGATGCCGCACCTCGAGGCCACCGTCCGCGCGGGCGTGGCGACCTGGCCGGTCAAGCCGCAGATCGTGGTCGGCGAAACCGAGAGGCGCGCCGCATTCCGGATCGCGCGCGCGGCGCTGGCGAAATCCGGCACCGTGACGCTGGAGCTCGCGCTCTCGGGCATTCCGATGGTGACCGCCTATCGCGTCGGCGCGATGGAGGCCTTCATCCTGCGCCGCGCGATCCAGGTCTCTTCGGTGATCCTCGCCAATCTCGTGATCGGCAAGGACGTGATCCCCGAATTTTTGCAGGAGGACTGCACGCCGGAGAAGCTCGCAGCCGCACTGGCCGAGGTGTTGAGCGAGACGCCGATGCGCAAGCAACAGGTCGAGGCGTTTGCCCAGCTCGACACCATCATGTCCACCGGCAACAAATCACCGAGCGTGCTCGCCGCCGACATCGTGCTCGCGACGATGCGGAAGGGACGGCGAAGCTAGGCCAAGCCGCCGTCGACCCGGAAGCACTGGCAGGTGATGCGCCGGCTCGCGTCGGAGGCGAGGTAGAGCGCCATGTCGGCGATATCATCGGGCGTCACCGCATCGGGAATGGCCTGCCGCGTGCGCAGTTCGGTGATGGCCTGCTCGTTGGGAAACCACAGCTTCCGCTGCCGCTCGGTGATCACCATTCCCGGCGCGATCGCGTTGACGCGGATGCGGTCGGCGCCGAACCGGCGGCCCAGTGAGTTGGTGAAGCCGACGATCGCAGCCTTTGCCGCGGCGTAGACCGGGAGCGCCGGTGCGCCGCGGATCCAGGCGACCGACGACATGTTGACGATCGAGCCGCCGCCGCGCGCCTGCATCTGCGGCACCACGGCTTGTGCGGCAAAGAAGACGTGCTTGAGATTGACGCCGATCATCCAGTCGAATTCGGCCGGCGTCACGTCTGCCAGCACCTGGCGCTGGTCATTGGCGGCGTTGTTGACGAGGACCGCGGCATCGCCGAGCGATGCCTGCACCTTCGCCAGCGCCGCGCGCAGGGCGTCGATGTCGAGGAGGTCGCAGGGCACGAATAGCGGAGCGGTGCCGGACGTTTTCGCCACCTCGTGCGCCAGCGCTTCACCCGCCGGCGTGTCGATGTCGAGGAAGGCGACGCGGGAACCTTGGCTCGCAAAAGCGCGCACGAAGGCGGCGCCGATGCCGCTGGCGCCCCCGGTGATCAGCACCACGCGGTCCGCGAGGTCGGGGTAGCTCGTCTTGGTCATGCGATCAGTCGCTCCGTCTCAGGGTCGAACAGGCAAATGCGGCGGGTATCGAGGGCGAAGGAGGCGGTCCCGCCCGGCGTCGGGCGGATGTCCGGCGAGATGCGCGCCTGCGCGGGTTCGCCGCCGAGTCGCAGCAGGACAATGGTCTCCGCGCCGGTAGGCTCGACCAGCTCGACAGGCGCGGTGACGATAACAGGCGCGCCCGTGGCGCCAGAGAACACGCGATCCCCCTCGGCGATGCATTCCGGCCGGATCCCAAGCACCACCTCGCGGCCGACATAGGACGTAGCTGCGTCGTAGTCTTGCAGGTGGATACGGAGCTCGTCCGGCCGGCCGGCTCCGATCACCGCCACAGGCCCGCCGGCATTAGCCTCGAGCCGTGCCGGCATCGTGTTCATCGGCGGCGAGCCCATGAAGCGGGCGACGAACAGATTGGCCGGATAGCGGTAGACCGTGTCGGGGTCGGCGAATTGCTGCACCACGCCGCGATGCATCACGGCGATGCGGGTTGCCATCGTCATCGCCTCGATCTGGTCGTGGGTGACATAGATGATGGTGGCGCCGATGCGCTGGTGCAGCCGCTTGATCTCCATCCGCATCTCGACCCGCAGCTTGGCGTCGAGATTGGAGAGCGGCTCGTCGAACAGGAAGAGCAGGGGATCGCGCACCAGCGCGCGCCCCATCGCCACGCGCTGGCGCTGGCCGCCGGACAGTTGCGACGGCTTGCGGCCGAGCAGCGGCTCGATCTGGAGCAGCTTGGCCACGTTCGCCAACGCCTTCTCTTGCTCCGCCTTGGCGACGTGTCGGCATTCCATGCCGAAGGTGATGTTCTGGCGCACCGTCATCGACGGATAGAGCGCGTAGGACTGGAACACCATGGCGATGTCGCGGTCCTTCGGCGGGACATCGTTGACCACGCGTCCGCCGATCTCGATCGTGCCGTCGCTTGCCCGATCAAGCCCGGCAACGATGTTGAGCAGCGTGGACTTGCCGCAGCCGGACGGCCCGACCAGCACGGTGAATTCACCGCTCTCGATGTCGAGGTCGATGCCCTTCAGCACCTCCAGATTGGCGTAGCGCTTCGACAGCGCGCGAATGCTTAGTGCTGCCATGACACATCCATCATTTCACAGCCCCGGCAGTGAGGCCGCGTACGAAATACCTGCCGCCGAAGAGATAGATCAGCAAAGTGGGGAGCGCCGCGATGATCACCGCGGCGCTCTGCACGCCGTGCTGCGGGATATCCGCGACCGCGGCAGACAGCGCGATGAGCGCGGCCGTCACGGGCTGCTGCTGGCCGGTCGTGAATGTCACGCCATAGAGGAATTCGTTCCAGATATGGGTGAACTGCCAGATCACTGTGACGATCAGGATGGGGGACGAGAGCGGCAGGATGATGCGCCAGAAAATACGGAAGAACCCGGCGCCGTCGATGCGTGCCGCCCGGATCAGTTCATGCGGAATGGCGACATAGTAGTTCCGGCAGAACAGCACGGTGAAGGAAAGCCCCTGGATCGTGTGAATCAGCACGAGGCCCCACAGCGTGTTGATGAGCCCGATGTCCCGCAACACGATGGTCCAGGGCAGCAGGCGCATCTGCTGGGGCAGGAAGAGGCCGAGGGTGACGATGCCGTAGATCCAGTTGTCGCCGCGAAAACGCCAGAGCGACACGGCGTAACCCGCCACAGCACCGAGCAGGGTGGAGAAAATCGTCGCGGGGATCGTGATGAGCGCGGAGTTCAGCATGTATGGCCGGATTCCGGCGCAGGTCTCGGCGATGCAAAAGCCGCTCCAGGCAGTGAGGTAGTTGCGCCAGGCCATGTGTTGCGGCCAGCCGATCATCGAACCCTGCGCAATCTCCTCATTGGTCCGGACCGAGTTCAGCACGACGACGACCAGCGGCGCGAGATAAGCGGCCGCGAACAATGTCACGACGAGATAGATCAAAATCCTGCTCGGCGCGAAGCTGCGGTCACGCATGGGCGGCCTGCCGTCGCTGGACATAACGCCACGCCGCATAGGGCAGCAGCACGGCGAGAAGGATGAGCAACATGAGCACCGCCGCCGCCGCGCCACGGCCGAGCTGGCTGCGCTGGAACATCAAATCGTAGACGACAAGGGCCGGCAGCTGGGTCGCGATGCCGGGCCCGCCGTTGGTGAGCGCGCGGACGAGGTCGAAGGCCGAAATCGCAAATTGCAGCTGGACGACGACGACGGTGATGGTGATCGGCCAGAGCGTCGGCAGAATGACGCGCCAATAGGTTCGGATCGGCCCAGCGCCGTCGATCTGCGCGGCCCTGATAATGTCGGTGTCGACGGAGCGAAGGCCGGCCAGGAACAGCGCCATGGCGAAGCCCGAGGATTGCCAGATCGCAGCGATGACGATGGTCCAGATCGCCATGTCGCGATTGACCAGCCAGTCGAAGTGGAAGGAGCTCCAGCCGAGATCATGGACGAGCTTCTCGATCCCGATACCGGGATTGAGCAGCCAGCTCCAGACCGTGCCGGTGACGACGAACGATACCGCCAAGGGGTACAGGAAGATGGTGCGCAGCACGTTCTCGCCGCGAATGCGCTGATCGAGCAGGATCGCCAGCACGAGACCGGTGATCAAGCTCAGCAGCACGAACGCGATGCCGAACAGCAGCAGATTGTCGAAGGCGATTTGCCAGTTCCGCGACGCCAGGACCGAATTGTAGTTGCGCAGACCCACCCAGCCCGTGACCGGCACAAGGGTGGATGGCGTGAACGAAATCCAGATCGTCCAGATCGAAAACGAAATGAGGTGCGCTGCGGACAACAGCAGCGGCACCCAGATCATCAGATATTCGGGCAGCCGGCGCACCATGTCAAAGGTCGCCGGCCAGCCCGGTCGCGTTGCTGTGGAGACGGCGTCGGTCAACGCGAGCCCTCGACGGCCTCGGCAAGGCGGGTGACGGCTTGATCCGGCGTGATCGTCTTGTTCTTCGCGTATTCGGTGAACACGTCGATCATCGCAGCGGTCAGGCCATTTTCCTGCGCCATGTTGTGGGCGAGGCTCAGGACGGCCTGATTGCTGGCGACAGCGTCCTTGAGTGCGGCTGCGGTTCGCCGTTGACCATCCGACCAGCCCTCACCGGACAGATCGACATCGGTGCGCACGGGGATCGATCCCGTGATTTGCGAATACATGGTCTGGATCGCCGGGTCCATGACGAGCTGGGCCATCAACATCTGGCCGGCTTGCAGATCGGGCTCCTTGCGCTGCCAGAAGATGAAGGCATCGGCATTCAGCAGGAATACCGGCTTGCCATTGTCGCTGGGGCCTGGCGCGATGACGAAGTCATCGAACTTGAAACCGGCGTTCCGCAGCACGCCCTGCGCCCAGCCGCCCATGATCAACATGCCCATGTCGCCATCGACGAAGCGCTTCAAATTGATGGCATAGGGTTGGGCGCCGACATTGGGGTCCATCCAGTTGGTGATCTTGCGCATCTGTGCGAAGGCAGCCTTGATCTCGGGACCCTCCAGGGCCTTCTTGTCGAGATTCATGGCGGCTGCGCGATATGCAGCGGGACTGATGCCGGCGAGCGAGGCCTCGAATTTTTGCCCATCGTCGGCGCGGGTGCCACCGTTGGCGACGGGAAAGGTGACCCCGGCGGTTTTCATCTTCTCGGCAAGATCGTTGAAGTCAGCCCAGGTCACGGGGGGCTTGTCGGCCTTGGCTTTGTCCATCGCGCGCTTGGAGAGAAACAGCATGTTGGTGCTGTAGATCTGCAAGGGCAGGGCAATCCACTTGCCTCCCGGCTTGTGCAATTTTGCAAGGTCCGGCGCGACGACCTTTTCGTAGCCGGCGGCAGCGACAACGGCGTCAAGATCGACGGTCGGCGCAATCTTCGACCAGGCGGCAATCTCCGGGCCCTTGAGCTGCGAGCAGGCCGGCGGATCGCCGGCGATGATCTGGGCGCGCAGCTTGTTCATCATCTCGGTGGTGAAGCCGGGGACGGGCGAGTGCTGCCAGATGCCGCCCTTCTCCTCGAATTTCTTGCCGAGCGCAGTGATCGCCGCTCCGTCGCTGCCTGCGGACCATTGCGAGATCGCGGTGAGGCGCGGCTTGACTGCGCCTTGCGCGCGAGCAAAGGCCGGCAGCGCGAGCGCGGCAGCAGATCCAGCGAGCAGACGGCGCCTTGTTGTTGTGATCGGCATGGCAAGTTCCTCCCGGGTGTGAACTCTTTTGCGCGAGAGCCGCGCAGGCTATGTCAGGCGGCCTCCGTCGATGCGGCCGGCATGCCGCCGCTTCTGGTCAGGCAGAGCGCGGCGAAGGCAAGTGCTGCCTGCGGATCGTTGCCCATCGAGGGCGGCACGAAGGCGAGCGACACCTGCGCCAGTTTCCGGCCGCCGAGCAGGCAGGAGTCGATCCCGTCGATGACGGCCTTTCGATCGTCTTCAGTGAGCAGCGACGGCCAGCCGCTGACGACAACGCCGCGGCATGGCTTGACGTTCAATGTGTTGCCGATGGCGAGGCCAAGCCTGAAGAGGCGCTGGCGCAATTCCTGGCGCACCCGCGATGTGAGGGGGATCGTGGTCACCCATTCACTGCCGAGTCGGAGCAATTCTGCTTCGGTGACGCGCAGAAGGTCGGCCAGCGCCGGCAGCGACGTATAGGCTTCGACGCAACCGTGATGTCCGCAGCGGCAACGCGGGCCGTCGGTTCCGAACACCATGTGGCCGAGCTCGACCGGGTCGAGCGCGTCGTTCTCGATCGGATCATCCAGCCAGGCGCCCGCGACGCCCTGGCCGACGAAGACGAACAGATGCGCATCGCTGAACGGATAGTTCTCGGTGCGGCAGCGGTGAAATGTGGCGTGCGCCACCACCGAATTGGTGAAGGTGACCGGCACGCCCGCGAACAATTCGCCGAACATGTCCCCGATAGCTCCGACGTCGCACGGAATGATCGGATTGCCTGATACACTCAGGCGGCCGAGGCCGGGAACGGTCACGCCGACCTGTGCGAGCCTGATGCGGCGCCGGCGCGTCCAGTCGCGCAGCAATGCCAGTGCTTCGCGAAACACCCGGCCGACGGATTCAACGGTCGGCTTCTTCGGCAGCGGCACACGCTCGGTGTAATGCAGTTCCCCTGACAGGCCGCCAACGCCGACGCTGAGCCATTGGCCGGTCAGCTCGAGGGCGGCAAGCGCCACCGTGCGGTCGAGCGACACCAGACCCGTCGGGCCGCCGACATAAGGGGCGGGGCGCCGCACTTCCTCGATCAGGCCTTCGGCTTTCAAGTCGAACAGGATACGCGACAGGCTTGCTTCGGACAGGCGCACGGCGCGCGCCAGGGGCGGCCGGAACGAGCCGCCGGACTGGAGCAAATGAGTCAAAATGGCAGCACGCGTCTGCCGCCGACTTCTCGGCTGCTCCGGCATTTCCATCCCTGTCGTCATTCTTACTTAGTGTAAGAATGCGCGCGGAGCATTTCGACTGTCAAGCGTTCGCCGGCGCGATGCTGCGACTTGTTGTTGTGCGCGGCAGCAAGATTGGGGCGGCCCACGAGTTTCGTAGGGTGGGCAAATCGAAGCGTGCCCACTATTTTTGTCGCGCTCGCAGAGTTGCGGTGGGCACGCTGCGCTTTGCCCACCCTACAAGGTGATCGCAAAAACAAAAACGGCGCCATCCGGAGACGGCGCCGCATTGATAGCCCTCAGGCTGAGACTTACTTGCGATCCTTGATCGCGACGTAGTCGCGGCGGGTGACGCCGGTGTAGAGCTGGCGCGGACGGCCGATCTTCTGCTGCGGGTCCTCGATCATCTCGCTCCACTGGCTGATCCAGCCGACGGTGCGGGCGACCGCGAACAGCACGGTGAACATCGAGACCGGGAAGCCCATCGCCTTCAGCGTGATGCCCGAATAGAAGTCGACGTTCGGATACAGCTTGCGGTCGATGAAGTACTGGTCGCTGAGCGCGATCTTCTCGAGCTCGAGCGCCACCTTCAGCATCGGATCGTCGCCATGGCCGGTCTCCTTGAGAACGGCGTGACACATCTTCTGCATGATCTTGGCGCGCGGATCGTAGTTCTTGTAGACGCGGTGACCGAAGCCCATCAGGCGGACTTCGGAGTTCTTGTCCTTCACCTTGGCGATGAACTCGGGGATCTTGTCCACGGAGCCGATCTCGGCAAGCATCGCGAGCGCAGCTTCGTTTGCGCCGCCATGCGCCGGGCCCCAGAGGCAGGCGATGCCGGCGGCGATGCAGGCGAACGGGTTGGCGCCGGAGGAGCCGGCGATACGCACCGTCGAGGTCGAGGCGTTCTGCTCGTGGTCGGCGTGCAGGATGAAGATCTTGTCCAGCGCGTCAGCGAGCACCGGGTTGATCTTGTACTCCTCGCACGGAACGGCGAAGCACATGTTGAGGAAGTTCTCCGCGAAGGAGAGCGAGTTCTTCGGATACACGAAGGGCTGGCCGACCGTGTACTTGTAGGCCATCGCGGCCAGCGTCGGAATCTTCGCGATCATGCGCATCGAAGCGATCATGCGCTGCTTCGGGTCGTTAATGTCGGTGCTATCGTGGTAGAACGCGGCGAGCGCGCCGACGGAGGCAACCATCACGGCCATCGGATGGGCGTCGCGGCGGAAGCCCTGGAAGAAGCGGGCCATCTGCTCGTGCACCATCGTGTGATGGATCACGCGGTGGTCGAAATCCTTCTTCTGCGCGGCAGTCGGCAGATCGCCAAAGAGCAGCAGGTAGCAGGTCTCGAGGAAGTCGCCGTTCTCGGCGAGCTGCTCGATCGGGTAGCCGCGGTATTCCAGCACGCCCGCATCACCGTCGATATAGGTGATCTTGGACTGGCAGCTCGCAGTGGAGGTGAAGCCGGGATCGTAGGTGAACAGTCCGGACTGGCCGTACAGCTTGCCGATATCGATGACATCAGGTCCGACGCTGCCGCTGTGGATCGGAAGATCGTAGTTCTTGTTTCCGACCGTCAGCGTGGCGGTCTTGTTGCTTGAGTTTGCGTCCATCAGAGGTCCCCGATGTAAGGTGAAACGGGCCGGACCCGGAAGGCCCCGATGACATGGGTGGGGCAGGCCGGATGTTCCAGAATGTACGGGGAGATGGGTATATTATTGCTGTGTGCACTGCAAGATCATGGCAGCTATGGACTTACGTCGTAGACTGATCCTTAAGCCGCCCCAGGCTTTCCTGGCGTCCCAGCACGTCCAAAACCTCAAAGATCCCAGGCGACGTGGTGCGCCCGGTCAGCGCGGCCCGCAACGGCTGGGCGACTGCGCCGAGCTTGAGACTATTTTCCTCGGCAAAAGCACGCAGTGCGGCCTCCGTGGTGGCGCCGCTCCAGGTCGCGACATTCTCCAGCGCGGAATGCAGCTGACCGATCAGCTTGCGGTTCTCAGGCGTCAGCAGGGCGGCCGCCTTGGGATCGAGCTGCAGAGGCCGGTCGGCGAAGATGAAATAGGCGCCGTCGATCAGCTCGATCAGCGTCTTGGCGCGCTCCTTCAGGGCCGGCATCGCCTTGAGCAGCTGGGCGCGCGTGGTGTCGTTCAGCTTGGCCTTAATCTCGTCGCGGGCGGGCACCAAATGGTCGAGCACGTCCTCGAACATCTTCACGAGCGATTGATCGTCGGCGTGGCGGATGTAATGGCCGTTGAGGTTTTCCAGCTTGGCGAAATCGAAGCGGGCGGCGGCGCGGCCGACATTGGCGAGGTCGAAGGCTGCGATCATCTCCTCGGTCGAGAAGATCTCCTGGTCGCCATGGCTCCAGCCGAGGCGGACGAGGTAGTTGCGGAGCGCGGCCGGGAGGTAGCCCATGGCGCGGTAGGCATCGACGCCGAGCGCACCGTGCCGCTTGGACAGCTTTGAGCCGTCCGGACCGTGGATCAGGGGGATGTGAGACATGCTCGGCAGTGCCCAGCCCATCGCATCGTAGATCTGCTTCTGGCGCGCGGCGTTGATCAGATGGTCGTCGCCGCGAATGACGTGGGTGACGCCCATGTCGTGGTCGTCCACGACCACTGCGAGCATGTAGGTCGGGTTGCCATCACCGCGCAGCAGGACGAGATCGTCGAGGTTCTCGTTCTGCCAGACCACGCGGCCCTGGACCTGGTCCTCGATCACGGTCTCGCCGGTCTGCGGCGCGCGCAGGCGGATGGTCGGCTTGACGTCCGACGGTGCCGTCGCCGGGTCGCGGTCGCGCCATAGGCCGTCATAGAGACGGGTGCGGCCCTCTGCGCGCGCCTTCTCGCGCATGGCGGTGAGCTCCTCGGCGGTGGCGTAGCAGCGATAGGCCTTGCCGTCCGCCAGCAACTGCTCGGCGACCTCGCGGTGACGGGCGGCGCGGCTGAACTGGTAGATGACGTCGCCATCCCAGCCGAGCTCCAGCCATTTCAGCCCGTCCAGAATCGCGCCAATCGCAGCCTCGGTAGAGCGCTCCCGGTCGGTGTCCTCGATCCGGAGCAGCATCTTGCCGCCGTGCTTCTTCGCATAGAGCCAGTTGAACAGCGCCGTGCGGGCACCCCCGATATGGAGGAAGCCGGTCGGGGAGGGAGCGAAGCGGGTGACGACGGAATTGGTCATTCGTGGCAGGGCCTATGCATGGGAGGCGGTGGTATATAACAGGACCGGAGCATAACTAAAGCCCGGCAGCGGACCGCTTAAGGCCTTGCTTAAACCCTTGGCTCAGCCAAGCAAATTTGGCAGAAGGACCGCTGATTTCCCTACAGGATTTTCGTAATGACAGAACTGGTGGCGACTGAGGTTGGGCGCGATTTCATTCGTGACATCATCCAGGCCGACCTCGATCAGGCCAAGTACAAGGAGATCGTGACCCGGTTCCCGCCGGAGCCGAACGGCTACCTGCATATCGGCCACGCCAAGTCGATCGCCCTCAATTTCGGTATCGCCCAGGAATTTCCGGGCCGCTGCCATCTGCGCTTCGACGACACCAATCCGGTCAAGGAAGAGCAGGAATATATCGATGCCATCCAGGCCGACGTGCGCTGGCTCGGCTTCGACTGGGGCAAGAACCTGTTTTTCGCCTCGGACTATTTCGACCGCCTGTACGAATGGGCGGAGAAGCTGATCCGCGATGGCTTGGCCTATGTTGACGATCAGACCCAGGAGCAGATCCGCACTTCGCGCGGCACGTTGACCGAGCCGGGCAAGAACTCGCCGTTCCGTGACCGCAGCGTCGACGAAAATCTCGACCTGTTCCGCCGCATGAAGGCCGGCGAATTCCCCAACGGCGCGCGCGTGCTGCGGGCCAAGATCGACATGTCCTCGGGCAACATCAATCTCCGTGATCCGGTGCTGTATCGGATCCTGCATGCGCATCATCCGCGCACCGGGACCAAGTGGAGCATCTATCCGAGCTACGACTATGCCCACGGCCAGTCGGACGCGATCGAGGGCATCACCCATTCGATCTGCACGCTGGAGTTCGAGGACCACCGGCCACTTTACGATTGGTTCATCGAGAAGCTGCCGGTGCCGTCCAAGCCGCACCAGTACGAAATGGCGCGGCTCAATTTGACCTACACGCTGCTGTCCAAGCGTGTGCTGACCCAGCTCGTCCGCGACGGTCATGTCGCCGGCTGGGACGATCCGCGCATGCCGACCATGGCGGGGATGCGCCGCCGCGGCGTGCCGCCGGCGGCTTTGCGCGAATTCGTCAAGCGCATCGGCGTGGCCAAGGCCAACAGCGTTGTCGATGTCGGCATGCTCGAGTTCTGCATTCGTGAGGAACTGAATCGCACGTCGCAGCGGCGCATGGGCGTGCTGCGGCCGCTCAAGGTGGTGATCGAGAACTATCCGGAAGGGCAGACCGAGGAGCTCGAGGCGATCAACCACCCCGACGACGCTAGCGCGGGCACGCGCAAGATCACGTTCGGCCGCGAGCTCTATATTGAGCAGGACGACTTCATGGAGAATCCGCCCAAGAAATTCTTCCGCCTGTCGCCGGGCAACGAGGTGCGGCTGCGCTACGCCTATTTCGTCAAGTGCACCGGCGTGATCAAGAACGACGCCGGCGAAGTGGTGGAGCTGCGCTGCACCTACGATCCCGCGACCAAGGGCGGCAATGCGCCCGATGGCCGCAAGGTCAAGGCGACCATGCACTGGCTGCCGGCGGCGAGTTCGGTGCCGGCGGAGATTCGCATCTACAACCAGCTGTTCGCCAATCCGAGCCCGGACGCCTCGAATTTCGCGGCCGACCTCAATCCGCAGTCGCTGGAGATCCTCGCTGATGCCCGGATCGAGGCATCGGTTGCGGAAAGCAATTCGACCGAGCCGATGCAGTTCGAGCGCCAGGGCTATTTCGTGCGCGACAGGGACTCGACGCCAGGCAAGCCGGTGTTTTCGCGCACCATCGGCCTGCGTGACACGTTCGCGAAGGAAGTCGCCAAAGGCTGAGACACGCATGAGCCGAGAAGCCGACGCGATCGTTTCCGCCATCGTCGCGAAATGGTGCGCCGGCTTCATGCCTCGTCACGCGCGCCGTTGATCTGACGGGGCACACGGCATCGTCATTCCGGCGAGGCAACGAACGCGTCCCCTGCGCGTTGTGTGGGTCCCCAATTGAGGATCTCCCATGCAGAACATCGCAGAGCATATGGAAGTCATCGGCGCCGACGGCGTCCACATCGGTACCGTCGACAAGGTCGAGGGTAATCGCATCAAGCTGACCAAGAAGGACAGCGGCGAGGGCAGCCACAAGGGTCATCATCATTTCATCGACAAGGGGCTCGTCGCCGGTGTCGAGGGCAACAAGGTCCGGCTGTCGGCCAAGGCGGATGTCGCCGTGACGATGGAAGAGGAAAAGTAGGGCTGCGGCCCCTTCGTTCCTGATCCGTACCGCTATTCGCACCGCTGCACGTTCCGGTAGCCTCTGCGCCAGTCGCGTATCGCAGGGTTGCTAAGGAATGGCGGAGCCGGGTCGGCCGCAACGGGTCTCGCAGGGTATCGCCGGCGCGCCGATTGCAGGGACTTGGCCAACCGGCCGGACCGCATCGGCGGGCGGCTTTGTGCCGGCGGGCTTTGACGTTTGGCCCGCGATCGTCGCGCGGCTTCGCGAATGGGCCAAGGCCGAAGCCGGCGCCGGGCGACTGTTTCCCTGGGTGCCGATCGCCTTCGGCTGCGGCATCGCGCTCTATTTCGCGGCCGATCATGAGCCGGTGCTGTGGGTCGTTGCCCCGACGACGGTGGCGCTGGCGCTCGGGGCGGTGTTGTTGCGCCGGAGCCGGTGGTTTGCGCCGGCGATCATGATCGCGGCGGTCGCGGCCGGCTTTGCCATGGCAACCTGGAAGACGGCGCGCATCGCCCACACGGTGCTCGCAAGGCCGCTTTATTCGGTGTCGCTGTCGGGCTTCGTCGAGACCCGCGACATCCGCGAACGCACCGACCGTTTCGTGCTGCGCGTCACCGCGATGGAGGCGCAGCGCAGCGACGTGAAGCTGGAGCGCGTCCGCCTCTCCGTGCGCAAGGGGACGGCGCCCGATGTCGGCAGCTTCGTGCAGCTGAAGGCGCGGCTGATGCCGCCGCTCGCGCCGTTGCGGCCGGGCAGCTACGATTTCTCGCGCGACATGTTCTTCCAGGGCATCGGCGCCTCCGGCTTCGTGATGGGATCGATCACGGCCGTGGCGCCGCCCGATGCCGGCGGCCTGCAACTGCGCTATGCGGCGGTGATGCAGGGCCTGCGCGATGCGATCGACGCGCGCATCCGCGCCACGCTCGACGGCGACAACCGCGCGATCGCGACTGCGCTTTTGACCGGCCGCCGCGATGCCATCACCACGCCCGTCAACGATGCGATGTTCATCTCCGGCCTCGGCCATGTTCTGTCGATCTCCGGGTACCATATGGCTGTCGTCGCCGGCGTCGTCTTCTTCGCGGTTCGCGCGCTGCTGGCGCTGATCCCCGGGCTGGCGGTCGGCTTCGCAATCAAGAAATGGTCGGCCGCCGCGGCGCTGGTCGCGTCCGCGTTCCATCTGCTGCTCTCGGGCGCGGAGGTTGCGACCCAAAGGTCGTTCTTCATGACCGCGGTGGTGCTGATCGCTGTCATGGTTGACCGCCGCGCCATCACCTTTCGCACGCTGGCGGTGGCAGCGCTGATCGTGCTTGCGGTCGCGCCTGAGGCGCTGGTGCATCCGAGCTTCCAGATGTCCTTTGCGGCAACGCTCGGCCTGGTGGCGCTGGTGCAGATCGGTATGCCGAACCTGTTTGCCTCGCCCGATCACTCGACAACCGCGCGCATCGCGCTGTGGGGCGGCCGCGAGATCGCGATGCTATTCATGGCCTCGATGATCGCGGGGTTTGCGACCACGCCCTATGCCGCCTTCCATTTCCATCGCGTCACGCCCTATGGCGTGCTTGCCAATCTCGGCGCGATGCCGGTGGTCTCGGCGCTGGTGATGCCGGCCGGGCTGTTGGGATTGCTCGCGGCACCGTTCGGGCTCGACGGGGTGTTCTGGTGGTTGATGGGGATCGGTATCGACTGGATGGTGGCGGTCTCGCGATGGGTCGCGGCGCTGCCCGGCGCGATCGGCCACGTCAGTGCCTTCGGCACTGCGCCGCTGATCGCGGCGAGCCTCGGCCTCGTCCTGATGGGACTGCTACGCACGCCGCTGCGCTGGTCGGGCGCGTTCGTGCTCGTGGCGGCAATCGTCTGGGGTCTGTCGGTCCGGCAACCCGATATCCTTATCGCCGGTGACGGCCAGAGCGTTGCCGTGCGGGGCAGGGACGGGCAGCTGCACCTGATCAGGACGAGCAAGGACAGCTTTCTGCTCAAGGAGTGGCTCGCGGCCGATGCCGACTCTCGCGATCCCGGCAGCGTCGCGCTTGCCGATGGTGTGTCGTGCGACGAGTCAGGCTGCGTGACGCCGCTTGCCGACGGACGCATCGTTGCGCTGGCGTTGCGCATTGACGCGCTGGGAGACGATTGCAGCCGCGCGGCACTGGTGGTGACGGCAAGGCCCGCGCCGCCGGATTGTGGTGCGATGGTGGTCGATCGGCCACGTCTCGTGCGTCAGGGCGCGCTGGCGCTGACGCCGCGTGGCGACGGCTTTGCGATTCAGGCGGTAAAGGCGAGGGGCGCAAACCGCCCCTGGTCGCCGGCGGCGGCCGGCGATGGAGATTTCGAACAGACCCTCATGCCGCGGTCGGCAGCTCCGCGCTCCAAAGACGCAACGCCGTCTGACACCGACCTGCAGGCCGATGACTGAGATCGACGGCTTAGCCGATCGGCAGGCGCGGGGACGTGGAGCGGCTGTCGGCGACCTGCGGCTTGTGCTCGCGCTCGCCGAGCGGCTGGGTCACGGGCAGTTGCAGCACGGTTGCGCGCTGGCCTTCGACCAGCTGCGTCACCAGCACGTATTTGCCGTCGGGGAATTCGATCGCGTCGTGATGGCGGTCGGGAATGTGCGGATCGACCTTGCCGAACTTGCCGACGCGCGAGTTGATGGTGCGCGTCCAGATCCAGCGATTGTCGTAGCGGACGTTGTCGGCGAAGGCGAGCTCCGTTCCCGGCAGCAGGCAAACCGCGACGGACATGTCGGCTTCGGAGGCGAAGCCGCGCGTCGAGGTGCCGCGGAACGTTGTCGTGACGATCGTCTCGCCAACTTCTGCGGGACGCGTCGCGACGGCATGCAGGCTATAGTCACACATCGGGTGCTCCTCAATCAGGATAGAGCACCCGCGCCTCTGTCTCGGAGGCGCAGGCCCCTATCAGAGTGGAAGCTCATCTTATGCTTGTTTGTGGGCAAATCTGCGGCTCGCATCAGCAGAGCGCGATCACATTATCTTTTTCAAATGCACGAGGAACAAAGCCTGCTCCCGCGCATTCGGTGAGCGCGTTGCTTCAGCGGCCGGCTGGCGCTGACCAGCCCGAATATTGCCAAGCCGGCTGCGCGACGGCGTTACGGGCATTGCGGAATTGCTCGGTCGTTGCGCGCGGTGCTTTGCGAGCGTGGTGCTGCGGCTGCGCAGCCAAGGCTTGCGACCCCAAGGCTTGCGACCCCAAGGCTTGCGAGCCCAAGGCTTGCGACACTAAGGCCTGCGACGCTGATACTGCGATCAGCGTCATCGTGACGGTGCTCAAAATGATCTTGCGCATGTTGGTCTCCTCGGTCTGGCAAAGGCCCTGCGAAGCAATGCGTGCTTCGTTGCGGCGTGCCGAGGATGTAGCGCTGGAGAAGGGGCCGGATAATCTGTGCAAAACCAGAAAGACTACCCAGCCGGAGCGGACAATCGTCCGCTCCAATCGTTGATTGCGCTCGCCGATAGCGACGCGATCAGTACTTCCGGTACAGCCCGATCAGCTTGCCCTGGATCTTGACCCGGTTGGGCGGCAGGATGCGAACCTCATAGGCCGCGTTGGCCGGCTCGAGCGCGATCGAGGCGCCGCGACGGCGGAAACGCTTGAGTGTCGCTTCCTCGTCGTCGATCAGGGCGACCACGATGTCGCCGGTATCGGCGCTCTCGTTGCGCTGGATCAGCGCCATGTCGCCATCGAGAATGCCGGCCTCCACCATGGAGTCGCCGCGCACTTCGAGCGCGTAATGCTCGCCCGAGCCGAGCATGTCGGGCGGGACGCTGATGGTGTGGCTGCGGGTTTGCAAAGCCTCGATCGGCGTGCCGGCCGCGATCCGGCCCATCACGGGCACTGCGACTGGACGCTCACCCTCGTCGGCCGGCAGGCTCGACGCCGGGCGCACCTTGCCGAGATTGCCCTCGATGACGCTCGGCGTGAAGCCGCGGCGGCTGCCAGCGGCGGCCTGGAGCTCAGGCAGCTTGATCACCTCGATGGCGCGGGCGCGGTTGGGCAGGCGGCGGATGAAGCCGCGCTCCTCGAGCGCAGTGATCAGGCGATGGATGCCTGATTTTGAGCGCAGATCGAGCGCGTCCTTCATCTCGTCGAAGGAGGGCGGCACGCCGCTTTCCTTCAGACGTTCACTGATGAACCGCAGGAGCTCGTACTGTTTGCGCGTTAACATCTCGACCAAAATCCCCCGGTTGATGTCGTTCGATTCCGAGACGCTGAAGTCAGCAATAAGCCGCTACATGCTCGAAACAAATCATGAACGGACACTATATGTTCGATACTTGTTCCGCAACTGCTTAATTTACCGTGAACGCGACAAAGTTCGCGGAACGCATGCGAACAATGCGCTCAGACGGGCAGTCGCAGCACCTCGCAGGGCGCTCCCGCTTCGGCCCTCGGTGCGAACGGTGCGCGCACGAGAAGTGCCTGTGCCGCAGCGAGATTCGCAAGCAGCGAGGAGTCCTGGTGATTGACGGGAAGGGCGATCAGCGTGCCGTCATCACGCACATCCAGGCGGGCGCGCAGATAGTCCTCGCGCTGGTCATTGGCGCCGACGTCGCGGCCGAGCACGGCGCGTTCGCGGCGGTGATGAACCATCGAACGGCCCGACAACGCACGAATCAGCGGCACCATGAACAGGAAGCCGCAAACGTAGGATGACACGGGATTGCCGGGCAGGCCGATTACGCGCATCGCCCCGAGCTGCCCGTTCATCATCGGCTTGCCCGGCCGCATCGCGATCTTCCAGAACGCCATCGAGGTGCCCTCGTCGCGGAGCGCCTGCTGCACCAGATCGTGGTCGCCGACCGAGGCGCCGCCCGTCGTGATCAGGATGTCGGCGCCGGAATCGCGGGCGCGGCGGATGCCGGCGGTGGTGGCGGCAAGCGTGTCGGCGGCAATCCCGAGGTCGATGGTGTCGGCCCCCTCGCTGCGGGCGAGCGCATGCAGGGCATAGCCGTTGGAATAGACAATCTGGCCATGACCGGGCGTCGTACCCGGCATCACCAGCTCGTCGCCGGTTGCGAGAATCGCGACCTTCGGACGGCGGCGGACCGCCAACTGCGGGTGATTCATGCCGGCGGCAAGCGCGAGGTCGCGCTCGGTCAGCCGGGCGCCCTTGCGCAGGAGCACGTCACCCTCGCGGAAGTCGATGCCGGCCGGGCGGATGTGCCGCCCGGCGACGGCGGCTTCCTTGATCGCGATGCGCTTGCCGTCGGCGACGGTGTCCTCCTGGATCACGACCGCATCGGCGCCGTCGGGAACGACGCCACCGGTGAAGATCCGGACGGCTTCGCCGGCACCGACAGTTCCTGCAAACGGCCGGCCGGCAGCGACCTCGCCGATGATATTGAGCTGCGCATCGACCCTGGCTGCATCGGCCGCGCGGACGGCATAGCCGTCCATCGCCGACATCGCCTGCGGTGGCTGCGTGCGCCGTGCGGCGAGATCGCGCGCCAGCACCCGGTGCCAAGCCTCATCGAGCGCAACCATCTCTTCAGCCAGCGGCTCCGCACCGGCGAGCACCGCGGCAAGCGCATCGGAAACCGGCATGAGGGCCACGGCTGAAAGCTCCTGCTTGGGCAACGCGACAATCAGGTCGCGGCCAGCGTTCTAGCCGACTGTGGCCGTTGAGGCAAAACGGATGCGCATACGCGCGGACGCAGCTATTTCTGGAGCAACAGCCGCACCAGCTCGGCCTGTCGCCCCACGCCGGTCTTGTCGAAGATCTTCGACAGATGGCTGCGCGCGGTTCCGTCCGCGATGCCGAGCCGTTCGGCCGTGGCTTTGCGGCCGCCGCCCTTGACGATCTCGAGCGCGAAGGCCGCTTCGGCACGGGTCAGGCCGTAACGCGCGCGTAGGGCGTCGAGTCTTGATCTCGCGTCCGGCTCGGGGTCGGTGATCAGCACCATCGCACTCGATCGCCAGCCGGAGGCGAGCGACACCGAGCTCTCCGCCCAATCGCTGCCGACCGGCGTTACCTGCACGTGCAGCGGCATGCGGCCGGGAAGCCGCCGCAGGCTCATCTCGCCTCCGATGCGATCGGGATTATCGATGCTGCACGAACCGACCAGCGTTTGCAGACAACGGCCATCGTCGCTGGTGATGGCGCTCAGCGCGCCCGCGTCGATCACGATGCCGTCGGCGGCGTCGAGCCATTCGCGCGCGCGACGATTGACGAAGATCGGGCGGGCCTGGGCGTCCGCGAGAATGAAACCCTGATCGAGGCCGTCGAGGCCCGCCAGCGCCGCGCGGCCGGCGATGTCGAGCTGGTGGGTACGCCGCTGGATCGCAACGGCGCGTACGAGATGCTGCGCCAACGTTGCAAACAGCCGCCGCGCCTTGTCGTCATACGGAGACAAATTGGACGGCCGATGGCTGGTCAGGATGCCTGTGGCGTTGTGATCGACCAGCAGATTCGTCGTCAACGGTTCGGTGTCGAAACCGCCCGGCTGCCACCATTCGTTGTAGAAATCGCTGCGGGTGAACTCATCGCGTGTGATGAAGTCGCCGATGGTGAAGACCTCGCCGGGCGTCCGGCCGATGCCAAGCGGCAACAGGGGATTGCGCGGGGCCCAGCCGAGTAGCTCTTGCACGCGGTCGGGGTCGATGCGTGGCGACAGCAGGCTGGAGAGGCCGCTTGCGGGATCAAAGACGCCGAACAGGGTACGGCCGCCGATGGCGTCGTCGATGCGCGTCAGCACATTTTCCCAGCGGCTTCCGTCGAGCGCAACCTCGTAGATGGCGCCGATGAGGTCCAATACGGATTCGTTGGAAATATCGTCCGTACCCAAGACAAATGCCTCAAAATGCAATGAGGCATCTCAGCGCAGCGTCACGGAACGAGCAAGAGCAGAAAAGCGGCAGTCGTGCCGATGTTGCCGCAAAGCCGCACCCCATTGGCATTCCCGACGCAATCATCGACGCATCCGACAAACGTCAGATGCCTCCATGTCCGGGCTTTGCAACATTTCCGAAAGGACATCATTCCTGCGATTCAGGGGACGGGGGCGAAAGTGTCGATTTCGGCAATCCATCGAGGTCGCAAGACCATCATTCCGGTCATCCAGAGCCTGTCTCGCAAGGCCGGCTTGCTCGCAAGCAGCATGCTCACCAGCGTGGGCGTGCTTGGCGCCGGAGTGGCGCTTTATCCCTCGGCAGCTCTTTCTGCCGACTACGCCGCCGGCGGCGGCGTGATCAACGCGCCCAGCGGCAACGCGACAGCGGTTGGCAGCGGCGCGACCACGACCGGCAACTTTGCGACAGCCTATGGTGCGGGCAGCATTGCGAACGGCACGTTCGCGACCGCGACTGGACCGGGCAGCACCGCAAACGGAACCAACGCGACCGCGACTGGAGCGTCCAGCCTCGCGGACGGCACCTATGCGACGGCGACGGGACAAAACAGCGTCGCGAACGGGACCTCGGCGACGGCGACGGGTACCTTCAGCGCCGCCGTTGGAACCCTCGCGACCGCGACCGGAGAGCAAAGCCGCGCAGACGGAACCAACGCGACCGCGACTGGACAGTTCAGCCTCGCCAACGGCACCTATGCAACGGCGACGGGACAAGCCAGCAACGCAAACGGGACCAACGCGACGGCGACGGGACAAGGCAGCGTCGCGAACGGCGTGGACGCGACCGCGACCGGTAGTCTAAGCAAGGCGAATGGCTTTGACGCAACGGCAACAGGGATTCAAAGTGCTGCGAATGGCACCTTCGCGACCGCGACGGGCGCCCAGAGCGTCGCCCACGGCGACAGCGCGACCGCGACCGGCCAAGGCAGTTTCGCAAATGGCGATTTCGCAACCGCGACTGGTCAAGGCAGCATCGCCAATGGCTTGACAGCCAGTGCGTTCGGCCAGGGTAGCAACGCGACCGGCGACGCCACCACCGCGATTGGCCAAGCCAGCACCGCCAGCGCCACCGGCGCGACTGCGATCGGTGCGGGCGCCACGGCTACCTTCGCCAATTCGACTGCGATCGGCGCGGGCGCGACGACATCAGCGCCCAATCAGGTCTCGATCGGCACCAGCACGAACACCTATCGCATGTCCGGCCTCACCTCGGCCGCGAGCCTTGCCGCACAATCCGGCCCGACGCAGGTGGTTACAACGGATGCCGCCGGGCATCTGGCCGCCGCAAGCTTCAGCGGAGCCGATATTTCCACGCTGCAGTCCAACGTCTCCACGTTGCAGACGCAAATGCGGCAGGCGTTCGAGGGCACCGCGATCGCCATTGCCATGGGCGGCTCGGCACTGCCATCGGACAAGCGGTTTGCGGTCTCCACCAATTGGGGCACGTTCCGCGGGCAGAACGCCATGAGCCTGGGCGCCCAGATGCGCCTCAACCAGTATGTCGTACTCAACGGCGGCGTCGCGGCCGGGTTCGCGCAAGGCGGCGTCGGTGGACGCGCCGGAGTGACGGTTGCGTGGTGACGGCGGCGTGCTGAGCGGAAAGCAACAGGGGTGGCGGGGTTTGATGCTTGCGGCTGCGCTGATGGTGGCGGCTGCCGCCGGTCATGCGGAAACGCCTCCGCCGGCGCCAAAGCCCGCGCAGATCGACCGCAACGGCGTGCTGATGCTGGTCCGCTCCTCGCTGCTTGCGCTCGACCACGCCAACAAGACCGGCAACTACACCGTGCTGCGCGATATCGGCGCGCCCGGTTTCCAAGTCAACTCGGCGGCGCGGTTGGGGGAGATTTTCGCCAAACTGCGCAACGACAATCTCGATCTCTCGGGTGTCGCCGTTATCGATCCGCAGCTCAACCTGCTGCCGCAGATCGAGGCCAACGGATTGATGCATTTGGCCGGCTTCTTTCCGTCGGTCCCGAACCAGGTCAATTTCGACCTGGCCTTCGCGCCGGTGAACGGACAGTGGCGGTTGTTCGGGATCTCGGTCTCAATTGGACAGAGCGGGCCGGCAGCGCCGAGCCCGCCCGAGCCGCGTGTTGAGCAAAAGCAGACCCCGACAAGTGCCAGCAAGCAGCCTGCGGCGGTCGCAAAGTCCGCACCGGCGACCAAGCCGGAGAACGCCCTCAAATAGACGCAGCAACTGAGCCTGACGAGCGAGAATGTTACCCGACGAAGCGCTGAAATCGATGAAAGTGATGTTTGCGACGCCTTGCTACATCTCGGCCGTCAGCATGCACTACGTCACCAGCATTTTCGAGCTGACCCATCACTGCAACCGGTTCGGGCTGCAATGCATCCTGCACATGCATTCGGAAAGCCTGATCACCCGCTCGCGCAACAAGATGGTGATCAAGTTCCTCTCCGACGAGACGCTCACCCATCTGTTCTGGATCGATTCTGATCTCGCCTTCACGCCGCAATCGGTCTGCCGCCTGCTCCTGATCGATCGCGACGTGACCGCCGGCATCTATCCGATGAAGAACTTCAACTGGCCGGAGGGAGGACTGCCGGCGGGAACGACCCGGCAGCAATTCGAGGATCGCTATACCGAATACCCCTTCAACCCAATCGGCCATGGCGTCGAGCGCATCAGCACCTATGCAGATGCCGATGGTTTTGCTGAGGTGGCGGAGGCGCCGACCGGTTTCATGTGCGTCAAGCGTGACGTGTTCAAGCAGATGATGGAGAAATATCCGGAGCTGAACTACGTCCCGGACGGCCCGCCGAATAATCCGCTGGCGCATCTGCATTGGCTGTTCTTCGACTGCATGGTCGATCCGGAGTCCGGCCGCTATCTCTCAGAGGACTATGCGTTCTGCCGCCGCTGGCGCGACATCGGCGGCAAGATATGGGTCGACCTGCAGTGCAAGTTGCTCCATCTCGGTCAGCACAATTTCCGCGGCGACCTCGAGGCGAGCCTGAGGCTTCAGGGCCGCTGGTGAGCCGGGGTACGCCCGAAGGGGCCGACGCGGCTCACCAGACGCAGGGACTGCTGAATTCGGGATGAGAAAAACGAATTGAAAGCAGCATGGCCAGGAGACGGCGGTCAGGCTGTCCCCGTTCCATGATCAGGATCGACATCCGGTGCCCTCAGGCTGTGATCCCCGCCGGGCATGGGATCGGCCCGAGATTTCAGATCCGCCGCTTTGCTCATCAGCTTGGCGGAAAGCTCGGAATCCGAGGTGGTCTTGGCGAACTTGACCAGCAGAGAGGCCTGCTTGGTGAGGTAGGTTTTGCCCAACACGATGATACGTCCGATGTAGAGGTTCCCAACGGACTCATTGAGTCCTGAACCGGGCATTCGTTCCGGGAACTCGGTATAAAAATGCACAAAGTGAGCTGGTTCCGCATTTTCAAGCGAAATAGTTCCTGAAACATCCAACGTGGACGATCCGCGACTTTGCCGTCACATACCCAGCGCTCTCAGCGCGTTCCCGACATCTCCGGGAGAGGTGACATGCACCGCCGTCAGCCCGCGGGCGCGGGCGCCTTCGACGTTTTCGGCGAGGTCATCGAAGAACACGATTCGCTCCGCCGGCACGCCGATCGCAGCCACCACGTGGTCAAACGCCTCCGCGTCCGGTTTGCGCAGGCCGATGCTGGAGGACAGATACAACTCGCGGAAATGGCCGAGCAGATCGGCATACTCTTTCGAAAAATGGTCTACATGCGGGCGGTTGGTGTTGGAGAAGGCATAGAGCGGCATCTGCTTCGCCGCGCGCGGCAGCAATTCGGCAACGTCGGGCATTTCGCCGGCGAAGATCGCGTTCCAGCCCTCCAGGAACTGCGCATCCGAAATGTCGATGCCGAGCGATGAGCGCAGCGACTGGAAATAGTCCTCGTCGCTGATCTTACCGAGCTCGTGCAGCCGGTAGGCCTCGCTGTCGCGCACATAACGCGCGAGGACGGCCTCAGGCTTGCACCCGGCATGTCCTGCCCAGCAGGCGATCGCCTTGGAGAAATCGATGTCGAGCACGACGCGCCCGAGATCGAACAGAAGCGCATCCGCGCTGCCGGGAGAGAGCGATGTCATTCTATCCTTCAGTATCGGTAGGGTTCATGGTCGAACAGCGGGAACGCGCTGAACACGCTCGGCGCATTGGTTGCGGCGGCCTGGTGCAGGCAGGATTTGTCGACCTCGGCGAACGAGGTGGCACCGAGGAGGCCGAGGCAGCGCAGCACCTCGTCCTCGAGCAGCTCGAGCATTCGCGTCACGCCGTTCTCGCCGGCCGCTGCCAGGGCCCAGCACTGCAGCCGGCCGATGCCGACGAGGTCGGCGCCCGCTGCGATCGCCTTGACGATGTCGGTGCCGCGGCAGATGCCGCCATCCACCATGATCTTGGCGCGACCCTTCACCGCCTCGACGATCTCGGGCAACACATGCATGGCACCGCGGCCGTGATCGAGCTGGCGGCCGCCGTGGTTGGAGACATAGATCCACTCGACGCCGTGATCGACCGCGATCTGCGCGTCCTCGGCGGTGGCGATGCCCTTGAGGATAAGCGGTATCCGGAACTTGTCCTTGACCATCTTCACGGTCCGCCACTCCAGCCCCTTCTGGAAATCGCCGCCAGTGGCGCGCAGGCGGCTTTCGCGAACGTAGCGCTTGGCGATGTCACGCTCACGACGGCTGTAATGGGCGGTGTCGACGGTCAGGCAGAAGGCGGCATATTTGGCCTTCTCGGCGCGGCTGACGACGTCGGCGACGAAGGCATCATCGCCGCGGACATAGAGCTGGTACATGCGCAGCGCATCGGGGGCGGCTTCGGCGGTCTTCTCCAGACCGGGCTCGGAGACCGAGCTCAACATGTGCGACGCCCCGAAGGTGCCGGCCGCGCGCGCGACGCTGGCGGCTCCATGCGGGTCGAAGATTTCCAGCGCGCCGACAGGGGCGAGCACCACGGGCAAGCGCATCTTGCGGCCGAACTGCTCGACCGAGCCGGAGACCTTGCGCACGTCACGCAGCACGCGCGGGCGAAAGGCGATCTCGTCCAGGGCCATGCGATTGCGGCGCATCGTGGTCTCGGTCTCCGCGGCGCCGACGATGTAGTCCCAGGCGTTCTGGTTGAGGTTGGAACGCGCCTTCCGGATGAATTCGTGCAGGTTCTGGAACGGCTCGTTGCTGGCGCCGAGTTCGACGTTCCGTTCCGGCCGGAGCGCTTCGTTCATTGTTATCCTCCCGAGAATTTGAAGCCTTATGCCATCGGGTATCCCGTTCAGGGCTGCAAAACCATCCTAAAATCGCATAGCAGCGAGGCGTGGGCCGGCCGACCGATTCCTGCTTTGCGCGAGGTGGTTTCCGAACGTTGCCAAAAGTTTAGGTCCAGACGAAGGGATTTCTACAAGCTGCCCGCCGGCGTGGCACCGCCGGCCTTGAAGAAACCGGAATGATATTGTGAGAACCGGTCTGGATCGCCATTTGCATGGCGGCTCCCAAGCCCGAACGAACTGCCCCAAGAGAACCGCGAAGCAAAAAGGCCAACCATTCCATGCGGAAAACCCTGCTGTTCCCCCTGGGCGCGCTCACCGGAGCATGCTTGACCCTCCTCGCATCCGGTCCGCATGGCGGACTATGGGCGGCGCGGGCGGCAGCGAATGCGGATGACGCCTATTCGCAGCTCAACCTGTTCGGAGAGGTGTTCGAGCGGGTGAAGGCGAGCTATGTCGAGAAACCCGACAATTCCAAGCTGATCGAAGGCGCGATCACGGGCATGGTGACCGCGCTCGATCCGCATTCCCGCTACATGAACGACAAGGCCTGGACCGAGATGCAGGAGACCACCTCCGGCGAGTTCGGCGGGCTCGGCATCGAGGTCACGATGGAGGAGGGCCTGGTCAAGGTCGTCTCGCCGATCGACGATACGCCGGCGTCCAAGGCCGGGCTCATGTCCGGCGACCTCATCAGCAAGATCGATGGCGAGGCCGTGCAGGGCATGACACTCGAGCAGGCGGTCAACAAGATGAAGGGGCCGGTCGACACCAAGACGAAGCTCACCATCATGCGCAAGGGCGCCGATGCGCCGCTCGATGTCGCGATCACGCGCGAGATCATCCATGTCCGCCCCGTCCGCTTCCACGTCGAGAACGGCGACATCGGCTACATCCGCGTCACCTCCTTCAACGAGCAGACCACCGACGGCCTGAAGAAGGCGATCGCCTCGATCTCCAAGGACGTCCCGCAGGAGAAGCTTGTCGGCTACGTGATGGACCTGCGCAACAATCCGGGCGGCCTGCTCGACCAGGCCGTGTCGGTGTCCAGCGCGTTCCTGCAGCGCGGCGAGGTCGTCTCGACCCGCGGCCGCAATCCGGAAGAGACCCAGCGCTTCACCGCGCATGGCGGCGACCTCACCAAGGGCAAGCCGCTTGTGGTGCTGGTCAACGGCGGCTCGGCGTCGGCGTCCGAAATCGTGGGCGGTGCGCTGCACGATCACAAGCGTGCCACGATCATTGGCACCCGCTCGTTCGGCAAGGGCTCGGTGCAGACCATCATTCCGCTTGGCGCTGGCAACGGCGCGCTGGCGCTGACCACAGCGCGCTACTACACGCCATCGGGCCGCTCGATCCAGGCCCAGGGCATCGCGCCTGACATCGAGATCCTCCAGGACGTGCCGGCCGAGCTGAAAGGCCGCGTCGACACCATGGCGGAGTCGCAGATGCGCGGCCATCTGCAGGCCGCTGACGGCAGCGAGCAGACCGGATCGCAATCCTATGTCCCGCCGGAAGAGAAGGACGACAAGGCGCTGCACGCGGCCTACGACTTCCTGCACGGCGTCACCGTGAACGCGGCCGCCGCGAAGCCGGCGCCGAAGACCACCGTGCCGAACTAGCTGATCGAGATGCCGTAGGTGGGCAAAGGAGCGTAAGCGACGTGCCCACCGCTTCTGCGTGTGCGGGAAGACAAGAGGTGGGCACGCTCGCTTTGCCCACCCTACGAAGTATTCCATCTACGAACTAGCGGTCCTTGCTAGCCTGCCTCGCGGCGGCGAGCTTCGTTGCCGTCGCGCTGGGCGAGGCGGCTGCGATGGAGCGCGAACAGCTCCACGACCTTGTCGGCCGGCTTTGCGGCGCTGAACAAATAGCCCTGCATCTCGGTGCAGCCGAGCGTGCGCAGCAGCCGCTGCTGTTCCTCGGTCTCGACGCCTTCGGCCGTGGTCGCCATGCGGCGGGCGCTGGCGAGGTTGACCACGGCCTGCACGATGCTGGCAGAGCCGTCGGGGCCTGCGATGTCGTTGACGAAGCAGCGGTCGATCTTGATCTTGTCGAACGGGAAGCGGTGCAAATAGCTCAGCGAGGAGTAGCCGGTGCCGAAATCGTCGAGCGCGATGCGGACGCCGATGGCGCGGAGCTGGTGCAGGATCGCAAGCGCGGTCTCGTCGTCGCGGATCAGCACGGCCTCGGTGATCTCGAGCTCGAGCCGGCTCGCCGGCAGATTGGAGGCGGCCAGCGCCGCCATGATCTTCAGCGCCAGCGTGCCGCTCTTGAACTGCACCGGCGAGACGTTGACGGCGAGGCGGATGTCGTCGGGCCAGCCGGCGGCGTCGCGGCAGGCAGTCGCCAGCACCCATTCGCCGATCTCGTTGATCAGCCCGGTATCCTCGGCAATCGGGATGAACTCGGCCGGCGAAACCATGCCGCGCTCGGGGTGGCGCCAGCGCACCAGCGCCTCGCAGCCGGTGATGCGGTCGTCCTTGAGGCTGAGGCAGGGCTGGTAATAGACCTCGAGGCCGCCATGAGCGATGGCGTGGCGGAGATCGATCTCCAGCTGTCGCCGCTCGCGCACCTTGGCGTCCATTTCCGGCTCGAAGAATCGGCAGGTGCGGCGCCCGGCGGCTTTGGCGGCGTACATCGCCATGTCCGCGTTCTTCAGGATCTGGTCCAGCGCGGTGCCGTGTCCCGGCGCCAGCGCAATGCCGATGCTGGCGTCGGTGGTGAGATGATGCCCCATGCAGTCGAATGGTGTGCGGATCGCCGCGAAGACCCGCGCGACGAGCTCGTTGACCTGGTCCTGGGAGGTCACCGCGCTCTGGACGATCGCGAACTCGTCGCCGCCGAGCCGCGCCACGAAGTCGGTGGGGCCGGCGCAGCCGCGGAGGCTCTCCGCCACCGATTTCAACAGCTCGTCGCCGACGAGATGGCCGAGCGCGTCGTTGACGCCCTTGAATTCGTCGATGTCGATGTAGTGCACGGCGAGCTCGTCGCCGTCGACGATGGCGAGCAGCTCTCCGCGCAGATGTTCGTGGAACATGGCGCGGTTCGGCAGGTCGGTCAGCGCGTCGTAATGCGCGAGATGGGTGATGCGCTCCTCGATGCGGCGACGTTCGGTGATGTCCTCATGGGTCGCGACCCAGCCGCCGTCGCCGAGCGGCTCGTTGACGATCTGGATCGAGCGGCCGTCGCCGGTATCAACGACCATGGAGTTGCGCACATGGACATCGCGCAGCACGCGTGCGACATACTGGTCCACGTCGCCCGGGAACGAACCCGTGGCCTTGCGGTGCGCGATGATGTCGAGAAAGCTGTAGCCTGGCTTCACGATCTCGGCCGACAAGCCGTACATCTCGATGTAGCGCTGGTTGCAAACCACGAGCTTTTGCGAGGCGTCGAACAGCAGCAGGCCCTGGGTCATGTTGTTGACGGCGCGGTCGAGGCGCTGCTTCTCCAGCGTCAGCCGCTCCCGGGACATGCGATGCTGCTCCACGAGCTTGCGCACGATCGCGATCAGCACGCCGGCGATCGCGAGCGCGGAGGCGCAGGCGACCGAAATCAGTATGCCGATCTGCTCGCGCCAGTCGGCAAGCGCCGCCGCGCGCGTGGTCGTCGCCATCATCAGGATCGGGAAGTGGGGCAGGGCACGCGCCGAGACCAGCCGGTCCTCGCCGTCGACCGGGCTCACGAAACGTCCGGCGAAGTGATCGAGCGTGAAGATCTTTTGCTGCTCGAACGAGCCGTTCCTGAAATTGTGTCCCATTATCTCGCTGGAATGCGGGAAGCGGGCAAGCAAAGTGCCGTCGCGATGCAGCATCGAGATCGTCGCGCCTTCGCCGAGCATGACGGTCTCGAAGAATTTCTCGAAATTGGCCGGCTCGATGCCCCGTCCGACGATGCCCATGAACTCGCCGTGCGGACCCATGATCTTGCGCACGATCAGGATGGTCCAGGCGCCGGAGATGCGGCTGTGCACCGGTTCGATCAGCACGTCGGGCGCCTGCGGATCGTATCGGAAGGTGCGATAATAAGAGCGGTCGGAAACGTTGACCTTCGGGGCCGGCCATGCCGTCGAGGAATTAATGACATTGCCGTCGGCGTCGATGATGTTGACGCCGCCCACGTAAGGCAGCGCCTCGATCTTCGAACGCAGCATTTGGTGCACGTCCTGGCCGGCGAGGCGCCCGCGATAGTCCTCCGCGGTCGTGATTCCGCTCGCGCGCACATGGCCGACGAAATCCTTCTGGATGACCGCGAAATCCTGCAATTGCTGATCGAAATGATGGGCGAGCAGCAGCACGGTGTTTTCCAGCTCACGGCCGGAGTTGCGTAGCGCGCGCTCGCGGAAGTTCTGCGCCATCAGCACCGCGCCGACGGCGATCGCAGCGATCAGGAGTGTGCCGCCCACCACCAGCCAGCGGATCGGTCCGCTGCGGACGAAGGCCTGGTCAAGGAGGCGACTGCCGTATCCCGTCATCATGTCGTCGCTGCCGTACACACGTCAGGGTCAATTCATGACCCCCGTACATCCGTCGGTTTACAGGATCGATGTGGAGGCGACGTTAGGAAGCGGGGTTAACGCGGCATAAACCGCAACACACAAATGCAATCGATGCGCATGGCGTGATCAGGCGCGGTAGTGGCCCGACTTGCCGCCGAGCTTCTCGACGAGCCGGATGCCCTCGATGCGGACGCCGCGCTCCACCGCCTTGATCATGTCGTAGATGGTGAGACAGGCGACAGAGACCGCCGTCAGCGCTTCCATCTCGACGCCGGTGGGGCCGGTCACCTTGACGCTGGCACGCACCACACAGCCCGGCAGCTTCGCGTCGGGCTCGATGTCGACCGTGACTTTCGACAGCGCGAGCGGATGACAGAGTGGGATCAGCTCGGAGGTGCGTTTCGCCGCCATGATTCCGGCGATGCGCGCGGTGCCGAGCACGTCGCCCTTCCTGGCATTGCCGGAGACGATCAGGTCGAGCGTCGCCCTTTCCATGACGACGCACCCTTCGGCGACGGCGAGCCGCTCGGTTGCGGTCTTGTCCGAGACGTCGACCATCCGCGCCTCGCCGGAGGCGCTGATATGGGTGAGGGCAGGGCTCGCCTTGTTCGACGGCTTGGTCTTCTGCTTGGTCTTGGACGGCTTGCGCGCCATCAGCGCGTGCCCGTGGCGCGAGCCTTGGACTCGCGCGCGAGCAGCGTGCGCGTCGCCGCGGTGACGTCGGCCTGCCGCATCAGGCTCTCGCCGACCAGGAAAGTCGACATGCCGACGCGCTCGAGCCGGGCGAGGTCGGCAGGCGTGAAGATGCCGCTCTCGCCGACCATCAGCCGCTCGTCGGGGATCAGCGGCGCCAGCGTCTCGCTGGTCGCAAGCGTGGTCTCGAAGGTGCGCAGATTGCGGTTGTTGACCCCGATCATCGGCGAACGCAGCTTCAGCGCGCGATCAAGCTCGGCGCCGTCATGGATCTCGATCAGCACATCCATGCCATAGGCGATGGCAGCGTCTTCGAGGTCCCTGGCGGTGGCGTCGTCGAGCGCGGCCATGATGATGAGAATGCAATCGGCGCCATGCGCGCGGGCCTCGACCACCTGATAGGTGTCGAACAGGAAATCCTTGCGCAGCACCGGCAGTGACGTGGCTGCGCGCGCGGCCACCATGAAGTCGAGATGGCCCTGGAACGAGGGCGTGTCGGTCAGCACCGACAGGCAAGCCGCGCCGCCCGCCTCATAGGCCTGGGCGAGCACGGGCGGATCGAAATCTTCGCGGATCAGCCCCTTGGACGGCGAGGCCTTCTTCACCTCGGCGATCAGCGCATAGTCGCCATTGGCGTGCTTGGCCCTGATCGCGCGCACGAAACCGCGCGGCGCGCCTTGCGCATTGGCCTTTGTCTCCACCGCCGCGAGCGGCTGCGCGCGCTTGGCTGCGGCAATCTCCTCGCGCTTGTAGGCTTCGATCTTGGTCAGGATATCAGACATGACAGGCTCAGCTGTTCGAGACCGCGATCAGATGCTTCAGCCGCGCGCTCGCCGCGCCGCCGTCGAGCGATTTTGCTCCGATCGCGACGCCCTCCTTAAGGTCCTTGGCGCGTCCGGCGACGATGAGCGCGGCCGCGGCGTTGAGGAGTGCGACGTCGCGATAGGGGCTCGGCATGCCGTCGAGCACGCTTTGCAGCGCGATCGCATTGGCGTCGGCATCGCCCCCCTTGAGTGCACCGGGCTCGCAGCGCGACAGGCCGGCGTCCTCGGGCGTCACCTCGAAATTCCTGATCTCGCCATTGTGGAGTGCGGAGACGAAGCTCGGGCCAGTGAGGGTGATCTCGTCCAGCCCGTCGGAGCCGTGCACCACCCAGGCGGATTCGGAGCCGAGGTTCTTCAGCACCTGCGCCAGCGGCTGCACCCATTGCCGCGAGAACACCCCGACCATCTGCCGCTTCACGCCGGCGGGGTTGGACAGCGGGCCGAGCAGATTGAAGATCGTGCGCGTCGCGAGCTCGACCCGGGTCGGGCCGACGTTCTTCATGGCGGGATGATGAGCCGGCGCGAACATGAAGCCGATGCCGCATTCGCGCACGCAGCGCCCGACCTGCTCGGGCTTGAGGTCGATCTTCACGCCGAGCGAGGCCAGCACGTCGGCGGCGCCCGAGCGCGAGGACAGCGCGCGGTTGCCATGCTTGGCCACGGGGAGGCCCGTGCCCGCGACGATGAACGACGCGCAGGTCGAGACGTTGACCGAGCCGGAGCCGTCGCCGCCGGTGCCGACGATGTCGACGGCGTCCGCAGGCGCATCGACCGTGAGCATCTTCGAGCGCATCGCCGTGACCGCGCCGGTGATCTCGTCCACGGTCTCGCCGCGCACCCGCAGCGCCATCAGCAGGCCGCCCATCTGCGAGGGCGTAGCCTCGCCGGACATCACGGCGTCGAAGGCGGAAGCGGCCTCGTCACGCGACAGGCTGGCGCCGGTCGCCACTTTTCCAATGATCGATTTCAGGTCGTCCATCGCGTGCTTTCAACTCACTGGTTCGCGCCGGTCACCTGCGCGAAGGCGGCCTGATTGATGGTGGTCCCGATGTCGGCTTCAAGCTTGTTGACGTAGGAAGCAACCTGCTCGTCGGTCAACGACCGGTCGGTGCTGTCCTTCAGCTTCTTGACGGCGTCGGAGGCCGTGTCGGCCGCGGGATCGACGATGTCGGTGACGCGGTAGACGATGACTTCGCCGCCGCCGGTCACGGGCGCCTGTCCGACGCCGTCCTTGGCGGTGCGGAAAGCGGCCGCAACGATGTTCGCGGGCACGCTGGCGGGCGTGTCGTCGCGCTTGAAGCCGCTGGCGGTCTCGACCTTGGCGTTGATCGCGGCCGCCTCGTCAGCGAGCCTGCCGCCCTGTTCGAGCTTCTGCACCATCTCGGTCGCCTTCGCCTTCAGCTTGGTGGCGATCTGGTCCTGGCGCCAGCGGGCCTCGACCTGGTCTCGAACCTCGTCGAGGTTGCGGTCGCGCGACGGCGTGATGGCGACCACGTCGTACCAGACATAGCCGCCCTTGAACGAGATCGGGTCGTTGTCGACGCCGACGTCGCTGTTGAAGGCCTGCGACACCACATCGAGGCCCTGCGGAATGTTGGCGACGGTCTGCCCGTTCGGCGCGCGGCCCGAGCGGTCGACGGCATCGATGGTCACGGCGGTGAGCCCGAGCTTCTGGGCGGCATCGGCGACGCTGGTGCCTGCGCCGCGCTCGTCTTCCATCTTGTCGCGGAGCTCGCCGACCTTGACGCGGGCGCGCTCGGTCGCGATCTGGCGCTTCACGTCGCCGGCAAATTTGGCGTAGTCGGCCTCGACGCCCGGCTCGATCTTGTCGACCTTGACGATCGAGACGCCGAGACGGCCCTGGATCGGCTGGCTGATCTCGCCTGCGGCAAGCGCGAAGGCGGCATCGCCGACAGCGGATTCGAGCGCGGATTTGGCCACGAGCCCGAGATCGACGTCGGTGGCGTTCAGTCCGCGCTCCTTGCCGAGGTCCTCGAAGGAGAGGCCGCCGGCGAGGCGCTCGCGCGCGGCCTGCGCGTCGGCAGCGTTCGGGAACACGATCTGGTAGATATGGCGCTTCTCCGGCGTGGAGAGCTGGTCCTTGCGCTGCTCGAACAGTTTCTTCGCGTCGTCATCTGAAACGTCGCTCCACTTGGCGATTTCCTCAGGCGAGATCACTGCGAAGACGATCTTGCGGTATTCGGGCGCGCGGAACTGGACCTTGTGATCCTCGAAATAGGCGGCGAGCGCCTCGGGCGAGGGCGCCTCGATGGTGCCTGCCTGGGCCGTGTCGAGCCTGACGAACTCGATCGCGCGCTGCTCGTTCTGGAAGCGCGTCGCGACGTCGAGCATGGCTTTCGGCGGCTCGAGGCCGGCGCCGATCGTGCCGGTGATCTGCCGGCGCAGTGCCACCTTGCGCTGCTCGGCGACGTAGCGCTGCTCGGTGTAGCCGAAATTACGGATCAGGCTCTGGAAGCGGTTCGCGTCGAATTTGCCATCGACGCCATTGAAGTTCGGATCGTTCATGATGAGCTGTCGGATCTGCTCATCGGATTGGCCGAGCCCGAGCCGGCGTGCGTTCTCGTCGAGGGCGGCTTCCGCAATCGTCTGCTGGAGCACCTGGCGATCAAGGCCGAACGCGCGCGCCTGTTCCGGTGTCAGCGGGCGGCCGAACTGGCGGCCGATCTGCTGGAGGCGGTCGGTGTAGATCTGGCGGAACTCGTTCAGCGAAATCTCGGTGTGGCCGACCTTGGCCACCGTGGACTGTCCAAAGCCCCGGAAGATGTCGGCGATGCCCCAAATGCCGAAGCTGATGATCAACACGCCCATCACGACGGCCATGATGGTCTTGCCGACCCAGTTTGATGAGGCCTTGCGCATTCCTCGAAGCATTTGGTCCAACTTGTCTGAAAGGAGGGGAACGGGAGCGCGTCTTAATGCAGATTCCGCAGAAGCGCGTCACCAAATTGATATGCCATCATAAAGTGGCGGCTTTCCCCCCGCAACCTCAGCTCAGGCCGCCCTTCGAAGCTGCGGTTAAAAGCCCCTGGTCTCTGGAACTGCCGCGGCACCTCTGCTAGCGCATGCACAAACCTCATTTTGCTGGGAATTGACATGACCGATGCCATCCGACCGCTGATTGCCGGCAACTGGAAAATGAACGGCCTGAAGGCCGCGGCCGCCGAATTCGACGCCATGCTCAATGGCGCGGCAGCGGTGGCCGGCAAGGCCGATCTGCTGGTCTGCCCGCCGGCAACCCTGATTGCAGCCTTTGCCGACAAGGCGCACGGCAAGAAGGTCGCCGTAGGGGCCCAGGATTGCCATCCCAAGGCCTCCGGCGCCCATACCGGCGACATCGCGGCCGAGATGCTGGCGGACGCGGGTGCGACCGCCATCATTGTCGGCCATTCCGAGCGCCGCGCCGACCATGGCGAGGGCGATGTGCTGATCCGGCAGAAGGCGGAAGCCGTCTGGCGGGCAGGAGCGGTCGCGATCGTCTGCATCGGCGAGACGCAGGCCCAGCGCGATGCCGGGGAGACCCTGGACATCGTCCGCGGCCAGCTCAACGGCTCGCTCCCGGACGGCTCCACCGCAGCCAATCTGGTCGTGGCCTATGAGCCGGTGTGGGCGATCGGCACGGGCCTGACTCCCACGTCCCAGGATGTCGAGCAAGTTCATGGCTTTATCCGGGAACTCCTGACGTCCCGTTTCAAGGCGGATGGGGCGGCGATGCGGATCCTGTATGGCGGCTCGGTCAAGCCGTCGAACGCGGCCGAGCTGATGGCGGTCAAAAACGTCAACGGCGCGTTGGTCGGCGGTGCCAGCCTGAAAGCGGCCGATTTCCTTGCGATCGCCAAGGGCTGCCCCTAGCTAATTCGTAAAGCGCGGGGCCGTGGCCGATCGGGGGTGGCAATGCCGTTTCCGATCGTGTAACACCGCGCAACTTCAGGAAAACCCGCGAAGCGCGATCGGCTGCCGGTACCGGCGCTGTCGGCTTGTGACGGAAGGATACTATGCAGACTGTTGTCATCGTCATCCACCTCATGATCGTGGCCGTCATGATCGGTGCCGTGCTGCTTCAGAAGTCGGAAGGCGGCGGCCTCGGCATGGGCGGAGGCGCGGGCTTCATGTCGAGCCGCGGCACCGCGAATCTGTTGTCGCGCACCACCGCGGTCCTGGCTGCCGGGTTCTTCCTGACCAGCCTGTTCCTGTCCTGGTACGCCGGCTATAACCGTGCACCGTCCTCGATCATCGGCCAGCCGGCGTCGCAGACCCAGCCGGCCGGCGGTGGACCGATCACCCCACCGACCTCGGGCGGCATTCTGGATACGCTGAAGAAGGCGGACGAGCAGCAGCAGGCCCCGGCAGCGCCGAGTGGCCCGCAGGTGCCTCGCTCGCAATAAAGCAGGGGCGCCATGCAGGGCGGTGGCTACCATCCTGCATCAACAGCCCCCATCAAGGCTCTGTCACCACTCTTAGTTTTGGCTCACCCACAGGCCCGCAGGATTCTTTGGGGCGGAATGCGAATCGCTTTGGCGAATCGGATTCGAGGGATTAGAGGTTAGGTCCCATGGCGCGGTACATATTCATCACCGGCGGCGTGGTTTCTTCGCTCGGCAAGGGTTTGGCTTCAGCGGCACTCGGTGCCCTGCTGCAGGCCCGGGGCTACAAGGTCCGCCTCCGCAAGCTCGACCCCTATCTCAACCTCGATCCCGGAACGATGTCGCCGTATCAGCACGGCGAAGTGTTCGTGACCGATGACGGCGCGGAGACCGATCTCGATCTCGGTCACTATGAGCGCTTCACCGGGCGGCCTGCGACGAAGCAGGACAACATCACGACGGGGCGCATCTACCAGGACATCATCTCGAAGGAACGTCGCGGCGATTATCTCGGCGCGACCATCCAGGTGGTGCCGCACGTCACCAACGCGATCAAGGAATTCGTCCTCTCCGGCAATGACGATTACGATTTCGTGCTGGTCGAGATCGGCGGCACCGTCGGCGATATCGAAGGCCTGCCGTTCTTCGAGGCGATCCGTCAGCTCAAGAACGAGCTGCCGCGCGATCACGCCATCTACATTCACCTCACGCTGCTGCCGTACATCCCGAGCGCCGGCGAGCTGAAGACGAAGCCGACGCAGCACTCGGTGAAGGAGCTGCGTTCGATTGGCATCCAGCCGGACATCCTGCTCTGCCGCACCGATCGCGAGATCCCGAAGGAAGAGCGGCGCAAGCTCGGCCTGTTCTGTAACGTGCGCGAGAGCGCCGTGATCGAGGCGCGCGACGCCGACAGCATCTATGCCGTGCCCGAAGCCTATCACGCGGCGGGCCTCGACGACGAAGTGCTCGCCGCCTTCGGCATCGAATCGCGCATCCCGCCGGTGCTCAAGAGCTGGCACCAGATCAACGAGCGCATCCGTAATCCCGAGGGCGATGTCACCATCGCCATCGTCGGCAAATACACCGGCATGAAGGATGCGTATAAGTCCCTGATCGAGGCGCTCTCGCATGGCGGCATCGCCAACAAGGTGAAGGTCAATCTCGACTGGATCGAGAGCGAGATCTTCGAGAAGGAAGATCCGGCGCCGTTCCTCGAGCACGTCAACGGCATCCTGGTGCCCGGCGGCTTCGGCCAGCGCGGCGCGGAGGGCAAGATCAAGGCGGCGCAGTTCGCGCGCGAGCGCGACGTGCCGTATTTCGGCATCTGCTTCGGCATGCAGATGGCGGTGATCGAGGCCGCGCGAAACCTCGTCGGCATCGAGGAGGCCAACTCCACCGAATTCGGCCCGACCAAGGAGCCGCTGGTCGGCCTGATGACGGAGTGGCTGCGCGGCAACGAGCTCGAGAAGCGCTCGCGGGCCGGCGATCTCGGCGGCACGATGCGGCTTGGCGCTTATCCCGCCGCGCTCGATCGCGGCAGCCGCGTCTCGCAGGTCTATGGCGGCGCAACCGAGATTTCGGAACGCCACCGCCACCGCTATGAGGTCAACACCGCCTACAAGGACCGTCTCGAGCAGCACGGCCTGAAATTCTCCGGCCTCTCGCCCGACGGCGTGCTGCCGGAGATCGTCGAGTACGAGGATCACCCCTGGTTCATCGGCGTCCAGTTCCACCCCGAGCTGAAGTCGCGCCCCTTCGAGCCGCACCCGCTGTTCGCCTCGTTCATCCAGGCGGCGATGGTGCAGAGCCGGTTGGTCTGATTCCTCAAGGCGAGGTGGTGAGGTCGTGCTCGCGATGCATTGCCTCGCGAGCGACCGGCACTGACGCGTTAGCTGCAACCGATCCGGCAATGAGCGTCATCTGCGGCCGCCGCGTCAGCTTGTAGACGGCGGCGGGCGGCACGTTCAGGAAGGCGCGATCGACCAGCGTCGCGCGCAGGCCGAGACGGTCGAGCACCGGCCGCGGGATCGGGCAGCTCATGCCATAGGTGAACTGGTAGAAGGCGCCGCCGGGGCGAACATAGCTGAATGCGCCGCCGAGGATCGAGACGACCTTGCGGGTCGACATGTTGAGCAGCGGCAGGCCGCTTACGACCGCGCCGACCGGCGCACCGTCATAGAGCCGCTCCGTCGCCAGCCGCGCCGCATCCATCCACAGCACGCGCGCGCCGGGGAAGCGCATCTGCAAGAGCTTCATGAAGTCCGAGCCGTATTCGATCAGCGTGAGGTCCTGTGGCCTGACGCCGCGTTTCAAGAGCTTGTAGGTGAAGGCGCCGGTGCCGGGACCGAGCTCGAGGATCGGGCCGGTCTTCTCGGTGATCTCGCGCGTGATGAGATCGGCGAGCGCCGCGCCCGATGGCGCAATCGCGCCGACCCGGCGCGGCGAAGACATCCAGGAAATAAAGAAGGACAGGAAATCGTTGGGCATGCGCACTCCGGCATTTCGATTGCACCTCGGAAGTTCAGAGGTGAGGCGGATGCACTGTCGCGGGAGTGGATTGCGACAGCATTGCGCTGTGAGCCGTGAAAGCGGATTGAATCAATTCTGTGGGCTTGGCCGCAGCGTCATTCTGAAGCAGGTGCCGCCGTCCACCCCGTCGGTGACCGAGACCTGTCCGCCATGCAGGAGCACGATCTCGCGCACCATGTTGAGACCGAGGCCGGCGCCGCGATCGAGCGGCGTGAGCCGGTAGAACGGTTCGAAAATCTGCGCGCGTTGATCAGCGGGAATGCCGGCGCCTTCGTCGGTGACCTCGATGCAGGCGGGCTTGCTCACGCGAATGCCGATCGTGCCGCGGCGAGGGCCGTGCTGGATCGCGTTCTGCACGAGATTGGTCAGCGCGCGCTCCAGCGCGGCGGCATCACCGATCGTCTCGATCGGCGTTGAGGGTGCATCGAGCTCCAGCTCGTAGCCCGCGGCGATCGCGAGCGGTGCGAGGTCGGCGGCCGCGCTTTGCGCCATCGCGACGAGGTCGACGCGCGTGAAGGGATGACCGCAACGGTCAAGGCGCTGGATGTCGAGCAACTGCTCGGCGAGCGTCGCCAGCCGCGCGGCATCCTCCAGCAGCCGGGTCTTGTCCGGACCGGAGGGGAGCGATTCCAGCCGCGTGTTCAGGATCGCGATCGGCGTCCGCAGCTCGTGCGCGGCATCCGCAACAAAGCGCTTGTGACGGGCATAGCCCTGATCGAGTCGCGCCAGCGCCTCGTTAACTGCGGTGACCAGCGGTACGACCTCCAGCGGAACTTTCTCCACCGACAGCCGCGCGCCGCGCTGATGGATGTCGATGCGCCGCGCCTGATCCGCGGTCGCATCCAACCCCCTGAAAGCGCGCTGCACGATCATCGGCGTCGCGATGAAGGTCGCGGTCCCCATCACGAGCAGGCCGGGCAGGGCGATGCCGAGAAACGCCAACGAGGTCATCAACAGCGCCTTGGCGCCGGTCAGCCGTCCCTGCGTCGCCGTGATGATCTGCACATTGCCGGCATCGGTGTCGACGCGCTTCAGCCGCGCCGCCGGCTTTCGCGGGTCGTCCTCGAACATCTGCCAGCCGAGCCGCGCCTGGCTGATCTGGTCGAGGCTGCCGCCGATTGCCGCGAATTCCGCCGGCGCGGCGCCTTCAGTGAGCGAATGTCCCTGCCGGTCGCGGACCAGAAACCAGAGGTCCGGTGTCTCGGCACGCAATTGTTTCAGGTCTGGCGTCTGGCGCAGGGTCAGGTCGCCTTCAGCGTTACGCGCGAGCGCGCGCTGCACGACATCGATGACGCGATCCTCGTCGCGATCCGCGAGCACGAAGCCTGAGGCGCAGAGCGCACCGACGACAACAGCAACCAGCGCCAGCAACAGTGCGGCCTGGAGCGCAAGCAGGCGCCAGCTCAATCGCGAGCGCAGGCAATAGGGATCGTCGTGCTTGCTCATGTTGGCTTCTTCAAGTCGGCAGCTTCCTCAGGAGATAGCCGACGCCGCGAATGCCGTGGATCTCCACGCCGGCGTCGGCATCAGTGAGCTTGCGGCGCAGCCGCGAGACATGGGTGTCCAGCGCATTCGACTGGATTTCGTCGTCGAAATTGTAGACAGCCTCTTCCAGCGCTGCGCGCAGCACCGTGCGGCCCATCCGGCGGATCAGGGCTTCGAGCACCAGCAGCTCGCGGCGCGGCAGCTCGAACGGCTGGTCGTCGATGCTGGCCTCGCGATGGCCGACATCGAAGGCGAGGCGGCCGGCGCGGATGACGTCCGGAGACAGCCCCGCGGGCCGCCGCAGCACGGCGCGCAGTCGCGCCAATAACTCCTCGACCGCGAACGGCTTGGCGAGATAATCGTCGGCGCCGCTGTCGAGCCCGGCGATGCGGTCGGCGAGCTCGCCGCGAGCGGTCAGGACGATGATCGGCACGCCGTCGGCGCGTGCGCGAAGCTTCGGGATCAGGGTGAGGCCGTCGCCGTCGGGAAGCTGGCGGTCGAGCAGGACGGCGGCATGGACGTCGGCGGAAATCGCTTCCTCCGCATCCGCAAGCGTGGGGGCGTGATCCACCACCATGTCGTAGCGCCTGAGCGCCGACGACAGCGCTGTGGCCATCTCCGCCTCATCCTCGACGAGCAAGATTCGCATGATCCGCCACCTCAACCCCATTGAGCCATTCTAGCGGCCCGATCATTGCGGCAGCATTGCGGGAACAGGACCAGCCATGCGCGAAACGCCGCGGGGGCCGCCGGGCAGGGCTCAAGACAGTATCAGGGCCGATCGTTATAACCTCCGCACCTGTTCAGGGAGGAATACAACAATGATCTACGAGATGCGCGTCTATCACTGCCTGCCCGGCCGCCTTCCGGCGCTGTTGAAGCGGTTCGAGACGGTGACGCTGAAGCTCTGGGAGAAGCACGGCATCCGCCAGGCCGGCTTCTTCACCACGCTGATCGGTGAATCCAACCAGGAGCTGACCTACTTCCTGGCCTGGGAATCGCTTGCCGAGCGCGAGACCAAGTGGGGCAAGTTCATGACCGACCCGGACTGGATAAAGGGGCGCGCCGAGAGCGAAGCGGACGGCCAGATCGTCGGCAACATCGTCAGCCAGCTGCTGACGCCGACCGCCTTCTCGTCGGTCAAATAGCGCTTGTCCGGCATGGGTTGCGACGGGAACCCTCGCGCAACCCTGATATTCTGATAGCCCGGGCCGAATGGGGTTGATCGGCCCCTCATCACCGCTATGGTCGCGGCGAAACGAGGGAATTGGCCTTGAGCTCTTCATCATCCGCGGCCCCGGTCGTCACTGTTGGCACGGCCAGGTTCGGCAATGAACTGCCGATCTCGATCATTGCCGGCCCGTGCCAGCTCGAAAGCCGCCAGCATGCGCTGGAGGTGGCCTCCGCGCTGAAGGAGATCGCCGCGCGGCTGAAGATCGGCCTCGTCTACAAGACCTCCTTCGACAAGGCCAACCGCACCAGCGCCTCGGCGGAACGCGGTCTCGGCTTGGCGCAGTCGCTCCCGATCTTCGCCGAGATCCGGTCCTCGCTCGGCCTGCCCGTGCTCACCGACGTGCACGATGCTGCGCAATGCGCCGACGTCGCACAGGCCGTCGACATCCTGCAGATCCCGGCCTTCCTGTGCCGCCAGACCGATCTGCTGCTGGCCGCGGCCGCAACCGGCAAGGTCGTCAACGTCAAGAAGGGCCAGTTTCTCGCCCCCTGGGACATGACGAACGTGGTCGCCAAGATCACCAGCGCGAACAATCCCAACGTGCTCGTCACCGAGCGCGGCGCCTCCTTCGGCTACAACACGCTGGTATCGGACATGCGCGCGCTGCCGATCATGGCGCGCACCACAGGTGCGCCCGTGATTTTCGACGCGACCCATTCGGTGCAGCAGCCGGGCGGGAAGGGTGCGTCCTCCGGCGGCGAGCGCGAATTCGTGCCGGTGCTGGCGCGCGCGGCGGTCGCCGTCGGTGTCGCCGGCGTCTTCATCGAGACTCACCCCGATCCCGACCGCGCGCCGTCGGACGGGCCCAACATGGTGCCGCTGCGCGAGTTCGAAGGCTTGATCCGTACGCTGATGGCGTTCGATACGATCGCCAAGGGCCAAATGCACTGATGCACGAGCCCGTGGCCAGGCCGTCGACCGACCAGAGGTTTCCGCCTGCGATCAACATCATCGCGCTTGCGAGCTTCTCGGCTGCATTGTCGACGCGGGCGCTCGACCCGGTGCTGCCGCATGTCGCGGAGGAATTTTCGATCAGCATCACGACGGCGGCGAGCATCGCGGCCGGCTACGCCCTGATCTACGCGCTGATCCAGCCGATCGTCGGTGCGGCGGCCGATCTGTTCGGCAAGGCGCGGCTGATGACGTTGTGCCTGGCGCTGCTCGGCGTCGCCTGCGTTCTCGGCGCGCTCTCGACCTCCTTCTCGGGCCTGTTCGCGAGCCGCATGCTCGCCGGCATCGCCTCGGGTGGCGTGTTCCCGGTTGCGCTCGGCCTCACCGCCGACCTGGTAGCACCAGCCAAGCGGCAGGTGGCGATCGGACGCACGCTTGCCGGTTCGATGACCGGCAATCTGCTCGGCGCGACCGCCTCGGGCATCATCGGCGATCTCGTCGGCTGGCGCGGCGTGCTCGTGATCGTCGGGGCGCTCGGGCTGATCGCGGCTGTCGCGGTCGCGGCGGGCTTTCGCGGCGCCGCCCTGACGGCGCCGCCGAAGAGCGACCTGAAGACCTTGCGGCAGGGCTATCGCACCATCCTCGCCAATCCCAACGCGCGCTATTGCTATTCGGCCGTGTTCGTCGAGGGCTGCTGCGTGTTCGGGCTGTTTCCCTTCATCGCCGCCTTGCTGTTCGATCTAGGCGAGACCTCGCTGTCGATCGCGGGCATCGTGATCGCGGGTTTCGCGGTCGGTGGGCTGTTCTACACGTTCACGGTCTCGCGCTTCCTGCCGCGACTGGGCGTCAGGGGCATGATGATCGCAGGCGCGAGCCTCGTCGCGCTCCAGCTCGCGGCACTCGCTCTTGGGCCCGGCTGGAAAGTCCAATTCGCCATCATGCTGCTGATGGGCTGGGGCTTCTACATGATCCACGGCTGCCTGCAGGTGTTCGCCAGCGAGCTGTCGGTCGAGGCGCGTGCGACGGCGATGTCGCTGCACTCGTTCTTTTTCTTCATGGGCCAGACGGTCGGACCGCTGGCCTACGGGTTCGGGCTTGCGCATACCGGCAAGGCGCCGACGCTGGTCGCGAGTGCCGTGCTCATGGTGCTGCTGGGCCTTGCCTGCGCCGCGCTCCTCAAGCCGCGGGCACCGTCCGACGCGCGTGCCTGAGGCCAGTGTTTCGCGGGCCGAGATATTGAGATTGAAATAAAAGCGAATAGACCGGAGGCCGGGATCGGACCATATTCGGAGGCATCACTTGCAGGGGGCAATCAGCAAGGAGCCACCCAATGTACGCCAATATCCTCTTGAGCACCGACGGCTCGGATGTCGCAAGAAAAGGCGTTGAGCATGGAATTGCTCTGGCAAAGGCCTTGAATGCCAAAGCGACAATCGTCACCGTGACGGAACCGCTGCCGATCGACTATGGCGGCGGATTCGATTCGGGATGGGTTCCCTCGCAAGAAGAGATTGATCAGTTTGACGCAGCCTGCAGGCAACGCGCGGGCAAGGTGCTCGATCAAGCTCGATCCATGGCAGAGCGGAGCGGGCTGCCGGTAGAGCTCTTACACGTTCCGAATGCGCACCCCGCCACCGCGATTGTCGAAACGGCAAAGTCCAGGGGCTGCGATTTGATTGTCATGGCCTCGCATGGACGTCGCGGCCTCAGGAAGCTGTTCCTGGGAAGTCAGACGTCCGAAGTTCTCGTCAACGGAAGCGTGCCGGTATTGGTCGTGCCGTAGTCGCGAGCACGCCCGTTGGCCGCCAATCCGTCGAGCCAGTCGAGCTCGCTCACGGCTGAAGGCGACAGCTTCATTGTTGGCGCGGCGGCTGATGCGCGCAAACGCGAAGGCCTGTTTTCCCAGCGCGTACGAGACGGGCCGAGGCGCATCTTGAAGGTGTGGCACGAGCTTTGTGCTTGCCAAGTTCCGGCATTGTGAAAGAATGAATTTGGAGCGGCCGGCTCCCAATGCAATTTCGGGGAGAGACGCGTGAGTGAATCGCTTCATCCCGCCGCCCCGCATCACCTGCCTTCCTTCATCACCGCGCCGGGTGACACCGATGTCCTGATGGTTGTCGTCGGAATCGTTCTGGTCGGCGCCGTTCTCGCAGTCGGAAATATCTATCTGCACCTGCACACTTTGCCGGAGCGGAAGGCTCACAAATCGCAGAAATTCCAGTTTGAGATCGTGGCCGTACTGGGACTGCTGGCGCTGTTCACGCACAACCACCTGTTCTGGGTGATCGGCCTGTTCCTCGCCATGATCGATCTGCCCGACTTCAGCACGCCGCTGCGCAAGATTGCCGGCTCGGTCGAGAAGATGGCCGGCGTCGCGCCGGAGCAAGATCCGACCGAGCCACCGAATGGAGCTGGTGCTGCGCAACCTCCTGTGGTCGGCGATGCCAAGGCTGAGAGCGTCAAGGCTGAGAGCGCCAAGAGCGAGGTGGCCGGTCATGCTTGAGCTGCTGCTCTGCTCGCTCCTGACAATATTTCCCGACTATCTCTATCGCCGATATCGGCAGGGAAAGCGCCTCGGGCACGAGATTACGCTTTATTCGGTCTGGTTCGAATTGCGATTTGGCATCATCGCCTGCCTGATGCTGACCGTCTCGCTGATTACGATGATTTTCTATTATCACCCGTCGACCACATCGGCTACGTTGTACTATCGGACCGTGCCTATCGTCCCCGAGATCACCGGACGGGTGGCAGAGGTTCATGTCGACTACAGCGCGCCGATCAAGCAAGGCGACGTGATCTTCAGGCTCGACAATTCCAAACAGCAGGCGTCGCTGGAGACGGCGAAACGCAAGGTCGCCGAAGTCGATGCATCGATGCTGACGGCGCAGGCCGATATTCTCAAATCGGAAGGCCAGATTCAGGAAGCCAAGAGCGCATTGCAACAGGCCAACGACGAACTCGACGTCAAGCGCGAGCTACAGAAACGCAATCCGGGGATCGTGCCGCAGCGGGATATCGAAAAGCTCGAGGTGGCCGTCGCCGGCCGTCAGGGCTCGGTCGATGCTGCAACTGCGGCAAGGCAGTCCGTAACGACGCGCGTCAGCGCGCTTCTCCCGGCAGAGAAGGCAAGCGCGGAAGCCGCGCTCGCTGAAGCGCAGGTCGATCTGGACAAGACCTACGTTCGCGCCGGCGTGGACGGCCGTGTCGAACAATTCCTGCTGCGGCCGGGCGACGTCGTTAATCCCATGCTGCGGTCCGCGGGCGTCCTGATCCCCGAAGGCGCTGGGCAACGCGCACTTTCGGCGGGGTTCGGTCAGATCGAAGCGCAAGTCATGAAAGTCGGAATGGTGGCCGAGGCCGCCTGCATTTCAAAGCCATGGACCATCATTCCGATGGTGGTCACGGACGTGCAGGATTACATCGCAGCGGGCCAGTTCAGAGGCGGTGAGCAACTGCTTGAAGTGCAGAATACCGTTCGACCCGGCACGATTCTCGTTTTCATGGAGCCGATCTACAAGGGCGGCCTAGAGGGTGTGACGCCCGGCAGCAGTTGCATTGCTAACGCCTACACCAGCAATCACGAATTGATCGCGTCGGGCAAAATCGGTGCGTTTAAAAGCTTCGCATTGCACATCGTCGATGCGACCGGACTTGTGCACGCCATGCTGCTGCGGATTCAGGCCCTGCTGTTGCCGGTCAAGACGCTGGTGCTGAGCGGGCATTGATCTGCCCGCGAGCCCGCTCTCGTGGACACTAAGGCCCGATCGGCTCCATCCCGCGCGCGATGATCGCGTCGCGGGCCGCGGGCGAGGCGAGGAATTTGATCAGGGCCCGGCCGGCCTCTTGTTCTTTCGATACGGTCGCGATCCCGGCCGAGAAGATCGTGATCTGCTGCAATTCCTTCGGCAGGGGACCTACGATGTCGATGCCCTTCACGGGCTTCAATTCGCTGATCTGCTGGAAGCCGAGCTCGGCCTCGCCGTGCGCGACGATCTCGCCGACCGGCGTCGCCGGAATCTTTCGCGCCTTGTCCTTCATGGCTTCGGTGATTCCGAGCTTGTCGAACATCTCGGTCGAGACGTAGACGCCGCTGGCGCTGTCGGAATAGGCGATCGTCTTCGCGGCCAGTAGCGCCTGCTTGACTGCGTCCACCGAGCTGATGTCCGGCTTCGGCGCCCCCGATTTCACGGCGACCCCGATCGGCGATCGCGTCAGATCGATCTGGCTGCCGGCCACGACCTTGCCCTTGCTGACGAGATCGGTCAGCGCGTAGCCCACCATGATCAGCACGTCCGCCGGCTCGCCGCGCTCGAGCCGGACCGGAATCGCATTGGTGGTGGTGCCCATCGACGGCCCGTAGGCGGTCAGCACCTTGTTGCCGGTGGCTTTCTCGAACTCAGGCACGAGCGCCTGAAAGGCCGCCGTCAATCCTCCCGAGATCATCACGCGGACTTCGGCAGCGTGGGACGCGCCGGTGAACCACAGGACGCCAAGAAGGCCGAAGGCAACGCCGCGGAATTTTGCAGGTATCGATGTCATCGTCACGGGTCTCCAACTAGCCCCGGCCGCGATAGGGCGCGACGCCTTGTTCGGGCAACCATAGGCCCTTCGGCACGCGGCCGGTCTGCCAGAACACATCGATCGGGATGCCGCCGCGCGGGTACCAGTAGCCGCCGATGCGCAAGAATTTCGGCTTGATCTCGGCGGCGATGCGCTTGCCGATCATCACGGTGCAGTCCTCATGGAAGGCGCCGTGGTTGCGGAAGCTCGCGATGTAGAGTTTCAGCGATTTCGACTCCAGCAGCCATTGGCCGGGCGCGTAGTCGATCATCAGATGGGCGAAATCGGGCTGGCCGGTCACCGGGCAGAGCGAGGTGAACTCCGGCACGGTGAAACGGACCAGATATTCGGTCCCTCCTTGCGGATTCGGGACTCGGTCGAGCTTCGCCTTCTCGGGCGCATCCGGCCATTCCACGGCACGGCCGAGCTGCAGGGCAGGGGAATCTGAACGTGAGTTGCTTGATTTGCTGGGTTTTTTCGACATGAGGCCGCCTCCGAGCGGCCCTCTTAGCCAATCGTGGCGCGGCCGTCACCCGGCCTTTTCCGCTTCGATGCATTGCGGTAGAAGCACCGCCAACTGCCCCCCTTTGCTCCCCGAAAAGAGGCCCTCATGACCGCCATCATCGAAATCATCGGACGCGAAATCCTCGATAGCCGCGGCAATCCCACTGTCGAGGTCGACGTCGTGCTGGAAGATGGCGCGCTCGGCCGCGCCGCCGTGCCCTCCGGCGCCTCCACCGGCGCCCATGAGGCGGTCGAGCTTCGCGACGGAGACAAGACCCGCTATCTCGGCAAGGGCGTCACCAAGGCGGTCGGCGCCGTCAATGGCGAGATCTTTGAGGCCCTGAGCGGCCTCGATGCCGAGCAGCAGGCGCAGATCGACCAGATCATGATCGACCTCGACGGCACGCCGAACAAGAGCCGGCTCGGCGCCAACGCCATTCTCGGCGTCTCGCTTGCCTGTGCCAAGGCGGCCGCGAATTCGCTCGACATGCCGCTCTACCGGTATGTCGGCGGCACCTCGGCGCGGTTGCTGCCGGTGCCGATGATGAACATCATCAATGGCGGCGTGCATGCCGACAACCCGATCGACTTCCAGGAGTTCATGATCCTGCCCGTGGGCGCGTCCTCCTTCGCCGAAGGCCTGCGCTACGGCGCGGAAGTGTTCCACACCCTGAAGTCCGAACTGAAGAAGGCCGGCCACAACACCAATGTCGGCGACGAGGGCGGCTTCGCCCCGAACCTGCCGTCGGCGGATGCCGCGCTTGAGTTCGTCATGAACGCGATCGGCAAGGCGGGCTACAAGGCAGGCAGCGATATCGTGATCGGCCTCGATTGCGCCTCGACCGAATTCTTTAGGGACGGCAAGTACGTCTATGAAGGCGAGGGCAAGACCCGTTCGGTCTCCGAGCAGGCCAAGTACCTTGCCGACCTCGTCGGCCGCTATCCGATCGTCACCATCGAAGACGGCATGTCGGAAGACGACATGGACGGCTGGAAGGAGCTCACCGACCTCATCGGCAAGAAATGCCAGCTGGTTGGCGACGATCTCTTCGTCACCAACGTCAAGCGTCTCGCCGAAGGCATCAAGGCCGGCCGCGCCAACTCGATCCTGATCAAGGTCAACCAGATCGGCACGCTGACCGAGACGCTCGCCGCCGTCGAGATGGCGCACAAGGCCGGCTACACCTCGGTCATGTCGCACCGCTCGGGCGAGACCGAGGATTCCACGATCGCCGACCTCGCGGTCGCCACCAATTGCGGTCAGATCAAGACCGGCTCCCTTGCACGTTCCGATCGCACCGCCAAATACAACCAGCTCCTCCGCATTGAGCAGCAGCTCGGCAAGCAGGCGCTCTACGGCGGCAAGGCGGCACTGAAGGCGCTGGCATAAGCCAGCGCTTGAACAAGGACAGGGGAGGATCGACATGAGCGACGGCAAGACCGGACTGCAACTGCGTTCGCTGATCAAGAAGAGCGGAGAGCTCGAGATCCTGCTTCTGGACGTGCCGACTCCCGAGCCCGCGGATGACGAGGTCGTCGTCCGCATCGAGGCGGCGCCGATCAACCCGTCCGACCTCGGCCTGCTCGTCGGCGCTGCCGACATGAGCACGGCGAAGGCGTCTGGCACGAAAGAGGCGCCCGTCATCACCGCGAAGGTGCCTGATGGTGCGATGCGCGCAATGGGCGCGCGGCTCGACCAATCCCTGCCGGTCGGCAATGAGGGTGCCGGCGTCGTCATTAAGACCGGCTCGTCGGATGCGGCGAAGGCGCTGATGGGCAAGACCGTCGCGATGATCGGCGGTGCCATGTACGCGCAGTACCGGACCCTGAAGGCGAGGGACTGCCAGCCGTTGCCCGAGGGCACGACGGCGGCAGAGGGCGCATCCTGGTTCGTCAATCCGCTCACTGCGCTCGGCATGACCGAGACGATGCGGCGCGAAGGCCACAAGGCGCTGGTGCACACCGCAGCCGCCTCCAATCTCGGTCAGATGCTGAACAAGATCTGCATCAAGGACGGCATCGGGCTCGTCAACGTCGTGCGCAGCAAGGAGCAGGCCGAGATCCTGAAGAAGATCGGCGCCAAGCATGTTGTCGATTCCAGCGTGCCTGATTTCCTCGACGATCTCACGGCTGCGCTGGTCGAGACCGGCGCGACCATCGCCTTCGATGCCATCGGCGGCGGCAAGCTCGCCGGCGACATCCTCAACTGCATGGAAATCGCGATCAACAAGACCGCGAAGGAATACAGCCGTTACGGCTCCAGCGTGCACAAGCAGGTTTACGTCTACGGCGCGCTCGATATCCGTCCGATCGAGCTGCCGCGCGGCTTCGGCATGGCTTGGGGCGTTGGCGGTTGGCTCTTGACTCCGTTCCTGCAGAAGATCGGACCTGCCGACATCGGACGGCTGCGTCAGCGCGTCGTGAGCGAATTAAAGACCACCTTTGCCAGCCACTACACCAAGGTGGTGTCGCTGCAGGAGGCGCTCGATCCCGCCAATATCGCGGTGTACGCCAAACGTGCCACCGGCGAAAAATTCCTCATCAATCCGAATAAATCTTCGTGATCGGCGACGGCAGATTACCTAAAAGAGGTCTTGCCTTCTGAGAGAAGCGGGAGATTATTCCGCCGCGTTGAAAGCGGAAAAACCGTAACGCGCTCAGAAGGGGACATCTCCATGACCGATCTCAATCGCCGTCATCTGCTTGCAGGCGCCGCTGCAGTCGGCGCGGCCGCCGTCACGGGATTGCGACCAATCGCAACCAATGCCGCGGTGCCGCAAGCCGGCGCGCAGGCGCCGGGCTTCTACCGCTACAAGGTCGGCAGCTTCGAGTGCACCTCGATCAATGACGGCGCGCGCAGCTTCCCGATGCCGGACAAGTTCGTCGCCAACATTCCGAAGGAGGAAGCGCTCGCCGCTGCCGACGCCGCCTACATGCCGAAGGGCATGGTCACGGTCCCGTTCAATCCGCAGCTCATCAACACCGGCTCCAAGCTCGTGCTGATCGATACCGGCAACGGCGTCGCCAATCTGGAGCCCAGCAAGGGCGCGGTCGGCCGCACCCTGCAAAACCTGCAGTCCGCCGGCGTCGATACGAAGAGCATCGACATCGTGCTGCTGTCGCACCTGCATCCCGACCACACCAACGGCATCCGCCTGGCCGACGGCTCGCTCGCGTTCCCGAATGCCGAGATCATGGTGCCGGTGAAGGATTGGGAGTTCTGGACCAGCGAGGACAACGCCGCCAAGGCGCAATCCAGCGACATGATGAAGAACTACTTCGCCAACGTGAAGAAGACCTTCGCCGGCATCGAGTCCAAGGTGACGAAGTATGAATGGGGCAAGGAGGTCGCGCCCGGAATCACCTCGATCGCGACGCCCGGCCACACGCCCGGTCACACTTCGTTCGCGGTCGCCTCGGGCGACAAGAAGGTGCTGATCCAGTCCGACGTCACCAACATTCCCGAGCTTTTCTTGCGCAATCCGGACTGGCACGTGGCATTCGACACCGACGGCGCGCTGGCGCAGGAGACCCGCCACAAGTTCTACGACATGGCGGGCAGCCGAGAAGGCGACCGTGGTCGGCTTCCACTTCACCTTCCCCTCGGTCGGCCATGTCGAGAAGGACGGCGCCAGGTATCGCCTGATCCCGTCGGCGTGGAATCCGACGATCTGATCCCGTTTGCAGATTTGCACGAAAGATCGGGCCGCCGCTTGGCGGCCCGGTTGTTTTGGACGACCATCTGCTTTCAAGAAACTCAGCGTTTCCAAATCGGGTCGGTTCATGCACTTGCATCCATCGGTCCGGATCGCTTAAGTGCTGCCGCGGAACTCTCGCTCCAGATCTCAAGGACAACCCATGGCCTACAATATCGTCGTGATCGCCGGCAGCCTGCGCAAGGACAGCTTCTCTCGGAAGATCGCCAATGCGCTGACCAAGCTCGCGCCGGCATCTCTCAAGCTCGAGGTCGTGACGCTCGGGGGCATCTCGTTCTTCAACCAGGATCTCGAAAGCGCGCCGCCGGCCGACTGGCTGGCTTTCCGCGAGAAGCTGCAGAAGTCCGACGGCGTCATCTTTGTCACGCCGGAATACAATCGCGCCATCCCGGGCGTGCTGAAGAACGCTATCGATGTCGCCTCACGGCCCTATGGCAAGAGCTCGTTCAACGGCAAGCCTGTCGGTATCATCTCCAACTCGCCGGGCCCGCTCGGTGGCGTCAGCGCCGCCAAGACGCTCCAGAACATCCTGCCGGGCATTGCCGGCCCGATCCTGCAGCAGCCCGAGATCTATCTGAATGCGGTCGGCGACGCTTTTGATGCCGAGGGCAATCTGGTCAAGGAGTCGCTCAAGCCCGTGCTCCAGGCCTACATCGACGCGTTCGCCGCGCACGTTGCCAAGCATCACGGCTGATAAGGTCCGAGCCTCCGTCATGTCCGGGATAAACCAAGGATAAACCCCGGGCATGACGGGTCCGTAATACGGGAAAGGGAAGATTAGCACTCCCTTAACCAAGCTGCCCCATCTTGCCAAAATGGTCTCTCGCGCCCGCCTCAAATCGGTCCTGACCGGTCTCGCCCTCTATGCGATGGCGGCCGCCATCGTCGGCTATTTCGGCGTCAACGCCTATACCGGCAAATACGGCCTCAACGCCCGCCAGGAGCTCGACCAGGAGATCATCGCGCTGACCAGCGAGCTCGCCCAGCTCAAGCGCGAGCGCGCCCGGAGCGAGCAGCGCGTCTCGCTGCTGCGCACTGAGAAGATCGATCCTGACATGCTGGATGAGCGGGCGCGGTTCCAGCTCGACTATGTCAATCCGCACGATCTCGTTCGGATGATCCCGCAGAACTGAATCGCCTGCCTTCCGCCGTCATCCGCATGTCAGAGTCTTAAGACAAGACAGCAAGCCCGGCATTGATGCGTTGCCGCGAAGATGGAGGCTTGTCATGACGAACGATCGTTCCCGACGGACGCTGCGTATTGGAGCGATGCTGTTCAGCGCGGCATTCCTGCCGCTGTCGATGGCATATGCACAGACCGCCTCGTCGCCATCAGGCGCAAAACCCTTCCTGACCGTTGACGGAAAGGCGCCGCTGATCCTCGGCCATCGCGGCGTGCCGGGGCTAGTGCCCGAAGAGACCGAGGCCTCGTATGACCTCGCCGCGGCGCTCGGAACCGACGCGCTCGAAGAGGACCTGCACCTGACCAAGGACTGCGTCCTGGTCGCGCGTCACAACCCCTGGCTCGCGGATAACACTGACGTGGCCGAGGTGGCGAAGACCAATGCGGCAGTCGCGGCCCGCAAGCGCACGGTGCCCGGCGTGCGTGTCAAGGCGCCTTCTCCCACCAACGGGCCCGCCGACTACCTCGTCGATCTCACCGATCCGGCCGATCCCAAATCGGTGCTGAAGTCATTGATCGTCGACGGCGAAGATCACACCAACGACTGGTCGATCACCGACTTCACCATGGCCGAGCTGAAGCAATGGATCGGCGGCACCACCTACGATGCGGCCAATGAGCGGCCGAAGGTGTTCAACGGCAAATTCCCGGTTATCAGCTTCCAGGACATCCTCGATATCGCCAAGGCCAAGAGCAAGGAGACCGGGCGTCCCATCCTGGTCTATCCGGAAACCAAGAACCCGACCTGGAACAATGCGCAGGCCATCGCCAACGGCTGCGGCGCGCCGGGCAGCCATCCACTCGAGGATGCCCTAATCAAGATCATCAAGGACAACGGCCTCAACACCAAGGACGCGCCGATCCTGGTCCAGAGTTTCGAGCCCGGCAGCCTGAAATATATGCGCGGCCATGGCCTGGAGACGCGGCAGGTTCAGCTCATCGATGGTAACGGCATCGACTTCAAGACCGGCAAGGTCCTGCTCAACAACATCACCAACTCCCGTCCGTTCGACTGGACGGTAGCCGGTGACGCGCGCCTGTACGATGCGATGCTGAGCCCCGTGGGTCTCGCCGAGATCAAGACCTATGCCGACGGCATCGGCCCGTGGAAGGCCTATATCGTTCCGCTCAAGGTCGCGCCGTGGAAGGACAGCAATGCCGACGGCACGCCCTACAAGGGCTCGACGCCCGAGGCATCGACGCAGGAGGCAACCAGTCTGATCGCCGACGCGCACAAGCTCGGCCTATTCGTCCACGTCTTCACGTTCCGGAATGAGAAGAAATATCTCGCGGCCGACTATCACGCCGATCCGGCCCAGGAATATCTCAAATTTTTCCGTCTCGGCGTCGACGGGGTCTTCACCGACTTCACACACACCGGCGTTGCCGCCCGCGCAACGTATTTGCGAGAGCTCGGCTGGTGAGCCGAGCATTGCCAAAGCCGAATGTTGCCTGATCAAGCCCAAAGATTTTGCAAAATTTCCGCCACGTTGCAGTGCGGCATAATGAAAGTCGTGCCATGTCGCTGCGGTGCTTTCACACGCGATTGAGTTGGGTTAGAGAGGGCTTAGTTTTCTCTGACCCGGAATTCCCATGGCCGCCCCCAAGAAAGCCGCCGCAAGCAGCCCACAAGACAAGACCGACGGCGGTTCGCCCCCGGAGTTCACCAGGGAGCAGGAGCTGAAGGCGCTCCGCGACATGTTGCTGATCCGGCGATTCGAGGAAAAGGCCGGTCAGCTCTACGGCATGGGCGCGATCGGCGGCTTCTGCCATCTCTATATCGGCCAGGAGGCCGTGGTGGTCGGCATGCAGATGGCCCTGAAGCAGGGCGATCAGGTCATCACCGGCTATCGCGATCACGGACATATGCTTGCCACCGGCATGGAAGCCAACGGCGTGATGGCCGAGCTCACCGGCCGCCGCGGCGGCTATTCCAAGGGCAAGGGCGGCTCCATGCACATGTTCAGCAAGGAGAAGCACTTTTACGGCGGCCACGGCATCGTCGGCGCCCAGGTCTCGCTCGGCACCGGTCTCGCCTTCGCCAACAATTATCGCAGCAATGGCAATGTCAGCGTCACCTATTTCGGCGACGGCGCGGCCAACCAGGGCCAGGTCTATGAGAGCTTCAACATGGCGGAGCTCTGGAAGCTGCCGGTGATCTTCGTCATCGAGAACAACCGCTACGCCATGGGCACCTCGGTCTCGCGCGCCTCCGCGCAGCAGGATTTCTCCAAGCGCGGCGCCTCTTTCAACATCCCCGGAATGCAGGTTGACGGCATGGACGTCCGCGCGGTCAAGGCTGCGGCTGATGAAGCTGCCGCCTGGTGCCGCTCCGGCAAGGGCCCGATGATCCTGGAGATGCAGACGTACCGCTATCGCGGCCACTCGATGTCCGATCCTGCAAAGTACCGCACGCGCGAGGAGGTCGAGAAGGTTCGCCACGACCAGGATCCGATCGAGCAGGTGCGCAACCGACTGCTCGCGGCCAAGGTCAGCGAGGCCGACCTCAAGGCGATCGACGCCGGGGTGCGCGACATCGTCAACGCGTCCGCCGACTTTGCCCAGCACGATCCCGAGCCGGATGCCGCCGAGCTCTGGACCGACGTTTACCGCTGAAACGCGCGCAAGCTTTCTTTTGGAGAAGATATGCCAATTCAAGTGCTGATGCCCGCGTTGTCGCCCACGATGGAAAAGGGCAACCTTGCCAAATGGCTGAAAAAAGAGGGCGAGACGATCAAGTCCGGCGACGTGATCGCCGAGATCGAGACCGACAAGGCCACCATGGAGGTCGAGGCGACCGATGAGGGCACGCTCGGCAAGATCCTGATCCCCGAGGGCACCGCCGACGTCGCCGTCAACACGCCGATCGCGACCATCCTCGCCGACGGCGAGAGTGCCGCCGATCTCGCCAAGGCGCCCGCGCCGGCCAAGCAGGAGAAGGCTGCGGAATCCGCACCTCCCGCCGCTGCCAAAGCCGAAGCGCCCGCGCCAAAGGCCGCGCCTGCGCCGCAGGCCGTCGCCGAGCCAGATCCCGAAGTGCCTGCCGGCACCGAGATGGTGACGCAGACCATCCGCGAAGCGCTGCGCGACGCCATGGCGGAAGAGATGCGCCGCGACGCCGACGTCTTCGTGATGGGCGAGGAGGTCGCCGAATATCAGGGCGCCTACAAGGTCACCCAGGGCCTGCTCCAGGAATTCGGCGCCAGGCGTGTCATCGACACCCCGATCACCGAGCATGGCTTTGCCGGTGTCGGGGTCGGCGCGGCCATGACCGGCCTGAAGCCGATCGTCGAGTTCATGACCTTCAACTTCGCCATGCAGGCGATCGACCAGATCATCAACTCCGCGGCCAAGACGCTCTACATGTCCGGCGGACAGATGGGCTGCTCAATCGTGTTCCGCGGACCGAACGGCGCGGCTGCGCGCGTCGCCGCCCAGCACAGCCAGGATTACGCGTCCTGGTACTCGAACATTCCGGGTCTCAAGGTGGTCGCGCCGTTCTCGGCCGCCGACTACAAGGGTCTGCTCAAGGCCGCGATCCGCGATCCCAATCCGGTGATCTTCCTCGAGAACGAGATGCTCTACGGGCACACCGGTGAAGTGCCGAAGCTCGACGACTTCGTGATCCCGATCGGCAAGGCGCGGATCGTACGCTCGGGCAGCCATGTCACGATCATCTCCTGGTCGAACGGCATGTCCTATGCGCTCAAGGCCGCCGACGAGCTCGCCAAGGAGGGCATCGAGGCCGAGGTGATCGATTTGCGCACGCTGCGCCCGATGGACACCGAGACGATCATCAACTCTGTCAAGAAGACGGGCCGTGCCGTCACGGTGGAGGAGGGCTGGGCCCAGAGCGGCGTCGGCGCCGAGATCGCTGCGCGCATCATGGAGAACGCCTTCGACTATCTGGATGCGCCGGTCGCCCGCGTCACCGGCAAGGACGTGCCGATGCCCTATGCGGCAAACCTGGAGAAGCTTGCGCTGCCCTCGGCGGCTGAAGTGGTCGAGGCCGCCAAAGCTGTCTGCTACAGGTAGGCCATGGCGGGCCCGAAGGAGCAGCCATTGCCGCCCGACGTCCTCGCCCGCGACGACGCGGTCGAGATCCTGCGCGTGTTCGTGCTGGATGGCGGGCTGTCGATGGCGTTCCAGCGTGCCTTCGAAGAGCCCGACATGTGGGGCCTGCTGCTCGTCGATCTCGCCCGTCACGCCGCGCGCGCCTATGCGCGCGAGAGCGAATACACCGAGGAGGACGCGATGAACCGGATCCTCGAGATGTTCCAGGCGGAAATCGAGCGTCCCACCGACACCGGCACCACGACCCCGCGCGGGAAGGGACACTGACCGTGGCGATCGAATCCCACCATTACGATCTCATGCTGGAGGCGATCCGCGAAGCGGAAGCCTCGATTGCGCAAGGCGGCCTGCCGATCGGCGCCGTGCTGACGCGCGACAACAAGATCATCGCCCGCGGTCACAACAACCGCGTGCAGGAGAACAATCCGATCCTTCATGGCGAGATGAGCTGCCTGCGCGAAGCCGGTGCGATCTCGTTCCATGACACCGTCATGTACACCACGTTGTCGCCGTGCTCGATGTGTGCCGGCGCGCTCGGCTTGTTCAAGGTTCAGCTGGTGGTGATCGGGGAATCCGTCACCTTCGAGGGTTCCAAGGATATTCTCGACAAGTTCGGAATCCCCTGGCTCGACCTTGCCGACGACCGCTCCATCGCCATGATGAAGAATTGGCGTTCCATCCCTGCCAATGAGCGCCTGTGGCAGGGCGACATCGGCAACTAAACCTGGTCTGTTCGTCTTCGCTGTCGGAGACGACGTTTTGCAAAATTCTTCTTGAGGTCAGCATGCCCATCAACATCCTGATGCCCGCTCTTTCGCCGACGATGGAGAAGGGCAACCTCGCCAAGTGGCTGAAGAAGGAAGGCGACAAGGTCAAATCCGGCGATATCATCGCCGAGATCGAGACCGACAAGGCGACCATGGAGGTCGAGGCCATCGACGAGGGCACGATCGCCAGGATCCTCGTGCCCGAGGGCACGCAGGACGTCCCGGTCAACGACGTGATCGCGGTGCTCGCCGGCGAAGGCGAGGACGTGAAGGCGGCTGGCGCCGCCAAGCCCAGCGCGTCGGCCGCGCCTCCGAAAGCCGCTGCTGCGCCTGCTGCCGCTCCTGCTGCCGCTCCTGCGCCTGCCGCCCCCAAGGCTCCGCCGCCTGCTGCCGCTGCTTCGGCGCCGCAGGCCGCTGCTGCACCGGTTGCGCAGAGCAACGGCCAGGGCGGCCGCGTGTTCTCCTCGCCGCTGGCGCGCCGCATCGCCAAGGAAGTTGGCATCGATGTCGGCATGGTCATCGGCACCGGTCCGCACGGCCGCGTCGTTGCGCGCGACGTCGAGCAGGCCAAGTCCGGCAAGGGTCTCAAGGCACCCGCCGCGGCGCCGTCCGGTGCACCCTCGATTGCCCCGACTATGTCGGACAAGCAGATCCTCTCGCTATTCGAGCCTGGCTCCTACGAGGTCGTCCCGCATGACGGCATGCGCCGCACCATCGCGCAACGCCTGACCGCCTCGATCCAGAACGTCCCGCACTTCTACCTGACCATCGACTGCGACATCGGCAAGCTGCTCGCCGCGCGCGAGGAGATCAATGCGGCTGCTCCGAAGGACAAGGAGAAGAAGCCGCTCTACAAGATCTCGGTCAACGACTTCGTCATCAAGGCGATGGCGGTCGCGCTCCAGAAGATCCCGAACTGCAATGTGAGCTGGACCGAAAGCGGCATGGTCAAGCATCATCATTCCGACGTCGGCGTCGCGGTGGCGATGCCCGGCGGCCTGATCACGCCGATCATCCGCAAGGCCGAGACCAAGACGCTCTCCACCATCTCCAACGAGATGAAGGATTTCGCCGCGCGGGCCCGTTCTCGCAAGCTGAAGCCCGAGGAATACCAGGGCGGCACCACCGCAGTCTCCAACCTCGGCATGTTCGGCATCAGCCACTTCACCGCCGTGATCAATCCGCCGCACGCCACCATTTTGGCGGTCGGCACCAGCGAGGAGCGGCCCGTCGTGCGCGGCGGCAAGATCGAGATCGCGAACATGATGAGCGTGACGCTGTCCTGCGATCACCGCGCCATCGACGGCGCGCTCGGCGCCGAGCTGATCGGCGCCTTCAAGCAGCTGATCGAAAACCCCGTCATGATGATGGTGTGAGCCGAGAACGGTGGATACGTAGGGTGGGCAAGGGCGCAAGGCGCCGTGCCCACCTTATTTCATGGCGTTAGACGGCGGTGGGCACGCTTCGCTTTGCCCACCCTACGAATTTAAGTTGAATGGGAGCCGCAATGGCCGACACATCCTTCGACGTCATCATCATCGGCTCCGGTCCCGGCGGCTATGTCACCGCGATCCGCGCCGCGCAGCTCGGTCTCAAGACCGCGATCGTCGAGAAAGCCTATCTCGGTGGCATCTGTCTGAATTGGGGCTGCATCCCGACCAAGGCGCTGCTACGCTCCGCCGAGATCTACCACTACATGCAGCATGCCAAGGATTACGGCCTGTCAGCTGAGAAGGTGTCGTTCGATCCGAAGGCGGTGGTGCAGCGTTCGCGCGGCGTCTCCAAGCGGCTGAACGACGGCGTCGGCTTCCTGATGAAGAAGAACAAGGTGAGCGTGATCTGGGGCGCCGCCTCGATCGATGCCCCCGGCAAGGTCACCGTGAAGAAGTCCGACGTCGAGGCACCGAAGGGGACCCTCGGCGAGGGGAGCTACCAGGCCAAGCACATCATCGTCGCGACCGGCGCGCGTCCGCGCGTGCTGCCAGGGCTCGAGCCCGACAAGAAGCTGATCTGGACCTATTTCGAGGCGATGGTGCCGGAGCGGATGCCGAAGTCGCTGCTGGTGGTCGGCTCGGGCGCGATCGGCATCGAGTTCGCCTCGTTCTTCCACACCATGGGTTCTGACGTCACCGTCGTCGAGGTGCTGCCTCAGATCCTTCCCGTCGAGGACGCCGAGATCGCAGGCCTCGCCCGCAAGCGCCTGGAGAAGCAGGGCATCAAGATCATGTCCTCGACCAAGGTGACCAAGCTCGAGAAGAAGGCCGACAGCGTCGTCGCCACGATTGATGACGGCAAGGGCAAGCCGGCCACGACCGAGTTCGAGCGCGTGATCTCGGCTGTCGGCGTGGTCGGCAATATCGAAAATCTCGGGCTCGAAAAGCTTGGCGTCAAAACCGACCACGGCTGCATCGTGATCGACGGCTACGGCAAGACCAACGTCCCCGGCATCTATGCCATCGGCGATGTCGCCGGCCCCCCGATGCTCGCGCACAAGGCCGAGCATGAAGGCGTGATCTGCGTCGAGGCGATCAAGGGCCTGCATCCGCATCCCATGGACAAGAACCTGATCCCGGGTTGCACCTATTGCCAGCCGCAGGTTGCCTCCGTCGGTCTCACCGAAGCCAAGGCCAAGGAAAACGGCCGTGAGATCCGCGTCGGCCGCTTCCCGTTCGTCGGCAACGGCAAGGCCATCGCGCTTGGCGAGGACCAGGGCCTGGTCAAGGTGATCTTTGACAAAAAGACCGGCCAGCTGCTCGGCGCCCACATGGTCGGTGCTGAAGTGACCGAGCTGATCCAGGGCTACGTCGTCGCCATGAATCTGGAGACCACGGAAGAAGAGCTGATGCACACGGTGTTCCCGCATCCGACCCTGTCGGAAATGATGAAGGAAGCCGTGCTGGATGCTTATGGGCGGGTGCTGAATATTTGAGGGGCGCCATCGCCGCCCACCGCTCGCAATGACGAGCGGCGAGAGCCGTTTGCAAAATGAGAAGGAAATCACCCCATGCACGACAATGACAACCTGACCATCGAGCGCCCGACCTTCGTCACGCATCTGGAATGCGCGATGGAAGGCGATCATTACGCCGCCGATCAGGTCCACAACCTTTCCAAGGCCGGCAAGCCGCTGCTGGTGCGCTACGACCTCGCCGGTGTGAAGAAGGCGCTGACCAAGGACGCGCTGGCCCAGCGTCCCGCCGACATGTGGCGCTATCGCGAGCTGCTGCCGGTGCGCAAATGCAAGGACATCGTCTCGCTCGGCGAAGTCACCACGCCGCTGATCCGGCTGCCCAAGCTCGGCCAGAAGCTCGGCGGGGGCGAGATCATCGTGAAGGACGAGGGTCGGCTGCCGACCGGCTCGTTCAAGGCGCGCGGCCTCGTGATGGCGGTGTCGATGGGCAAGGCGCTCGGCGTCAAGCATATGGCGATGCCGACCAACGGCAACGCCGGTGCGGCGCTCGCGGCCTATGCAACCTCCTGCGGCATCAAGACCACGATCTTCTGCCCGGCCGATACGCCCGAGGTGAATGTCAGCGAGATAGAGCTGCAGGGCGCGACCGTTTATCGCGTCAACGGCTATATCGACGATTGCGGCAAGATCGTTGGCGAGGGCAAAGCAAAAGTGGGCTGGTTCGACACCTCGACCTTGAAAGAGCCGTACCGCATCGAAGGCAAGAAGACGATGGGTCTCGAGCTCGCCGAGCAGCTCGGCTGGGACGTGCCCGACGTGATCTTCTATCCGACCGGCGGCGGCACCGGCCTGATCGGCATGTGGAAGGCTTTCGACGAGCTCGAGAAGATCGGCTTCATCGGCTCGAAGCGTCCGCGCATGGTCGCGGTGCAGGCTTCGGGCTGTGCGCCGATGGTGCGCGCCTATGAGGCCGGCACCGAGCACGCCACCCGCTGGGAGGATGCCCACACCATCGCATCCGGCATCCGCGTGCCGCAGGCGATCGGCGACTTCCTGATTTTGCGCGCGGTGCGGCAGAGCAAGGGTTTTGCCATCGCGGTCGACGACGACAAGATCTCGGCGGCGCTGAACGAAGTGGCGCGCGAGGAGGGGCTGTTGCTTTGCCCCGAGGGCGCCGCGACCTATGCCGCCTACAAGGACAGCCTTGCCGACGGCCGCGTCAGCAAGACCGACCGCGTGATGCTGTTCAACTGCGCGACCGGCCTGAAATACCCGCTGCCGCCGGTCACCCGCACGCTCGATCGCCACAAGCCGATCGACTACACACAGTTCTAGCGCGTCATTTCATCTCTTCACGAACGACCTCTCTTCCCGTACGCGGGAAGAGATAAAAAACGACATCGCCGGGGAGAACACAATGAACAAGGCCGTCTGGGCCGGGCTGATCGGCATTGTCGCGTTCACGGGCGCCGTGCGCGCCGACGATTATCCGTCGCATCCCATCACCATCATCGTGCCCTTCGCAGCTGGCGGTCCGTCGGATGCAATGGCGCGCGTGCTCGCCGAGCGCATGCGCACCTCGCTCGGCCAGCCCTTGGTGATCGAGAACGTCACCGGCGCCGGCGGCTCGATCGGGGTGGGGCGCGCGGTGCATTCGCCGCCGGACGGCTACACCATCTCCTTCGGCCATCTCGGCACCCACGTCGCCAACGGCGCCGTCTACAAGCTCAATTACGATCTCGTCTCCGATCTCGAGCCGGTGGTGCTGCTGCCGAGCAACCCGATGATCGTGGTCAGCAAGAACGCGGTGCCCGCAACCTCGCTGAAGGAGCTGCTGGCTTGGCTGAAATCGCGGCCGTCGCCGCCGACGGCCGGCACGGCTGGCGCCGGCTCCGGCAGCCACATCGCCGGCGTCTATTTCGAGAGCATCTCCGGCATCAAGCTGCAGTACGTGCCGTATCGCGGCACCGCGCCCGCACTGAACGATCTGATCGCCGGCCAGATCGATGTCATCGTCGACCAGACCTCCAACTCCATCAACCAGGTGCGGGCCGGCACCATCCGCGCCTACGCCATCACCGACGACAAGCGCCTGGCTTCGGCGCCCGACATCCCGACCGCGGATGAAGCGGGCCTGAAGGGCTTCAACATGACGCTGTGGTCGGGCCTGTGGGTGCCGAAGGGCACGCCGAAGGAGATCGTCACCAAGCTCAATGCGGCGGCCGTAGAAGCGCTGAACGATCCTGCCGTGAAGAAGCAGCTCGAGGGCCAGGGCCTGGAGATGACGCCGCAGGATCAGCTCACGCCCGAAGCCCTCGGCGCGCGCCAGAAGGCCGAGATCGCAAAATGGTGGCCGATCATCAAGGCCGCCAACATCACGGTGGATTGAGCGCCTTATCGCCGGGGCTCGGCGCCGGCGTATCACGTCTCGGTTTTATCGGAGCCGGACAGGGCCATACGCAGACATTCAAGCAGAGCCGGCGTGGAGAAGGGCTTCGCGAGAAAGCAGATAGCGCCCGCCTTCAGCGCGCGGTCGCGCACGGCATCGTCGGGAAAGGCTGTCATGAAGATGAACGGCGTGTGATGACCGAGGCTGCGCATGTGCATCAAGAGCTCAACGCCGCCCATGACCGCCATCTGCACATCCGCGATCACGCAGGACGTTGTCTTCAGTTCGGCCGATTGAAGAAATTCGTCAGCGGAGCGAAAGATGTTGACCGTGTATCCCCGCGACGTCAGCAGATTGTTCGTCGCAAGGCGGACTGATCGATCATCGTCAATGACGGAAATAGCCGAGGGGATTGACAAGATGATCGCTCCTGATCGGGGAGCCGCCGATCACGGTGCCGCACCTGGCGGAAGGTGGGCTCTTGGAGCGAGCTTGAAAAGCATACTTAGGTTTGCACCTTTCCCCCCGGGCGTGAGATTCCGAGCGCCTCCACCATTCTGACGAGGTCGGCCAACGACTTGGCGCCCATTTTCCGCATGATCTGTCCGCGATAGATCTTGACGGTAATCTCTGCCAATCCAAGCTCGGCAGCGACTTGCTTGTTCATCAGACCGGACGCCACCAGGATGAGGATGTCGCGCTGGCGCGCGCTCAAACCCTCGAAGCGGGACCGCACTCCCGCGACCGACTCCTCGATATTGCGCCGCCTGCGATCCCGTTCGATCGCCGCCTGAACCGCATCCAGCATGTCCTGGTCGCGCACCGGCTTGGTCAGAAAATCGATGGCGCCGCTCTTCATGGCCCTGACGGTCATCGGAATATCGCCATGACCGGTGATGAAGATAATGGGCGTGTGAATGTTCGCCTTCGCGAGGTCCGACTGCAGGTCAAATCCGCTCGAGCCCGGCAGGCGGATGTCGAGCACAAGGCAGCTGGGGACCGCCGGTGGCTTGGCTTCCATGATCTCCGCCGCGGAGCCGAAAGCCTCGACCCTGAGGCCGACGGATTGAAAGAGGTTCGTGAGCGCACGGCGCATCGATGGATCGTCATCGACGATCAAGACGATCGCATCGTCGACGCTTGTCCGCGCCGTCGCGGCCTTGGGAAGGTCGGTCACGACGTGTCCTCGGTCGGCAAGGGCAGGGCAATCTGGAATGTTGCACCGCTCCCGTCATTGGGGAAGGCCGAGAGCCGGCCCGCGTGAGCCTCGATGATCGATCGGCAGATCGACAGTCCCATCCCCAGGCCGCTCGGCTTTGTCGTGAAGAAAGGTGTGAAGATGCGCTCCGTCGCGCCGTTGCCAAGGCCAACTCCGCGATCTGTCACGGTCACGAGCATGCGGCCTTCGCCGTGCTCGCTCACCTGGCTGGAGCGGATCGCAAGCTCGCGCGGGCGTTCCACATTGGCGTGCATGGCTTCAATCCCGTTCATGACCAGATTGATCAGCACCTGCTGCAGCTGGATCCGGTCGCCGCAAACCCGGGGCAGAGCGGACGCCAGCTCCATTCGCACCGACACAGCATGGGTGGCAAGCTCGCGCCGAACGAGCGCCACCGTCTCCCTGACGAGCTGGTTCATGTCGAGTGGAGCCATCTCGATCTCGGTCTTCTTGGCAAGCGCTCTGATCCGGCGGATCACCTCGCTGGCGCGATTGGCGTCCTCGACGATCCATTCCACGGAACGGCGCGCGGCATTCAGCTCGACCGGTTCGCGGTCGATCCATCCGATGCAGGCATCCGCATTGGAGATCACGGCGGCTAAGGGTTGATTGATCTCGTGGGCAATCGAGGCCGCGAGTTCGCCGAGCATCGTGACGCGCGTGACGTGAGCAAGCTCGGCTTGCGCTTTGCGCAGTGCTTCTTCGGCCTGCTCGGCACGGATCGCCGCCGTCACGTCGCTGCTGACGCCACGATAGCCGAGAAAGCTGCCGTTCGCATCGTGCAAGGGCTTGCCGCTGGTGCGCACGTAGATTGGAGATCCGTTGCGATCCTTGCTTCGGTACACCAGGTCGCGAAACGGAAGATGGGCATCGAGCGTCGCGCGATGCCGCTCCCACTTCTCGGGCTCGAGCTCGGCGTCGGGCGGAATGTCCCAACGGGCGAGACCGATCACGCCCGTGGGCACGGCACCGGCCGTATCGGCATGTTCCGAGATCCGTGTGATACGGTGGTCCGGCCCGGTCTCCCAAAACCAGTCCGATGCGGTTTCGGCATAGTCGCGGAATCGCTGCTCGGATTGCTTGAGCTCGTCAAAGGCCTTTCGTAGCGCTTGTTTTGCAGCAAACTGCTCGGTGACGTCGACGTGGGTGCCGATGATTTCCATCACATCGCCGTCCCCGCCGATGACGGGATGCCCCTCCGTATGGACGTGTCTTACCGAACCGTCCGGACGCATAATCCGAAAATCAACTTCGAAAGGCTGCTTTTGCTGGATTGCCTGACGTTCCATATCGACAATCCGGCCAAAGTCTTCGGCGAGGATCCGCTGTTGGAAAGCCCGTGCCGACAGATCGATCTGGTCCGGGTCGAATCCAAACAAGCGGTAGAGTTCGGCCGATCGGTAAGCGAACTCCTGGCGACGCACGTCCCAGGCCCAGCTGCTGGTATGGCTGAGGCGCTGGGCTTCGGTCAAATAGGCCTCGCTGCGGCGCAACCTCTGTTCCGCTTCCTTTGCAGTCGTGACGTCAGTGACGGCTCCGACAAACTCGATGTGCCCGGATCCATGTCTCACCGCGCGTGCCACGGAATGGAGATATTTGATTGATCCATCGGGCATCAGCAGGCGATATTCATGGTCGAAATCCTCCACGTCGCGGAAGGCACGATCGAGGGTCTTGCTGACCGCATCGCGATCTTCCGGATGGATGCGCTGGAAAACGAAATCCAGGGTCGGCTTTACCTCCGGGTCACATTGGAAGATGCGAAAGGTCTCCCTGGACCAGACGGCCTCGCGGGTTGCCAGACTCAAGCCGAAGCTGCCGGTGCGGCTCAATTCCTGAGCTTGGGCAAGGTAGGCCTCGCTCTGTCGCAGCGCATCCTCCGCCTCCTTGCGCTGGGTGATGTTCTCGCAGGCGACCAGCACGAGGGGCGTACCGTCGCCGCGCAGCATGGCCTTGGCGTTTTCACGGACCCAGAGAACCGAGCCGTCCTTCCGGATCTTGCGAATCTCCCAGGTGTGCGACTGGTCCACGGTTTCCAGGCACAGCCCGACACAGCGACGGACGAAATCGCGGTCCTCTTCAAAGAAGACGTTCAGCACGGATTGGCCGGTCAGCTCGGCCGCGGTGTAGCCCAGTTGCGCGGCGCCAAATGGATTCACGTTGAGCACCGTTCCGGCGGGATCGACCATGAAGTACATGACCGGATTGTGCTCGAACACCTGTCGCCATTGCTTTACGGCGTCGCGCAGGTCGGCGTTATCCTGCCGCCGGCCTTCTCCAGCCGCGGGCTCGTCTTTCGCTGCATTGCCGAGAGATCGAAGCGCCGCAAGGCCGCCGAGCAGGAATTGCGCGGCCGAGTTCCCTAATTTTGCGATCTGGCCAGGCATCATCGCAGGCGTCCCGGCCCGCTTGGGGGCGGGGCGAGTAGAGCACTTTGCTCCAAGAGGGGCAATTCCGATCAAAGCGGGATTTCCGCACCGGAAATTCGCGGCCTCCGAGCAGCTTGCCAGGCTTGCGCCGTCTCGTTGCGCGCGGGCGAAACTCCGGAAAACTACCGGACAAACCTATGTATAGGTCGCGCAACCCTAGTCATACGCTGCATTTACTTCCGTACAATTGAGCGGCCCGCCGTATGGGGACTAGTCTCACCGTCAATCCAGTGGAGTCGATCGCGAAGCACGAGCCGTCGAGTAGCTCGGTGTCGTGCACCCAAGAGGCCAGCTTCGCCTTCGCCGACGCCTGACTTGCCGATGATCTGGCCGGTCATGATTGAGAAGCCGCATTTCGTTGACGAACGTGATGACCGTGCATCAGCGCCCGTGGGAGCCTGGACCATCAGAGGCACCCATCAGAGGCGAAGAGGAGAGGATCATGTGCGATAAGCCCGAACACTCCGAGCGCCCTTCTGCCGCAAAAAGCTGCGCCGTCTGCAGCGGGAAGTTCGGCCTGATCCGGTATTATTCCTGGCGAGCGCCGCTCTGCTCCCGGAAATGTCTCGATCGCTTCAGGGCGCGCCGTGAGCGCGACCGCCGCTGGCTGTTCCGGTTCCAGGCGGCGTAAGGACCAGCCGCAGGGACCGTCACCAGGAAACTTCCGAACCAGGAGGCTACGTGTTGAACCGTGTCGGCAAGCTCCTCCTGGCGATCGCGCTGCCGCTTCCCCTGATGACGGGCGTGAAGGCCGACGAGGTTGGACCGGATGCTGCACATCGTCACCATCCGCCTCAGGACGAGCTTCTGCACGAGAAGTTTTATTCGAGCTGGCACATGCCCGACAATCCGGTGCTGAGCTGCTGCAACAGCGCGGATTGCTACCCGACCGAGATCCGCTATGTCGACGGCAAGATCTACGCGCGGCGCCGGGAGGACGGGAAATACATCCTGATCCCGGTCCAGAAAGTCGAGCGAAACAGGGACAATCCCGACGGCCGCAACCATCTTTGCGCGCCGCCGCCGTCCGCTTCCCTGGTCGATACGGTCTATTGCTTCGCGCTGGGAGGTGCCACGTGAGGTTCATATTGGTGAACGGCAGGACCCCTTTCCGCAAGACGTTCTGTCTGTGGTGCTGCGAGGAGATCAGCGGCAGCTATTTGCGCGACGTCCGAACGCTGCTGCCCTACTGCGACCACGAATGCTACGCGCTTCATCACGAAGCGTTGGCGCCGATCGGGGAGCGTGTGCGAGCGGCGTCCTGAGGAGAGAACCGGTCGAGGCGGCAAGAGAGGGCACGACGTTGAGATTCATGCTCGTCAATCAGGAAACACCTCGCCTCGGCGCTACCTGTAGCGCCTGCGCCCGGCCGCTGGGCGCGAGTTACCTCCGGCATGCCTCCATGCAAGAGCGGTACTGCGACTATGACTGCTACCGGCAGCAGGCAACCATGGAGATATTCTGGCCCTACCGCAGTTCGCTCGAGGCGATCACGGTGCTCACGGCCATTTCGGCCTGGAGCTTGATGATGCAGATGGGCGCACTCTCGCGCTCGCTGACCGAAGCCTATCTGCGCGCGCACGACCTTCTGACCACGGAAGGAGGTGACGGCTGACCCCACGATGCCGGCCGCGCAGAGCCGTCGGCCGCAGTCACCCCGTCCAGCTTCGCGCCGCGCTCCAGCCCCGGCGGTGCGGGCCTAGGGCGAGGGGGCTGCGGCCGATGCCGTCGGTGCCGCACCCACGTCTTGTGACGTGACACGCTGGACGTCCTTGCCGGCCACCATACCGCTGCCCTCGAAGCGGGCCCGGTAAACCAGCACGTTCTCCATCACCCGCTGCACGTAGTTGCGCGTCTCCGACAGCGGGATGCGCTCGACCCAGTCGACCGGATCGATCTTGGGATCTCTGGGGTCGCCGTGGGCCTGCACCCATTCGCGCACCCGGCCGCGGCCGGCATTGTAGCCGGCGAAGGTCATGATCTGGTTGCCGCGATATTCCGACAGCAACGCGCTGAGCTCGGCGGCACCCATCTGCGTGTTGTAGACGGGATCGGAGACCATCCTGTCCCAGTCATAGGTCACGCCGAAGCGCTTTGCCGTATCGCGGCCGGCTTCGGGCGTTACCTGCATGAGCCCGACGGCATTGGCGGCCGACTTGTCGCGCTGGTTGAACGAGCTCTCGGTGCGCGCCACTGAATAGATCACGCTGGTCTCGATCGCGGGCGCGACCTGCTTATGTTCAGGAATGCCGATCGTCGGGAAGGCGTAATGGTCCAGCGCCAGCCCGCGCGCCAGCGCCGACTTGCCGACCTCGAGCATGACGCGCGCATCGTTGCGCCGGCCGGCGAGCTCGCCGAGGGCTTCGAGCGCCGCGACGTCGGTGCTCTCCTTGGCGAAATCCTCGGCGTAGTAATACACCGTGTCGCGCTCTCCGATGCCGTACAGCATGTCGGCGGCGCGCACGCGCTCGTCCGTGGCCGGCGTGCCGACGGAGGCCAGCACGGGCGAGGGCGCCCGCAGCTCGATTCCCTCGAGGCCGAGGCGTGCACGGGCGAGCTGGCCGTAATAGGCGGTTGGATAGCGCGCGGCGGCCCTGTAGCTCATGCGCGCGTCGGCTGTGGCCCCCATGGCTTCGGCGGCGCGCCCGCGCCAGTAATGGGCGCGCGATAGCGCGAGCGGATTGGGCGAGCCCTCGTCGATCGCCGCAAAGTGCATCATCGCGGTCTTGGGATCGTCGAGATAGCGCAGCGCGATCCAGCCGCACATGAAGTGATAGTCGACGCGATAGACCTCCATCGCCGGCACCGCGGCGGCGCGCACCACATCATAGGCCGTCCCGGACTTGCCCTGGTCGAGCAGTTTTCGCGCCAGGAGGCGGCGCTCGCGCCACCAGGCATCGGTATCCTGCACCGCCATGGTGTCGGGCGCCGCAGCGAGGATCACCTCGGCCGCATCGTCGATGCGGTCCTTCTGGAGATGCCATTGCGCGCGGCAGAGGACATAGCCGAGGTCGCGGCGAGCATCGGCCGAGACGTCTTCGAGGTAGTCCTTGGCCTTGTTCTCCTTGCCGTTGACCGCCGCGCAGGCCTTGACGATCGCGAGCGCGTCCTCGCCGAGCCGCTTGGCCGCACGCCTTGCGCCGGCGTAGTCCTTGGCGCCAAGGCGCTTGTCCATGCGGGCGCGATGATCCTCGGCGGTCAGGAGGTCGCGGAACGCTGCGTAGGAATCCTCCTCGCTGCGCTCGGACAGTTCCTCCGAGCGCCAGGCCTCACGCACCAGACGCGCGGCCCTGTCGCTGTCGCCTTCGGCGAGCAGCACGCGGGCGAGCGCGAAACCGCCCTTGGCACTGGTGGGCCGGTCCATCGTGAAGGCGTGCACGGTGGCCGCATCGGTCTTCTCCTGCCACAGCCGCGCCTCGGCGCGCCGGCGCAGCAGCGCGGCGCTCGGCCAATCCGGATTGGCGGCGAGGAAGGCGGCGTAGCGCTTGAAATCCGCCGTGCTCTCGGAATGGCGCAGCATGAACCAGTCGGCGAGCTTTTGTCCGGCGGGATCGGCAATGCGGTCGCGCGCCGCGGTCGCATCATCGGTCTTGCCCTTGCGTGCAAGGTCGATCGCGTCCTTGAGCGCGGCGAGGTCGCCGGTCAGCGGCGGCGGGGCGGGCTTGTCCGCGGGCTCGTCGTCCTGCTTTTTCGACTTGCGCCTGGCCTCGGCATGTTTGCCGTGCTTGCCGGATGCAGCATGACGGTGCTTACCGGTTTTGGCCTCATGCGTCTTCTTCGGCGCTGATGACTTGGTCTTCGCTGCCAGCTCCGTCGGAAGGAGGGCTACAGCGGCCATGGCAAACACACACGCGAGCGAGCGTAGGCACTGGTTCATTCCGTGGTCCCCCTGCGAAACCAGCACAAACCAAAGTCCGCGACGACATGCGGCCGAGAATCAAAACCCCATCAAGAACGATGACACGGCATCGTTTCGCATTCCTCACGCTGCCGCAACAATGCGGCAAAATACGGATGGAACGCGGGAACTTGCGCAACGGAGGATAAACGGAGAGCTCTTAACCTTCGTTAACGAATAGGGTTTGCGCGACGGTTGCGGCAGCTCTTGGCGCGTGAACGGCCAGATTGCGCGTGTTCCCGGGCCCAAATTCGGTGTATTGGGTTCCCGAGCCTTCTTTCACCCCTTTGCCCGCGCCTCATGCCGCTTTTCAACCAGTCGATCCGGCGCAAGATCGTCGGCATCGCCCTCGGATTGATCGTCCTGATGCTGGTCACCTCGATCCTGTCGATCGTGATGTCCAGCCAGGTCGGCATCCTCCTTGACGAGCTGACCAACCGCTACATCCCGGCCTACGGAGATCTGGCGCGCGCCAATATCCGTTCGCTGGAGCGGGCGGTAGCGCTGCGGCGCATGGTCATGATGAAGATGCAGTCGCCAACGGACGAGGAGGCCTATGCGGCGCGCTTGCGCGAGTTCGAGGACGCTGACCGCAAGATCGAGCAGGAGGCCGAGAGCGCGCGCAAGCACATCAACGCGATCATCGACGATACCAGGACGCCTTCCGACAATGCCGCGTTGGCCCGGATCGAGACCCGGATCGAGACCGCCGTCATCGAGCTGCGCCGCGATCAGAACGAGGACCACGCAAAGCTGCTCAAGCAGATCGACGCCCAGCAGATGATAGAAGCCCGCAATACGCTGGAGCATATCGACGCGCTGCGCGACCAGTTCAACGAGAAGATCGACGCGATCCGGGCCGACATGCTGAAGCAGGTTTTCGTCTCTACGTCGCAGGTGATCCGCCACCAGCGGCAGGCGATCATCATTTCCGGCATCGTCACCGTCCTTGCGGCGGTGGTCGGATTTGCCTTTGCGCTGCTGGTCAGTAGCGGCATCACCCGCCCGGTGCGGCTGCTGCTCGCCGGCACTCGCGAGGTCGAGGCGGGCCGCTTCGACAAGGCCATCACGGTCTCGACCCAGGACGAGATCGGCGAGCTCGCGGCCGCCTTCAACCGCATGATCGAGCAGTTGCGCCACAACGAGCGCATCCGCGAGACGTTCGGCCGCTATATCGATCCCAAGGTGGTGCAGGGCCTGATCGACCGGCCCGAGGTTGCCATCGACGGCCAGCGCCGGGTGATGACCATCATGTTCTCTGACATGAGCGGCTTCACCTCGATGAGCGAGGGCATGACCCCGCGCGGCCTAGTCAAGGTGATGAACCACTATTTCACGGTGATGTCAGCTCCGATCCGGAACAACCGTGGCGTGATCGACAAATATATCGGCGACGCCATCATGTCCTATTGGGGCCCGCCCTTCGTCGAGGAGGACGAGCATGCGCTGCTCGCCGGGCTTACCGCCATTGATATGGCCGACGAAGTGCCCGCGTTGCAGAAGCAATTGCCGGACCTGCTCGGCATCCGCGCCATGCCGGTGCCGTGCGATTTGCGCATCGGCATCGCCACTGGCGAGGTCCTGACCGGTAGCATCGGCTCCGAGCTGATGATGAGCTTTACGGTGATGGGCGACGCGGTGAACCTCGCCTCGCGGCTGGAGGCCGCCAACAAGGTCTACGGCACCCGCATCCTGATCTCGCAGGCGACCGCCGAGGCGATCGGCGCGCGCCTCGAATTGCGCGAGATCGACCGTCTCGCGGTGGTCGGCCAAAGCGTGCCGCAGCCCGTGTTCGAGGTGATGGGCAGGGCAGGCGCGCCCAATCCGCCGCAGGAGAGCCTGCGCGCGCACTATGCGGAAGGCCTTGCCGCCTATCGCGCGTGTCGTTTCGACGAGGCACGCGGCGCGTTCAACGCGGCGCTGGAGAGCGCTCCCGGCGACGGCCCGTCGCGCGCCATGCTCGCCCGCATTGCACAGTTCGAGGCCAACCCGCCGGCAGCCGATTGGAACGGCGCCTGGCGGTTGGAGAGCAAATAGCCGTCCGCCCGCGAATAATTGATTCTACCCTATAACAATGTTCGCAATGACCTAATGTCTGGGCTTAGGTTAGTTGTCCTTGAGGCGTTTAATGGGGATACGCCGATGACAGAACTTGAGGACAGGCTGGAGCGGTTCGAGACGCTCACCGCCGAATGCGAGCTGATTGCCAAGCTCGCCACCGACAGCAAGAAGCGCGAGTTTTACCTGAAGCTCGGGGAGCAGTACCGCCAGCTTGCGGTGGACATGCGCCAGGCGATCGCGACCAAGGCGGCGGCCTGAAACGGCTTAAGGGTTCCAATTGGAACGAGGCACGACGCGGCATCCCTGCGTTTGCAGGATCGCGCGTGATCGCAAGCCGTTCTTAACAATTGAGACGCATTCTTGATGGGAAGCGGGGAGTCGCGCATTGCGTCTCCCGGCGATGGGAATGCCTGGGGCAAGGTCGCCATGCGAAATTGCCTGTAGCTCGTTTGATGGTTGACATCCCATGCGTCTGCTTGCGGTCATCTTGTTTGCGCTTCTGACGGCAGCCTGCAACCAGGAGCAGGACGTCACGGGCTCGACACCGCTCTGCGCGCTGCGGAACTACAGCTCCTACAATCCCCGCGACATGAACCAGTGCGTTGCCGCCTGCAAGTCGTGTGACCACGGCAATACGGTCACGTGCACCACCTCCTGCACGCTCCGCGGCGCGCACTGAAAGCAAGGCATGCCGGCGAGGTCGCGCACGACACGCTGGCCTATGTGGCTATGAGCTCGCTCGGCGGTGCCGGGACACCGGAACGATCACGCAGGATAGTCATTGGAGTAAGCGGGCAGGACACGGAGTCCTATGGATGGGTACGCTCGATCCCGGCCGGTTTCTCGTGTCTTGCTCGCATTGCGAGGCTTGGCCGATGGCGGCCAACGTCAAACGCGCGAGCTGGTCGGCGCAGCCGCATGAGGTTAGGTTCGTCTGTCCGCGCTGCCGCCGTGAGGAGACCGCGATCGTCTCTGCGTCCGGGCAGCTGTTACCGATCAAGCGCGTCGACATTCCCCCGCACGAGGTGATCGCGGCCTGGGCCCGGGCCCAACGCCTGCGCGGGCGAACCTAGGGTTTCGGCAGGTCGGTCGCCGAGAACATCATCCGCTGCCCGCTGATGGGCCGCGCACCGGCATCGGCCAGCTCGTCGATGCCGGCGAGCGAGCGGGCCATGATCAGGACGCGCGCGGAGCATGAGCCGGCCTGATTGCGGGCTGGCGGAATTCGTCGATAGCTGTGGTAGGGTAGCGCCGGGAGTTCACCTATGGTGCTCACGGGGCGCGCGACAGCTTGAGCAACGAGGTCCATTGGCGCGACGACATCGCGTCGCTGGTGTTTCCCGTCGCCGGACATGGCGCGATCTGCGCCGTGCACCGGGGCGCCTTCCGGACCTTGCTGGGCAGCGAGCCGACGCCGGACGCCTGCTTCGGCTATTTCCGGCAGTTTGAGGCCGCCTTTCGGGCCGCAGCCGGTGCCAAGATCGCCCGCAAGGGCATTTTGCCGGGGACGAGCCTGCATCTTACCAGTCGCGACATTGCCCGGAAGCTGCTAGAAGACGCGCAAATCGCCAACGGAGAATAGCCATGAGCCAGTCCCAGCTCGCAGACGCCCAGGTCACGACCCAGGTCACGCTTCCGGTCGCCGCCGGGCAGGTGGGACGGCTGTCGCAGGCTCTGATGGCCATGGTGCTCGGCGTGTTCGTCGTCGGCATGGTCGGCTTCTCCCACATCGACGTCGTCCACAACGCCGCACACGACGTGCGGCACTCGAACGCGTTCCCCTGCCACTAACCGGGGTGGCATGAGCACATTTCGCTCGATCGTCTTCGCGTCGGTCATTGCCGGTTTCATCGTCGGTCTCATCGTCACCGTCGTCCAGCAGTTCGGCACCGTCCCCCTGATCCTGAAGGCGGAAGTCTTCGAGAAGGCGGCGGAGGCGCACCAGCATGACACTCCGGCCACTGCGCAACCGGCAGCAGCCGGGCATGACCACGCAGGCCATGACCACGGCGCCGGCGGCCACGACCATGGCGCCGGGGCCTGGGAGCCGCGCGATGGTTTCGAGCGCAACGCCTATACTGCGGCCGCCAATATCCTGACCGCGATCGGATTCGCGCTGCTGCTGGCCGGCTTCTTCGCCGTGCGCAGCGGCGCTACGGGGGCCCTTGTGTCCTGGCATGAAGGCCTGCTGTGGGGCCTCGCGGGCTTTGCCGTCTTCACCCTGGCGCCCGGCCTCGGCCTGCCTCCGGAGCTGCCCGGCGTGCCCGCCGCGCCGCTTTTGTCGCGCCAGATCTGGTGGCTCGCCGCCGTGCTGGCCACGGCGGGAGGGCTCGCTTTGATCGCCTTCCGCCGCTCGGTGCCGGCCGCGGTCGCCGGCGTGATCCTGCTGACCCTGCCGCATCTGATCGGCGCACCGGAGCTCGCCAACATCGAGACCAACGTGCCGTCGTCGCTGACGCATCAGTTCGTCACGGCGGTAACGGTGACGAGCCTGGTGTTCTGGACCTTGCTCGGCGGTCTGACGAGCGCGATGTTCGCGCGTTTCGATCGCGGTGCGGACCAGCGCACCTAAAGCTTGCCCGTCGTCCAGACCGTCTCGACGAAGCCGAGCGGCCAAGCGCCCTGGACAAAGCCGGGGCGAGAGGGCGTCAATCGATTTCGTTCCATGGGATCGGCGAAATCTTTTCGCGGATCCGCTGATTGCACGCGATTGACAGCTTGGACTCCCGGGTTTCTAGTTGAGGCATCGGGGATATGCGGTCTCCCCGCGAGGCGACATGCCCAAGCATCGCGTCCTGATCATCAAGGGCGCAGCATGTCCACTTCACGCACCTCGATTTCTTTCGACAGAATGGCTCATTCGCCTCGCGCGGCATGCGTCGGCGCGCGCGGTGCGGATGCCTGAGCCCGAAAAACGGATTCGACCTGGGGCAGGGACACCAGGAGAATGACCATGCGACTACGAACAACCTGTCACGCAGCCATCTTGCTGGCCGCCGTCATGGGCCCAGCGTCGCTCGCTGCGCAATTCATTGCGCCGGCCCAGGCGGAAGACATCAACTGGCAGGCGATCGACCAAACGCTAGGCCGCAAGGCCGCCGTCTCGGATGATGTCCACCGATACGGGTTTCCTCGCAACGATCTGTCCGTGACTCTGGACGGGGTCGCGATCAAGCCGGCACTGGCCCTCGGCGGCTGGGTGGCGTTCAAGCCAGCCCATGGTGGCGCCATGGTCATGGGCGACCTTGTGCTCCTCGAGACCGAAATCAATCCCGTGATGGCGAAGATGATCGCGAGCGGTCTCGAGATCACGGCCGTGCACAACCACCTCCTGCGTGCGAGCCCGGCGACGTTCTACATGCATGTCGCGGGACACGGCGACCCCGTCAAATTGGCCTCAGCGATCCACGACGCACTCGCCGAAAGCAAGACCCCGCCGACTGTTGCCGCGCCGGCCAATCCGCCGCCCGCCGTCGATCTCGATACAACCAAGCTCGACCAGATCATCGGCGCGAAGGGACAGGCCAATGGCGGCGTCTACCAATTCAACGTCAAGCGCCGCGATCCGATCACGCAGGAGGGCATGCCGCTCACCCCCGTCGGGGCGATGGGCGTTGCGATCGGCATCAACTTCCAGCCAACTGGCGGGGGCAACGCCGCCATCACCGGCGACTTCGTTCTGTCGGGTGACGAGGTGAATCCGGTGCTTGCGGCACTGCTGGCGAATGGCATCGAGATGACGGCACTGCACAGCCACATGCTGGATGAGCAGCCACGGCTCTTCTTCATGCACTTCTGGGCTCACGACGACGCCATCAAGCTCGCCAAGGGCCTGCGGGCCGCGCTTGATAAGACTGCGAGCACGAAAGGCTGACCGGACAGGCAACGGATGCCGCTCCGCTGCCGATCACGACATCAGTTCGTGCAGGCCAGTCCAGCCGGTGTAGAGGCCGACGAAGACGATCAGGGCCGCCGACACGTAGGGCGCGCGGTGGGCGTAACGGCTGAAGCCGCCCCAGTGCCGTTCGACATGGCGCAGGCTGAGCGCGGCGAGAACGCCTGCCGACACCATCGTGATCGCAAGCCCGACACCGAAGGACAGCACAAGGACAAAGCCGAGGCTGAATTGCTTCAGCTGTATGCAAAGCAGCAGCACGGTGATCGCGGCGGGGCAGGGGATCAGTCCGCCGGTGAGGCCGAACAGCACAATCTGCGCCCTCGTCACGTTGCGCCCCCCAAAGCGCTTGCGGATGTCGGCGGCATGGGCGCGCGCGTGCGCGTCGTCCTCGTCGCCGAGATCCATGTGGTCGTGATCATGCTCCTCAAACAGGATCTCGGTGGCGTCGCCTGCAAGCGCGATGCGCGCCTTGAACGCATGCGGCTCGGGAATCTCCCCGACGCTTTCGAGGTATCCATCGCAAGCGGCAAACGCGAATGTCTGCTCCGAGCCGTCCTCGCGGATGGTGGTCACCTTGATATCGCGGGCGGCGGGAAGTTCGCCGGCCTCGTTCCGGATCCGCCAGCGAGGGGGCACGCCGTCCTCGAACACCTCCAGCAAGAGCTGCAACCCTGCCAGCGAGATGGATTGCGGTTCGTCGTGGTGGTGATGGTCGTGCGCGTGGCTCTGCTCCCGCCAGGTGCGCCAGACCATCCAGCCGGCGATGCCGATGATGATGACGGCGGACGCCATTTGCAGATAGGCCTCGCTGCGTTCGCCTGATAATTCCCGGCCGAAATACAAGCCCGCGAGTGCGATCGCCCAGACGATGGCGGTATGGGAGATGGTCGCCGACAGGCCAAGCAGCACGGCCTGAAGCACGGTGCCCCTGATTGCAATGATGAACGCAGCCATCATGGTCTTGGAATGCCCGGGCTCGAGACCATGCAGCGCGCCGAGGAGGATGGCGCTAGGCACGAACAGCCATGCATGCGCGCTGCTCTGCTGGAGCAGGTGAGACAGGTCGGTCATCCGTTCACTTCAAATAGGTTCGGACGACGTCGATGAGGTCGGCGGCGCCCTTGGCCTTCTCCGGATCCTTCTCGTGCGCGGGATCCACGACATGATGGCGGATGTGGTCCTCCAAGAGCTCGGTGGTGAGACCGCTGATCGCGCCTTTCACCGAAGCCACCAGCATCAGCACATCGGCGCAGCCGATCTCCGACTCGAGCGCGCGCTCGACGGCCTCGAGCTGGCCCTTGATACGCCGGACCCGACCGATGAGCTTCGACTTGTGCTTGATCGTATGTGACATGCCCATAAGATAGGGGGGTACCCTATACGAGTCAATGCGTGGATGCTGATCGTACAGCTGCCTTTGGCCAAGGCGGCGGCGTGGAGGGAGAAAGCCCTCATCCATCACCGTCACTCCGAGGCGCCGGCGCGCAGCCGAGGCCCCGAAGGATGCATGGGGTGGGAAACGGTCGACTCAGTCTGGCTCCGCTCGCCAATGCCGCAAGGCTGGGCGCGCCTCTCCCTTCACAAAATCTGTAGTTGTGGATGGCCGGTCTCACGAGGGTAACACAGTAGGCTTTTCCGTGTCCTCTGAGCCACTTTTGTGCTCTTCATGCAACATTCCCGCGCGATTTGACCCCTATCGCAGTCCGTTCGCATCGGCGCCGCTTTTTGGCCACACCCAAACATGAATAAAATCCAACTCTAATGTTTCAGGGGCTGGGCTGGTCCCTTGCAGGCGGCGGAAAATCCCAAGGTCGATTCAAATCTTGGGTCTGATGTTCCGGGTCTGACAAGGGTTAGCCAAGGAAACTGGTCGCGATGGACGCCAAGACCAACATCAAGCAGAGGCTGCCGAGCCGTCACGTGACGGAAGGCCCTTCGCGCGCGCCCCACAGGTCCTACTTCTACGCCATGGGTCTGACCACCGAGCAGATCCACCAGCCCTTCGTCGGGGTCGCCTCGTGCTGGAACGAGGCCGCCCCCTGCAACATCTCTCTGATGCGCCAGGCGCAGGCGGTGAAGAAGGGCGTCGCGTCCGCCGGCGGCACGCCGCGCGAATTCTGCACCATCACGGTCACCGACGGCATCGCCATGGGCCATGACGGCATGCGCTCCTCGCTGCCCTCGCGCGAATGCATCGCCGACTCCGTCGAGCTGACCGTGCGCGGCCATGCCTATGACGCGCTCGTTGGCTTGGCCGGCTGCGACAAGTCGCTGCCGGGCATGATGATGGCGATGGTCCGCCTCAACGTGCCCTCGATCTTCATCTATGGCGGCTCGATCCTGCCCGGCAATTTTCGCGGACAGCAGGTCACCGTGCAGGACATGTTCGAGGCCGTCGGCAAGCACTCGGTCGGCGCCATGTCGGACGAGGATCTCGACGAGATCGAGCGCGTGGCGTGCCCCTCGGCCGGCGCCTGCGGCGCGCAGTTCACCGCCAACACCATGGCGACCGTCTCCGAGGCCATCGGCCTGGCGCTGCCTTACTCGGCCGGTGCCCCGGCACCGTATGAAATCCGCGACGCCTTCTGCATGACCGCAGGCGAGAAGGTGATGGAGCTGATCGCGTCCAATCTCCGGCCGCGCGACATCGTCACCCGCAAGGCGCTCGAGAACGCGGCCGCCGTAGTCGCGGCCTCCGGCGGCTCGACTAATGCTGCGCTGCACCTGCCGGCGATCGCGCATGAAGCCGGCATCAAGTTCGACCTGTTCGACGTCGCCGAAATCTTCAAAAAGACACCGTATGTCGCGGATTTGAAGCCGGGTGGCCGTTATGTCGCCAAAGACATGTTTGAAGTAGGTGGCATACCGCTTCTGATGAAGACGCTGCTCGACAACGGATTTCTCCACGGTGACTGCATCACTGTCACCGGTCGAACGATCGCCGAAAACCTCAAGAGCGTGAAGTGGAATCCGCACCAGGACGTGGTGCACCCGGCAGACAAGCCCATCACCGTCACCGGCGGTGTGGTTGGTCTGAAGGGGAATTTGGCGCCAGAAGGTGCGATCGTGAAAGTCGCGGGAATGTCCAATCTGAGGTTCACCGGTCCGGCGCGTTGCTTCGACCGGGAAGAGGACGCCTTTGAGGCCGTCCAGAACCGCACGTACCGCGAAGGCGAAGTCATCGTGATCCGCTACGAGGGCCCCAAGGGCGGCCCCGGCATGCGGGAAATGCTCCAGACCACCGCGGCGCTGACCGGCCAGGGCATGGGCGGCAAGATCGCGCTCATCACCGACGGCCGCTTCTCCGGCGCCACCCGCGGCTTCTGCATCGGTCATGTCGGCCCCGAAGCTGCCATCGGCGGCCCGATCGCACTGTTGCAGGATGGCGACATCATCGAGATCGACGCCGTTGCCGGAATCCTTAACGTAAAATTGAGCGACGCCGAGCTCGCGCAACGCAAGACCAAATGGAGCGCTCGCGCGACTAACCACACGACGGGCGCGCTCTGGAAATATGCCCAGCAGGTTGGACCAGCGGTCGGTGGGGCAGTAACCCATCCGGGCGGCGCGCACGAGAAACAGTGTTATGCGGACATCTAGGCGTGCCATTGTTGCGTTTGTGTTGGGGGCTGCCGCGCTGGCCGCGCCGGCGCTTGCCTTCGACGGTGCGCCGGTCAACCAGAAGGATGCGACCATCCCGGTCGTGACCACCTTGCCCGGTGCTGCGGGCGCGGTGCGCAAGTCCTTGCCGCCGGTCGCGACCCAGGAAACCTCGCTCAGCGCTCTGCAATATGCCGCCGAGGGCGGTCACCCGATCGCGCAGTGGAAGCTCGGCCGCATGTACGCCAGCGGCGACGGCGTGGCCCAGGACGACGTGCGCGCCTTCGAATATTTCACCCGCATCGCCAATGCCCATGCTGAGGACAGCCCGTCGGCGCCGCAGGCGCAGGTCGTGGCCAACGCCTTCGTCGCGCTCGGCCGCTACTATTTGAGCGGTATCCCGAACTCGAAGATCAAGGCCGATCCGGACCGGGCGCGGGAGATGTTCTCCTACGCGGCGTCTTATTTCGGCAACGCGGACGCCCAGTACGATCTCGCCCGGCTCTATCTGAAGACGCCGGACGCCTCGCGCGAGGATTTCCGTTACGGCGCGCGATGGCTCGGCCTCGCCGCCCAGAAGGGCCAGCACGAGGCCCAGGCGCTGCTCGGGCAGATGCTATTCAACGGCGACCGGCTGCCGCGGCAGGCTGCGCGCGGCCTGATGTGGCTGACCTTGGCGCGTGACAGCGCCGGCACCGACGAGACCTGGATCAAGGAAAACTACAACCGCGCTTTCGCCAAGGCGTCGGACGACGACCGCGCCATGTGCCTGCAAATGCTGGAGCAGTGGGTGCAGGGCCGCCACGAGTAAGCGCGGCGACCTCGGTGCCGTAAATGGGGCAAAAGCGGAGCGCGCCCACCACCTGAGCGGCGCTTACGCTGCCTCCAGATCCAGATCCGCCCACACCGGCACGTGGTCCGATGGCTTCTCCCAGGCCCGCACATAGCTATCGATGCCGACGTTGGCGAGCCGGTCGCTGGCCTGCGGCGATAGAAGCAGATGGTCGATGCGCAAGCCCTGGTTCTTCTGCCAGGCCCCCGCCTGGTAGTCCCAAAAAGTATAGAGCCCGGGCTTGTCGGTGACGGCCCGCAGGGCATCGGTAAGGCCGAGGCCGAGCAGGGACTGGAAGCTCTCCCGCGTCTCGGCCTTGAACAGGGCGTCCTCGGTCCAGGCGGCGGGATTGTGGACGTCGCGGGCGTGCGGAATGACGTTGAAGTCGCCCGCGAGGATCAGCGGCTCCTCCGTCTTAAGGCGCTCCTTCGAATACTCAAGAAGCCGCGACATCCATTTGAGCTTGTAGGGATATTTCTCGGTCCCGACCGGGTTTCCGTTGGGCAGATAGAGGCAGGCGATGCGCATCACGCCGCGCTTGAGCGTCACCACGCCCTCGAGGAAGCGGGCATGCGCGTCCTCGTCGTCGCCGGCGAGCCCCGACTTGGTCTCGTCGAACTTGAGCTTGGAGAGCAAAGCGACGCCGTTGAAGGTCTTCTGCCCGTGGGTGACCACGTTGTAGCCCAGCGCCTCGATCTCCAGCCGCGGGAACGCCTCGTCGACGCATTTGATCTCCTGCAGGCAGACGATGTCCGGTTGGCACTCCCTGAGCCAGGTCAGCAGAAGGTCGATCCGCTGCCGGACTGAATTCACGTTCCAGGTGGCTACTCTGATGGGCATGTCGACGGGCTCCGGGCAGGGGCCATGGTTAGAACAAAATGCAAACGTGCCCGTCAAGGACGCCGCAAAATCTCCCACAAAATTAACCCGGCTTAAGCAGGCGGCAGGCCATTGATGCGGAAAAGGTTCCTCGGATGGGATGGCCGGACAAATCCGCTACAGAGACTGAGCCGCAGGATGGCCTGAAAGACGGCCTGGTTGGCGCGTTCCTGTACTGGCTCGGCGGCTTCGAGATCGAGGACGGCCTGACCGCCGGTCTCAGCGAGCGCGAGCTGCGCCGCATCCGCGCCAAGCAGATCGACGCCGTGACGCGGGCCATCCCGGTGACGATGGCCGTGACCATGCTCAATGTCGCCATCGTGCTGATCCTGTTCTGGGGCCGGGGCTGGAACGATTTCCTCGCGATCTGGGGCATGACGCTTGCCGCCGCCGCCTCGCTCGCGGTGAGGGCGTGGCGGCGCGCGCAGCAGAATCCGCCGCAGGAAGCGTCACGCCGCGCGACGCGGCAAATGATGCGGCAGGCATTCTTCCTGGCCGCGATCTGGGGCATGCTGCCGCTCGCATTGTTCAGCCGCGTCGGCCCGACCAGCCAGCTGATCCTGGCCTGCCTGATGGTTGGCATGATGTCGGGCGGCGCCTTCACGTTGTCGACCTTTCCGCGTGCGGGCCTCGTCTATCTCGCGACCATGACGGTCGCCTGCGCCGGCGCGATGCTGTTGTGCGGTGCTGGTCCGTATGCCCTGACCGCGGTGTTCCTGCTGCTGTTCGCGTTCTTCATGGCGCGCAACATCGTCTCGCAGGGCAATCTGTTCCTCGGCAATCTCAAGGCCCGGCTCGAGCTCGAACGCCAGACCGAGATCATCTCGCTGCTGCTGAAGGATTTTCAGGAGAACGCCAGCGACTGGCTGTGGCAGACCGACGCCGAAGGGCATCTCACGGATGTGCCAGAGCGCTTCGCCGACGTCGCGCAGCTGCCGCTTCCACTGCTGAAGGGGTCGCTCTTCGCCGACGTGCTCGACATGCTGTGCCCCGAAGACAAGGCGGCTGCCTACAACGTCGTCGGCCTGATGGAGCACGCCGAGCCGCTGCACGAGATGAACCTCAAGGTCGTTGCGGGCGGTGAGGCGCGGCTGTGGTCGCTGACGGCGAAACCGGCCTATGACCGCGACGGGCAATTTTTGGGTTATCGCGGCTTTGGCCGAGATGTCACCGAGCGCTGGCGCGCGGAAAAGGCCGAGGCCGAGAGCCGCGCGAAGTCGGATTTTCTCGCCGTGATGAGCCACGAGATCCGCACGCCCATGAACGGCGTGCTCGGACTTGCGAGCATGCTGCTCGAAACAAGACTCGATCCGGAGCAGCGCGAGGCCGTCACCACGATCCGCGAATCCGGTGACAACCTCCAGCGCATCCTCAACGATATCCTCGATCTGTCCAAGCTCGAGGCCGGGCGCTTCGCGTTCGAGGCGATCGACTTTGCGCCGCAGACGCTGGTCGAGACGGTCGCGACCGTGGTGCGCGCAAGCGCCAAGAGCAAGGGGCTCGCGGTCAAGGTCGAGCTCGATCCGGATCTGCCGCCGACGCTGCGCGGCGACGTCGCGCGGATCCGGCAGGTGTTGCTCAATCTCGCCTCCAACGCCGTGAAGTTCACCGATCAGGGCGAGGTGACGATCAAGGCGATTTGCCAGGCGCGCCGCGATCTGCTCGCGACCGTCGAATGGACCGTGACGGACAGCGGCATCGGCATTGCGCCCGAGAAGCTCGGACAGCTGTTCTCGGATTTCGCGCAGGCCGATGCCTCGATCAGCCGCCGCTTCGGCGGCACTGGCCTCGGTCTCGCGATCTCCCGGCGTATCATCGAGCAGATGGGCGGCACCATCGGCGTCATCTCGACGCCGGGCGAGGGCTCGACCTTCCGCTTCACGCTGGTGCTGCCGTGGAGCCAGGCGCAGACGTCAAGTCAGGACGCGGGCCGCGATGAAGCGGACGACCTCAAGGCCCGCATCGCGGGCCTCGACCGGCCGCTGAAGGTGCTGGTCGCCGAGGATGATGCCGTCAACCGCATGGTCGTGAGCAAGATGCTCGGTGCCTTCGAGGTCGAGCTCCGGGTCGTCGCCGATGGCGTGGACGCCGTCGCGGCCGTCTCCGAAGGCGATTACGACATCGTGCTGATGGACGTGCGCATGCCAGAGATGGATGGCCTTGCCGCGACCCGGGCGATCCGCGCGGAAGGCGGGCGCTTCGAGGCCCTGCCGATCATCGCACTGACAGCCAACGCCTTCCCCGAAGACGTCAAGATCTGCCGCGAGGCCGGCATGTCGGACTTCCTGGCGAAGCCGCTACGGAAGGCCGCACTGGCCGCGGCCCTGCTGCGCGGGCTGGACGGTCACGTGATGGCAGAGGACGCGCCGCTCCAGCCGGAGTTGATGCCGGTCGAGGTGGCGTGGACGGACGAGGAACGGCAGATGACTGGGGCTTAAAGCACTTTCAAGCGAAGTGAATGCCGGTTGGCGCAAAGCAAACGCGTCAAAAAGAGAATCGCCGATCAAATCGTCGACGAAATCGATTTGGTGCTCTGCCACGGCCGACAATGCAACGCGGCGCCGCTACAGTTTTGCATAGACCCGCCCGGCGACCGCTTTCAGGCGCTCGACCGAACCGGACTCTGGATGCGGCTTGACCGGTGCGAACAGGATCGAAGCCTGCCTGCCGTTCTTCCAGACATAGACGTTGACGGCGTTGCCGTTGCCCTTGGTGCAGGAATGCTCGCCAAACGCTTCATTGCCGAGCTCCGGGATCGCCACGTGCTGGCACGGCCCGGTGCGTTTCATCATGCTGATGACCGTGTCGCGCGAGATCGCGATCACCGCAACTGTCATGGTGTTGGCCGCGCGATCGAACATCATGCAGCTGCCGGCGCCGGTCCGCTGGACCGTCAGCGTGCTCTTGTCGAGAAAGCCGTCCGCATCGGCGGCAGTGAGCCACTCGCAATTGCCGAACCGCTCGCTGCTCTTGCTCACGTTGGCGATGGCAACGCGGGCGCCTTCGGTGAGCGGCCCGAGCAACGCGTCGTCGGCACGCCGACCGGTCGGATAGACGCTGATCTGCAGGATGTAATCCCCGGACAAGGCGACGACCGAGGCCTCCTGGCGCTCCGCGCCGGCGGCGCTCGTTCCGCCCTGGCCTTCGTCGCCGATGTCAGCGACTGCGTTAAGCGGCATGCGCTCGCCAAGCGTCTTGACGAAGGTCGCGTATAATTCCTTGGCGCGGTCCTTGTCGGGATTGCGAAACACGGTCAGCATCATCGTGTCGCCGCGCCCGCCCTGATAGATGCAGCCGCGGCCGTCCTGATTTGAAATCAGTGACCATTTGAGCGCCGGCATCGCGTCGGCGAGCTCCTTGGCGCTGATGAACGGGCAGGTTTCGGCAGCGTGCACGGGCAGCACCGGGACGGCTGCGATTGCAAGGAATAGAACGAAGCAACAGAGCAGCCGATCGATAATGCGCATTTGATAATTGACTTCCACTATTGGCGCGCCACGGCCGATGAAGATGGGCACAATTGGTTTCGCCGGGGCGCTATGATGGAGCGGCCGGCCGCCCGCGCCGATCCGCAGATTTTCGACGCCTTGCGATATTGCGCTCCGCCGCTCAGGCTGCTTCCGGCTTGTTTACGGTCTCGATGCGGTCAAGAGTCTTACCGAGTTCGCGCTTTGCGAGCTGCATATCATAGTCGTTCTGCAGGTTGAGCCAAAGCTGGGCGGTTGTCCCGAGCGCCTTAGCAAGCCGGAGCGCAGTGTCGGCAGTAATGCCGGTCTGTTCGCTGGCGATCCGCTCGATCCGGGTGCGAGGCAAGCCGCAGGCCTTGGCAAGAGCGCCCGCCGACATTTTCAGCGGAACCAGGAACTCCTCCCGCAGAACCTCACCTGGATGCATGGGCTTGAGCTTCTTGGCCATTGTCGCGTCCTCTCCTTCTAATGGTAGTCTACAATTTCGACGTCCGCCGGGCCTTGCGCTGTCCAAACAAAGCACGCGCGGAATTGGTCGTTGATTCTGGTTGAGTGTTGCCCCTTGCGATCGCCCGCCAATGCCTCATGGCGGTTGCCAGCAGGCGATTTCAAGTCGCCCAAATCGCCCGCGGCGTTTAGATAGCGCAGTTTCCGGCGCGCTACCTTGACCAGGTCGGCCGGAAAGCCCTTAGGACTTTCGCCATTGAAGACGGCCTCGGTGGTTTTGTCCCGGAAGCTTCTGATCGCTCACAAGGTGTATCATTGGATGATACGCCTGTCAATATCAACGTATCAATCAATGATACGCGGCCTAGCCGCAGCCTCGGCGCGGTAGCTGATCGTAGGAGCGGCAGCGCAGGAACGGCCGCTACGCGGGCCGTGGCGTGCCCTAGCGTAGAACGGCGCGCCACGGCAGACGAAGATGGGTGCTTCGCCGTCTGGCATGCGCTCCAAGCGGCGGCATGCTCGATCCTGTCGCGGCCGAGGATGCCTCGTGATATTGTACGTTCGGCAACCGTTGGGGGGATTGGCGCGATGAATGGAAGGATGTCAACGGATAATGGAGGGATCTCAGCGGAAGCTATTGATAGAAAGCTCAGATCAGAGAGGATCCTTCAAGCCGAGGGCGTACCTTTCTTTGCCGCATTACCCGTTATTGAGACCAAGGCTGAGGCGCTGAAACGATCTAAAGAAGAAGTCGCGCTACGCACTCTTTGTCTTCTTTTTGTTGCTGCAAAAGGCGAGGGACTTGAGGAAGAATTAGTCGAACGACTTCTAGAAACATACGAACTCCGGCCGCATCTGACTCCCAAGGAACTCGCGTTCGTGCTCGACAATTCCCCTTCGCAGCACGACCGGATTCAATTCACTTGGAGGCACGAAGCCGCCTGGACTCTGCTTTGGGCATTGGGCTTCGTGGCCCAGCTAGGCAAGCCAGATCAGATTTGCGACGTGGAATTCGCCGCGAAGACCATGGCCGAAAGGACGACATCTGAGTTTATCGACGACTCCGAACTTCGTCCGATCGCCGACATTCTTGATCAGGCCGATCTGATCTACAGGTACCACTGGGCTGTCAGAAACGCGCGTACTAAAGGACAGCAGGTACCCGCAGCTCTAGATCCTGGCGTGACGGCAGAAAGACACCACGCTTTGAATTGGCTTATCGGATATGGCCAACAAACGTGGGATCATGTCACCACTCACACCTGACGCCACTGACGAGATTCAAACCTTCTCGAAGGATTGGACTGCGGCAAGGGACGCTTCGGCGTTGGGCCGTATCGACCCGCCCCGTGTGCGCCCGGTCGAGCTCCCCGACCTTGGGGGATCTCGCGATGATGATACATTACCCCTGTTTTGCCCGACGGGTCAACCGATCTTCGCAAAAGCCGAAATACACCGTGCCGGCGTCCCGGCTACTGTGCATGGGGTTGTTTTTCAGATTTTGAGCCGGATCAGATCGAGAAGCTGGTACCGCAGCCGCAGGACGCCGTCGCGTTGGGATTGTTGACGCGGAACGAGGCGCCGATCAGATCGTCGACGAAATCCACCTGCGAACCCGCCAGGAACGGCTGCGAGGCGGAATCGACCAGCACGACCGCGTTCTCCTGCTCGATGATGAGATCGTCATCGGTGCGGTCGCGGTCGATGTCGAACTTGTACTGGAACCCGGAGCAGCCGCCGCCTTCGACGGAGATGCGCAGCATCGCGCCTGTGCCTTCGCCCTTGAGGATCTCCCCAATCCGGCGCGCGGCGCGGTCACTGATGGTCACGTCAGTCGTCATGGCTCGTCTCTCCGATAGGCCCGCAGTCATACCAAATTCACTTGGCCAATTCATTTGGTATCCCTCGTCCGGCATAGTTAAGTGCAAGGATACGCAGAATCAAATGGATAGGGACTAAATTCGTCGTGTCCGTCGGAATGGCAGCCCCCCATGCGCCCTATGCCTGCGACCCCGATCGCAGCCGAGGCCGGCTGGTCGCCGAGCCCCCGAGCCGGACCCGGAGCCCGTTCCGGCGCGATTGCGACCGGGTGATCCATTCCACCGCGTTCCGCCGCCTCAAGTACAAGACCCAGGTGTTCGTGTTCCATGAGGGGGACCATTACCGCACCCGGCTGACCCACTCGCTGGAGGTGGCGCAGATCGCCCGCGCGCTGGCGCGCCAGCTTGGGCTGGACGAGGATCTCACGGAAACCCTGGCGCTCGCCCACGACCTTGGCCATCCGCCATTCGGCCATGCCGGCGAGCGGGCGCTGGATGCCTGCCTGAAGGATTTCGGCGGCTTCGACCACAACGCCCAGGCGCTCCGCGTCGTCGGCTCGCTGGAGCACCGCTATCCCGAGTTCGACGGGCTCAACCTGACCTGGGAGTCGCTCGAGGGCATCGTCAAGCACAACGGCCCGCTGACCGATCGCAGCGGCGCTCCGGTCGGGCGCTACCGCGAGCACGGCATTCCCGTCGGCATCGCCGACTATATCAAGTCCTACGATCTCGAGGTCTGGAGCTTCGCCTCGCTGGAGGCGCAGGTCGCGGCGATTGCCGACGACATTGCCTATGACGCCCACGACATCGACGACGGCCTGCGCGCCGGCCTGTTCCACCTCGATGATCTCAAGGTGATGCCGCTCACGGCGGAGATCATCGCCGAGACCTCGGCGCATTACCCCGATCTCGAAGACGTCAGGCGCGGGGCTGAGCTGGTGCGCGAGCTGATCTCGCATCTGATCGGCGCGGTGTTCGCGGAGGCGAAAAAGAACATCGCCGCGGTCAGCCCGCAATCGGCCCAGGACGTGCGCCAGCAGAGCCGGGCGCTGATCGCGTTCCCCGCCGAGGTGGCCGAGGAGGAGGCCGCCATCAAGCGATTTCTCTATGGACACATGTACCGCCACAAGCGGGTCGTGCGGGTGATGGCGGAGGCGGAACAGATCCTGTTCGACCTGTTCGCAAAATACCTGATATCGCCGGCCGATCTCCCGCCCGAATGGCTGATCGGGGCCGAGGCGGACGACGAGGGCGATCGGGCCCGCCGGATCGGCAATTTCATTGCCGGAATGACCGACCGTTTCGCCCTGACCGAGCACCAGCGGCTCTTTGACTCGACCCCGGATTTGCGTTAGGCGGCGGCCATGCCCGACACATCCTCAGCACCGCATTTGTTCGCCGACGTGCTCGCGCGCGTGCACGCCGCCTGCCGCGCGCTCGCGGCCGAAGCCAACTGGCCCGAGGGCATCGATTTCTCGCGCGTGGTGGTCGAGCCGCCGCGCGATGCCTCCCACGGCGACATGGCGACCAACGCCGCCATGGTGCTTGCGAAAGAGGCAAAGGCAAAACCGCGTGATCTTGCTGAGCAGATCGCCGAGCGGCTGCGCGCCGACGCGCTGATCGCCAAGGTCGACGTCGCCGGTCCCGGCTTCATCAATCTGACGCTGAAGCCCGCCGCCTGGGCCGAGGCGCTGCGGACGGTGCTGCGCGAGGGCGCCGATTACGGCCGCGTCCGCGGCGGCTCCAAGGTCAACGTCGAATACGTCTCGGCCAATCCGACTGGGCCGATGCATGTCGGCCATTGCCGCGGCGCCGTGTTCGGCGACGCGCTGGCGAGCCTGCTCCAATTCGGTGGCCACGACGTCACGCGTGAATATTACATTAACGATGCCGGCGCGCAGGTCGACGTGCTCGCGCGCTCCGCCTTCTTGCGGTATCGCGAGGCGCTCGGCGAGAACATCGGCGCCATTCCGGAAGGCCTCTATCCGGGCGATTATCTGAAGCCGGTGGGTGTGGCGCTGGCCGAGGAGCATGGCGACAAGCTCCTCGCGATGAGCGAGGCGCAATGGCTGCCGACGGTACGGTCCAAGGCGATCGGGATGATGATGGACGAGATCAAGGACGATCTCGCCGCGCTCAATATCCGCCACGACGTGTTTTTCTCGGAGCGCTCGCTGATCGAGAGCGGCAATAACAAGGTTGCCGAGACCATCGACTTCCTGAAGGCCAAGGGCGACATCTATGAAGGCCGCCTGCCGCCGCCGAAGGGCGCGCCGGTCGAGGACTGGGAAGACCGCGAGCAGTTGCTCTTCAAGGCAACCGCCTACGGCGACGATGTCGATCGTCCGCTGATCAAGTCGGACAATTCCTACACCTACTTCGCCTCCGACATCGCCTACCACAAGAACAAGTTCGACCGCGGTTTTGCGGAGATGATCGACGTCTGGGGCGCCGATCATGGCGGCTACATCAAGCGCATGCAGGCGGCGGTGAAGGCGACGACCTCTGGCAAGGGCGCGCTCGACGTCAAGATCGTCCAGCTCGTGAAGTTGCTGCGCAACGGCGAGCCGGTGAAAATGTCCAAGCGGAGCGGGGACTTCGTCACTTTGCGTGAGGTGGTGGATGAAGTCGGCCAGGACGCCGTCCGCTTCATGATGCTCTACCGCAAGAACGACGCCGTGCTCGACTTCGACCTCGCCAAGGTCATGGAGCAGTCGCGCGACAACCCGGTGTTCTACGTCCAGTACGGCCACGCCCGCGGCCACTCGATCTTCCGCAACGCGCGGGCGGAGGTGTTCCCGGAACTCCCGGAGGATGCCGACAAGCGGATCGCATGGCTCAGCGAGTCGTACGTGGAACGGCTGTCGGACCCCGTTGAACTCGACCTTCTCAAGCGCCTTGCAATTTATCCGAGGATGCTGGAAGCCGCCGCGGCGGCTCACGAGCCGCACCGTATTGCCTTTTATCTCTATGACTTAGCGAGCGAATTTCACGCACTTTGGACGAAGGGGCGCGATTTGCCCTATTTACGCTTCATTATCAATAATGATGCAGTTCTAACAAAGGCGCGGCTGGCCATGGTTCAGGGCGTCGTCTCTGTCCTGGCATCGGGCCTCGCCATCCTCGGCGTCCATGCTCCGGACGAGATGCGGTAGTTTGGGGCGAACTACTTAAGGGGAATATTGGGGGTACCGGCAGAAGCCGGATCGCTTAGACTTGGTTGAAAGCCTTGTGGGTCGAAAGCCGCGCCTTGGTCGAGGGGCGCGCGGCTTTCCCGAAGGGACGCATCATCACGATGGCCGATCGATATCACGACAGACCGTTTCCGTCCGACGACTATGGCCGCGGCGCCGACCAGCATGGGAAGGCGGAAAACGATCCCTTGGCTGAGCTCGCCCGCCTGATCGGGCAGACCGATCCGTTCGCAGCACAGGGCCGCCCGGGCGCGCGGCCGGCCGCAGCGCCAGCACAGACTTATCAGGACGAAGATTATTCGCAGGACGGCTATCGGCAGGAATATGCCGAGCAGGCTGCCCCGACTCAGCCGGGTCCGCCGTCATGGATGCGCCGCGCCAACGTGCAACCGCAGCCGGCGCCCGAGCCTGACTATCCCGTCGCGGTGAATCCCGTTCATCCGCTGCATCGCTATTCAGCCCAGCCGGCTGCGCCGGAGCCTGAGTTTCATCAGCCCCAGACCTATCAGGATCAGGCCTATCAGGATCAGGCTTACCAGCATCAGGCCTATCATCAGGAGCAGGCCCAGGACCAAGCCTACGAGGCGTCATCCGAGCAGCCCGATTCGGCGCGTTACGATGATGCGCTCTACGGGCGGCTCGAGTCGGGTGAGCAGGATTTTCAGCGTGAGCCGGCCTATCCGGACGACCCTTACGCGTTTCAGAGCGACTATCCCGAGGCCGATCTCGACGAGCCCAGGAAATCGCGCGGCGGCATGATGACGGTCGCCGCGATCCTCGCGCTGGCCGTGGTCGGAACTGGTGCTGCCTTCGCCTACAAGACCTATATCGGATCGCCCCGCAGCGGCGAGCCGCCGATCATCAAGGCCGACAACACGCCGACCAAGATCGTGCCCGCGCCGTCGGACTCCTCGGCCAAGGTGCCGGACCGCATGGTGAGCGGCGACGGCAGCGAGAAGATCGTGCCGCGCGAGGAGGCGCCCGTCGACGTCAATGCCAAGGCGGCCGGTCCGCGCGTGGTGTTTCCGCCGCTGAACCAGAATGCGAACCCGCCGCCGGTTGCGAGCGTGTCGCTGTCCAACGTTCCGCCACCGAATGCCGGTCCGGTCCCGAGCAACGGGACGATGCCGAACAGTGCGCCGCGCTCGGTCAAGACCGTGGCGGTGAAGGGTGACCAGACCGACAGCGCCGCGCCGCAGGCCGCCGCGTCATCAGCGCCCAAGCCGGCCGCGCCGCCGAAGCCGGTCGCTGCACCAGCCGCGCCGCGTACGCCGCCGACTTCGGCCAATGCCAGTGCCAACCAGCCACTCTCGCTGGCGCCGCAGGCTGCGCCGGCCCAACCGCCGCAGCGTATGGCCGCGACCAATCCGACCCAAATTGCACCCACGCCCAGCGGCGGTGGCGGCTTCGTCGTGCAGGTTTCCTCGCAGCAGAGCGAGGATAGCGCCGCCGCGTCCTACAGGGTGCTGCAGAGCAAGTATGGCAGCGTGCTCGGCGGCCGCTCGCCGGTCATCAAGCGCGTCGATCTGACCGATAAGGGCAAAGGTATCGTCTACCGCGCCTTCGCCGGACCGTATGGCTCGGCCGACGAGGCGGTGCAGGCCTGCAACAATCTGAAGTCGGCTGGCCTGCCGTCCTGCTTCGTCCAGAGGAATTAGCGGCCGTTTCCTTGACCCCCTGCCGGGGCAGGGTTAATCGGCCCCATGAGCACGCGGGCCTTCAATACCGGCGTATCCGGAATGGAACTGACCGCCGCCGAGCTGGCGTTTGGCCGTGCCGAATGCCCACGGGATTTCATTCGCTTCAGGCGTAGCATCGAAATCTCGACGCAAGTCACCGTACTGCTTGAGGAATTGGTGGTTGCGGGCTTAAGCGCGGCCAATCTCGGCAGTCTCAGCATTCCCGTGGATGGCGCCGCCGCCCCCGCCCATCCGGTGACGACTTCTGCGACAATGATTGCTCAAGTGATTCGCAGCGCAATTGGGTTCCAGGGTTTGTTAATGAGTAATGACGTGCCGATGAACGCGCCGGCGGGCGGAATCGCCGAGCGAATTCGCGCCATGTTCGCGGGCGGCTGCGACACGACGCTTCACAGCAATGACAATGCGGAACTGGACGCATTGACCGCAACCACGGCATCCGCATGACCGCAGAAATCCTATCGTTTGAAACCGGGCGGCCCGCAGAGCTGGCCGAGGGCGAGCCGGCGTTGGTGGTCGATGTCGAGGGCTATGAAGGCCCGCTCGATCTCCTGCTCGCGCTGGCGCGGCAGCAGAAGGTCGATCTCGCCAAGATCTCGATCCTGGCGCTGGCCGACCAGTACCTTCACTTCATCGAAGCTGCTCGAAAAATCCGCCTCGAGCTTGCCGCCGACTATCTCGTGATGGCCGCCTGGCTTGCCTTCCTGAAGTCGCGCCTGCTGCTGCCGGAGCCGCCGAGTGCGGAAGGTCCGAGCGCCGAGGAAATGGCGACCGCGCTCGCCAACCGTCTGCGCCGCCTGGAAGCCATTCGCGAAGCCGCCAACCGGCTGATGAACCGGCAGCAATTGCTGCGCGACATTTTTCCGCGCGGCGAGCCCGAGCAGATCGCCGAGATCCGGCATCCGAAATACACGGCGACGCTGTATGACCTGCTCACGGCCTATGCTTCACAGCGCCAGTCGCGCGTGCTGGCGAGCGTGCATCTGGCCAAGCGCACGGTGTGGTCCCTCGCCGAGGCGCGCGCCACGCTGGAGCGGCTGGTCGGCAGCATCACCGACCAGGATGACTGGGGCGTTCTCGACGACTTCCTGGTCCGCCACGTCGCCGATCCGACGCAACGCGCGACGGTGTTCGCCTCGAGCTTCGCCGCCGCGCTCGAGCTGGTGCGCGAAGGTCAGCTCGAGCTGAACCAGAAAGAGGCGTTTGCGCCCATCTATTTCCGGAAGGGGCGTCCTAAACCGGTTCCGGACGCAGCTCCTGCGCCCGATGCGCCGGTCGCTTAAGTGCAAGAAGGAGAATCTGCCATGGCAAGCCTGGCTGAAGTGCGGGTAGATGAGGCCGAGCCGATGGAGAACGAATCCCAGGCGCGTCCCGAAGAATTGCGGCTGCTGGAAGCGCTGCTGTTTGCTTCGAATGAACCACTGGATACGGCGACGCTGGCCAAGCGCATGCCCGAGGGCGTCGACATCAAGGCCGCGCTCGAGCAGCTCCAGGCCGACTACGCCTTGCGCGGCGTGAACCTCGTGCGGGTCGCCAACAAATGGACGTTCCGCACTGCCGGCGATCTCGCCTGGCTGATGACCCGCGAGAGCACCGAGACCCGCCGCCTGTCGCGTGCGGCCATCGAGGTTCTGGCAATCATCGCCTATCACCAGCCGGTGACGCGTGCTGAGATCGAGGAGATCCGCGGCGTCGTCACCTCAAAGGGCACGCTCGACGTGCTGCTGGAGACCGGCTGGATCAAGCCGCGCGGTCGTCGCAAGACGCCTGGCCGTCCTCTGACCTTCGGAACCACCGAGGACTTCCTCTCGCAGTTCACTCTGGAACAGCTCGGCGACCTGCCGGGTCTGGAGGAGCTGAAGGGTACGGGACTGCTGGATTCGCGGCTGCCGACCGGCTTCAGCGTGCCGACGCCATCGGATGATCCTCAGCTGCGCGAGGACGAGGACCCCCTGGAACCGGGCGAGGACCTCGATCTGGCGCTGGCGCCTGCGGTCGAGCCCGAGACGCCGCCGGAAGGCGGCAATGAGGGCGGCGAAGGCGGGAACGAGGAGTGATCCTCCGGTCGCTTCTGCGGGCCGCCTGCGACCAGTTAACACTAGGCAAGATTACGTAGCGCCAACAGCGAATTGGCGCTGCCTTGGTCCTTGTTTTTGAGGCCTGCGAAGCCTAGGTTTCGGTGAAGATCGGCCGGGGGTCCCGGCGATGCGCGTTTGGAGGGTTGCAGGATGGGTTCACTTAGCATTTGGCACTGGATCTTGGTGATCGCAGTGGTCCTGCTGCTGTTCGGCCGTGGCAAGATTTCGGATCTGATGGGTGACGTGGCGCAGGGCATCAAGGCCTTCAAGAAGGGCATGCAGGACGACGACAAGGTCGCTGACAAGCCCGCCGAGCCGTCCAAGTCCATCGAGCACAATGCGGCGCCGACCGCGGCGCGATCCGACGTCGGCAGCAAGGCCGTCTGAGCCAGGAGCACGCGAGACACGGGTAGCGGCCCCGATCCTGCGCGTGAGGGATCAGGCCGATCGTGATTTCGCGTGAACGGAAGACGTCATGTTCGACATCGGGTGGAGTGAACTGGTTCTGATCGGGGTCGTGGCCCTGGTCGTCATCGGCCCGAAAGAGCTGCCGGGCGTGCTGCGCATGGTCGGTCAATGGATGGGCAAGGCCCGAAAGATGGCCGCCGAATTCCAGGGCCAGTTCCAGGAAGCGATGCGCGAGGCCGAGATGGCCGACCTCAAGAAGAGCTTTGACGAGGTCAAGGAAGCCGCCTCCGGTTTCGCCGGCAACAATTTGATGACGTCGCTCCAGAAGGACGTCAGCGACGCCCTGCGCGTCGATGCGCTCGACAAGCCGGCCGAAACCAGTACGTCCGTTGCCGTCGAGGCTCCGGCGACTTCAAGCGAAGTGCCGGCAACTTCAGGTGAAGCGCCGGCAACTCCAACGACTCCGGAAGCCCCGACGCCCGAGACCTTTGTGGAAGCCGAGGCGCATGCGGCGGTGAACGAGCCGCTCGCGATCACTCGCGAGGTCGAACCGGTTGAGGTTACCCAGGACACCGCGCCATCCGAGGCGATCAAGGACGCCAAAGCGTCATGAGCGACGCCGATATCGAGGCCAGCAAAGCCCCGCTGATGGATCATCTGATCGAGCTGCGCTCGCGACTGATCAAGGCGCTGCTCGGCTTCGGCCTTGCCTTCATCCTCTGCTTCTTCTTCGCCAAGCAGATATTCAACGTTCTGGTGTGGCCGTTTGTACTGGTCGCTGGCGGCGGGGATGCGTCGAAATTCCAGTACACCGCGCTGCTGGAATATTTCGTCACTCAGCTCAAGCTCGCGCTGTTCGGCGCCGGCTTCATCTCGTTCCCGATCGTCGCAACCCAAATCTACAAGTTCGTGGCGCCCGGCCTTTACAAGAATGAGAAGCAGGCCTTCCTGCCGTATCTGGTCGCGACCCCGTTCTTCTTCGTGCTGGGCGCCGCGCTGGTCTATTTCGTCGTGCTGCCGATGCTGGTCCGTTTCTCGCTCGGCATGCAGCAGGCCGGAAGTGACGAGACCGCGCAGATCCTGCTCCAGCCAAAGGTCGGCGAATATTTATCGTTGGTGATGTCGCTGATCTTCGCCTTTGGCATCGCATTCCAGCTTCCGGTTATCCTGACGCTGCTCGGGCGGATCGGCATCATCACGTCAAAGATGCTGCGCGAGAAGCGCCGCTATTTCATCGTCGTCGCCTTCATCATCGCGGCCGTGCTGACGCCGCCTGATGTGCTTAGCCAGTGCTCGCTGGCGATTCCGCTGCTGGCGCTCTACGAGGGCTCGATCATTGCGGTCTCGATGGTGGAGAAGAAGGCGGCCGCCTCGCAGGCCACGACCGGCACCGACGTGTCGACGCCGCCGAATCCGGCCGAGTAGGGCGCCTCTGTGTCATTCCCCGCGAAAGCGGGGAATCCAGTACGCCGTGGCCTCTCGGAGAATCACCCCTGTCTCTGGAATACTGGATCGCCTGCTTTCGCCGGCGATGACGCCTGTGGTAGTGGGAAGCGCTGTGCACCCCGCCAACACGCGCTTCGGCCATTGCACGCTGATTCAGGACCACCGCCATGCACGACATCAAATTGATCCGCGACAATCCGCAAGCCTTCGACGCCGGCCTCGCCCGGCGGGGCCTGAAGCCGCTGTCGGCGTCGCTGCTCGCGATCGACGAGCGGCGGCGGGCGTCGATCCTGGCCTCCGAGCAGGCACAGGCGCGGCGCAATGCGGCGTCCAAGGAAATCGGCGACGCCAAGAAGGCCAAGGACGAGGCGCGTGCAGCCAAGCTGATGGCTGAAGTCGCCGAGATCAAGACCACGATGCCGGAGCTCGAGGCTGCCGCGAAAACGGCCGACGATGAGCTGACCAAAGAGCTGTCCGCGATCCCGAACATTCCGTTCGATGAAGTGCCCGATGGGGTCGACGAGCACGGCAACGTCCAGCACCACGTGTTCGGTGCCAGGCGCAACTATGGTTTTGCGCCGAAGCTGCACGACGATCTCGGCACCGCGCTCGGCTACATGGATTTCGAGGCGGCGGCAAAACTCTCCGGCGCGCGCTTCGTCGTGCTGAAGAAGGGCCTCGCGCGCCTTGAACGCGCGATCGGGCAGTTCATGCTCGACCTGCACACGAATGAGCACGGCTACACCGAGATCAACCCGCCGCTCTTGGTGCGCAACGAGGTGATGTTCGGCACCGGGCAATTGCCGAAATTCGAGGATGACCAGTTTTGGGCGATCAAGGGCGAGCTGCTCGCTTCGCCCGATCATGAGCGGCTGAAGACCGAGCGTCTCGGCCTGATCCCGACGGCGGAAGTCTCGCTCACCAACCTCGTCCGCGAATCCATCCTCGACGAGAAGCAACTACCAATGCGGCTGACTGCGCTGACGCCGTGTTTTCGCGCGGAGGCGGGTGCCGCAGGGCGTGATACACGCGGCATGATCCGCCAGCACCAGTTCACCAAGGTCGAGCTGGTCTCGATCACGACGCCTGAAACCAGCAAGGACGAGTTGGAGCGGATGCTGTCCTGCGCCGAGCAGGTGTTGCAGAAGCTCGACCTGCACTATCGCGTCATGACGCTCTGCGCAGGGGATATGGGTTTCTCGTCGCAAAAAACCTATGACATCGAAGTCTGGATGCCCGGGCAGGGCGACGGCGGCATGTTCCGTGAGATCTCGAGCTGCTCGGTCTGCGGCGATTTCCAGGCGCGGCGCATGGATGCGCGTTCGCGCGGCCCGGACGGCAAGCCGCGCTTCGTGCACACGCTGAACGGCTCCGGTACGGCGGTCGGCCGCGCGCTGATCGCCGTCATGGAGACTTATCAGCAGGAGGACGGCTCGATCGCCGTTCCCAGCGTGCTTCAGCCCTATATGGGCGGGTTGAAAGTGGTCGCGCGCGAATAATTCTCGTTGCCCGCCTGAAACGCAGAAACGTTTGGTTGCGAAGATCGGGCGGCCGGTTATCCTGCCGGCCATCCGTCAACGCGAACCGACCGTCCATGGCCTTGCACCGCGACATCTTCTGGGTCGGCCGACAATGGGCGGTGACCGGTTCCGGTATCCAGGCCGTCGACCAGCGCTTGCGTGGCGTGCTGGACATCGACATCGCGCGGCTCTGGGACGACACGCATGTGCAAAGCCGGCGCGCCAAGCCGGGCGTCAATGTCGAGGATTTTGACACGGCGGTAACGGTAGCGCGTGAGCGCTTTCCAGAGACGCCCGTGTCGGCTCCATTCGTTGCGCAGCTGAAGGCGCTCGGTGTGATCGAGACACCCGTCGTCAGCCCTGTCGTGCCGGCGATGCAGCTGCGCGCGGAGGGCAAGCTTGCGCGCTTCCTGCCGCAATGGCGCGTCCGGCGTTAATTGCGCCCGGCGTTAATAATGCGTCGGGCCTGGATACCGGTTTGCCTGATCCGCCATAGCGGGATAAGACGGCCTGACCCAGCTCAGGAATCGACCACCGGCATGCGTATTCTCTGCACCAATGACGACGGCATCCACGCTCCCGGCCTCAAGGTCGTGGAGGAGATCGCGCGCGCGCTGTCCGACGACGTCTGGGTGGTCGCGCCCGAGCTCGACCAGTCCGGCGTGTCGCATTCGCTGTCGTTGAACGATCCGCTGCGCCTGCGCGACGTCGGGCCGCGGCACTTCGCGGTGCGCGGCACGCCGACCGACTGCGTCATCATGGGCGCGCGCCACATCCTCGGCGCCAAGCTGCCCGATGTCGTGCTCTCCGGCGTCAACAAGGGCCGCAACGTTGCCGAGGACGTGGTCTATTCCGGCACCATCGCCGGTGCGCTCGAAGGCACCATCCTGGGGATCCCGTCATTCGCGCTATCGCAGGAGTTCAGCGTCGAGACGCGCGAGCGGCCGCCGTGGGACACCGCGCGCAAATTCGGTCCCGACATCCTGCGCAAGGTGATCAAGGCCGGCATCCCGAAGGACACCGTCATCAACGTCAACTTCCCGTCCTGCGCGCCCGAGGATGTGCTCGGCATTCGCGTCACGCGGCAGGGCAAGCGCAATCTCGGCTTCCTCAGGATCGACGAGCGCAGGGACGGCCGCAACAATCCTTATTTCTGGATTGGCTTCGAACGTGCCGCGATGATGGACATGCCGGCCGCAGGCACCGATCTCGCGGCGCTGCGCGAGCGCTATGTCTCGGTCACGCCACTGCGGCTCGATCGTACCAATGAAGCGTTTTCCGAAGAGCTGAGCGCGACGCTAAAGTGAAGATGATTTGGAAGTAGAAGCTAGCTAGCCGGTGCGAAGCGCGGCTTCGATGGTCTTGCCGAGCGCGTCGAGCTGAAACGGCTTCTGCAGCGCTGGCCGGTCGCGATATTGCTCGGGCAGGCCCGACGAGCCGTAGCCGGTGGCAAAGATGAACGGGCAGCCCTTTTCCCTGATGAGATCGGCAACCGGCGAAATGACCTTGCCGTTGACGTTGACATCGAGGATGGCGATGTCGAACTCGGTGGCTTGGACCAGCCGCAGGGCCTCGTTGATATCGCCCGCTTCCGCCGCGACCTTGTAGCCGAGCTCCTCCAGCATATCCGCGACCATCATTCTGATCATGACCTCGTCCTCGACGAGGAATACAGAGCGGCCCGAAAGCCCGGTCGCGGTCATTGTCGTTGAGTCCTTGCCCATCTCCGGAAAACGTTCGCAGATAACATGAATCGACGCAATGCGCGTTTCGGCCGGCGGACGCGCGGAAATGCGTTTGCGGCTGGCCCGCTGCAAGCCGATTTGTGGTCAAATACCGCAGCGAAAGGCTATCATAGGTTCCTGAGCAGGAACAGGATTCTTGCCCGGGCCTGAGCGACGCGTGCGACGATCCGGCCCTCTGACGAGACGATATAAGCAGCGATGACCTCCAACCAGCCCCCGCCGGAAAAGATGATGTTTCAGCTCACGCTGAGGCGTCGCGGCATCAGCAATCAGACCGTGCTGCGGGCCATGGAAGAGGTGCCGCGCGATCTGTTCGTCGAAGCGTCCGATCGCGACGCCGCCTATCGTGACAGCGCGTTGCCGATCGCCTGCGGGCAGACCATCAGCCAGCCATTTGTCGTCGCCTACATGACCGAGCAGCTTCAGCTCCAGAAGCAGCATCGCGTGCTCGAGATCGGCGCCGGCTCCGGTTATCAGGCCGCCGTGCTGTCGCGGCTTTCGCGCGAGGTGCTGACGGTCGAGCGCTACCGCAAGCTTGCGGACGCCGCGCGCGCCAGGCTTGAAAAGCTCGGGTGTCACAATGTCGAGGTGATGCTGGGCGATGGCCTCAATCTGCCACCCAACATCGGCCCGTTCGACCGCATCATCGTTACCGCCGCGGTGGAGCAGATTCCGGAGAACCTCGTCGAACGGCTCGAGGTCGGCGGCATCCTGATTGCGCCGGTCGGGCCGCATCAGGGCGTGCAGACGCTGACCCGTCTCAGCCGTACCGAAGCCGGGATCGAACGCAGGGAACTCGTGGAGGTCCGTTTCGTGCCGGCGCTGCCCGGCGTGGCGCGGGAGCTGTAGAATTCCGGATCGGCTGTGCTGCCAACATCTTATTGGGAGGGTTAAGCCGTTATTTACTCGCGACGTGTTTACTTAAAAGACCAGTTCTGTTGCGTACGAGTGAGTAACCATGTCTGTTGTCGCCGAGTTGCTTTACTCGCGCCGCGTACCGCAGGTCGCGGTGCTGGCGCTGATTTCCTTCAGCTTCGCAGGGTGCAGTGCCGACATGCAGTCGAGGCTGTCCCAGTCGAACTTCTCCAATCCCTTCTCTGAATCGACCGGTTCGGTCCAGCAGGCCCCGCCGCCGCAGCGTGAGCTGCCGCAATATGCACGGCCGCAGACCCAGCCCGGCTACTATCAGTCTCAGGCCTTGCCGCCGCCGGCTGTCGCTGCGCCGCAATCCTATCCGGTTGCGTCGGGTGGGGGCGTCTCCGGAGGCGGTCGCGGCCTCGGCTCCTACACGCCGCCGGCTCAGCCGCGTCTTGAAGCCACCGGCACCGTGCCGCCGCGCTCAGTTGCAGCTGCCCAGCCCGTCGGCGGAACCAAGATCATCGTCGGCACCAGCGACACGCTCGACGTGCTCGCCAAGCGCTACCATGTGAGCCCGCAGGCGATCATGGCCGCCAACGGCTACAAGGGGCCGCGCGCGCTCTCGCCTGGCCAGCAGCTGGTCATCCCGCATCCGGGTGCAACGGCTGCTGCACCGGCGCCGGTCACGGCTCCGGTTGCGGCGGCTCCCGCAATGGCGAAACCGGTTGCCGCCGTCGCTGCGCCATCGAGCTACCACTTCGTCAATCACGGTGACACGCTCGCCAGCATCGCGCGCAAGAACCATATCTCCGCGGCCGAGCTCGCTCGCGCCAATGGTCTCGAGCCGTCGACCAAGCTGAAGCTCGGCACCAAGCTGACCGTGCCGGGCGCCAAAACCGCAGCGGTTGCCGCTCCGCTTGCTCCGGCGCCTGTCGCCGCGGCCCCCGTGGCGGCTGCGCTGCAGCCGGTTGCGGCCGCTCCCGCACCGACCACCAGGATGGCCGCTGTTGCCCAACCCGCGCAGAGCGCGCGCCTGGCTCAGGCCACCACGAATATCGAAGAGAAGGCCGCCGAGACGCCGGCGAAAGCGGCAGAGACCACCAGCTCGTTGCCGACCTTCCGCTGGCCGGTGCGCGGCAAGGTGATCACGAGCTACGGCGCCAAGACCAACGGCAAGTCCAATGACGGCATCAATGTCGCGGTGCCCGAGGGTACGCCGGTCAAGGCGGCAGAAGACGGTGTCGTTGCCTATTCCGGCAACGAGCTGAAGGGCTACGGCAATCTCGTCCTGGTTCGGCACTCCAACGGCTACGTCACCGCATATGCCCATGCGAGTGAGCTGTTGGTGAAGCGCGGCGATCCCATCAAGCGCGGTCAGGTCATTGCCAAGTCGGGTCAATCCGGGGAGGTGGCGTCGCCGCAGCTCCACTTCGAGATCCGTAAGGGATCGAGCCCGGTTGACCCGCTTCAATTCCTGAACGGGGCGTGAGGCCCTAGGGCCTCGCTTCCACATCAAGTCGAGCCCAATGATCGCCCGCCTTGTGCGCAGCGCACTGGAGCGGGCGATCATGTTTTTGAAGACGCTACTTGGTCGCGAGCTTCACGCCGAGCCGTCCGGCCAGCTCCTGCACGAATTGCCAGGCGACACGGCCCGAGCGCGAGCCGCGCGTCGTTGACCATTCCAGCGCCTCGCGCTCCAGCGCCTCATCGTCGACCTTGACGCCGAAATGGCCGCAATAGCCGCGCACCATGGCGAGATATTCGTCCTGGCTGCAGCGGTGGAAGCCAAGCCACAGGCCGAAGCGGTCCGACAGCGAGACCTTTTCCTCGACCGCTTCGCCGGGATTGATCGCGGTCGAGCGCTCGTTCTCGATCATCTCGCGCGCGAGCAGATGGCGGCGGTTGGAGGTGGCGTAGAGGATGACGTTCTCGGGCCGGCCCTCGATGCCGCCTTCGAGCACAGCCTTGAGCGACTTGTAGGATGCATCATTGCCGTCGAAGGAAAGGTCGTCGCAGAACACGATGAAGCGGAAGGATGAGGCGCGCAGTTGCTCCATCAGCGCCGGCAGGCTCTCGATGTCCTCGCGGTGGATCTCGATCAGCTTCAGCTTGTCGGCGGGTTTGCGGTCGGCGTTGATGCTGGCGTGAGCCGCCTTCACCAGCGAGGACTTGCCCATTCCGCGCGCGCCCCACAGCAGGGCGTTGTTGGCGGGCAGGCCGTTGGCGAACCGCTCGGTGTTCTCCATCAGAATGTCGCGCACACGGTCGACGCCCCTAAGCAGGAATAGCTCGACGCGGCTGACCCGCGGCACCGCAGCAAGGCGGCCGTCGGGGTGCCAGACATAGGCGTCCGCCTGTTTGAACGACTCGCGCGCGACAACCGGGTTGCCCTGGGCGGCGAGGTGCGCCGCAATGGTCTCCAGTGCGCGGACGATGCGCTCCTGGGAAAGGTCCTGGGAGGCCTTGAGGGCCGCCCTTGAGACTGCCTTGGGGCGTTTTGCCGCGACCTGGGCGGGCTTGGTGGCAGGGGTACGGGGGCCTTTGCCGGCCGGGCTTTTGCTTGGTTTTTTGGGCATGTCCGAAGTTCCTGAGAATGCAGCCTTATCGGGCCTGATGGCCGGCCGCAAGGTGGCCAAATCGACGGTCTGGCAGCGTTGCAATTGGGGCAATGGCCGCTATAGTCCGCGCGAATTTGACCGGACCGGTCGCCGCAAGGGCCTGACCGGCTTCCCCTGTTTCCACAAGGATCGTCCGAATGTTCATTACCCCTGCGTATGCCCAGGCCGCGGGCGCCGGCGACACCAACAGCATGTTGATGTCGCTGCTGCCGTTCGCCCTGATCTTCGTGATCATGTACTTCCTGATTCTGCGCCCGCAGCAGAAGAAGGTGAAGGACCACGCCGAGCTCGTGAAGAACATCCGCCGCGGCGACACCGTCGTGACCTCGGGCGGCCTGGTCGGCAAGGTCACCAAGGTGGTCGATGACGACCAGATCGAGTTCGAGATTTCCGACGGCGTGCGCGTGCGCCAGATGCGATCGATGATCTCGGGCGTGCGCGCCAAGGGCGAGCCGGCCAAGGACAGCGCGAAGGAAAGCGCCAAGGACGACGCCGCGGCGAAGTAAGCGCTTCCGCGAGTCTCTCAAATCTCCTGATCTGACAGGTCCAGTCGATGTTGTATTTCACGCGGTGGAGGGCGCTCGGGATTATCCTGACAGCGCTGATCGTGTGCCTCTGCGCGGTCCCGAACTTCTTCCCCGAAGCGCAGGTCAAGACCTGGCCCGCCTGGGCCCAGCGCCGGCTCGTGCTCGGCCTCGACCTTCAGGGCGGCTCCTATCTGCTGCTCGAGGTCGATGGCAATTACGTCAAGAAGGAAAAGCTCGACCAGGTCCGCGACGACGTCCGCCGCGCGCTGCGCGAGGCGAAGATCGGCTATACCGGCCTCGTGACCCGCGGCGACACGGTCGAGGTCCGAGTCAAGGATACCGATCTCCAGGCCGCGCTGACCAAGCTGCGTGACCTCTCGCAACCGATCGGCGGACTGCTCGGGTCGAGCACCCAGCGCGACCTCGACATATCCGATGCCGGCGGCGGGTTGATCCGTCTGGCGCTGTCGCAGCCTGCCATGGTCGAGCGCATGCGCAAGACCATCGAGCAGTCGATCCAGATCGTCGAGCGCCGCGTCAACGAGCTCGGCACCGTCGAGCCGGTGATCCAGCGTCAGGGCACCGACCGCATTCTGGTGCAGGTCCCGGGCCTTCAGGACCCGACGCATCTGAAAGAGCTGCTCGGCAAGACCGCCAAGATGGAATTCCGCATGGTCGACACCTCGGTGCCGCCGGACCAGGCGCAGCGCGGTGGAGTGCCGCCGGATTCTGAGCTGCTGATGAGCCAGAACTCGCCGAAGGTGCCTTACGTCGTCAAGAAGCAGGTGCTGGTCTCGGGCGCCGAGCTCACCGATGCGCAGCCCGGATTTGACCAGCGCACCAATGAGCCGATCGTCTCCTTCCGCTTCAACTCCACTGGCGCCCGCAAATTCGCGCAGGCCACGCAGGAGAACGTGGGGCTGCCGTTCGCGATCGTGCTCGACAACGAGGTGATCTCGGCGCCTGTGATCCGCGAGCCCATCACGGGCGGACAGGGGCAGATCTCGGGCAGCTTCACGGTCCAGGCTGCCAACGATCTTGCGATCCTGATGCGCGCCGGCGCGCTGCCGGCGCCGCTCACGGTGGTCGAGGAGCGCACCGTCGGTCCGGGCCTCGGCCAGGACTCGATCGAGAAGGGCGAGCTGGCGGCCTATGTCGGCTCGATCATGGTCATCGTGTTCATGCTGCTGACCTACCGGCTGTTCGGCGTGTTCGCCAACATCGCGGTGGCCATCAACGTCGCAATGATCTTCGGCCTCTTGTCGCTGCTCAACGCCACGCTGACGCTGCCCGGCATCGCCGGCATCGTGCTCACCGTCGGCATCGCGGTCGATAGCAACGTGCTGATCTACGAGCGCATCCGTGAGGAGCTGCGCAGCGGCCGCAACGCGATCTCGGCGATCGACGCCGGTTTCAAGCGAGCGCTCGCGACCATCCTCGATTCCAACATCACCACCTTCATTGCCGCCGCGGTGCTATTCTATATCGGTACCGGCCCGGTGCGCGGCTTCGCCGTGACGCTCGGCATCGGCATCATCACCACGGTGTTCACCGCCTTCACGCTGACCCGGCTGATCGTCGCCGGGTGGGTGCGGTGGAAGCGGCCGCAGAGCGTGCCGATCTAGGAGCCTGACCGTGACTCACATTGTTCTCATCGGGCTCGGCATCCTCATTGCTGTCCTCACCGTGGTCTCGGTGTTCGGCCTGCTGCCGTCGCTGCGCATCGTCCCTGACGATACGCATTTCGACTTCACGCGCTTCCGTCGCATCAGCTTCCCGATCTCGGCGGCGCTGTCGATTGTCGCCATCACGCTGTTCTTCACCCATGGCCTGAATTTCGGCATCGACTTCCGCGGCGGCACGCTGCTGGAGGTGCGGGCCAAGTCGGGCACCGCCGACATCGCGGCGATGCGCACGACACTGGATGGCTTGCGCCTGGGCGAAGTCCAGATCCAGCAAATCGGCGGTCCCGCGGACGTCCTGATCCGTGTCGCGGAGCAGCCGGGCGGCGACGCCGCGCAGCAGGAAGCCGTGCAGAAAGTCCGCACGGCGCTAGGCGATTTCTTTGAATATCGCCGCGTCGAAGTGGTCGGCCCGCGCGTCTCCGGCGAGTTGCTGGCCTTCGGCATGCTCGGCCTGATGCTCGCAATCGTGTCGATCCTGATCTACCTCTGGTTCCGGTTCGAATGGCAGTTCGCGCTCGGCGCCATGATCGCCAACGTGCACGACATCGTGCTGACCATCGGCTTCATGTCGATCAGCCAGGTCGACTTCGATCTCACCAGCATCGCGGCGCTTCTGACCATTCTCGGTTATTCGCTCAACGACACCGTCGTCATCTATGACCGCATCCGCGAAATGCTGCGGCGCTACAAGAAGATGCCGATGCCGCAGCTGCTCAACGAGTCCATCAACTCGACGCTGTCGCGCTCGATCATCACCCACTTCACGGTGACGCTGGCATTGCTGGCGCTGCTGCTGTTCGGCGGTCATGCCATCCACAGCTTCACGGCCGTCATGATGTTCGGCGTGGTGCTGGTGGGCACCTACACCTCGATCTTTATCGCAGCCCCGATCCTGATCTATCTCGGCGTCGGCGAGCATCGCGAAGACGCAGTCGAAGTGACTACGCCGGCGAAGAAAAGCAAGGCGTGATCCGAACCGCAGGCCCTCGCATGAGTTTGCGAGGGCAGTCAGCCCATTCGGACGAAGCTCATGGCCGGCGATCCCAACGCTCCCCATTTCCCACGCTCGGCGCCGATCGAGGCCTATGGCAAGGGCGGTTTTGCCTTTGCCGGCATGTCGCATCGGGGTTCGCTGCTGTGCCTGCCTGACGCGATCTGGGCCTGGGACGTGACCGATCCCGCCAGGATCGACCGTTATTCGCTGGATCGGGTTTTTGCGGCCGCCAACAGCATCGACACGCTTCTGGTCGGGACCGGAACCGGCGTCTGGCTGCCGCCGCCGGAGCTGCGCCAGGCGCTGAAGGCGGTGAGGGTGGTGCTGGACACCATGCAAACCGGGCCGGCCGTGCGCACCTATAACATCATGATCGGCGAACGGCGCCGCGTCGCGGCTGCGCTGATTGCCGTACCATGAGCCGCGCTATGACGCCGCCGGACGCCGTGACATTTTGCGCCGACCTCGTGCGCAGCCACGACTTTCCACGCTATGCCGCGACCCTGTTTGCGCCCGCCGCCGAACGTCGGGCGCTGCTGGCGCTCTACGCCTTCAATGTCGAGATCGTCCGCGTCCGCGATCAGGTGAGCCAGCCCTTGCCCGGCGAAATCCGCTTTCAATGGTGGACCGATCTGTTCTCGGGCCTCGTTCACGGCAGCGCCGAGGGCAATCCGGTGGCGGCCGAGCTGTTGCGCGCGATCCGCGATTTTGACCTGCCGGTCGAGCCGTTGTCGCTGCTCGTCAACGAGCATCAGTTCGATCTCTACAACGATCCGATGCCGACCATGACAGCGCTTGAAGGCTATCTGGCGGCGACGTCTTCGGCCTTGTTCGCGCTCGCGGCGCGGATCTTGGGCGAAGCTTCGGATGCGAGCGAGCACCTCGCGCGGCACGCCGGGTTGGCGCAGGGCATCGCGCAGGTGATCGCGAACCTCCCGCGGGACTCGGCCCATCGGCAATTGTTCCTGCCGCAGCAATTCCTGACCGGCCATGGCTGTGGCATCGAGGACGTGTTCGCCGGCAAGCAGACGCCGCATCTGAATGCCGTGCTGGATCAGCTCATGGACGAAGCACGGCAGCATCTGGCGACGGCCTCATCCCTGCTGGCGCAGGTGCCGCCGTCGGCGCGGGCGGCATTCCTGCCGCTAAGCCAGGCGCGGGCCGATCTCGATCGCCTGTCTCGGCCGGGGCGCAATCCTTTCGCGCCGCAGCCGGTGTCGCGGTTGCGCACGTTGTGGACGCTGTGGCGGGCTTCACGATCCCGGGAATTTACCAAATAGCGGTTGGCTTATCGCCCGAGACGGCCGAATGCTCTATGCTGTCCCATGGCTGAATTGTCCCAAACTGCAGTCCCCGATCTGAGCGGCATTCCGGTCGCACCTGGCGACATTCGAGCCGCCGCTGAGACCATCCGCGGTGCCGTCGTCGAGACGCCCTGCAGCTACAGCCGGACGCTGAGCAACATTTACGGCTGCGAGCTCTGGCTCAAATTCGAGAACCTCCAGTTCACATCGTCGTTCAAGGAGCGTGGCGCACTGAACCGGCTCACGGCGCTGACGCCGGAGGAGCGGGCGCGCGGCGTCGTCGCCATGTCGGCGGGCAACCACGCGCAGGGTGTCGCCTATCATGCCAAGCGGCTCGGCATTCCCGCCACGATCGTCATGCCGGTGGGCACGCCGATGGTGAAGGTCGAGAACACCAGGCATCATGGTGCCGAGGTGGTCGTCACCGGCGCGACGCTGGAGGAGGCGGCTGCGTTTGCGCGAAGTCACGGTGAAGCCCGCGGCATGATCTTCGTCCACCCCTACGACGATCCGCTGGTCATTGCGGGGCAGGGCACGGTCGGGCTGGAGATGCTCCAGGCGGTGCCGGAGCTTGATACGCTGGTCGTCCCGATCGGCGGCGGTGGCCTGATCAGCGGCATCGCCATTGCGGCGAAATCGATCAAGCCGTCGCTGCGGATTCTCGGCGTCGAGGCATGGCTCTATCCCTCGATGTACAATGCCGTCCATGGCGGCAATCTGCCGGCCCGCGGCGATACGCTCGCCGAAGGCATCGCGGTCAAATCGCCGGGCAAGATCACGACTGAAATCGTCCGCAGACTGGTCGACGACATCGCGCTCGTCAACGAAGCCGAACTCGAGCGTGCAGTCGCAACCCTGATCTCGATCGAGAAGACGGTCGTCGAGGGCGCCGGCGCCGCGGGCCTTGCGGCGATCATGTCCGATCCCACGCGCTTCGCCGGCGAGAAAGTTGGTCTGGTCCTGAGCGGCGGCAACATCGACACAAGGCTGATCGCCTCGGTGCTGACGCGCGAACTCGCGCGTGAGGGACGGCTGACGCAGCTCTCGCTCGATATTCCTGACAGGCCAGGCCAGCTGGCCGCGGTCGCCGCGCTGCTGGCGGAGGCCGGCGCCAACATCATCGAAGTCTCGCACCAGCGAACCTTCTCGGACCTGCCGGCCAAGGCCACGCTGCTGCAACTCGTCATCGAGACCCGCGACAGCGCACATCTCGACGAGGTCATGGCCAAGCTCGGCGCATCCGGACTGAGCGCGCGCTGCACCTGAGCCCCTCTATCGCGGCGCCAGACCCGCGAGGTGGGCGATCAGCCGATCGATCTCGGCTTCCGTATTGTAGTAGTGCGGAGACGCGCGCACGACCACCGGCAGCGCGCGGACTTCGGCGTCGATGCGAGTGCTCGACGGATGCGAGGCGCCGATGGTGATGCCGGCCGCGGCGGCGCTGCGGACGATCGCGTCCGCCTCATGCCCCTCCATCGTGAAGCTGACGATCGCGCCCGGCGCATCGCCGAGGTCGCGAACGGTGATGCCGCTGATTGCGCCGAGGCCATTGCGGAGACGGCCCGCCAGCAGGCGGCAGCGCTGCTCGATCGGGCCGAGGCCGATCGCCAAGGCGTAATCGACGGCGGCGCCGAGGCCGAGCCGGGCCGTGTAATTGTTCTCCCAGGTCTCGAACCGGCGGGCATCGTCGCGGAGCTGATAGTGCTCCCGCGAGACCCAGGGCGCCGCAAAGTGGTCGATCATCGGCGGTTCAAGCTGTTGCAGTACCGGCTTGCGGACGTAAAGGAAGCCGGTACCGCGCGGCCCGCGCAGGAATTTGCGCCCCGTGGCCGACAGCATGTCGCAACCGATCGCTTCGACGTCGACCTGCATCTGGCCGACCGCCTGGCAGGCATCGAGCAGATAAGGAATGCCGCGTGCGCGCGCGATTCTGCCGATGGCTGCGGCGGGATTGACCAGCCCGCCATTGGTCGGAACCCAGGTGATGGCGATCAGCTTCACGCGGTCGTCGATCATGCGTTCGAGCGCCTTGATGTCGAGTTCGCCGGTCGCGTCGCTCGGCACGACATCGATGACCGCGCCTGTGCGCTTGGCGACCTGCAGGAATGCGACATAATTGGCGGCGTATTCCGCCTCGGCGGTCAGGATCCGGTCGCCGGCGCGAAACGGCAAGGCATAGAACGCCATCTGCCAGGCGACTGTCGCGTTCTCCATGAACGCGATCTCTTCCGGAGAGGCATTCAGCAGTCGCGCCACCGAGCCGTAGACCGCATCAAGTCGCTCTGACTCGCGGTCCGCGGCGGCATAGCCTCCGATCTCGCTCTCGAGATCGATATGCTGCTTCATCGCTGTGACAACCGCCGTCGGCATCAGCGCCGCGCCGGCATTGTGGAGATAGGCGAGCCGGGAGGCGGCAGGTGTATCGGCTCGTATTCGCTCGATGTCGATCATCTGCACCCCCACGTCTTGCGATCTCTGCGCTTGAAATAGACGCGCCTGAGAACGCGAGCAAGATGGCGGGTCGCGAAGCCAGGCTTGGCCTCAGATGCAGAGGCCCAGCAGCTTGATATGGCAGTTGCTGGATTTGGGCTTGCTGGCGGACGTAACCTCGCGTTTCACGGCCACCAGCGGCTCGCGGTCCTTTCTGCCTTTGCCCGGCTTCGGCTCGTAGTCGCCGGCGATCACCATGGCCCAATAGGTGCGCTTGCCGCTGGCGTTCTTCGCGCTGGCGATCCCGACACGGGAGGCGTTGTGCAGCAGCAGGTTCTTGCGGTGCCCGGAGGAATCGATCCACTGTCCGAGCGTCTTCTCGAAATTGTCGTAGCCATAGGCAATATTCTCGGCGGCGCGGCCCGCTCTCGATGGCGCGACGCGCTTGTTGAACGGGCCGAGGGCGTCGTGGCTGAGATCATCCTTCTCCGCCATCGCACGGGCTTGGTCTATAGCAATGCGGTCGAGGGTTGTGTCGCGTACGACGCGGCCCTCACCGTGCTTCAGCCGGAAGCTGGAGATCTGTTCGGCAGGGGACTCCGCGGCCATCACGGGTGCGGCCGCCAGCAGCACGAGACCTGCGATCAGCAGGGCCGCGCAGCGCCTCATGGTCCCCCAGCGATTCATCGTTCCCCAAGTCAGCGTGATCCCCGGCTTCTCCACCGGCATTGTGGACGCTTCAAGGCGCGCTGCACCTCGTCGTCTAACTGGTGGGCAGGTCCGCCTCGAAATTGAAGCGATCCCGCAGGTTCTTGCGCTGCTCCAGGATGTCCTTGAGGAAGGCGCGATCCTGATCGTTCTTCATCATCGGCTCGATCAGGTCGAGCTGGTTCATGGCGACCAGTTGCAGGATCTCGGTGCGCGGCTTGCCGCTGGTGTCACGCGGAAGCGCGTGCACGACCTGGATGTGTTCCGGCGGCTTTGGTCCCTTGGCGGTAGTGAGTTCGCTGCGGAGCTGTCCTTCAAGCGCAGCCTGATCCGCCTCCACGAACGCATAGAGCCCCACGCCCGAGCGGCGGTCGGCAAAGGCGACGATGGCGGCGTCACGGACAGCGGGGTTTTGGCGGATCAACTCGGCCAGCACCGGTGCGTCGTTGACGAGGCGACGGCCGCCGCCCTCGCGGTCGGTGAAGTTGAACAGGCCGCGGGTGATCGCGCGGTAGACCTTCTTTCCGGTGGCAAGCCACAGGCTCGCGGCGAACGATTTCTTCGCGAGAATCTTTCGCTCGCGCGGCGTCAGCGCCTCGGGCGCGTAGGAGCGCTTGTGCTTGAGCAGATGCCGGAGGTCTTCGTAGGCGAGGATGCGATAGAGCCGGCCGCGCCGGTTGAAGCAGGCCGCAAGCTGGAAGTCGGTCACATAGGCGCGGCCGTCGCGGCCGACCAGCCAGTTCTGTTCCTTGGCGAGGTCGTTGTGGCAGATCCCGGCGCGGCGCAGCCTTCGCAGCGCTACCTTGGCCGAGCGGAAATAGGCGAGATCGCCATGGGGTTTTGCCAGATGCAGCGCGACGCCGTCGACGAAGCCGCGCGCAAGAGCGCGGCGGCCGGCCCAGAGCAATTCAGGGCCAACATTGAGGCCTTTGGCGAGCGCCAGCGCGTGCTTCTCGCGCGCGAAAAGATGACGCGCCAGCAGGAACGACCACCACGGCACCTCGTCGAGCCGGCGCAGCACGGCGTCAACTTCGCCGCTGTCGCCACGGAAGCGGCCGCGCTCGACGGTCGAGAACACGTCGCGCTTGAGCAGCACGCCCTCGGTCCAGCGCGCCGAGAGCACCGCGGCGTCATCTTTGGGAAGATTCATTGAAAACTCACGCCGCGACGGCAATGCGCAAATGATCGGCGATCCAGCGATCGAGATCGGCAAGCGCCAGAGCGCTCATCGCCTGCTTCTTGGCCACCGTCTTCTCGTTGCCGCGCAGCCGGGTGCCGTCGGGCTTCTTCGTCGGCGCGGTCGCGAGCGGCGGGAACAGGCCGAAATTGATGTTCATCGGCTGGAACGAGCGGGTGCCCGGCTCGATGGTCTCGATATGGCCGCCGGTGATGTGGCCGAGCAGGGATCCGAGTGCCGTCGTGCCCGGCGGGCTCGCCAGTGTTTCGCCGCGCACGTCGGCTGCCGCATAGAGGCCGGCGATCAGGCCGACGCTGGCGGATTCCACATAGCCTTCGCAGCCCGTCATCTGGCCGGCAAAACGCAACCGCGGCTGCACGCGCAGGCGCAACTGGCTGTCGAGCAGCTTTGGCGAGTTGAGGAAGGTGTTGCGATGCAAGCCGCCGAGGCGGGCGAACTCGGCCTTCTCTAGTCCCGGAATGGTGCGGAAGATGCGCTGCTGCTCGCCGTATTTCAGCTTCGTCTGGAAGCCGACGATGTTGTAGAGCGTGCCGAGCTTATTGTCCTGGCGCAGCTGCACGATCGCGTAGGCCTTGGTCATGGGATCGTGCGGGTTGGTGAGGCCGACCGGCTTCATCGGGCCGTGGCGTAGCGTCTCGGGGCCGCGCTCCGCCATCACCTCGATCGGCAGGCAGCCGTCGAAATAGGGCGTGTTGCTCTCCCACTCCTTGAACTCGGTCTTCTCGCCTGCGATCAGCGCGGCAACGAAGCCGTCATACTGCTCCTTGGTCATGGGGCAGTTGATGTAGTCGGCGCCGTTGCCGCCGGGGCCGACCTTGTCGTAGCGCGACTGGAACCAGGCCACCGACATGTCGATGGATTCGCGGTGCACGATCGGCGCGATCGCGTCGAAGAAGGCGAGCGCGTTCTCGTCGGTCAGCTCGCGGATGGCATCGGCCAGCGGCGCGGAGGTAAGGGGACCGGTCGCGACGATGACGTTGCTCCAATCGGCCGGCGGCAGACCTTTGACCTCGCCGCGGGCGATCTCGATAAGCGGATGGTCGTTGAGTGCCGTGGTGACGGCCGCAGAGAAGCCGTCACGATCTACCGCCAGCGCGCCTCCGGCGGGCACCTGGTTGGCGTCGGCCGCGCGCATGATCAGCGAGTCGAGCCGGCGCATCTCGGCATGGAGCAGGCCGACTGCGTTGTTGGCGGCATCGTCCGAGCGGAATGAATTGGAGCAGACGAGCTCGGCGAGCCCGTCAGTGCGGTGCGCCTCGGTCATGCGATCGGGCCGCATCTCGTGCAGCACCACGGGCACGCCTGATTTCGCCACCTGCCAGGCGGCTTCGGAACCGGCAAGGCCAGCGCCGATGACGTGCACAATATTGGATAGGGGTCCTGTCATGGGGCGGACAGGTAGCGCTTTTCGGCGGTCAGTGGAATCGCCGAGATCGAGTTTTCTGCCATTGGATGCGACAACGCCCGCACGAGGCGGGCGCTATCGGTTGGTCCGGTGAAGGGCTGAACGATATCAGCCCTGATACTGACCGGCGGCAACGCGCGGGATGTCCGAGCGATCGAGACCGATGTCGGCCAGTTCGCGATCGCTGAGCTGGGACAGCTCGGCAACATTGCGCTGATAGTCCCGGAAAGCCTGGATCATGCGGATGAGCGAGAGCAGCATTGGTAGTCTCCTGTAGTTCGATTCAGCCCTTACCCGGGCGTCGTCGTTGAAATGAATATAGGTGAGAGTGGTGCACTGCGAAAGTTTCGATGTTGCGATGCAGCTAAGCGAAGAACGCATGGCATCGGTAAGAGTCGCTTAACCTGTCGGCAGTCCCGCCCGCCAGCTAGGCGAAAATCCTCACATGATACAACAAACGTCCGTGAATTCACGGGTTTATAGCAATTTGTGCGGTTCCGGCAGTGATGGAAATAAGTTGCATTTCCGCGACCATCAAGGGCGATACGCCAGCTTGTAGACCCAAGTCTCCCATGCGCGATTCGCATGAATCGGGAATCTATAGAAATGAACCTATAATCAAAATATCGTTGAAGCCCTGGTGATTTGAGAAAGGGGTCGCCGCAACGATTCTCTAGTCTTCTGGGGCGGGACCCGCGTCGCCGTCTCGCCGATCGGCTGAGTGACCGCGCCTCCCTCGTTGATGCGGTGCACACACGCCGCGCGTGCAGATCCGGATTACAAAGTTGTAATGAAAATCAGAAATTTCGCATGCAGCTCTGCGCGGCGCGCAACATCACGCAATTCTCGCGGGGAATTTATTGCGGCAAGTTGCCGCGTCGGCAGCAAAGTCATGTTGCAGATTCCGGCAATGTCGCTGGGTCTGTCCCAAGAACAAGAGAAGGAAAGTAACATCATGACGAAGTTACTCGGGGTTATCGCAATTGCCGCCGTGGCATTCGCCGTCGCGCCGGCCCAGGCCGCCAAGCACAGCATGGGCGGCTGCAGCGGGGCCAATCTGGAAAAGACGGAGACCGCGATCGAGGCCATGCCCGACGGCGACGGTAAGTTCGTCGCCGAGAAGGAGATCACGGCAGCGCAGGACTCCATGCTCAATGGAAAAATGGGTGCGTGCGGCATGCACCTGAACAAGGCGATGCAAGCCACCATGGGCAAGTAAGCGGGTAGGTAAACGCAAACCCAAGAGAGGGCCGGTCGCAGGGCGATCGGCCCTACGCGTTTTGTGTCCGGACGTGTGCTTTAGGGTGCGTGGGCGAGCTGGGTGGCAAAATAGGCCACCGTCTTGGAATAGACCTCGCTCTTGTTCCACTGCTGGAGCACCGCGAAGTTCGGGCTGCCCGGCTGCCAATCCTTACCCTTCTGCCAGCCATAGCCCGCAAGGTAGTTCGCCGTGGAGGCGAGCACGTCGGGGGCGTTGTGCAACAGGTCGCGCTTGCCGTTGCCGTCGAAATCGACGGCGTATTTCATCCAGGATGATGGCATGAACTGGGTCTGGCCGAGCTCGCCGGCCCAGGCGCCTTTCATGTCGGACGGCGCGAGATCGCCGCGCTGGACGATACGCAGCGCGTCCATCAGCTCGCCGCGAAACTGCTCGGCGCGTCGGCAATCGTAGGCCAGAGTTGCCAGCGAGCGGATCGTCGCGAACTTGCCGGTGTTGACGCCGAAATCGGTCTCGAGGCCCCAGATCGCGACCAGGATCTCGCCCGGCACGCCATAGGTCTGCTCGATGCGCGACAGCACCGAGCCGTATTGCTTCATCATGTTGGAGCCGCGCGTCATCCGCGGCGGCACCATGCGACCGGAAAACTCTTCGAAGGTCTGGGTGAAGACCTTTTGCGATTTGTCACGGTTCAGCACGCTCTGGTCCAGCGTCACGCCGGCAAGCCCGGCGGCGATCGCCTGCTGTGAGATGCCTTTGGCCGCGGCCTCGGTTTTGAAATCCGCGAGCCAGGCGTCGAAATTGCCCGAGCCGCAGGCGACCGCAGAGAGTGCGGGTTCGGCGGACAGGACTGACGCGGAGAGGGCGAGGGCTGCGAGAGCGAGACGAGAAATCGTCAGGGTCATTCGAGTAAATTGATTCCGTGAAGTGGCATGACCGGCGGCGGCAATCTCGGTTGTAACCGCGGCCAAAGCAAGGCGCACGACATCAACCGATCCCGCCCGGGGTCCCCGCGGCGGGATCGGTTGTAACAACATCGCCAGGCGCAAGATCGTCAGACTTCAGCCCTATTTCCTATTCCGCCACGGGAAGAGATTGGCGGGGAAATCGGCCGCCGGCTTGCGCGGACGCTGCGGCGGAGGCGGCACCGGCCGTGCACCGGGCTCGGAGACGATGACCTTGCGGTAGAGATGCCAGGTGGCGTGGCCGAGCAGGGGAATGACGACGGCGAGCCCGAGGAATGCGGGGATCGTTCCGAGCGCCAGCAGCACCGCCACGATCAAGCCCCAGGCCGCCATCGGCACCGGGTTTTTGGCGACGACGCGCAGCGAGGTCACCATCGAGTCCAGAGCGCCGGCATGTCGGTCGAGCATCAGCGGGAATGAGACGGCGCTGATGCAGAGCGCGGCGAGCGCGAACAGGAAGCCCGTGCCGCAGCCGACCACGATCAGCCACCAGCCCGGTGATGTCGTCAGCACGCGCGTCACGAAATCCGAGATTCCGGTCACGCCCTCATAGCCGAATGCAGCAACATAGATCGCCTGTGCGGTCGCGACCCAGGTCACGAACAGCGCGAGCAGCAGCGTGCCGAGGCCGAGCATGGCGCCGAAGGAGGGCGAGCGCAGCACCTCCATCGCATCCCAGGCGCTGGCCTCTTCAGAGCGTTCGCGACGGCTCGAGAGCTCATAGAGGCCGAGTGCTGCGAACGGGCCGATCAGGGCGAAGCCCGCGGCCAGCGGAAACAGCAGCGGTATCACCGAATGGCCCATTGCGACGCGTGCGATCACGAGGCCGAGCACCGGATAGATCACGCAGAGGATAATGGCGTGGCTCGGAACGGCCTTGAAATCTTCCCAGCCGCGCTTGAGCGCATCGTGCAGGTCGGAAAGTTGGATGGTTCGGATCACCGGTCCAGCCGCGTCTGCGGTCTGGCCCCTCCTAGGGACATTGCCCTGATAGACTGTGGCCATGGTCGGCTTGCTCCCTTGCCATGCAGCCGAATTCGGCGCCGGCAACGGCGCAAGCGGCCGCTTTTCTGAGTTTCGCGAGTCCAACCCGACGCGAATTCCGGATGGCATCGCGAGCTGAGCGAGAAGCGTACGCCGATTTCCGAGTCCTGTCCCTCACGCTTGGGTGAGATTCGTTGCCGCAGTGCAACCTCAATGATGTCATCCGGTCGTCATTTCGCCGCAGATAAGCTCATGCTGTTTGTGGTTCGCGGAACTTCGCGGGCGCAGCGACGTAACTTCATCTATAAGTGGCCACTCAGGGCCTTCCAACGGAATCCTATTCGGGGAGCAGACATGAGCATTTTCGGGAAAATCATGGGCGCAATTTTCGGCAGCCATCCGGCTTCCGCTGCGCCCGCCGGCGGCGCACCCGCGGGCAGCACGCCTGCTGGGGCCGCGCCGGGCGGATCGGCGCCAGCGTCTGCGCCGGCTGCCGCGCCTGCGGCAACGGTGGATGTCGCTGCAATCGTCGACGCAGCCGTCGCCGCGCACAAGGGCGAGAAGCTGGAATGGCGCACCTCGATCGTCGACCTCATGAAGGCGCTCGACGTCGATTCGAGCCTTGCTGCGCGCAAGGATCTCGCCAAGGAGCTCGGCTACAGCGGCGACATGAACGACTCCGCCAGCATGAACGTCTGGCTGCACAAGCAGGTGATGTCCAAGCTCGCCGCCAATGGCGGCAAGCTGCCGCCTGAAATCAAGCACTAACCGACGAGCATCGGTCGACGCGAAGGACCCGTGATCTCGCGGGCCCTTTTGCGTTCAGGCAACGAGATCTGCATCCTCCGGATGCTTGTCGAGATAATCGACGACGAAACCGCAGCCCGCGATCACCTTCCTGCCGTCGCGGCGGATCAGGTCGAGCGCGCCCTTGATCAGCTCGGAGGCAATGCCGCGGCCGCGCAGAGCGCGCGGCGTCTCGGTGTGGGTGATGATGACAGCCGACGGCGTCAGCCGGTAATTGGCGAAGGCCAGCTCGCCGCCGACATCGAGCTCGAAACGGCTCCTGTCCTTGTTGTCGCGTACCGATGCCCCCATGCCTGATCCTTCCGAAGCGGTGTTTGTTCCCTGATCTAGGCGCCTGACCCCTCCCTTGCCAAGGCGCAACCAAGCGCCGAGGGCGGTCCCGCGTGGAAGACTGTGTCGGGCTGACCAGCACTATTCCCTAACGCCAGCCTCGCTCGCGCGCAAAAAATGCTGGTCCGTCTTGCAATCGTGCATCGGTTCCCCACGTCTTCCCACAGGACATACGCCCGAGTGCGGCCGGCATGGTCGCTAGACATTCGGAGTGTCATGGTCGCCAGCCGCTGACGTGTGCCTCTTTTATAGGAGGGTACGATGTCGGACTTTGGTTTCTTGAATACTCATCGAACATGGGAAGACTGGTGCGGGATGCTGCTCGGCGCGCTGATCGTCGCGTCGCCGTGGTTTCCCATCCAGGATCGCTCGGGGATCGTCGGACACGAGACGATGGTCCTGAATACGGTCGCAATCGGCCTGGTCATTTTTGGCCTCAGCCAGCTCGAATATGTCGCCTTGCAGCGCTGGCAGGAGGTGGCGACGATCGTGGTCGGGCTATGGCTCATCGTCTCGCCCTTGGTGGTCGGCTATTCCGGCGAAGGTTTTCTTCGGGTCTACCACACGAGTCTCGGCGCGGTGGCGGTGGTCCTCGGCGTGCTCCAGTTGTGGCAGGACTGGGATCTGAGTGACCAGGATATGCTGAAGCATGGGCAGTAGGCTGTGGATTTTCGGCGGGCCCGTCGTGCGATCGGCGGGCCTGCGCTTGCTCATCTCTTCACCAGATCCGCATAGTCCGGGTGCTTCTCGATCCATGCCTTCACGAACGGGCATTCCGGGATCAGCTTCAAGCCGGCCGTGCGGACCTGGTCGAGCGCACCTTGCACCAGCCTTGAGCCGACCCCTTTGCCGCCGAGCTCCTTCGGCACGTCGGTGTGCTCGAAGGTGATGACATTGCCGTCGATCTTGTAATGCTCGGTCGCGAGATGGCCCTCCACCTCGAGCTCGTAGCGGTGATGGTCCTTGTTGTTGATCACGTCGCTCATGATGTCTCCATATCTCCGGTCAGCTCTTCAGCGCGTCTTGCGGATCGACCAGGCCTCGCCGTCGGAGGAGCCCTTGATGTCGTCGATCTTCCAGCTCGCGGCCTCGCGCACGAAGTCGTAACGCATGGTCTCCGCGTCAAGATAATGGCACGCGTCCATAGACCGAAATGGCCATGTCAGCGCGGTATCTCAGTAGACCGAAGTACGCGCGGTTCGATTCAATCGGCCGCCTTGGCGAGGCGAGAATCTTCCGGCTGAGGTTTGGCGCGGAGACAGCCCTGGCAGATGACGAGCGAGCGATTGACCTTGGCGTCCTGCTCGGCCTCGATGCCGTCCTGGGCCTGCCACCATTCCTTCGAATAGGGCTGGAACGCGGCTTGCGACTTGGTACGCTCGGATGCGGCGGCCGTGCGTGTTGCTCGCGACGGCTGGGCGGTACGTGGCTGATTGGGATCTTCGCCAGCGCCATCCCAGGCATAACGCGCGGGCCTGAAGGCAGGATCGGAGGTGAGATGAGCTTGTGGAGCGACAGCACAGCCGGCAAGCGCCAACGTGAGCAGGAGAACGACGGGCGCTTTGACCATGATGCAGCACTCTGTACGCAGATACTGAGCGAGGTTGCCCCCATCATGTTTAAAATTCCTTGAACGGGCGCATGGATGACGCCCAGTTGGCGGTCTTGCTAGGCCGCTCTCGATGACGATAAATGGGCCCCAATGAGCGGGCGGCTTGCGTGCCGTCTGCCGTCAAAGAGGAAGCCCGATGCAGCCGCTCCGCATGTCCCGCCGCGTCATGAATCTTGCCTATATGCTGACCCAGAATGCGCGGCGGCATGGATCGCGTCCCGGTTTCGTCTGGGGTGACAAATCCTGGACCTGGCGCGAGATCGATGCGCAGGTTTCCGCGCTGGCGGCTGCACTTGCGGCGCGCGGCATCGCCAAGGGCGACCGCATTCTCGTTCATTCCAAGAATGGCGACGAGATGTTCTTCTCGATGTTCGCGGCGTTCCGGCTCGGCGCGGTCTGGGTGCCCACCAATTTCCGCCTGATGCCGGATGAGGTGGCCTATCTCGCACAGGCCTCCGGCGCGAAGGCGTTTTTGTGCCATGTCGATTTTCCCGAGCACGCGGTGGCCGTGAACGGCGGCGCGCTGGAATTCATCTGGAGCATCGACGGCAAGGCATCGTTCGCCGAGCGCTCGGTGGCCGACGCCATCGTTGCGCAGGCAGGCCAAGTGGTCGAGAACATTGCGGTCGAGCACGATGATCCCTGCTGGTTCTTCTTCACCTCCGGCACCACCGGCCGCTCCAAGGCTGCGGTGCTGACCCACGGCCAGATGGGTTTTGTCGTCACTAACCATCTCGCCGATCTCACCCCCGGCGTGACGGAAGCCGATGCGTCGCTGGTAGTGGCGCCGCTGTCGCATGGCGCCGGCGTGCATCAGCTGGTGCAGACCGCGCGCGGCGTCTGCACCGTGCTGCTGCCGACCGAGAAATTCGACATCGACGAGGCGTTCCGTCTGATCGCGGCGCACCGTGTCAGCAATCTCTTCACGGTGCCGACGATCTTGAAGATGATGGTCGAGCACTCCGCTGCCGACAAATACGATCATTCCTCGCTGCGCCACGTGATCTATGCCGGCGCGCCGATGTATCGTGAGGACCAGAAGGCCGCGCTGAAGAAGCTCGGCAAGGTCATCGTGCAGTATTTTGGCCTCGGCGAGGTCACCGGCAACATCACGGTGCTGCCGGCGGCGCTGCACGATCCCGAGGACGGCCCGCATGCGAAGATCGGCACTTGCGGCTTCGAGCGGACCGGCATGCAGGTCTCGATCCAGGACGACGAGGGCCGCGAGCTCAAAGCGAACCAGAGCGGCGAGATCTGCGTGATCGGGCCTGCGGTGCTCGCCGGCTACTACGATAACCCCGAGGCCAATGCTAAGGCGTTCCGCAACGGCTGGTTCCGCACCGGCGATCTCGGCCACATGGACGAGGAGGGGTTCGTCTACATCACCGGCCGTGCGTCGGACATGTACATCTCCGGGGGCTCCAACATCTATCCGCGCGAGATCGAGGAGAAGATATTGACGCATCCTTCGGTCGGCGAGGTCGCCGTGCTCGGCGTGCCCGATGCGACCTGGGGCGAGGTCGGCGTCGCCGTCTGCGTCGCGCGCGACGGCGAGAAGCCGGTGAGCGAAGCCGAGATGGCGGCGTTCCTGCTGCCGAAGGTGCCGCGCTACAAGATGCCGAAACGGTTCTTCTTCTGGGAGGCGCTGCCGAAATCCGGCTACGGCAAGGTGCCGAAACGGATGGTACGCGACGAGCTCGAGGCGCGCGGGCTGCTCGATCTCGACAAGACCGAGACGGGCTGAGTTTACGTGATGCGGACTATCAAGCAGCCGGGCGCGCCCGTCACCGAGCGTATCCAGTGGGTGGAGGCGAGGGGGCGCCCCTTTTCGTTCACGCTTCCAGCCGGCTTGCCGCTGCTCGAAGCCGCGCGCCGCGGTTTTGCCGCGGAAGGGTTTGCGAGTGGCGTGCTGAATTTTGGCCACGGTGCGCTCGGGCCGTTCGGCTATGTCATGCCGGCGCTGTCGAAGACCAGCGAGAACGCGGCGTTCTACAGCGAGACGTATCGGCCCGCAGGCGTAACGCGCACCAGGCTCGGCAGCATGACGCTCGGCATGCGCGACGGCGCGCCGTTCTATCATTGCCACGGGTTGTGGACTGAGGCGGACGGCAAGGCGAGCGGCGGCCACATGCTGCCGGACGAGACTGTTGTCGCCGAACCGCTCGAGGTCGAAGCCTTCGGCATCGACGGCGCGATGTTCACCGCCGAGCCCGACCCCGAGACCAATTTCAAGCTGTTCGGGCCGGTCGTGGCCGCAAGCTCCGGTGCGCGCACGACCAGCCGCGCCTTTGCGCTGCGGCTGCGCCCCAACCAGGATTTTGCGTTCTGCCTCGAGGCCTTTTGTAAGGCACGTGGCATCGCGCGTGCGAAGATCCACGGCGGTGTAGGCTCGACCATCGGCGCGCGCTTCACCCATGGCGGCGTGACCGACCCGTTTGCCACGGAGCTCGCAATAACCGCCGGGACGATTGCGCCGGATCCGTTGGGCACGCTGGAAGCTGCGCTCGACGTCGCCCTGATCGACTATACCGGCGGTATCGCCGAGGGGCGTCTGATCCGCGGCGGCAATCCCGTGCTGATGACCATGGAGCTGGTGCTGGAGGCATTGGGATAGTCAAGCCTGGGACTTGCGGTGCCCTACAGATGCCACTTCCATGAAGTTGCTGTTCCTGATATGTTCCATTGCAGGTTTCAGTTGGGACTGAGCGGGGGCAGGTACATGAGCCGGACACGACGCCGTCAAACTACGCTGCGTGCGCCCTATCTCAGGCGCGTCTGGCTCGACCGCGCGCAGGTCGAGGACTGGGAGGCCTATCCATTCTGTCTTCCGGTCTTCAGGGACGAGTTCGATCATAGCTTCGACGCCGCGGTCACGATCATCGTCGGCGAGAACGGGGCCGGCAAATCGACCATCCTCGAGGGCATTGCGGGGATTGCCGGCTTTGCCAGCACTGGCGGCCGCAAGGGTTTTCGGGAGATCGAAGGCGGCGGCATCGAAATCACCGGCGAAGAGCTGTCGTCTGCCCTGCGAGCGGCGTGGGTGCCGAAGGTGACCGACGGCTGGTTCTTTCGCGCTGAGACGTTCTTTTCTGTCGCGCGCTATCTCGACCGCTCGGCCGTGAGTGCCGCAGAAGCTATGGAGGGCGTGTTTGGCGCGAGCGTTCATGAGGCGCCGGACTATCTTTCCTTTTCCCACGGTGAGGGCTTTCTGGTGTTCTTCGAGGAGCGCTGCCAGAAGCAGGGCATCTACATCTTCGACGAGCCGGAATCGGCGCTGTCGCCGGCGCGGCAAATGGACTTCCTCAAGTTGCTGCATCGCATGGATCTCTCCGGCAATTGCCAGGTGATCATGGCCACCCACGCGCCGCTGCTGATGGCCTATCCCAATGCGCAGCTGCTGCGGCTCGGCAAATATGGGCTCGAGCCGACAAGTGTGGAGCAGACCGATCATTACCGGGTGATGCGGGAGTTTTGCGCCGATCCGCGCGGCTTCGTCGAGGCGACGCTGGCGGAATAGGCGAGGGGGCGCAATCAACAAATGCTCTCTCAATCGTCATTGCGAGCGCAGCGAAGCAATCCAGAATCCCTCCGCAGCGATAGTCTGGATTGCTTCGCTGCGCTCGCAATGACGGCTTGTAGTACCTGCTTGGTCCTTCCATTGGCGCTTGAAATCGCGGATACGATCGGCCGATCACCACGGGCTGGCGCGCATTTTCGCCATGGCCAGATATGTCGATTCACTGAAGCCTGATGTCCCCGAGCTCGATCCTTGAAAGAGGTCGAGCACGGGCGAGTACGTCTGACTGGCGTTCCTCGCGTCGTACATGGCCGAGAAGCGGCTCAGAAGCTTTGCAACTTTCGTGGGATCTCCGAGATCTTTGAGATTGAGGTATTTTTCCACGATCTTGGCCTGCTGATCGATCTGCATCGACGCCATCTGATCAGGCAAATCGAAGGTGGTCCGAAACACCTCTGAAAGCGCCTTGTCGGCAAGGATGTCGTAGGCGGACGTGATGTGTCCGGCCATGCGCTGGAAATACAGCGCCAGACGCACGCCGGGATTCGTATCGCCCTGCTGCTGCTCCAGGCTTTGCTCGAGATAGTTCTTTTGCGTTGCCAGAAATTGATCGCGCTTTTGCGGGCCCACCATCGGAAGGCGCGCGACGTCACCGTTTTTATCGAAATTGAATGACGCCGCGATCTCGGCAAAACGCGGGTCGCTCTCGGTGTTGGCGAAGCTCTTGGGATCGCTCAGATCAGAGCCGAAGATCTTCTTGAGATAGGCGGTGGTCACTTTCGCAGGGTCCAGACCCTTGGCGACAAGGATGAAATCGACCATCTTCCTGTTCGCAAGCAGGTCGGAAACGCTGTCGATGTCGCCTATTGACTGTTGATAGTCCGTCGCATCTTTCTGAGCTTGAGCCTTGATCTTCGCCTGGTCCTGCGCATTTGCGAATTTTATTTTCGCAATGATGTAGTCCTTGGCGATATCGAGGACTTCGGCCGAATCCTGAGCCGCTAGGGGTGTCGTCAGATTGCCCTTTGCGTCGAAATTGAACGCGCGCGCGAGCTTGACGTATCGATCGTCCTTGAGCGAATAGACGTAGCTCTTGGGGTCGTTGAGGTCGCTTTCGAGAACGGCCTTCACGGTGGACTGTGGGACCTGTGTAGGATCGAGGCCGACGGCCGCCAGCGAAAAATTATACGCGCCTGGTGTGGACACCAGCGTCTGGAGCGAAGTTACATTGGGGATGAATTTTCTGAATTGTGCGATGACCAGAGCTTCCTGCAACGGGCTTGCCGCCGAGTAGACCGCCGACTTGCTCTCGTCGAAGCTCTGGTTCGTGCTTGCGAGGTTTGCTGCGGTCTGCGCAGGTGTACCCGCTGGAAGCGACCCGTCGGCGGAAAACGCGAACGCGCCGGCCAGATCCATGAAGTGGCCGGTCGTCGCGATGGCGTCGTTGGTGCTGGATATGCTGCTCACGGCGGTCTGCAGGCGATATCTTTCGACCAATATCTGCACGTTCAGTTGATTGACGTCAGCGCCGGGCTGCGACAGTTGCGTCGTGTAGCCGGCAATCTTCGAGCTGGCGTCGGTTGCATCCGATTTGGCTTGAGCAAGCTGGGCGTTCAGGCCATTCAGCTGAGACGAGAAGGTGACATTGACGTAGCTGTTCGGATCGGATGGATCGCTGGACAAGACCTGCTTGATCGTATCACGCGGCCACTTGCTTTGATCGATCCCGAATGCCGAAGCGACATAGTTGCGAAGACGGTCGTCGTTGAGAAGCTGGTCGGCGCTGGTCACCGTGCCGATCGTGGCATTGTAGTATTTCGTATCGGCGGCAACTGCATCGACGTTGCTCTTCATGGCTGCCGTGTACAGCCCGATGATGTCGTCGGTCTGGCTGTCTGATTGCGCAACCTTCGTTTCACCGCCACCGAAGGAAAATGCCGCGGCAAAATCCCGGTAGCGCTTGTCGATCAGCGTGTTGGCAAAGCTCTTTGAGTCCGAGAGATTGCTCTGCAGCACTTTCTTCAGGAAAGCTTTGGCGTAGGCCATGTCTTCCAGGCCATAGGCTTTCGTGACGTAATGATACAGGCGATAGTCATTCATCAGATCGTCTACGGTGTGCACCTTGCCGATGTTGGCCTTGTAGTAGGCGGCATCGCTCGATACGTCCGATTGCTGCGCCACCCGTGTCAGGGTCTGTGCGAGATTGCGCGTGACGTAGCTGTAGCCAAAATAGGTGGACACCATGGGGAATTCCTGACGGCGCGGCGGCTCCTGGACGTCCGTCAATCATTGCCGGGTCGCAAGGCAGGAACTGGCCTCATGCCAGCAGACAGAAACATTGTTACAATTCATTGCTGCGATTCTGAACGACAACCTCAGGTATGATTTTGCGTCCAAGTGCCGCATCGTATGGATCGCTCCCGCAAGCCTCCCGCAAGCAAGGTGTGAGTAAGCTTCATCGTCCCATTGGAATCTGCAATTGCGGACACGCTTTCACGTCCTCGCGGCACATCGTGCCCGAGCTTTGCGGCCGTTGCCGCCCTCGAAAGTGCCGAGGGCGCAGGGAAGACCGGGTGCCGGCTGGCACCCGCGGTCCACTGTGCGATAATTGCGCTACAGAATCTGCACAGCGGCATACAGGTGTAGCCGAGACATCCGGCCTTCCCTGCGCAGTGGTTTGACGGCTTATGTCGTGCTCTCCCCGGGGAGCGATGCACTATTGCCCCCGTCGCCCTGCAGATGGCTGATGCGAAGGCCCGGTTGGGCCACACCCATCACCACAAGTCTTGGCGCACAGGCTCCGGGCGCCAGGACCACACGATTTTGCCGTACGCCGATCACCCCGGTCGTGTGCGCGAGGCCTTCGCTCACGGTTGCCCGCCCTGCAAAACCCTTCGCGCCGATATGACCCGCGTCCACCACGTCCCATCCCGCGTTCGTGACGATCGCGAGCGCCCCTCGGCCGGGTTGGGATGGCCGGAATATGACGCATTTCCGAATTCGCGTAAAGCGAATTATTTTGCTCTGAGCACGTTGACCATCATCTCGCGTGTTTTGCCCGACGGGTAGCGCAAGGGCTTGTGGCTCCCGGGCAGCGCGCCTGCCACGCCGAGGCCACGAAGCGGTCTCCCCACGGCCCGAAAATGCGTTACCATAGCCTCAGCGCGCTTCAAGTCGCGCATGGTCAAAGGATGAGGAAACGAGATGAGGAAGACGATCGGTCATGCGATCGCCGGGGTGGCGGTGCTTGCAGCGGCGGGAATGGTTTTGTCCGCAGCCTGGGCGCACGGGCCGACGCGACAAAAGGTGCGGGAATCCATCGAGATCAATGCAGCCCCGGCCAAGGTCTGGGCGGTGATCGGCAATTTCCAGGACATGAGCTGGCTCGCGCCGGTGACCAAGACCGAGGGCGAGAAGGGCAACGAGATCGGCGCGACGCGGCGGCTGACGCTGACCGGCGGCGGCATCGTCGACGAGGAGCTCTACAAGTTCGACGCAGCCGCCATGACCTATTCCTACCGGATCACCGCCGTCGACGTGAAGGTTTTGCCGGTCAACAACTACTCCTCGACGCTGACGGTGACGCCGAGCGCCGACGGCAAGGGCGCGACGCTGGAATGGGCCGGCGCGTTCTACCGCGGCTTTCCCAACAACGATCCGCCTCCGGAGCTGAGTGACGAGGCTTCGGTCAAGGCGGTGAAGGGGCTCTATCAGACTGGCCTCGAAGCGCTGAAGAAGAAGATCGAGAGCGGAAGCTGACCGTGCGGGTCCTAGTCCTGGCGGCGCTCGCCGCCAGTCTTGGCTGCGTCAGTGACACATCCGCCGAAGAGGCGTTCGTCACCAACCAGCTCAGCGACGATCTGATGGTCGTCGATCTCGCCACGTCGCGCGCGGTCGCGACTATCCCGATCGGTGGCAAGCCCGCCGGCGTGGCCGTCACCGCGGACGGCCGCTTTGCCTATGTCACGAGCCCGGATGCAAAGGCGGTGACGGTGGTGGACGCCGCAACACGGCAGGTCTCGGGGCGGATCGAGGTCGGCGGCGGGCCGCTGGGCATAGCGGTCGCGCCCGACGGCAAGACGGTCTATGTCGCCGACTGGTATGCGGCCGCGGTGCGGGTGATCGATGCGGCGTCGCGCAGCGTGACCGCCAGCATCGCGGTTGGCGCCTCGCCGTCGGGGCTCGCGGTGACGCCGGATGGCAAGCTGTTGCTTTCGGCGGACCGCGACGACGACAGCGTCTCGGTGGTGGACACCGCGACCCGCGAGCGCAAGGCGGTCATCAAGGTTGGCACCCGCCCGTTCGGCGTCACCATCGATGCCGAGGGCAAGCGCGCCTACACCGCCAATGTCGGCTCCAACGATGTCTCCGTGATCGACATCGCCGCCGGCAGCGAGATTGGCCGCGTGCCGGTCGGGATGCGCCCCTATGCGGTGGCGCTGACGCTCGGCCGCGGCTTCGTCACCGACCAGTATGGCGGCACGGTGAGCGTGTTCGATGTGGCGACGCTGAAGCCGGTCAAGCGCATCAATGTCGGCGACTATCCCGAAGGCATCAATGCCACTGCCGACGGCAAGCGCATCATCGTCGCCTGCTGGGAGAGCAACACGCTCGATATCATCGATGCGGCCGAGCTGAAGGTAATCGGCGAGGTCAAGACCGGCGACGGCCCGCGCGCATTCGGGGCGTTCTTGCGGAGGACGGAGTAGGGGACTGACTACGGTATTTGCGACGCGGCGAAGGCCCGCAGCTTCAAGAAAAAATCCCTCAGGATCGGGTTGCGATCGACATAGGTCACGTAGCGGATCGGATGCCGCCGGCGGTCGACACTCCAGGTCATCTGCTCCGTGAGAACCGGGGCCGGGATGATCACGCTCGGCGCCCACACGGGATTGAGCAGCCAGCCGACCGGCGCCATGTCCCAGATCTCCTTGGCCCAGCCCATGTGATCCGACGAATACTCCTTGAACCTCTGAGCGAGGAACGCGCCGATGCTGCCGTGCGGTTCGACGTAGCGCTCGATCTCCGGCACCGTGCTGTGCAGACGCGAGGTTACGCCCATGCACGGGACGAGCACAAGCGGCACGCCGCTGTCGAGCAGCACCTGGGCGCCGCCGACGTCCTGCTTCAGGTTGAACTCGACCGTATGCGGCCATTCCAGCGCATGGCCGCCGAGCCAGGCCACCACGATCCGGTCGATGATATCGGGCGCCCTGAGCAGTGCGGAGGCAACGTTGCTGATGGCGCCGATGGCAATGACATACAGCGGATTGTCAGGCGAGCCTGCGCGGGCCCGGGCGATGAGATCGTCGACGGCGGGCGCCGTTCGTGCCGTCTTGGTTGGGCCGACATAGTCGGTGACGCCGCGATGAACCAGGCCATCCGGCGCGACGTTCAAGCGCTCCAGCAGGCGCAGGATTTCCTGATAGCTCAGCTCCATGCCGTGGCCGGGACTGTCCGCGCGTGCATTGAAGAACGGCGCGGCGTAGATCGCCTCGACGTCAAAACGCTCCGGCGACAGCAGCATCTGCACCAGCGCGAACTGATCGTCGATCTCGTTATAGGTGTCTGTGTCGAGCACGACACGCAACCGGCCAACCGGTGGGGTAAGGAGTTTGAGGCGAGCCGCGTCCGTGAGTGTCATCACCGTCTCCTTGGGGCGTGGCGATTGCCTATCAGGCTTTTGCCGGCGTCCGGCAGATCGCATCCGCGATCTCATCCATTTGCGCGAACATGTAATCGGGCGCAAGCGCCTGCAGCGCGGCCGGCGCTGCATAGCCCCAGCTGACCGCGCCGCACGCGATGCCGACCGCGCGCGCCGCCTCGATGTCGCGGACCTCATCGCCAATCGAAATGACCTTGCCCGGCTCTAGGCCAGCGCGCCGGACGACGCTGCGGAATTTCGCGGGCTTGCCGAACACCGAAGCCGCGCAATCGAAATGTGAGAACAGCGTGGCTGCCTCGCCAAGCTTCGCCCGCGCATTGACCTCACTATCCGACGTCACCAGTGCGAGCTGCACGCCGTTCTCGGTCAGCGTCCGCAGCATCGCCTCGGCCCCCGCAAACAGCGAAATCTCCGCCGTCGCTTCGCCCTTCAGCCGCCGCGCATAGCGCGCGATCGCAGGCAGCTTCCATAGGGGCACCTCGAGCCGGCTGAGGATCTCGCGCGTCGAGGCATGCCGCAGCCCCTCGACATCCTCGTCCCTGACACGCCGAAAGCCGAAGCGATCGGCGACGTCGTTGATGGTGCGCAGGAACCAGGGGAAGCTGTCGACGAGGGTGCCGTCGAGGTCGAAGATGGCGAGGGAGTAGGGCATAGGGGGAGGGAGGTGCTTGGCAGACTGGCATCGCGCTCGCTGGTGACGCACTGACAGATGCAATCGGAGATGCTATATTGATTGTATAGAGGTGACAGATGTCGGAGCTACTGGCAAGAATTACGGTCAATCCGGAGCGGATGCACGGACGCCCGTGCATTCGCGATCTGCGCATCACTGTTGCCGACGTTCTGGGATTGTTGTCGGCTGGACAGTCGCGTGAGAGCATCCTCGAGGATTATCCGTATCTGGAAGAGGCGGATATCGACGCAGTGCTCGCCTATGCTGCGCTTCAGGTTGATCACCCGATCATAGCGGCCAAATAGCTTGCCTTACCTGATCGACGCTCAGCTTCCCCCTGCACTCGCGGAAGCCATGCGTCGCGCCGGGTACGATGCGGCTCATGTGGCCGAGTTCGGGTTGGCAAACGCGACCGACGGGACAATCTGGAACGAAGCCGTTTCTCGATCGGCCGTTCTCGTGACCAAGGACCGCGACTTCTCACTTTTACGTGCAGCAAAAAAGCAGGGACCGGTCGTGCTGTGGGTCCGGGTCGGCAACATCGACAATCGCGCCTTGTTCCGTCGGTTTCTGAGCGCCATGCCGCAAATTGGTGAAGCGGTTGAACGGGGTGAGGCAGTCATTGAATTCGTCGGCAGCTAGCAAGGCTCACCGCAACTTGCGGACGTGAACATTGATGTCGAGATCGATATTGCCAACGCAGGTCTGAGTCGTGCGGTGGGAGCCGCCTTCGTGCCAGCGACCATTGCGCGCCCGAGCGTCGCTGACATTGGCCAGTTTCAGGCATCGCCATTGAGGCAGCGGACCCCCGCTCTCGCCGGCGAACTGCCAAGCCAGCACGGCCTCCTCGCCGCGTTTGTCGGTGCCGATGATATGCGGGCAGAGCTCGCGATGGCGGCCCTCGTAGACGCAGGTGACCTGCTGTTCAGTGAGAATGGCGTTGCGAAAGAGCGTATAGGTTCGGCTCGGCATGGAGATCACTCCACGGTAGCTTGATCCCGGTTGTCGAAAGCGACGGAGACTACTCCGCCGCCTCGCTCGTGCTCCGCCGCTTCGGCTTCCGCGCCTTCTCCAGCACCGGCGCCAGGAATTTCCCTGTGTAGCTCCGCGGTGCCTTCGCAATGTCCTCCGGTGGGCCCCAGGCCACGATCTCGCCGCCGCCGTCGCCGCCTTCGGGGCCGAGGTCGATGACCCAGTCGGCGGTCTTGATGACTTCGAGATTGTGCTCGATGACGACGACCGTGTTGCCCTGCGCGACCAGCTCGTGCAGCACCTCCAGCAGCTTCTTGACGTCGTGGAAGTGCAGGCCGGTGGTGGGCTCGTCCAGGATGTAGAGCGTACGGCCGGTGGCGCGCTTGGACAGCTCCTTTGCCAGCTTGACGCGCTGGGCTTCGCCGCCGGACAGCGTGGTGGCCTGCTGGCCGACATGGATGTAGTCGAGGCCGACCCGGTGCAGGGTCTGGAAAGTCTCGCGCACGCGCGGCACCGCCTTGAAGAACTCGGCCGCCTCCTCGACGGTCATGTCGAGCACGTCGGCGATGCTCTTGCCCTTGAACAGGACCTCCAGCGTCTCGCGGTTGTAGCGTTTGCCCTTGCAGACGTCGCAGGTGACGTAGACGTCGGGCAGGAAGTGCATCTCGATCTTGATGACGCCGTCGCCCTGGCAGGCCTCGCAGCGGCCGCCCTTGACGTTGAAGGAGAAGCGGCCGGGCTCGTAGCCACGCGCCTTGGATTCGGGCAGGCCGGCGAACCACTCGCGGATCGGTGTGAAGGCGCCGGTATAGGTCGCCGGATTCGAGCGCGGGGTGCGGCCGATCGGCGACTGGTCGATGTCGATGATCTTGTCGATATGCTCGAGGCCCTCGATGCGATCATGCGGCGCGGCGCCTTCGCTGGCGTTGTTCAGCTTGCGCGCGATGGCCTTGTAGAGCGTGTCGATCAGCAGCGTCGACTTGCCGCCGCCGGAGACGCCGGTGACCGCGGTGAACAGGCCAAGCGGAATCTCGGCCGTGACGTTCTTCAGGTTATTGCCGCGCGCGTTCACCACCTTGATGGTGCGGCGATGGTTCGGCGGACGCCGCTCCGGCACCTCGACCTCGAGCTCGCCGGTGAGATATTTGCCGGTGAGTGATTTCGGGTTGCGCATGATCTCGGCGGGCGTGCCTTCGGCGATGATGTGGCCGCCATGCATGCCGGCGCCGGGGCCGATGTCGAGCACGTGGTCGGCGAGCAGGATCGCGTCCTCGTCATGCTCGACGACGATCACGGTGTTGCCGAGGTCGCGGAGCCGCTTGAGCGTGTCGAGCAGACGGGCGTTGTCGCGCTGGTGCAGGCCGATCGAGGGCTCGTCCAGCACGTAGAGCACGCCCGTCAGCCCCGAGCCGATCTGCGAGGCGAGGCGGATGCGCTGGCTCTCGCCGCCGGACAGCGTGCCGGAGGAGCGGGAGAGGGTGAGGTAGTTGAGGCCGACGTCGAGCAGGAAGGTGAGGCGCTCGCGGATCTCCTTGAGGATGCGGCCGGCGATCTCGTTCTGCTGCGCGTTCAGCGCCTCAGGCACGGTCTCGAACCAAGCGCCGGCGCCCTTGACCGACAGCTCCGAGATCTCGCCGATATGCTTGCCGCCGATCTTGACGCAAAGCGCCTCGGGCTTCAGCCGGAAACCGGTGCAGGCGCCGCAGGGCACGTCGTGGAAATATTTCGCGAGCTCCTCGCGGGCCCATTCGCTTTCGGTTTCCCGATAGCGGCGATTGATGTTGGTGATGACGCCTTCGAACGGCTTCTTGGTGTCGTAGGAGCGGACGCCATCCTCGTAGGAGAACTTGATCTCGTCCTCGCCGGAGCCATGGAGGATCGCGTCTTTCGTCTTCTTCGGCAGATCCTTCCACTTGGTGGTCAGCGTGAACTTGTAGTGCTTGCCCAGCGCGGTCAGCGTCTGCACGTAATAGGGTGACGACGATTTGGCCCAGGGCGCGATCGCGCCCTTGCCAATCGCGAGCTCCTTGTCGGGGATGACGAGGTCCTCGTCGACATGCTGCTCGACGCCGAGGCCGCCGCAGGCCGGGCACGCGCCGTAGGGATTGTTGAACGAGAACAGGCGCGGCTCGATCTCGGGAATGGTGAAGCCGGAGACCGGGCAGGCGAATTTCTCCGAGAACAGGATGCGCTCGGGCCCGCTCTTGTCGTGGATCTTTGCGGTCTTCTTCTTCTCTTTCTCTTCGGCAGGCGCGGCAGCAGTCGGTGTATCGGCATACTCGACCACGGCAAGGCCCTCGGCGAGCTTCAGCGCGGTCTCAAAACTCTCGGCGAGGCGCTGGCCGATGTCGGCGCGCACCACGATGCGGTCGACCACGACGTCGATGTCGTGCGGGAATTTCTTGTCGAGAACAGGCGCTTCCGCAAGCTCGTAGAAGGTGCCGTCGATCTTGACGCGCTGAAAGCCCTTCTTGAGCCATTCGGCGAGCTCCTTGCGGTACTCGCCCTTGCGGCCGCGCACCACCGGCGCGAGCAGATAGAGGCGGGTGCCTTCGGGCAGTGCCAGCACGCGGTCGACCATCTGCGAGACGGTCTGGCTCTCGATCGGAAGTCCGGTGGCCGGCGAATAGGGCACGCCGACGCGGGCCCAGAGCAGGCGCATGTAGTCGTAGATCTCGGTCACCGTGCCGACGGTCGAGCGCGGGTTCTTCGACGTCGTCTTCTGCTCGATCGAGATCGCTGGTGACAGGCCGTCGATCTGGTCGACGTCAGGCTTCTGCATCATCTCCAGGAACTGGCGGGCATAGGCCGAGAGCGACTCGACATAGCGGCGCTGGCCTTCCGCGTAGATGGTGTCGAAGGCGAGCGAGGACTTGCCGGAGCCGGAGAGGCCGGTGAACACCACAAGCTTGTCGCGGGGAATCTCGACGTCGATGTTCTTGAGGTTGTGCTCGCGCGCGCCACGGATCGTAATTGCGCGCAGACTCGAGCCCGCGGTCTGCTGTTGGCGCTTCGCCTTGATCACTTCATCCATCCGAGTTGCCCTCAAGGAATCCCAAAGGTGCGCGATCGCGCCGACCTAAAAGGCGCGCTTCGCCCGGAACCGGGATCGGCGCCGATGGGTATGCCGGCGAACGTAGGAAGAACGGAGACGGATTTCCAGTGGGACTTGCGAATCGTCAACGGATTGTTGGCGTGCTGGCGGGACTTGGCAGTAGGAGCTCGGCCAGAACGCCCCGCGAAAAACAAAAAGGCCGGCGCAAGGCCGGCCTTTCGTGACGATGTGACGTCGGTGGCGAAGATCAGTACTTCGCGACCACCGGGCCATTGAAGTGATAGTTCACGCCGACCTGCACGGTGTGGAAGTTGAGCGTGCCGGTGGGCAGGGTGCCCGAGAAGTAGCTCTCGCCGCCGAGGCTGCGATAGAGGTACTCGCCCTTGACCGACCACTGCGGCGCGAAGAAGGCTTCGACACCGGCGCCGACGGTCCAGCCGGAGTGCCACTTGCTGTCCGACGCGGTCAGGCCGAGTGCGGAGAGGGTGATCTTGTTGTCGATCCAGGCGTAGCCGCCCGTGCCGTAGAACAGGACGTTATTGACGGCGTAGCCGATGCGGCCGCGAACGGTGCCCATCGCGTCGGTCTTCGAGCTGGCGGTCGCGGTCACGACGCCGAAGCCGGGGACGAGGGTCGCGCCGGTCGCCGTAGCGCTGACGTCAGCCCAGGCGCCATCAGCCTCGATACCGAACACGACGTTGCCGGTCTGCCAGTTGTAGCCGGCGGTGCCGCCAACGAAGCCACCCTTCATCTTCGGGTCACCAGAGGCGGCTTCCCAAGCGCCGCCACCGACGATACCGAGGTAGAAGCCGGTCCAGTTGTAGACCGAGGCCACGGCGACCGGAGCCTTGGTGTAGGGCCGAGCCGCCAGATCGGCAGCCGAAGCGGCGCCAGTGAGGGCGAGCAGACAGGCCGAAGCCAACAAAATCTTCTTCATATTCAACAATCCCAGTCCCAGTTTCTGTTTTGGGCTTCCGTGCGTCGGAAGCAGCATCGGACGCTGTTGTCCAACTTGGGTCGGCTTACATCATTGAAGCCGCAAGTTGTGTCTCTCAAAAGTCACACCAGATGCAAAATGTAATTGCCGCTGACCTATAGTTCCCTCCGGGGGAACTCGCAGCAAAAAGGCCGGCGCGAGGCCGGCCTTCCATCTCCCAGTGAAATCAGCGGATATCAGTATTTTGCGACGATCGGGCCGCCAAAGCGATAGTTCAGGCGGACAAGACCCATATCCACATTCTGGCTGATGCGGTCGGTCTGGAATGCAATGCCCCCAGGTGCATTGAGGGTAAGCGTCCGATTGCCCAGGAAGATGTGGTCGTACTCGACGCCCACCGACCAGTTCTGGGCGAAGCCGAACTCCAGGCCGGCGCCGACCGTGCCGCCCCAGCGGGTATCGCTGGTGGACGCGAGCAGAGCGCCAGCGCCGACGAAGCCGGGCGCGGTGTAGACGTTGAACTTGTCGGCGACCACGGCACCGCCGCCCTTCACGTAGAACAGCACATTGTTCCAGGCATAGCCGACCTGACCCGTGAACAGGCCGAAGGCGTCGATCTTCGAGCGGTTGCGCTGGTCCGGGAAGAGAACGCTGACATTGTCGCCGGAGAAGTCGGCCCAGTTGCCCTGGCCTTCGAGGCCGAACACCCAGTTGGCGGATTGCCAGCGATAGCCGACCTGGCCGCCGACCGTGCCGCCGGTGGCGTTGTGGCAACCTTCGCCGCCCACGAGCGCGCCGCCGCCGAAGACGACGCTGTCCCAGCATTTGTGGCTCGAGCCGCCACCGCCGTTGATGCCGATGTAGAAGCCGCTCCAGTCGTAGATGGCGGCGGCCACCGGCGGCGGCGCCTTGGTGTAGGGACGGGCCGCAAGATCCGCTGCACTCGCCGGTGCAGACAGGCCGAACGCAACGATACCAATTGTGCCAAACAGAATTTTCTTCATTGCAGTCTCCCCAGTGTCGTCCGCTTCAATAATCCCGAAGCGTTCAATCAGGCGCGACGCCCATAAGAACCAATTCCGAGGCAACCGTAGTGCAATCTGGAGGTCGAGTCCGTCGCCGGAATGCAACAGTCATGGGTCAATTGAAGCGCACCTAACTTGATGAATGTTAAGCGCTTTTCATGCTTTGACGGAACTCGGCAGGGTTCCAATTCATCGCACGATGAATAGCGGCCCCTGGGTAGCGGCGTGCGCGCGTGTTCGGGGTCAAATTCCGCAGGAACAAATCTGGAACAGATGCTCGGCTGATGCTATATGTGGGGATAACCAAGGGCGCGGCGGGTCGATCGGCGCTCGTAAGCGTATAGGGTCGGCCCAACAGGCGGCAGTGCGGGCGCGCCTTTTAAATTCAGCGGCATTCGGAGTGGAGAGCGGCGATGGCGGGAAGCGTCAACAAGGTCATTCTGGTCGGAAATCTCGGCAAGGATCCGGAAATCCGCCGCACCCAGGACGGGCGGCCGATCGCGAATTTGAGCATCGCCACCTCGGAGACCTGGCGCGACAAGAACAGCGGCGAGCGCAAGGAAAAGACCGAGTGGCATCGCGTCGTGATCTTCAATGAAGGGCTCTGCAAGGTCGCCGAGCAGTACCTGAAGAAAGGCGCCAAGGTTTACATCGAGGGCGCGCTCCAGACCCGCAAATGGACCGATCAGGCCGGCGTCGAGAAGTACTCCACCGAGGTCGTGCTGCAGGGTTTCAACTCGACGCTGACGATGCTGGACGGCCGCAGCGGTGGCGGGGGAGGTGGCAGCTTCGGCGACGAGCCGGGCGGCGATTTCGGCTCCTCCGGTCCCGTCAGCAGCGCACCGCGCCGCCCAGTTGCCGCCGGCGGCGGTGGTGGCCGCAACGACATGGACGACGATATCCCGTTCTGAGGCGTCCGGCTCCAAGCCGGAGGACGCGCCCCATGAGCCTCGCGCCATTGCTCGATGCCGCTCCGGCGATCCCGCTGCATGCCTTCGCGGCGATGGCGGCCTTCGTGCTCGGTCTGGTCCAGTTCGCCGCGCCCAAAGGCACACTGCCGCATCGGACATTCGGCTGGATCTGGGTGGCGCTGATGGCCGTGGTGGCCGCGTCCTCGTTCTGGATCCACCAGATCCGCATGGTCGGGCCGTTCGGCCCGATCCACCTGCTGTCGATCTTCACGCTGGTGATGCTGCCGCTCGCGGTGTGGCGGGCGCACACCCACCGCGTGACCGATCACCGCCGCATCATGATCCTGCTGTTTACCGGCGCGCTGGTCGTGGCTGGCCTGTTCACGCTGGTGCCCGGGCGCATCATGCACCAGGTGTTTTTCGGGGGCATAACTGGTGGTTCCAGGCGGCTCGTTCCGGCGCCACTGACGACGATGGCGAGAAGCGCGTAAGTCTCTGGAAAAACAAACGGAAAAACCGCTTCCCAAGGGCTCGCAAGAGTGGTTATCAGAGCCTCGATACGCTATATGATTCCCAGATAAAAACTCACCGGATTCTCCCTTGGCCGACGACGACAACAAGAAGCCCGGCGACGAGCCGGAGCGCTCGGATATTCGCCCCGTCTCCATCTTCGAGGAGATGAAGAAGTCGTATCTCGACTACGCCATGAGCGTGATCGTGGCGCGCGCGCTGCCCGATGCCCGCGACGGTTTGAAGCCGGTTCATCGCCGCATCCTGTACTCGATGCATGAGCAGGGCCACACGCCCGACAAGAAGTACGTCAAGTCCGCCCGCGTGGTCGGCGACGTCATCGGTAAGTATCACCCGCACGGCGACCAGTCGATCTATGACGCCATGGTTCGCATGGCGCAGGACTTCTCGATGCGCGTGCCGCTGATCGACGGCCAGGGCAATTTCGGTTCGGTCGACGGCGATCCCCCGGCGGCCTACCGTTATACCGAAGCACGGCTGACGAAGGCGGCGCTCGCTCTGCTGGCCGATATCGACAAGGATACAGTCGACTTCCAGCCGAACTACGACAACAACGAGACCGAGCCGTCGGTTCTTCCGGCCAAGTTCCCGAACCTTCTCGTCAACGGCGCCGGCGGCATCGCCGTCGGCATGGCGACCAACATCCCGCCGCATAATCTCGGCGAGGTCATCGACGCCTGCGTCGCGTTGATCGATAACCCCGCGCTGACCATCGACGAGCTCATCAACATCGTGCCGGGACCGGATTTCCCGACCGGCGGCATCATTCTCGGACGAGCGGGCATCCGCGCCGCCTATCACCTCGGCCGAGGCTCTATCGTCATGCGCGGCAAGGTCGCGATCGAGACCATCCGCAAGGAACGCGAGGCGCTCATCATCACCGAGATTCCCTACCAGGTGAACAAGGCGACGATGGTCGAGCGCATCGCCGAGCTGGTCAAGGAAAAGAAGATCGAGGGCATCGGCGACCTGCGCGATGAATCGGATCGCGACGGCTACCGCGTCGTCATCGAATTGAAGCGCGACGCCGTGCCGGACGTGGTGCTCAATCAGCTTTACAGATTCACGCCGCTGCAGACGAGCTTCGGCGTCAACATGGTGGCGCTCGACAGCGGCCGTCCGCGGATCATGCATCTGAAGGATCTGCTGGCCATCTTCGTCGACTTCCGTGAGCGGGTCGTCACGCGCCGCACCAAGTACCTGCTCGCCAAGGCGCGCGATCGCGCCCACATCCTGGTCGGCCTGGCGATCGCGGTCGCCAATATCGACGAGATGATCCGCGTCATCCGGACCTCGCCTGACCCGACCACCGCGCGCGACACCCTGATGTCGCGCGACTGGCCGGCCCGGGACGTCGAGGACATGCTGACGCTGATCGACGATCCGCGCCACCGCATCAGCGAGAACGGCACGATCCGGCTGTCGATGGAACAGGCGAGGGCCATTCTCGACCTGCGCCTTCAGCGTCTCACCGCGCTTGGCCGCGACGAAATCCGCGAGGAGCTCGACAAGCTCGCCGGCGAGATCGCCGACTATCTCGACATCCTGCGCTCGCGCGAGCGCGTGCTGGGGATCATCAAGACCGAGCTCGCCGAGGTGAAGGCGGAGTTCGCCACGCCGCGCCGCACCGTGATCATGGAGCAGGAAGGCGAGGTCGAGGACGAGGACCTGATCCAGCGCGAGGACATGGTCGTGACCGTGTCCCACGCCGGCTACGTCAAGCGCGTGCCGCTGTCGGCCTATCGCGCCCAGCGCCGCGGCGGCAAGGGCCGCGCCGGCATGCAGACCCGCGACGAGGATTTCGTCAGCCGCCTGTTCGTAGCCTCCACGCATACGCCGGTGCTGTTCTTCTCGTCACGTGGCCAGGTCTACAAGGAGAAGGTCTGGCGGCTGCCGGTGGCCGCGCCGAACGCGCGCGGCAAGGCGATGATCAACATCCTGCCGCTGGAGCAGGGCGAGCGCATCACCACCATCATGCCGCTGCCCGAGGACGAATCGACCTGGGGCAACCTCGACGTGATGTTCGCGACCACCGGCGGCAACGTCCGGCGCAACAAGCTGTCAGACTTTGTCGACGTCCGCCGCTCCGGCATCATCGCGATGAAGCTCGACGACAATGAAGCGATCGTCGACGTGCAGATCTGCACCGAGCGCGACGACGTGCTGCTGACCGGCGCCGGCGGCCAGTGCATCCGCTTCCCCGTCACCGACGTGCGCGTGTTCACAGGGCGCACCTCGATGGGCGTGCGCGGCATTGCACTAGGCGAGGGTGACAAGGTGATCTCGCTGGCGATCCTGCGCCATGTCGAGACCTCCTCCGACGAGCGTTCGGCGTACTTGAAAATGCGGCGTGCAGTTGTCGGCGAAGCTGCGGCCGAGGAGCCGGCAGTGGATGCCGAGGCCGAGGAGACCTCCGGCAGCTTCCAGCTCTCGCAGGAGCGCTATATCGAGATGTCGGCGGCCGAGCAGGTCGTGCTCACCGTCTCCGTCAATGGCTATGGCAAGCGGACCTCGTCCTACGAGTACCGCACCACGGGTCGCGGCGGCAAAGGCATCGTCGCCATGAGCGTCAACAACCGCAACGGCAACCTCGTTGCGTCCTTCCCGGTCGAGGATGCTGATCAGATCATGCTGGTTACCGACAAGGGCCAGCTGATCCGCTGCCCGGTCGAAGGCATCCGCATCGCCGGCCGCTCGACGCAAGGTGTCATCGTGTTCGATACTGCCGAGGATGAGCACGTCGTCTCGGTCGAGCACATCACGGAAGAGGCGGAGAGCGGCAACGGAGCGAATGGGGAGTAGCGAGTGGCGAATAGGGTGTGCGGCTCTATTCGCTATTCGCCACTCACCCTTCGTTAAATCTCCAGCTCCGTGCCGAACTCCACGACCTGCTTGGTCGGCACCCCGAAGAACGCGGCCGAGCGTTCGGCGTTGCGCTGGAGGAAGGCGAACAGGCCTTCGCGCCAGACCCACATGCCCGGGATGTCCTCGCTCGGGATAATGGTCTCGCGGCCGACATAATAGGTGATGTCGGAGAGGTCGATGCCGGGCAACTTGCCCTGGCGGCACGCGAGCGTCAGGCCCTCATAGATCGTCGGGTTCTGCATGAAGCCGTAATGCAGGATCACGCGCGTGATGCCGGGGATGATCTCGATCACCTCGGCACGGTCCTGGTCGGCGATGTGAGGCAGCTCCTCGATCAGCACGGTGACGAGGACGATGCGTTCGTGCAGCACGTGGTTGTGCTTGACGAATTGCGTCAGCGCGAGCGGCACGCCGTTCGGCGCGGACGCCAGGAACACGGCGGTGCCGGGGAGACGTGCGCTGCATTTGTTGACCGCAGTCTCGATCAGGTCCTCTTCGGGCTGGCGCAGCTTTCCGCGCGCGGCCTCTACCAGCTTCACGCCGGCGCGCCAGGTCAGCATCAGGAAGGCGACGAGGGCGGCGAGCAGCAGCGGAAACCAGCCTCCCTCGAACAGCTTGATCGAGTTGGCGGAGAAGAAGACCACGTCGATCACGAAGAAGAAGCCGTTCACGGGGACCACGAGCCAGGGCGAATAGCCCCACTGGATCGCGACCAGGGCGGCGAGCAGCGTGGTGATGGCCATCAGCAGCGAGACCGCGATACCGTAGGCGCCGGCGAGCGCGTCCGATGTGCCGAAGCTGACCACCGCGCCGAGGGTTGCGGCGGCGAGCAGCCAATTCACCAGCGGCACGTAGATCTGGCCGATCGCGGCGCTCGTGGTGTGGCGGATCTGCATGCGCGGCAGGAAGCCGAGCTGGATCGACTGCTGGGTCAGCGAGAACACGCCGGAGATGATCGCCTGCGAGGCGATCACGGTCGCCACGGCCGAGAACGCGACCAGCGCGTAATGCAGGACGTCGGGGCAGAGCTGGAAGAACGGGTTCTCGATCATGCCCGGGTCGGTGATCAGGAGCGCGGCCTGGCCGAAATAATTCAGCACCAGCGCCGGCAGGCAGATCGCGAACCACGCCAGCCGGATCGGCAGGCGCCCGAAGTGGCCCATGTCGGCATACATGGCCTCGCCGCCGGTCACGGCGAGGAAGGCCGCGCCGAGGATCGCGAAGGAGATATGGAAGTCCTGGTGGATCAGGAAGTCGAACGCGTAGAGCGGGCTCAACGCCGCCAGCACCGCCGGCGCCTTGATGATGCCATGGATGCCGAGCGCGGCCAGCACGAAGAACCAGGCCAGCATCACCGGTCCGAAGATGCGGCCGATGAAGCCGGTGCCCTGCTTTTGCATCACGAACAGGCCGACCAGGATGACGATGGTGATGGGCACGACCGCCGGCGCGAGCGAGGGGGCGTCGACCTTGAGGCCCTCGATGGCTGACAGCACCGAGATCGCCGGCGTGATCGCGCCATCGCCATAGAGCAACGCCGCGCCGATCAGGCCGACCACCAGGAGATGGGCGCGCCAGGTGCCTGGCTGCGCGTGACGGGCATGCAGCAGCGCCAGCAGCGCGACGATGCCGCCTTCGCCGCGGTTATCCGCGCGCAGGATCAGTAGTGCGTATTTCAGCGAGATGATCAGCAGCAGCGCCCACAGGATCAGCGAGGCAACGCCCAGGACAGCCTCGGGAGACACTGTGCCGCCATGCGCGGCCGCCTTGGCGGCTTCCTTCAGGGCGTAGAGGGGGCTGGTGCCGATATCGCCATAGACCACCCCGAGGGCGCCCAAGGTCATGGCAATCGGCAGCGGGTCAGGATGATGGCCGGAAGCGACTGCGGGCGTACTGGACAAAGGCGACCCCCCGATGGGATCGCGCCCTACGGGCCATTCCGAGGAGCGCGAGCGTCACGCAGTCTGCGACGAGACGCCGCAAATATCCATGGTGTTTATCGCGAGGTTCATGACGCCGAGCTGACAGACCGCCTACGGGGTGCGGTCCGCCGTCACCAAGCGAGCGATGCGAACGTCAGCCTTGGTGCCGGCGCGGCGCAGGCAGGACGCCTCGAAATTGGGCCAGGCCCGCTGCGAGCAGTCCCTGCCGATGGTCTTGATGTCGAGCCGATCGGCCTTGGCAAGCGGCTGCGGGACGCTCGCTTCAACGGTGGGAGCAAAACCGGGCAGGAAGGTGAGAGCAGTAGCAACACACGCAGCGATAGCGATCGCTGAAAGAGCCTTGATCATTTGACGGTCCCCTGTGATGCGGCCGCTACGCCCAGTGTGCGGCCCGTCATTCGTTGGCTGGATTAGTAACCATGACCAGTTTCCGGACGTCTTCGCCGACGCCGGAAATGGTTTCGTTCGTGCGCCGTTTTGTTTCGCGGACACCCCGAGGACGAAACAATCCGGGGCCTTCCGACAGGGACTGGCGGAAAAACCGGCAGGAAACAGGCAAGGAGCTGGCAAGGAGCTGGCAAGGAACCTGTCCGGCTTGCCGGGCCGGGCGGGGCGCGGTAGGACGTGCCATGCCGCGCATTGCCTTCTATCCGGGTTCCTTCGACCCCATCACCAACGGCCATCTGGACGTGGTCCGGAACAGTGTCCCGCTGTGCGATCGCCTTGTGGTCGCTATCGGGGTCCATCCCGGCAAGAAGCCGCTATTCTCGACCGAGGAGCGGCTCAAGATGCTCCACGACGTCTGCGGGCCGGTCGCGGCCCAGGCCGGCTGCACGCTCGAGGCCGTGACCTACGACGATCTCGCAGTCACCGCGGCGCGCAAGTACGGCGCGACCATCATGATTCGAGGTCTGCGCGACGGCACCGACCTCGACTACGAGATGCAGCTCGCCGGCATGAACGGCACCATGGCCCCCGACGTGCAAACCGTCTTCCTGCCGGCCTCCCCGGTGGTCCGCCCGATTACCGGCACATTGGTGCGCCAGATCGCCGCCATGGGCGGAGACATCACGGCCTTCGTACCGCCGCTCGTTGCATCCCAGCTCAAGGCAAAATTCGCCGGATAACGGCGCGCTTTTTCATCTCACCTGATCCGGAGTTTCCATGATCCGTCGTCTCGCAATTCTTGCCACGATGTTCGTCGCGCTGATTGGCGCAGTCCCGGCGGTGGCACAGCAGCTGCCGGCCAATCTCGACAAGGCCAACGCGCTCATCATCGACACCACCAAGGGCCGCATCGTCATCAAGCTCAGGACCGACCTTGCGCCGCAGCACGCCGAGCGCCTCAAGCAGCTTGCGCGCGAAGGCTTCTACAACAACGTGCCGTTCCACCGCGTGATGGACGGCTTCATGGCCCAAACCGGCGACGGCCAGAACGGCAACGGCACCGGCGGCTCGAAATATCCGAACCTGAAGCAGGAATTCTCCAAGGTTCATTTCGCCCGCGGCATCGTCGGCATGGCCCGGCGCGGCGACAGCGTCGATACCGCGAACTCGCAGTTCTTCATCATGTTCGCCGACGGCGGCAGCCTCGATAACCAGTACACCGTGGTCGGCGAGGTCGTGCAGGGCATGGACGTGGTCGACAAGCTGAAGAAGGCACCGGCCGGCTCGCCGGGCGGCACCGTCACCGATCCCGACAAGATGGTGAAGGTGCAGGTCGCCTCCGACATCAAGTAGCCGGGACGATGGCGCGCCGCGGCGACAGGCTCCTGTTCGCTGCAGCGGCGCTGCTGCTCGGCATCACCGGTGCGGCCGCAGAGGACGCACCGGTCAACACCATCCAGGACGTCTTCCAGCACTTGCGGACCTGCTGGAAGCCACCACCGCCCAGCAAGGCTCGCCCTATCGACATCACCGTCGTCGTGAGCTTTAACCGGGCCGGAAACATTCTGGGCCATCCGAGGATTACCTATGAATCCGCGGAGGCCTCCGACAGTGACCGGCTGCAATACCGGATCGCGGTGATGGAGGCGTTGCAACGCTGCACGCCGATGCCATTTACCGATGCAATGGCCGGCGCCGCCGCGGGACGTCCATTCGCGATCCAGTTCCGTAACCGCAAAACTTCACCTGACAAGACTTCACCCCCAACGCAAGAGAGACGAGCATGAGCGTCACCGAAAACACATTGATCCTCGAGACTACGCAGGGACCCGTCACCATCGAGATGCGGCCCGACCTGGCGCCCGGCCATGTCGCGCGCATCAAGGAGCTGGTCCGCGAAGGCTTCTACGACGGCATCGTGTTCCATCGCGTGATCGAAGGCTTCATGGCGCAGACCGGCTGCCCGCACGGCACCGGCACCGGCGGCTCGGGCCAGAAGCTGAAGGCTGAGTTCAACAAGGAGCCGCATGTGCGCGGCGTGACCTCGATGGCCCGTGCGGCGAGCCCCGACTCCGCCGACAGCCAGTTCTTCATCGTGTTCGACGACGCCCGTTTCCTCGACAACCAGTACACGGTGTGGGGCAAGGTGACCGAGGGCATGGAGAACGTCGACAAGATCAAGCGCGGCGAGCCGGTGCAGAACCCCGACAAGATCGTCAAGGCGCGGATGGCGGCTGACAAGGAGTAGCAGTTGCCGCTGTCATGCTCCGCGAAGGCGGGGCATCCAGTAACCGCCGGCTCTGGTTACGACAAAGATCGTGAGTACTGGATTGCCCGCCTTCGCGGGCGATGACAGGTTCTGGAAATGCGCACCGATCTGTTCGATTTCGACCTGCCGCCCGAGCGCATCGCGTTGCGCCCGGCGAGCCCGCGCGATTCCGCAAAAATGCTGGTCGTGGAGAACGGCGCGCTGCGCGACCAGACCATCGCCGACCTGCCACACTGGCTGAAGGACGGCGACCAGCTCGTCGTCAACGACACCAAGGTGATTTCGGCGCAACTCAAAGGCCGCCGCATCGGCCGCGAGACCGAGCCGAAGATCGAGGCGACCTTGATCAAGCGGCTGGACGGCTCGCGCTGGCAGGCGCTGGTGAAGCCCGCGAAGAAGCTTGTCGCCGGCGACCGCGTCCGCTTCGGTAACGAGGGCAGGGTCTGCCTGCTCGGCCATCTCGATGCCGAGGTCGAGGCCAAGGGTGGGGAAGGCGAGGTGACGCTGTCATTCTCGTTCCACGGCCCGGCGCTCGATCAGGCCATCGCCGATCTCGGCAGCCCGCCGCTGCCGCCCTACATCGCTTCGAAACGTACGCCTGACGATCAGGATCTCGCCGACTACCAGACCATGTTCGCGGCGAACGAGGGGGCAGTCGCAGCTCCCACCGCGGGTCTGCATTTCACGCCGGCGCTGGAGCAGGCGCTCGGCGCGCGTGGCGTCGGCATCAACCGCATCACGCTGCATGTGGGGGCAGGGACCTTCCTGCCGGTCAAGGTCGACGACACCGACGGCCACAAGATGCACGCCGAGTGGGGCACGATCTCCGCGGAGACGGCGGAGCGGCTCAACACCGCGCGCAAAAACAGCGGCCGCATCATCGCCGTTGGCACCACGTCATTGCGGCTGCTCGAAAGCGCCGCCAGCGAGGACGGCACTATCCAGCCGTTCACCGCCGAGACCTCGATCTTCATCACGCCGGGCTATCGCTTCCGCGCGGTCGATGTCTTGATGACGAATTTTCATTTGCCGAAGTCGACGCTCTTCATGCTGGTGTCGGCTTTCGCCGGCCTGGATACGATGAAGCAGGCCTATGCCCACGCGATTGCGAATGGATACCGCTTCTATTCGTATGGCGACGCGTGTTTGTTGTTTCGGGCGCGCGACTAACACCGGCGATGTAGTAGGGTGGGCAAAGCGAAGCGTGCCCACCATCTTTCCTGAATGCGCGGTAAGAGTGGTGGGCACGGCGCTCGCGCGCCTTTGCCCACCCTAGGATACCGGTTACGCCATCACCCGCTGCGGCAACAGCTCCGCGATCTGTACCGCGTTCAATGCTGCGCCCTTGAGCAGCTGATCGGCGGCCACGAACATCGAGATCGAATGTCCGGAGGGGTCGCTGAGATCCTTACGGATGCGGCCGACCAGGACGTCGTCCTGGCCCGAGGCGTCGATCGGCATCGGAAAGTAGTTCCTCACGCGATCGTCGACGACCTTCACGCCCGGGGCCTGCGCCATGATGGCGCGAACCTGGTCCTCGGTGATCGGTTTCTCGCATTCGAAGGTGATGGCCTCGCAATGGGCGCGTAGCACGGGCACGCGGACGCAGGTGACGCCAATGGCGATCTTCTCGTCCTCAAAAATCTTGCGGGTCTCCTTGATGACTTTGGTCTCTTCGTCGTTGTAGCCGGTCTCGGGGTCGACGGCGGTGTTGTGATTGAAGAGGTTGAAGGCGTAGGGGTGCGGCATCACCTTGGGCGTATAGACCTGCCCGTTGAGATTGGCGCGAGTGGACTCGACGAGCTCGTCCATCGCGGCAGCGCCAGCGCCGGAAGCTGCCTGATAGGTCGAGATGATGACGCGCTTGATGCGGTTGTTCTGATGGATCGGCCAGAGCGGCACCAGTGCGGTGATCGCGGCGCAATTCGGATTGGCAATGATGCCCTTGTGGTCGCGAATGCGGTTGCCGTTGACCTCGGGGATCACCAGCGGCACGTTCGGGTCCATCCGGAAGGCGGAGGAGTTGTCGACGACGACGGCGCCGGCCTTGACCGCGAGCGGCGCATACTTCTTCGAGATGCTGCCGCCAGCGGAGAACAGGGCGATATCGACGCCCTCGAAGGCGCGCTCGGTCAGCTCCTCGATGACGATGGCCTGGCCACGGAACGACACCGTCTTGCCGGCGGAGCGGGCGCTGGCGAGCGCCTTGAGCTTACTGATGCGAAAGCCGCGCTTGTCCATGGTGGCGATGAATTCGGCGCCCACCGCACCGGTGACGCCGACAATCGCGACGACGGGATCGTTACTCACTGTGTCCTCCATTGAGATCGATTTAGACAACAAAAAAGCCCCGGACCTTCGAGGGCGGGGCTTCGGTAGAGCTGATGCGTTTTAGTCGACGACTACGCGCGCACGCCTCCCCGGGCCCCGAAGGCCGTGGTGGTTTTGGTCGTGCGTTTGGTGGTCGTGAACATGGCGGCGACTTATGCGGGAGAGTTTTGCGCCCGTCAATGGGTTTTCGGCGGGATTGTAGCCTGCGCTATTTGCCCCGCGCGCCCGGCGGCTCGAGGATGACCTCCTTGAGATCGTCGCCGCTGATGACGACGATCGCGAAATTAAGCCGTCCGCGTTCGCGCACCAGTCCGCCGCTGATGGCTTTGCCGGACGCCGCCTGCTCGGCGACGCGCACTGCGTCCGCCAGGCGGTGTCTGATGGTGCCGAGCACTGCGAGGTTGCTGCGATCCTCGTGGTCCAGCTCGGCCAGGGGCAGGGCAGCTTCGCCGCCGATGAGCTCGCCGGTCGCGGCGTTGATGGTGTGACGCCAGATCCGGTCGTTGTGCAGGGTTTTGACCCGGTACACCGGTACGCCCGCGCCGCCGTCGAAGCTGATATCCGCGGTCGTGGCCCCGGCATGACGGGCTTCCGCAATCGCCATGGCCTGGCTGATCGAGATCGACGAGCCGCGGAAGCGTTCGATCTCGCGGCTGACGGCCTGGCGGTCCGCTGCAGCGTCCCCATCTGTCTCGTCGTGGAGGGCGGTGGGTGTGCTCCCCGCCGAGACGACCGCGCGGGCGGGCGCTGCGACGAGCAGCCCCGACAGGGCGACCGCCAGCAACCCGTACACCCGTCGTCTCGTCGCGCTCATGGTCGAATCCTCGGCCGGCAAGCCTTGAACCAGCAAGTGTGCCGGATAATCGTAAAGAAGTCGCGGCCGACCACGGGCAATGGCCGGCCGCTGATAGTCGCAACGGGCTGTACCCGTCGCGGCGATCTAAGCGGTCCGGTCCTCTTTTGGGGCTGGTGAAAAAAGTGGCCCGTCCCGCTCGATAAACAAAACCATACCGTATCGTTTTATTCTGTCAACGAAGAGACCCGCGTCCCCTGGGGACAAATCGCCAGTTTCACGGAAATGTCAGCGGGAAGGGCGGCGCCGTTGGGGCGCTTTGGTCGTGTCTTTGGACGTGCTTTGCACGCGGCCGGCAGGTCCGAGCGCACCGGCCAGGAACAGCTTGATCGCCGCGCGCATCCGCTTCTCTGCGGCCTTGATCTCCATCGGCGTGCCGAACGTCGCCATGCGGTGAGTGTGGCCAACGACGACGTCGAGGAACACTTCGGCCGCGATCGTGGTGTCGTCGACATCGAGCGCGCCTTGCGCCACCAGATGGTCGAAGAAGCGCGCGGTCGTCGCCACGGCCTTCAGCCAGCCTTCTTCCTTGCCGAGCTTGGCGATGTCGGGGAAGTTGATCGCCTGTGACGTCATCATGCGGCTGAACGCCATGGCGTCGGGCCCGCAGGTGAAATTGAGCATTTCGCGCCCGATCTCCACCAGTCGCTGCTCGACCGAAATGTCGGATGAGCTGCCCAGCTGCGTCTCGGCCGCAGCCGACAGCGGCGCAAGCCAGCGCGCAATCTCACGCCTCAGCACCGCCGTGAACAGCCCGCGCTTGTCGCCGTAACGGGAATAGACGGTCGGCTTGCTGACGCGAGCTGCTTCCGCCACCGCGTCGAGCGAGGTCGCATCAAATCCGCGATCGAGGAACAGGCGGGTGGCAACCTCGATCAGCCGCTGATCGCGCTCGATCGCAGCGCTCTTGGTCGGCCGGCCGCCACGCGATTTCGAGGCCTCGCGGCGTGGTGCAGCCGTTCTTGTCCTGGTCGCAGCCAATCCCATGCCCAATGATATGCCCAATGATTCCTGCGCGATCGTGCCAGTGATCATTGTTCTATAACGCGCCGCGACCGGGCCGTCATCGCGAATCTGGCGGAATTGGCCTTAGCGTCAACGGTCTCGCTGCGAACGCCGTTCCACGACGCGGTTGTCACGGCATCCGCGAGGTCCAGGCCTGGCCGCCTGCCGCTTTCTCGTATCCATATTGGTAGAGCGCCCGCATATAGCCGGTGTCGAAGCCTTCGGACGGGGGCGCCGGATAATCGCGCTCGATGTAGGAGAGATGGAAGCCGAGGTGGTTGCGCTGGGCGAAGTCATAGGTCGAGAAGATGATCGAGCGCGTCTGCGATTGCGTGATCGAGGACAGGCTGCGTGAGGCGACATCGATCGTGCTGTTGGCGACGAGCTCGAAGTTGCGTTCGATCTTCTTGTTGACGAGGATGTAGATGTCCATCTTCGCCTTATCAGGCAGGCGCCCCTGGAGCAGCAGGGCCTCCGGCAAGGTCAGCACGGGCGCCGTCACGCCGCCATCGACATGCATCTCCTGAAATTTGCGGCCCTGGCCTTCGGCCTCGATCAGGATCGGCGGAAACACCAGGGGGATGCTGGCGGACGCCGCCATCACGTCCCGGAACAGCTTCAGCGCGTCGGGCGTGCCGACCGCCGCGATCTTGCCCATGTCCCAGATCGCGGTGCGCTGGGTGTCGAGATCGGTGGTGACCACCAGCAGCCGCCGGCCCTTGGCGTTCTCGCGGGCGACCTGTGCCATGATTTCCGGCCCGACATAGCGCGCGACCAGCTCGCGCAGCCGCGTATTGCCGAACAGGCCGGAGCCGAACAGCACGCGGATGATGCTGGGATCGTTCAGCAGGCTTTCGGCGATGCCGCTGGTGTAGAGCTCTCGAAGCGTGTCGTCATATTGGGATCCGAGGAAGGCAAAGGGCGCGATCAGGCCGCCGGTGCTCACGCCCGAGACGGCGGAGAATGTCGGACGGTTACGCGCCGCGGTCCAGCCGTTCAGCACGCCGACGCCATAGGCGCCATCGGCACCGCCGCCTGATAGCGCAAGATAGGTTCTGCTTCCGGTTGCCCTGTCCTGCTCGAAGCTGAACTTCGTGATGGGCTCGTCGGCGTAGCGCCGCAGGCCGTCGATATCGAGCACGCGCGAAGCACTCGCATCGGCCGCCGTATACGGCGTGCGGGGGAGCGAGGTGCAGGCGGCGAGTGCCAGGCTGCACGCGAGTGCTACCGACCTGATCAGGCGGGCGCCTGTCCGCTTTGTCCAGCCATCGGGGAGGCTGGACATCTCAGTCGAACAATTGGGGAGGGGCATCGGTCGGTGGCTGACGATCACGCATCTACGGCCGCCGGCGATTTGCCGCGGCGTCTCGTCCAGCCCCCGCTATTAAACTATACTGTATCGTTTTATTTATCAAGCGTGACCGGTATCACGTCCGCGTCAGCGGTGTTCCAGTCTGGGGCATCGCGGTCCGGGCGGGTTGATCGGCATGTCTCGACACGCAATAAGCACCGCCATGAGTCTCCCCAATGCTGGTCTACCCAATCATTTCGAACTGCTCGCCACCGATGGCTCGGCGCGCGCCGGCCGCCTGACCACGCCCCATGGCGTGGTGCGGACCCCGGCCTTCATGCCGGTCGGCACGGCCGGCGCCATGAAGGGCATGCATTGGCGCGAGGTGCGCGATGCCGGCGCCGACATCGTGCTCGGCAACACCTATCACCTGATGCTGCGTCCGGGCGCCGAGCGTATCAACGCCCTCGGCGGCCTGCAGAGATTTACCGGCTGGAACGGGCCGATGCTGACGGATTCCGGCGGCTTCCAGGTGATGTCGCTGTCGGACCTGCGCAAGATCAGCGAGCACGCTGTCACCTTCCGCTCGCATATCGACGGCGCCAAGATCGAACTGTCGCCGGAGCGCTCGATCGAGGTGCAGCGCCTGCTCGGCTCCGACATCGCGATGCAGATGGACGAATGCGTGCGGCTGCCGGCGGAGCGCGACGACATCGACCGCGCGATGCTGCTGTCGCTGCGCTGGGCCGAGCGAAGCAAGCGGGCCTTCGAGAGCGCGCCCGACGGCTACATGCTGTTCGGCATCGTCCAGGGCGGCGACATCCCTCAGCTGCGCCATGCCAGCGCGCAGGGCCTCGTCGAGATCGGCTTCCACGGCTATGCGATCGGCGGGCTTGCGGTCGGCGAGCCGCAGGCGGTGATGCTGGCGATGATCGACGAGACCGCGCCGGCGCTACCGTTGGACCGGCCGCGTTATCTCATGGGCGTCGGCACGCCGGACGACATTCTCGAGGCGGTCAAGCGTGGCATCGACATGTTCGATTGCGTGATGCCGACGCGCAATGGCCGCCACGGCGTGGCCTTCACGCGCTTCGGCCAGGTCAATCTGCGCAACGCGCGCCACGCCGACGATCCGCGTCCGCTCGACGAAGAGAGCTCATGGCCGTCGGCGCGCAATTGCGCGCGCGCCTACCTGCACCATCTCGTCAAGGCCGGCGAGACGCTTGGGGCGATGCTGCTGTCCGAAATCAATATCGCTTACTACCAGTTCCTGATGCAGGGCATCAGGGGCGCGATCGCACACGGAACATTCGACGAGTTCTATCAGCGTACGCGCGAGGACTGGGCGAGGGGCGACATCGCCCCGCGCTAGATCAATTGCACACGAGCCGCTGTTTGACAGCATGCTTGGTGACGAAGCCGTAACCGCAGGTGTCGCAGGTCCAGAGATAGCTGATCACGTGGTCCGAGATATAGGCGGAAGCTTCGGCGGCGACCATGGAGTCGGCGCAGACGGGACAGGTGGGCAACTCGCTGCAACGCGGATCGCCCTTCAGCGTGACGGTCGACAACACTTCAGCGACTGCTGACATCGTGGTGACCTCTCTGCTTCGAGACCTAAGTCTAACATAAGCAGAATCAGTTGACGAGGTCGCAACACAAATGCGTTGATTTTCTGATAACTAGACCTCACGCGATTTTGCGATGCAGCGTATTTAACGTGTGCAGCATTGTCGCTTGCGTGTCGCCGCAGGCTGTCTCTAACTGTGCAAAAGCCGCGACAGAAGCGCAATTCGTTGCCACAGGGAGTCCATCATGGACGCATCGTCCAATACGGGTGCCGCGCACCAGCCCGGCCGCGGCCGGATCTACCCTTCGATCGTCGAGGCTTTCGGCGACACGCCGATCGTGCGTCTGTGCCGGCTGCCCGGCATGCACGGCGTCAATGCGACCATTTTGGCAAAGCTTGAATATTTCAGTCCGGCCGCGAGCGTGAAGGACCGCATCGGCGCGGCCATGATCATCGCCATGGAAAAGGCGGGCATCATCAAGTCCGACACGGTGCTGATCGAGCCGACCTCCGGCAATACCGGCATTGCGCTCGCCTTTGTCGCCGCCTCGCGCGGTTACCGGTTGAAGCTGGTGATGCCGGAATCCATGTCGATCGAGCGGCGCAAAATGCTCGCCTTCCTCGGTGCCGAGCTGGTGCTGACGCCGGCCGCGCAAGGCATGAAAGGCGCGATCGCGGCGGCCGAAGAACTTCTGAAGACGACGCCGAACTCGGTGATGCCGCAGCAGTTCAAGAACCTCGCCAATCCCGAGGTGCATCGCCGCACCACCGCGGAGGAGATATGGAACGACACCGCCGGCAACATCGACTTCTTCGTCGCCGGCGTCGGCACCGGCGGCACCATCACCGGTGTCGGTCAGGTCCTGAAGCCGCGCAAGCCCTCTTTGCGGGTCGTCGCGGTCGAGCCCGAGGAGAGCCCGGTGCTGTCGGGCGGCCAGCATACGCCGCACAAGATCCAGGGCATCGGCGCGGGCTTCGTGCCCGACATTCTCGACCGCTCCGTGATCGACGAGATCGTGAAGATCAACTCGACCACGGCGATCGAGATCTCGCGGGCGCTGGCGCGGCATGAGGGCATTCCGGGCGGCATCTCCTCCGGCGCCGCGATCGCCGCAGCGCTCCAGATCGGCAAGCGGCCGGAAGCTGAGGGAAAAACCATTCTGGCTATAGTGCCGTCCTTCTCCGAGCGGTATCTTTCGACGGCTCTGTTTGAAGGAATCTGAGAGATGGCGGATCAACCACCGAGGCGGCCGCGGACATTGGGCGACGCGCGGTCGGAGGCCGAGGCAGCGTTCAAGAAGGTGACGGCCAAGGTGGCCGCGGCGCCGCCGAAGCCGAACGTGGCGCCGGGGATCAAGGAGCAGGTCACGCTGCGCATTGATCAGGATGTGCTGGAGTTTTTCCAGGAGGGCGGCCCCGGCTGGCAGGATCGTATCAATGAAGCCCTGCGCAAGGCCGCGGGGAAGTAGCTTCCTCCCAGCGAGGACGTCCGACGAAAAAAGCCCGGCGGCGAGCCGGGTCTTTGTGTTTGCGATCAGGCCTCAGCGGCGGAACATGCCGCCCATCATGCCGCCGACGACGCCGCCCATGAAGGCCGCGCCGGCGTCGCCGCCGCCGCTGTGACGGGGCGCAGGTGCGCTCTGGGCCTGGGCGGGGGCACGTCGGGCCGGCTTCGAGCTGTCATCGCTTGCGGTCGGCGTCGAGGCGACGATCTCGGACAGCAGGGCCTTGTGCTGGAGCTTGTTGAGGAAGCCCGTCGACGGATAGCCGCGGGCGGCCTGCCAGCGCTTGAGCACGGTCCGGGTCTCGTCGTTGAACGCGCCGGTCACCTTGGTGTCGAAGCCGAGGCCGTTGAGGCGGCGCTGCACGTCGCGGCGCTGACCCTTGTCGAGGCCGATCTGGTCCTCGGTGAGCTGGCTGGCATCATCTGTGAAGGTCGCCGGATCGACGCCGGCATTGAGGTTGCGGGTCGTGGTCGACGGACCGTTCTGGATCGCCGCGAGCCGTGCCAGCGCCAGCGCCTTGAACTGGCCGTTCGGATAGGCGGAGAGGTAGGCGTTGAGCTCTTCCGGCTTGTTGGTTTCCTTCACCGAGCGCCAGTACTCGAGCTCGACACCGTCGGAGCTGCTGCTGGCCGCAGCCGCCGGCGTGCTGCTCGAGGCGGCGGCCGGTGCGGCGTTGGCGACCTGCTGGGTCTGCTGCGCCGGGTTGAGATAGACGGCGCCGATCAAATTGGTGTGGCCCCACGGCAGCTGGCCCTTGTGGGTCTCTTCATTGACCTGGGCGCGCACCGAGGTCATCGCCTGCTGGATCTCGACGCCGGGCTTGGTGATGTTGTCGATCAGCGCACGGGTGAACGGGCTGTTGTTGCCCTCCTGGCCATCGAGTGCCGTCTGGCCCGGGCCGGTGGCGAACGCGATCAGCGTGCCTTCGCCGGACTTCATTTCAGCGAGGCCGCTCTGCACGTTGACGCTGCGGGTCGCCGAGTTCGATTTGATCTTGGCGGCGAAGGGATTGTCGCGGCAGGCGTCGAGGAACACCAGCTTGACCTTGGCATCGCCCATGGTCTGGTCGAGCGTCAGATCGATGTTGATAGCGGCCCCCAACTTGACGTCCATCTCCGACTTGATGTCGGCATCGACCGGCAGGAGATAGTTGCTGCCACCGACGGCGATGCCGTGACCGGCATAATAGAACACCGCGACATCGGAGCCCTGCGCCTTGCGGCCGAAGTCGAGCAGCTTCTCCGTCATCTGGTCGCGGGTGAGGTTGGATCCTTCGATCACTTCGAAACCGACATTGCGCAGCGTCGATGCCATCGCCTTGGCGTCGATCGGCGGGTTCGGCAATTGCGCGACGTTCTTGTAGGCGCCGTTGCCGACGACGAAAGCAACGCGGCGGTCGGCCTTGGCGGCGCTGACCGACAGCGCCATGCACATCAGCGAAACGATGATGGTGAGAGTGCGCATCTGAAATCCCCAACAGAATCGAATGACAGGCAGCAACAAATTGGGGTCGAATCTATACGAAAGCGCCCGGCTTCGCGCCAGCAAAACGACCGTTCACCCAACCCGTTGACCTGTGACCGAGGATGCACGATGGAGGTGCCCCTCCAACGTGATCCAAATCACGCTCGACCACCTTGATTTGTCGCCTCAGGCCGTGCAGCGGTTCACTGCGCGCGGGCAGGAACGGCCGGCTTCAAATTCAGCAGATTACCGAACAGGATCAGGGCCGCGCCGAGCACGGTCCAGGCGTCGAGCCGCTCGGAATACAGCAGCCAGCCGGCCGTGGCGGTAAGTGGGACCCGCAAGAAGTCCATGGGAACCACCACGGTCGCGTCCGCGTAGCGCATCGCGCTGGCGAGGCAGTAATGCGCGAAAGTGCCGCAGACCGAGATGACGGCCACCCAACCCCAGACATAGGTGGGCGGCCACGCCCAGACGTAGAGCGCCGGCAGGAAGCCCGCGACCGACTGCACGACCAGCATCCAGAACAGGATCGCCAGCGCGCTTTCGGTACGGGTGAGTGACTTGACCAATGCCATGGATACGCCGAAGCCGATGGCGGCGCCGAGTGCGATCAATTGGCCCTGATTGATCTCGCCGGCCGCCGGCCGCACGATGACGATCACGCCGACGAGGCCGAGCACGATCGCGGCGATCTTCCACGAAGTCATGCGCTCGGACAGGAAGCTGGCGGCGAGGATTGCGGTCCAGATCGGCATCGTGAACTCGATCGCCACCACCTGGCCGATCGGAATCAACGTCAGCGCAAAGAACCAGCCGAGTTGCGAGACGTAGTGGATCAGGTTGCGTGCGACGTGCTGGGGCAGGCGCGTGGTCCTGAGCGTTCCGTAGCCGCCGGCGCGCCGGATCATCGGATAGAGCATGCAGAGGCCGAGCAGCGATCGTACCAGCATCACCTGGAAGACGTTCATCTCGCGCACGGCCTCGCGCCCCGCGACCGCCATGACCAGCGTCAGCGACAGCCAGCCGGCCATCCAGAATGCAGCCATCGTTTTGGACGGTGTTGTGCTCATCGGGCAGGGTGCGGGAGAGTTGATGATCCTGAGGGGAGGGTCGGTATCGGCGACATCACCACGGTTTGCAACGGCCAGATCCGCGGGTGCAGCGTTGCAGGACAGCGTGCTAAGGCATCAACGATCAACAAGAAAATCGGGAGATCTCCGCTCATGCGTATCTTGCAGCCAGCCGAATGGAAAAAGCCGCGCGGCTTCTCACATGGCGTGGTGGCGGAGGGGCCGGGCCAATGGGTCGTGCTGGCCGGGCAGACCGGCGGCGACGAGGCCGGCAATTACGAGCCTGATATGGCCGCCCAGGTCGCGACCGCGCTGAAGCGGATCGTCAAGCTTCTCGCGGAGGCCGGAGCCGGCCCCGAGCACATCGTGCGTCTGACCTGGTATCTGACCAGCCGGCGCGAATATGAGGCCGCAGGCGCCGGCATCGGCGCCGCCTGGAAGGAAACGCTCGGGCGCAATTTCCCGCCTTCGACGCTGCTCTATATAGGAGGCCTCGTGGACGATCGCGCCAAGGTCGAGATCGAGGTCACGGCGTTTGTGCCGAACGCATAAAAAAATCGATCCGGCGATGTCGCCGGATCGATCGTCCCCAAGCGAGGCTCGCCTTAGCGCGACATCGAGATGTTGGCGCCGCGGAATTGGCTGTCCGCGCGGATCGTCACGGTCTGCTTGCTGCCGCTCGTCCTCAGCGCGATGTTGGCGTTGAAGCCGGCGGCCGAGGCGACCACCTCGAAGTTCCCGCCGCCGCCACGGCCCAGCAAGGAGCCGCTGATATTGCGGCTGGCCTCGCTCCAGCTGCCGCTGATGGCGCTGCCCTCGGCCTTGACGTTGGCCGCGAGGTTGAACTTGTAGGCGTCGCTCGCGCAGGTCAGCGACATCTCCATGGTGGGACCGATCGGCGCGTATTTGGCCCGGCAGCGGATCCGCTCGGTCGAGCCGTCATCGAGGATGGCGGTGCCGCCGCCGCTCCAGGTTCCCGCCATCGGGGCGAACGGACCGACCTGGGCCTTGCTTTCAGAATTGGCGATAGACGCCACAAACAAAACGGCGGCCGTCGTGAGCAGCCGCCGGCTGAGGAGGTTAGTCCCGAATAGTTTATTGGCGCGATGCTTCCCACCGCCCGCTGCACGGTATGCCTGCAGATGCTCCATTCCACTTCCCCGATCCGGCGTTGCCGCTGAGTTGACCGTTGGCATATGCACCATTGATCGAAACTTTAACAAGACCCTCACGGCCGATGGTGCCGGAAACGTTAGCGCCGGGGGCGGTAATCTTGCCGTCGGCAACCGTCAGCATCGAGCTTGCGGTCGGCTCGCAGGAGCCGGTCTTCGTCACGATTGTGACCTGCCAATTGCCGTCAAACGGGGTCTGGGCGACCGCGGGGGCGGCGAGCGTGGCGGTAATAACTGAAGCGGCACAGAACGCCGCGATGCGACCAAAACGCATGAATTCCGTCCTTGAATTTGTCTGATATGCTGACGCTTATTCGGGCGAAATGTGACGGAAATTTGGTGCGACGCAAAGTCGAAAATTGTTCCTGTGGAAACAATAGTTTATTTGTGTTTCCAGCCCCAATTTTCGAAGCAGAATCAATGCGGCTTCACGTTAATCGTTAACGTCAGGGGCGACTCACGAAAGACTTGGCGCCGAGGTCGCGAACTGCTCGTCCTGAATCTTGGCCGGCAGCGCCTTATGGACCTTGGCGTAATCGATCACGTCGGCCAGCAGCTTGAGGCCGAGCGGGGCCAGCGCACGCTCCCAGAGTTCGCGGGCGGTCTCGCCCTTCTTGACGAAGCACCAGTCCTGGGCGGCGATGGCGCCGGCGTCCATACGGTCGGCGAGGTGATAGATCGTGCCGCCGGCGATCGGATCGCCTTCCTTGATGGTCCATTCCACTGCGGCCTTGCCGCGATGACGCGGCAGCAGCGACGGGTGATAGCCGATCCCGCCGAACTTCGCGGCAGCCAGCGCGTCCTTGCCGATCCGGGCGTGGCTGTGGGCCGTGATGATCAGGTCAGTGTCGGGGGCGATCTCGGAGGCCACCACCAGCTTGGGATTGGCCTGCACCGCGACCTCGATGCCGGTGGCCTTGGCGGTCGCGGCGAGGCGGTCATCCGCGTCGGCCACCACGACCCGCACGACCCCGACGCCGTGTTCGCGGAGCATGTTCAGGGTGGTCACGCCGAAATGGCGGGAGCCGACGAGGGTAATGCGCATGGGTGTGTGATCCGTTTCGCAGGTGCGTCATCCCCGATAACACGTCAGGCCGCCCTGTCACTACCCGCGCGGCGTTTGCGCCGGTTATCAACAATGCGAAGGCCGCGGGGACGATGAACTCGGCATTGCGCCGTCGGCCGTTCCGGTGCTTCCATGGGCGCATTGCGATCTGCCCGGAGCGAGCACATGCGATGCGCGTGGTTTGTCCTTCTTGCGGTCCTGATTGCGGCCGCTCCGGCCCAAGCCGGCGGACCTTATCCGGCAGTCCCGCCCGAAAACGGGGTGGCGCCCTTCATCGGCCCGACCTGGGATGCCTATCGCTGCGCCGAGGGGACGATCTACAATTTCTACCACGGCGCCTATTACGGCGAGGAGCCGCCGGCGCTCTATCGCGGCTATGCCTACAGGCCGTACTACCGTTACAGCGCCTATCGCAAATGGCCGCGCAAATATTTCTGCGTCACGGACTAAACGTTGCCGCACGGCCACGCCATCACGAAATCATGAAACGGTAACGCGTTCTCAACTTCGCCGTCGTATCGACGAATCCGTCGCGGATTTGTATTGCGTACCGCGACACCAAAAATGTCCCGCCGGCGTGGGTGCGCGCGCCGCGGGCTTTTTTGCCGGGACCGATGTCATGCCGAACGCCATTGAGCAGATCGTGGACGCCTATGTGCGGCTGAAGAACCGCCGCGGCCTCGACGAGCTGATGATGCACAGGCAGCGGCTCGCGGTCGATCTGAAGAGCAGGTCAGGCAGCTTCGATTTCAGCCTGCCGATCGGCAAGATCGACGAGGAGATCGCGATCATCGAGGCCGGACTGGCCAGGCTGGCGGCGGATGCACCCGAGCTTGGTGCGACGCGGTTCCGCTAAGTCTGCTCAGTCGCGCCGGCCGCCATCGATCACGGTGAACAGCGGCCGCGCCGGGGTCGGTTCGACCAGCAATTCCTCCACCAGCGCCGTTGCCGCATCGACATATTTGCGCGTCGGCTTGTCGAGCTCGCGTTTCGCCTCGTCATCGAGCGCGACCTTGGCGGCTTCGACCAGCTTGCGCATGCGCACTGCGTGGTCGTCGCCCGCCGTCAGCGTCGCACGCGCCAGCGAGCGCAGCACGAACAGCTCGCCCTCGAGGCGGAGCAGGCGGTCGTTGAGCCTGGAGAGGACGGCGTTGAGGTCGGCCATGGCTTGCGGTTCGTTTGCAGGGGATCCTGACCCGTCTAGCGACGATGGGTGAACGGAGTGCAAATGCCGACGGTGCAATTGGGCCGATCTGCCGCGTCCCTGATCGCTCCAATTCCGGCGGCGGCCGAGGTTTACGCGGCGGTTCGCGCCAGATAGTCGCGGGCGAAAGCGAGATACCAGTCGAGGCAGGCCGGATTGGCCATTGCTTCCTTATTGATGACTTTCTCGACGGGCTGGCCGAGCAAGAGCTTCTTGATCGGCAGCTCCTGCTTCTTGCCCGACAGCGTGCGCGGGATCTCGGCGACCGCAAAAATCTCATTCGGCAGGAAGCGGCGTGACAGGCCGGCCTCGATCGCCTTGTTGATCTTCGCCTGCATCGCGCCGTCGAAGGCTGTGCCCTCGCGCAGCACCACGAACAGCGGCATGTAGCTGTCGCGGCCGAGATATTCGAGGTCGACGACGAGGCTATCGAGCACCTCCGGCAGCGCCTCGATCGCGGAATAGAGCTCGCTGGTGCCCATGCGCAGGCCATGCCGGTTGATCGTCGCATCGCTGCGGCCGTAGATCACGCATGAGCCGTCCGGATTGACCTTGAGCCAGTCGCCGTGGCGCCACACCGGCCCGCGGCCGCTGCCGTCGAAATTGTCCGGGTAGGTCTCGAAATAGCTCGCGAGATAGCGCGCGTTGCCCTTGTCGTTCCAGAAATAGAGCGGCATCGACGGCATCGGCTCGGTGCAGACGAGCTCGCCGACCTCGTCGATCACGGCGCGGCCCTGTTCGCTGAAGGCTTCCACCGCTGCTCCCAGCAGGCGGCACTGCATCGCACCCGGCGTCTGCGGCAATTCGCGGTTGCCCCCGATGAAGGCGCCGGCGAAATCGGTGCCGCCGGAGATGTTTGCCCACCAGATGTCGGCCTGTGCCTCGCTGCCGTTGGTTTTCGACAGCGCCGCGAAGCGATCGTTGAACCAGGCTTGCGTGTCGGCGCTGAGCGGCGAGCCGGTCGAGCCGAGACAGCGCAGCCGCGACAGATCGCCGGCAGCCGCGAGATCGATCTCGGCCTTGGCACAGTTTGCAAAGAACGCCGCGCCCGCGCCGAAGAAGGTCGCTTTCGATTGCGCCACGAAGCGCCACGACGTGGTCCAATCCGGCTTGTCCCTGGTGCCGCCGGGGCTGCCATCGAAAATGCAGCAGGTGGTGCCGCTGAGCAGGCCGCCGACCTGCGAATTCCACATGATCCAGCCGGTCGAAGAGTACCAGTGATAGCGCTCGCCGAACGAGTTCTGGTGATAGGAGCAGCCGATGTCGTTGTGCAGGCCGAGCAGGGCCAGCACCACGATGACGATGCCGCCATGGCCGTGCACGATCGGCTTGGGCAGGCCGGTGGTGCCGCTGGAATAGACGATCCAGAGCGGATGATCGAACGGCAGCCACATCGGCTCGAACGCGTCGATCGCGGCGCCCGTCCTTGCGGTGATGTCGGAGAGCAGGGCGTCCGGTGCGGCAGGAGCCGTGGCGTCGCTGTGCAGAATCACATGCTCGACGCTCGGCAGCGATCGCCGCAGCTCGGCGACGACATCCCTGCGGTCATGCCTGCGTCCGGCATAGGTGACGGCGTCGCAGGCGATCAGCACCTTCGGCTCGATCTGCTTGAAGCGGTCGATCACGGCGGGCGCGGCCATGTCGGGCGCGCACACGCTCCAGACCGCGCCGATGCTGGCGCTGGCGAGAAACGCAATGATGGTCTCGGCGATGTTGGGCAGATAGGCCGCGACACGGTCGCCGGGCTTGATCCCCGTGTCCTTCAGATGCAGCGCGAGCGCGGCCGCCTTGCGCTTGAGCTCCGGCCAGCTGGTCTCGCGGAGCTTGCCGTCCTCGCCCCCGCTGACGATCGCGGGCAGGCCGGCGGCATGCGCCGCGTCGACATGCCGGAACACCTGCCGCGCATAGTTGACCTGCGCACCGGGAAACCACACCGCGCCCGGCATCTTGCGCTCGGTGATGACGGCCGCAAACGGCGTCGGCGATTGCAGATCGTAATAGTCCCAGATGCTGCGCCAGAATGCATCGAGATCGCGCACCGACCATTGCCGCATCTCCTCGTAATTCGCGAAGGTGAGGCCGCGCTGCGTGGCGAGCCAGCTGCGGTAGAGGGCGATCTGGGGGACGAAGGGAGCGGCCATTGGGTATAGGCTTCGGTTGCGGGCAGGTGAGTCTATGTCGAAAACAACCCCATGCACAGTAGCGAGGGCACTGAAACCATTCGCCATATTCAGTTGGTGGCAGGGAGACGCTTCTCGGACCTGGTCGAACGCGAACAGCCCACCGATATCGCGACTGCGCGCCGCGTAGCGTCATCTGGATTTGACACGTCGGGCAAAACACTGGCAAAGTGGCATCATCGAAAAATTTGAAACACCCGCGCGGAGAAATCCGCCGCGGGTTTTTTCATGTCGGAGCAGTTGCCATGTTCAAAGGATCGCTATTGTCGTCCGCAACGAGCAACGCAGGTTCGCTGGCGAAATCCGGATTCGACTGGGAGAGCTGGCCGCGCTGGATGCGCGAAGCGTTTGCAATTCAGCCTGATGCTACAGCGCCGGCAAAGCCGGAAACCGCGGCTGCGCCCGCACGCGTCGATCCCGCAAGCGTGCGACGTCTCACGCGCATGCCATCGCGTTCGTGAGACCCTGACAACGTTGACGAACCGTTCGACCAGGTTGCGATCGCGTGATGCCATTGAGGACACGACGGTCGCTAGCCCGAGGAACGCCACGCGGCTTGTTCGGCAGCATGGGCTTGATGGCAATCCATTCATAATCGGCGAGTTGGTTGCGCTGAAACCGTCGGAAATGACCCAAAGGAGACGTTGCCAGCTTGGCAGGCCGCTATTAACGTGGTGGGTGCCTTGGCGATCTGTATTTGATTAGAGGCAGCAAATTACCTATGGCCCGATATGATTTGTCGGAATAGCTGACGCCTGTAGTTGAAATTTCATTTGATCGAAGCCGATTGAAGCGGTCGGCTCATTACGAGCGCGATGTTCCGCGCGCATAATAGAATAGATCTATTTGACCAAAACATTAGGGGAAACCAGCATGTTTAGACTCTTTATGACGTCTGTCGCCGCTGTTGCCATCACCGTCAGTGTCGCCCGTGCCGATTCCGATCTGGTCAAGCGCGGCGATTATTTGGTCAACGGTATTCTAGCTTGTGGCAATTGCCACACGCCGAAGGGCCCGAACGGTGACGTCGTAGAAAAGTCGTTCTCCGGTGGCGGGTCCTGGGACGAACCGCCGTTCAAGGTATCTGCCGCTAACATCACCCAAGACAAGGAGACCGGAATCGGAAACTGGACCGACGCCGACATCAAGAAACTGATGCGCACCGGGGAAACGCCGAAGGGTGTGCACATCGCTATGGTCATGCCGACCGGCTTTTACCACATTATGACTGAACACGATCTGGACGCTGTCGCCGCATACTTGCGTACAATCGCACCGATCCATAACGAAGTGCCTGATCCGATTTACAAGATGCCGCAAGTCGAAAACGTCCTGCCCGGCGGCGAAAAGCCATTCACGGAATCGATGATGACCGATAGTGCGAAAAAGGGTTTCTATCTTGCCACCATTGCACATTGTATGGCGTGCCATACGCCGGTGGGACCAAGAGGTCGCGAGTTCACCACCAAACTGGGGGCGGGTGGCTCCGAATTCCGCGGCCCTTGGGGTGTCTCTGTTTCCCGCAACATCACCCAGAGCAAAACCAACGGGATCGGAGGATGGACTGACGCCGAGATCAAGCGCGCTATCACTCAAGGAATCAGCCGCGACGGCAGTCGTCTCAAGCCACCGATGGGTTTCCACTACTACGCCATGATAGCTCCGGATGATCTTGATGCCGTGGTCGCCTATCTGCGCACGGTGACGGCGCAGGACTGACGCTCGAACTGCATCCAAAGGCCAAGTTTTAGCCGGTCTCGCCGCAGTCGGCTCTTTTGACCGCTTGACCCACAGCCGCCAAAAATGGAGGGCAGAGCATGTCCGCTCTGCCCGGGAAGTTCAGACGTCAAGTTGTTCTGCTATTGCGAGCGCGTCATCGACCTCGTTTCCCAGATACCGAACGGTGCTCTCGATCTTGGTGTGCCCCAGGAGGAGCTGCACCGCCCGCAGATTGCCTGTGCGCCTGTAGATCAGGGTTTCCTTTGTTCGGCGAAGTGAATGCGTTCCAAACAGATGCGCATCGAGCCCTATACCCCTAAGCCAATCAGATAACAGCCGCGCGTATTGCCGAGTGGTCAGGCAGCGGTCAGGTCCTCACGTCATCGACTTTCAGCGCGACGACGTCACAGCCACGAAGTTTACTATCGATCGCAACGTTGAACCGCGCCAGGTCACGGTTCTGGCCTTCGACCTGAAGCTTCGTGCGGATTGACCAAACGTGCTTCGGCCGGAGTGGCGGCTTAGCGCCGACGATCTTTCCCTTATTCCACGGCATCTGCTTGGAGACGTTCGCAGTGGTGCTTGGGACATCTGTCATGATGACCTCCTTCGTTAATGAGGTTGGCCATTCTCAACCGGCAATCCTCGGATCTACGTCGGCTTTCAGCGGATTGGAGACGTACTTTGGTCTAGTTCCATCGATCGAAAGGACGAGAATGACCCTGAGCTGACCTTGGCTTCACGCCTCGAAGCGATAGAATTTGTTTGGCGTAGTTGACCTTGATTGTTTAGCGCCGAAGAGACAACCTTTCGTTCTCATTTGGGGGTGCAACGTGATAAGCAGCGTGGGTCGACGCGCCGTCATTCTCGGTAGTGGAGCATTGCTGCTGGCCGGGTGCGGTTCAGCAAGAGGGGCCGCGATGACCTCGGAGAGCGTGTCGGACAGCCCTGCAGATCTTCATGACGGTTGGCGTGTCGGAAATCCTGCACGACATGGGTTCGACCCGATGCCGCTGCATGATATGCGTCGGCGCGTGGCCGACGGCCGGCTCGACAACGTCCATGCCATCATCGTCGCGCGCGACGGTGTGCTCGTGTACGAGCAGTACGCTGCCGGGCGGGATCAGTATGGCCTTGAGCCGGCCAAGCACACAGTGTTCGACGCGGCGACGAGGCACAATGGCAACTCGATGACCAAAAGCGTGACCTCGCTTTTGGTCGGCATCGCCCTGCAGCGTGGATGGATCACAACTCTGGATATGCCGGTTCTGGACTTCTTTCCCGAATATGCCGATCTGCGCACGCCGGAGAAGAGCGCGATCACACTGTATCATCTGCTGACGATGTCGGACGGCCTTGACTGGTCCGAGTTCAAGCAGCCGTTCGACAGCTTTCCCAAGATGCGTGGCGCGAAGGATGCCTATCGCTACGTGCTGGAACAGCCGATCACTGCGCCGCCGGGGCGTACCTACAACTACAACAGCGGCGCGACCGAATTGATTGGTGCTGTCTTGCACAAGACGAGTGGCAAGTCGCTTGAGGTGCTGGCCAAGGACGAGTTGTTCGCGGCGCTGGGCATCGAGGATGTCGAATGGAATCGCCGATGGCCGGATGGCGAGCCGCAGGCGAGCGGTGCGATGCGGGCGCGCCCGCGCGACTGGGCGAAGCTTGGTCAATTGGTGCTGAACCGCGGTGTTTGGAATGACCGGCAGATCGTCCCTTCGGCCTGGATCGCCGACTCCATCAAGCCTCACAACAACGGACCGGGACTGTTCCTCTACGGTTATCATTGGTGGCTCGGGCGCTCGTTCTGCCGTGGACGAGTCGTCGAATGGGCCGGTGCGATGGGGTGGGGCGGTCAGCGTTTGATGATCGTTCCGGATCTGGACATGGTCGCGCTGGTCCATGCATGGCTGCCGAACCGAATGGACCTTCCGGAAACCATTTTGCTAAACGAGTTTATCCTGCCTGCGGCGATGCCCTCCTGATCGGCAGGGGCGGTGCAGTTTGCCGCAGCCTAACAGCGCCTTATGTCGCTGACGATGTCCGGTTCTGTGCCCACCGCGGCTGCGCCCGTACGCGTCGATCCCGCAAGCGTGCGACGTCTCACGCGCATGCCATCGCGTTCGTGAGACCCTGACAAGGTTGAAGAACCGTTCGAAAGGTTGCGATCGCATGACGCCCCGGTTGGATGCGTACGGAGGCAGAAGCAGACATCCGCCAGCCGGCAATCTCCGATGAAACCGTCGAAAATGACCAGAATCCGACCTATCGGCTTCGTGCCGAACAGTTGAGGCCTCGCGCCTAACCCTTCACGGCGGGTACGGGCGGCACCGGCAGAATGATTTCGGAAGCGACCTTCCAGTCCTTCCCGACGCGAAGCCAATTGATGATCATAAGAAACGGCTTGGCTGTTCCATCCTGCCCCGCATAAGAGACCGTGATGTTCATCGGCACGTAGGACTCGGCGACGTCGCGCGTCAGGCCGACAACCTTGAGCTTCGAATAATCGGGCTCGAGCACGACCGGACCGGAGCTGCCGATATCATGCAGCTTCTGATCAATCGCCTCGTTACCCCAATAACCGGCCCAGTTGCCCTCGGACTGGATCGCGCTCTTAGCCACCAATAAGGTCGAGGGCGATTGCCAGAACATCTCATGCAGAGCCTTGAAATCGTGCTTGTTGGCCAATTCCATCAGCCTGCCGAACTCCGACTTGATCGTACCAAGGGTCGTAGAATCGAGCGGCTCCTCCTTGACAGCGGAAGCAGCCCCGACAGTGCCCATGGACAGCGCCATGGCGGTGAGAGTGGTAAGAAGAGTCTTGTACATGCGGGAATTCGCTTCCAGGTCGGTGGCTATGGGTCTGGTTCACATCACAACGATGCCAGTCACTTTGCGCGATGGATATGAGACACTCACTTCCATCGGCCGAGCACGGCTTCAGGACGTTAACTTGTACATTCGCGTAGCAAAGTTGTGATTTTCGCATCGAGAGCTCGGGCGACGGCGAGGGCTTCCGAACTGCCGTAATGCAGCAGGTAACTCTCCATTTTGTCATAAGAGACGTGAACGCCATCGGGACGCTCGTCAATGAGGACCGTGACTGGCGCGTAAGATCCAGCATCGGGCGCGTGCCTGACCATTTCTTTCATGATGAGCGGATTGCCGACCACAAGCCGTATGAGCTTAGGCGTCTTGGAGTCAGTTTCGCGACGCAAGATGTCGCCCAAGTCGAACTCCGCGAAGAGCATAAGGTCGGTGTGGCCCACGCCGCTTTGTACAATGCGCTCTAGATCCGGGAAGGATTTTGCTGCCCTCGTCGCCCTAAAAAATTCGACAATGTCAGGCTGACCGACCGCCGACTTGAGCGCAGCCACGACAGCGTCGAAAGGTTTTGAACTCGTGAGGCTGAAGCGCTCAACTTCGAATTTTTGGATTGTCATCTTATCTTCCGTCCCAACTCTCATGGTTGAAGTGGCTCGATCGCATCGGAACGTACCGGGGATCACGCAACCGAGGGCGGAGCGTCCAGGAAAGTCCGGACGTGGCTGACAAAGATCTCGTGGTGCTGAAACAGGGCGCCGTGCCCTGAATCCGGATAGAGGACCAGTTGAGCGTTGCTTAGTTCCCTAGACATCGCGTAGGCGTTGTTCGCGGGCAGCATGGTGTCGTGGCTGCCGCTGACCACCAGAGTGGGTTGGCGGATGGCGCGCAGAATGGCGTGATCGGGATCAGGTGTGGCGCACCAGGTGATCAGCGCCTTGGCCTGCGGGTCGGTTACCGCGCTGCCGTTATCGATGTCTCGATCGTTTTTACGAACCTGCGTCCGCTTCAGGAACGCCAGGCCGGACGACCGGCTGGCGGACGACTTCGTGAAGAACAGCGGCAGGCGAGGGTCCGGCGCACCGGTTTGGGAAAACGCCTCTTGGAGAACTGCTAACAAATGTTCCTCTCCGCCTTTGGGCGCAGTGCCGACGAGGATGAGCTTGCGAACCAGCCGTCCATGCTCGGCGGCGATCTGTTGGGCGACGCAGCCGCCGAGGGAAAAGCCCAACAGGTCGACTTCGGAGAGGCCGAGCACGTTGATGAAGGCGACTGCATCTCTCGCCATCGCTGCGATATTGTCGGGCGTTTGGCCAGTCGAGTGACCGACCCCGGCGTTGTCGAATGCGATGACAGGGCGATCGGAGGCGAGAGCGTTGAGGACGGCGGGATCCCATGCATCGATGTTGCCCGAGAAGTGCTGTAGGAAAATCAGCGGCGTTCCAATCGCAGGGCCGAGGCGGCGATAGGCGAAGCGGATTCCGTGGCCTTCGACGTAATGCGTCGGCGCCGTCTCAAGCGTGGCGACGTCTTCGTTCGCGATGGCGAGTTGAGTCATGTTATCCTCCGGATGCTTGGCATGAAATAATCGAGTGGGGGAAATGCGTTCTGCATTCCTCTGAGCGAGCCGGTGCGCTCCCGGCGCGAAAGCGCCGGGAGCAGTACCGTCACTTCACGAGCGCTGCCTTTTCGATGACCTCAGCGACTTGCTTCGCATGGACGACGAGCGAGGCATGGCTGCCGGCGACTTCCGTTATCTGCGCCTTCATCCTCGCCGCGAACAACTTCTGGGCCTCGGGCGCGAGCAACTTGTCCTTGGTGCTGATCACATCGAATGTCGGCTTGTCGCGCCAGGCCGCAATGGTGACCGGTGCCTCGAACGCAACGTGATTTAACGGAAGTTGCGAGGCAGCCAGGTGCGCGGCGATCTCCGGGGGAAGATCAGCCGCGACCGCGGAAGGAAACACCTTCGGGTCGATGTAGAGGTTGCCCTTGTCGTCGGGATGAATAGCGTTGCCGCCTTCGGTCGGCGGGCCGGCTTTGGACAGCGACGCCAGAGACTCTCCGACGTTGGGCGCGAACGCGGAGACATAAACCAGCGCCGAAACCTTGGGATCGTCCCCTGCTTGCGTGATGACGATCCCGCCCCACGAATGGCCGACCAGAACGGTCCTGCCGTCCTGCTTCGCGAGCGCCTGCTTGGTGGCATCGACGTCCGCGGCGAGCGAAGTAAGCGGATTTTCCACGAGCGTGACGTTGTAGCCTTTCTTCGTGAGAATATCGGCAACGGGCTGCCAGCTCGTCTGGTCAACGAAAGCGCCGTGCACGAGCACGATATTGTGGGCTGCTCCCTTGGGCAGTTCGGCGGAGAAGACGGAGCCGACCAATGTCGTGCCGGCCAGGAGTACGGTGGCGGCTGAGAGGAGGATATTTCGCATTTGATGGTTCCTGTTGGTATGTCGGACGAACTCGGTCCGGGGAAATGGACAGGCGTTTCCAGCAAGGTCGCGGTTCTTCCATCTGCCATCGGCGAAATGGTTGCCGCTCGTAACGTCGGCCCGCCGCGACCTCACCTATTCCGCGGCCCTTTCGGACGATAGGCATCAATCGTCCGGATGTTGTGTCCGATCGTCCGTCGGTCTAATCTCGGCGGCATGGACATCCTCGCCCAAGTGCTCGATCGAGTTCGTCTCGGTGGGACGCTGCTCTTTCACTTCGAGCTCGGCCATCCCTGGAATCTGGAGTTACCAGAGCGCCCCTACGCCCTGTTTCACTATCTCAGCCAGGGCTCGGCGACCCTCGCGCTCCGACAGGGACAGGAATTCAAGATGACCGAGGGCGATTTTGTCGTGATCACGCGCGGCGAGCCCCACGTGTTTTATTCGGATCGCAGGGCCAAGCCCTTGCGGATTACAGATCTCGATCGAGCGTCGTCGCGGTTTGGCGTCATTCGTCACGGCAGCCGCGCAAAGCCGCTCTCGACCATGATTTGCGGCAATTTCACGGTGTCCCGGCCGCTGTTTGGCAGCGTGCTGGAGTTACTTCCGCCCGTGCTCCTGCTGAAGCCGACCGCAGACGGTGGTTGGCTTGAAGCAATCCTGCGCCGCATGGTCACCGAGTCCGCGCTCGAGCGTCCTGGCCAACGCGTCGCGCTTTCACGATTAACGGAAGTGCTGTTTGTCGAGGTGCTCCGAAGCTGGATCGCGTCTCTCAATCCCGGACAAGGCGGCTGGCTCGGGGCCATATCTGACCCGCATATCGGACCGGCGCTCAAGCTGATTCATGAAAACCCGGAGCGGCCCTGGACCCTGAGCGACCTTGGCCAGCGCGTGGGGCTCGGCCGCTCGGTATTTTCGGCGCGCTTTACCAAGCTCGTCGGCCAATCCATGCACCGTTATGTGATCGAACGCCGGATGGCGGAAGCGGCGTTCCTGCTGGAAACCAGCGATGAGCCGATCGCGCGAATTGCGAGCCGTGTCGGTTACGAGACAGCGGCGGCATTTTCGAAGCTGTTTCACCGGCATCACGGACTGTCGCCCGGCCGCTACCGAGCCTCTCGACGCGCCGACGGAGGCCATGCGCAATCTGACGCCGCGGAAGCGCAAGTATCCTATTGACCTCGAGCAAGCGCGCCGTCGCCATGTCTGCTATAGGAGCAAAGCGGACGTAGTCACCAGTCACACGATGCCGCCGGCTTTGCAGGCACACTGCCTAGTTCTGGCCGCGCGAATCCCGGGGCGATCGTTGCAATCAAGCTCGGCCGAATTGCCAGCCGCGCGAGCCTACCAACCCACTCCCGCCCATCGCCGTCCAAACACCGTCGGCTTGGTCTTCACCGCCGACCAGCCGAAGAAATGATGCTTCCCCGACCAAGCGTGCACCACGCCGCTGCAGATGCTGCATTTGAACTGACCGGAATGCGGCTCGGCGTGCTCTTCCCTTGTCGCAGCGTAGTTCATGCTGCAACCGGGGCAGGTGAATTCTTCGATCGTCCAGATGCTGTTGGCCATTGCACCGCAAGTGTTTTTGGGACCTGGCGCAAGCGTAGGTGCGAGCCTTTGCATCGGCGTAAACCGACCCTCGGAAATCCGGTTAATCGTCGTTAGCCAAACCCGCTATTGTCGCGGAATTTGCAGGATTTCCCGATCTCCGCAGCGCTGGTCAGTCCAAATCGCGCCCCGGTCGGTCCAAGCGCCCCCTTCATCGGACAGGTAGATTTCACCCATCGCCCCGGTCGGGACGGGCGAAAGTCATTGGGGATGAGATCATGGGCAAGAAACTGATTTTGACGACTGCGCTGTTGTCGCTGGCAACACCGGTCTTTGCGGCTGACATCATCGAACCTGCGCCGGTGGTCAAGGCGCCGATCGCGCCGGCTCCGATCTTCACCTGGACAGGCTTCTATATCGGCGCCCATGGCGGCGGCGCCTGGAGCAAGTGGACCGGCATCGATCCGACCGATCCCGCAGCGACCTGGAGCTCGGTTTCGGCCAGCGGCGGCGTGGTCGGCGGCCAGATTGGCGGCAACTACCAGGTCAGCAATTTCGTGGTGGGCCTCGAGGGCACCGGCGCCTGGTCCAGTATCACGCTCAATGCCGGCGGCCCGTTCGGCGGCGGTGCCGGCTTCAACCTTTCGCTCAAGAACGACTATATCGCCACTGTCGCTGGCCGTTTCGGCGTCGCCTTCGACCGCGTGCTGCTCTACGCCAAGGGCGGCGCTGCCTTTACCCGCGACAAGTACAGCGCCAATAACGGCCTGGCCGGCGCGCTCGCCGGTTCAGCCAACGGCAGCTTCAACCGCACCGGCTGGCTCGCCGGCGGCGGCGTCGAGTGGATGTTCATGCCGAACTGGTCGGTGCGGGCCGAGTACAACTATCTGGGCTTCGGCGCCCTCACCGAGCAGCCCGTGACGACGGGCAATCTGGTGGCCTCGCCCGCCAATGTGAAGCTGAACATCCAGACCGGCACGGTGGGCGTCAACTATCACTTCTGAGGGCTCGTTCGGGCACCTTCGTCACCGCAGCGTCATCTTGAAGCACAACGCGGCCGGTCCCCGACCGGCCGGAGGCGCACCCGGTCGTCTTGACGCCCGGCTCCTGGCTGGCAATAACCCTAGCCCGCGCAAGTGCCGGAACCCGGGTTGATGCCGCAAGGAAAGCCGTGCCTGTGAAAAGTCTGCGTCAGCTCCTGACGGGCGAGGACGTCATTCAGCTCGTGATCCGCCTCGGCCTGCTGGCGCTGCTGATCCTTTGGACGCTCTACATCATCAGGCCGTTCGTCCCGATCCTGGCCTGGAGCGGTGTGCTCGCGGTCGCGTTCTATCCGGCCTTCAGCTGGGTCGCCAAGATCCTCGGCGGCCGGCCCAAGACCGCGGCTGCGATCCTCACCCTGATCACGCTCGGCATCGTGCTCGGCCCGGCCACATGGCTCGGCGTGAGTGCCGTGGACGGGGGCAGGGAGCTGGCGCACCAGCTTAGCACCGGCGACCTCACGCTTCAGGCGGCGCCGGAGTCGATCAAGTCGTGGCCGGTGATCGGCCCGACGCTCTACGAGCTCTGGGACCAGGCCTATAACAACATCCGCGCCGTGCTGCGCGAGGTCGCGCCCTATCTCCAGCCGCTGGCCGGACCGCTCCTGGTGCTCGCGGGCGATGCCAGCCTCGGCACGCTCCAGTTCCTGGTCTCGGTGTTCGTGGCCGGCTTCCTGTTTCCGCACGGACCCCGGCTGGTTGCGGCCGGGCGCGCTTTCCTGTCCCGCATCGTGCCGGCGCAGAGCGAGCATTTTCTCGAGCTGGGCGGTGCCACCATCCGCGCCGTGGCGCAAGGCGTGATCGGCGTCGCCATCGTGCAGGCGCTGCTTGCCGGCATCGGCTTCAAGCTCGCAGCCGTGCCGAGCGCGGGCCTGCTTGCCTTCATCGTGCTGCTGCTGTCGATCGTGCAGATCGGCGCCTTCCTCGTGCTGCTGCCGGTGATCATCTGGATCTGGACCGCCAAGGACGTGACCACGGCGCTGGTGCTCACCGTCTTCCTCGTCATTGTCGGCTTCCTCGACACCATGTTGAAGCCGCTCGTGATGGGGCGCGGTCTCAACACGCCGACCATCGTAATCTTCGTCGGCGTGATCGGCGGCACGCTCGCCCACGGTATCGTCGGCCTGTTCATCGGGCCGATCATCCTGTCAGTGGCGTGGGAGATGGCGGCGGCGTGGATTCGGACCGAGGACCGGACCGCGGCTGCGAAGCCGAATGCGATGCCGCCAGCCGACGAGGCTCGCTAGCCGGGCAGCCCCGGCAGGTCGCCCGGACGTTTGCCGCACCTTGCATGCGCGTGGACAACGATGGGAGCCGACGGGTATCCGGGGCGGTCGCCGAACTTGTCTAATGACATAGACAAGTTACGATAGCCCGATTCTTTTCTCGGTTTGCGACAGGTATGGCGAAGTCCTCCAAGCTGGTTGCCGCCAAGCGCGGCAAGGTTCTGTTGGTCAGGCGACGGGTGGACGGCCTGTGGATGTTTCCGGGCGGCCGCAAGCGCGCACGTGAGACTGAGAAGGACTGCCTGCGGCGCGAGATCAAGGAAGAGCTGCCCAAGCTGAAGCTCGGCCGGATCAGCCTCTGGAAGGAAGTGAAAGCCAAGAACAAGCGTTCGGGCCGCAAGATGAGCGACGCGATCTTCATCGCCAAGAGCGCCAAGGGCCGGCTCGCGATCGGCGACAAGAAGGAGATCGACCGCGCCGCCTGGCAGAAGCCGCGCGGGATCCGCCTGACCGCAACCTCGCGCTACATCCGCGATCGCCTGTTTCCAAGGAAGCCGCGGCGGCGGTGAGCTTCTCAGGGTGTGACAAATCGTCCGGTCATTCCTCGCGACATGTGTGAACCGGTTCACAGACTGACGCGGAGACGGCTGCTACAAAGACGTCATTGCCTTACCAATCCATTTTCCTTGAAACGCCCCAGTGCTTCCGCGCACTGGGTTTTTTTCGCGTCGGGGGCATGATACTTCTCGTTACCGGAAGATTTGTAAGATCGATGCGCGGCTATGTCGTCGCCTTGCTCGCGCTCGGCACATTCGGGCGGCCGGCGTCCGAAACCCTTCACAGAAGCCGACCTTGCGTCGATGCTGCCGGAGGCGCGGTGCGGGCTCGAAAATAAATTCGTAGAGCATGTCGTTTTGGCGGTCCGCCGTTCGACCGGGTGTCGGCGGGGCCACTTCGGTTGTGGCTGGAGCTCACAATGTGACTGGATCTTACGGAGGTTGGCAATGACGATCTCGCATCGATTTATCGAGACAAATGGCATTCGAATGCACCTGGCCGAAGCAGGGAGCGGCCCCACCGTGCTTCTCTGCCATGGCTTTCCGGAGTGCTGGTATTCGTGGCGGCACCAATTGGAAGCGCTCGCTGCCGCCGGATATTGCGCCATCGCGCCCGACATGCGTGGTTACGGGCAGACGGACAAACCTGATGCGATCGATCAATACACTCTATTGCATTTGACCGGAGACATGGTCGGATTGCTCGACGCGATCGGCACGGATCAAGCAGTCGTTGTCGGACATGATTGGGGAGCGCCGGTCGCTTGGCGCTGCGCTCTGTTCAGACCGGATCGATTTAGGGCCGTCGTTGGCTTGAGCGTGCCGTTTCAGGTGCGTGGTCCCAACCGACCAAGCACCGTCATGCCGAGGACCGACAAGCAGCGCTTCTATCAACTGTATTTCCAGACGCCGGGCGTTGCCGAGGCAGAACTCGAAAAAGACGTCCACAACGCAATCAAGACGACATTGTTCGCCCTATCTGGCGATGCGCCGGTTGAAGATCCTGCGTCGCTCACGATGCTTCCTAGTGAGGGGGGGTGGCTTGATGGGAAGCCTACAACCCAATCATTGCCGACGTGGCTCACGGACAGTGATATCGAATTTTACGTTGAAGAGTTCAAGCGCACCGGCTTTGGAGGAGGTTTGAATTGGTATCGCAACATTGATCGCAATTGGGAGTTGCTCGCACCATGGTCCGGCGCAAAGGTTCAGGTCCCGGCACTCTATGTCGTTGGCGATCGAGACGGGGTTTACAGATCGCCGAGTTGGAGCCATCTCGTCCCCAGCCTGAAACAGTTCGTGCCCTTGCTTCGCGAGACAATAGTCTTGAAAGGTTGCGGTCATTGGACTCAGCAAGAGCGCGCCAAAGACGTAAGCAATGCGCTCCTGGAATTCCTGAAACAGTTATAGATCGCGAACGGGGACTTGCGTAGACGCGGAAAGCAACGCAATGTCGCGTTTCGGCCCATCTGCGACCTCGGGAAATGTCCGCATTTCGGCCGCTGTTGGTGGGTAACCGGACATCAGTTGGCTGGCCATCCAACAAGTGCACACCGATGGACGCGGCGCTGCTCAGCCTTGCCGCCGCAGGAAGCCGGTGATCGTGACCTTCTCCCAGATGCCGGCCGCGGCGAACGGATCGGCGTGATTGAAGGCCTCGACCTCGGCGCGGCCGGGCGCCTCGATCAGGAACAGGCTGCCGATCATGGTGGTGCTGTCGTCGGCGACCAGCGGTCCCGACATCACGATCTTGACGCCGTAGCGCGAGGTGTCGCCGAGGAAGGCCTTGTGGGCGTCGTAATTGGCAAGCCGCGTCGGCAGTGCGCCGGTGCGGTCGATGGCATGGATGGCAAACAGCATGATGTCTCCGGGAGTTCTGCAGGGTCATATGGCATTTTGCATGACCTGAGTGCGCGCCTCGTCCTTCGAGACGACCGCTTCGCGGTCTCCTCAGGATGAGGCTAAGCGGCATCGGTGCTTGTCAAAACTGCGGCCGCACACTCGGTCCTCATCCTGAGGGCCCGCCAACGGCGGGCGTCTCGAAGGATGGCCACAGGGCAATCGCTATCCTATGCGATCGCCCTGGGGATTTTTGGAGGACGGCTGTCATCTCAGCCGTCCCGGTGCTTGATCAGAACGGGCCGCGGCTACTTCGCGCCGAGCTTGCTGGCTTCCTCGAAGGTCGGACAGGTGCGTTGCTCGAGCGGCTGGTCGAACGGCTGGTAGTTGTCCTTGGTGATGACGGTCGGCTTCAGCACGATCTCGTTGACGATCGGCTGGTTGCGTAAGCTGCGGACCGCCATCATGGTGCCGAGGCAGCCCTGGAAAAATCCGTTGTAGTCGCCGCTGGCGAGCAGCTTGCCGGACTTGATGGCGTCGATGGCTTCCTTGGTGCCGTTGATGCCGATCACCTGGGCCTTGCGGTTGGCGCCGTCGAGCGCCTCGATCGCACCGACCGCCATCGCGTCGTTGGCGGCGAGCACGCCGTCGATTTGCGCATTCGACTGCATCAGGTTTTCCATCACTTGTAGCGCCTGGAGCCGCTGATAGTTGCCGGGCTGCGAGGCCAGGAGCTTGGCGCCCGGATTTTCCTTCAGCGCATCGTTAAAGCCGCGGACGCGATCGACATTGGTCAGCGAGCCCTTGACGCCCTCGATGATGACGATGTTGCCCTTGCCACTGAGCGTCTTGAGCAGGAAGCGCGCGGTCTCGAGCCCGAGGCTGTAATCGTCGGCGCCGACGAAGGAGAGGAATTTTCCGCCGGCGGAGCGGTCGGTGATGTTGACGACCGGAATTTTGGCGTCGTTGATCTTCTCGACGCCCGGCACCATCGCCTTGTAGTCGACCGGTGTGAACACGATCGCGCTCGGCTTCTTCACCACGACGTCCTCGATCTGGCTGAGCTGCTCGGGGATCGAGTCCGGCTTGGTTGGGATGTACTGGAGCGTCCTGGCGTTCAGCGTCTTCGCCATGTTGTCGGCGCCGACCCGCACCGTCTGGAAGAACGGGTTGGTCTGGTTCTTGGTGAACACCGCGATGGTCTCGCCGTCGGCGCGCGCCTGCGTCGTGAATGCGGCCGCCATCACGAATGGCAGTAATGCGAGATAGCCCAGTCTCTGCTTCATGTCGTCTCCATCCCCATTTTGGTTTGTTGGCTTGCCTAGAAACTCATTGACCGCGGCGGCGGGTCTTCATGTCGAGCCAGACCGCGAGAATGACGATGATGCCGGTGACGAGCGGTTGCCAGTTGGCACTGACCGCCAGCAGGTTCATCCCGTTCAGCACCAGCGTCAGGATCAGCGCGCCGATGAAGGTGCCGAACACGGTGCCGATGCCGCCGAACAGCGAGGTGCCGCCGATCAGCACGGCCGCAATCGCCGGCAGTGTCAGGCTTTCGCCGATATCGGCCTCGGCGGAATTCAGCCGGGACAGGAAGATGATCGAGGCAAGCCCCGCCATCGTGCCGGAGACGGCGTAGACCAGCAGCAGCCGCCGCGTGACCGGAATGCCGGAGAGGCGGGCGGCGACCGGATTGGCGCCGATCGCATAGATCTCCTGGCCCCAGATCGTGCGCTGGGCAAACAGCGTGCCGATGCCGAGGAACACCAGCAGCAGATAGACCGGGATCGGCAGGCCGAACAGATAGCCGCTGCCGATCTGGCGGAAGCCCGCGGGGAAGCCGTGCAGCGTCTCGCCCGCCATGTACCAGTAAGTCAGTCCGTTCAGCACCCAGAGCATGCCGTAGGTGGCGATGAAGGAGGGGATGCGCAGCGTTGTCACCATGATGCCATTGAGGAGGCCCACGATGCCGCCGCAGGCAAGCCCGGTCAGGATGCCGAGCGTCGCTGAGCCCGTGGTGTGGATCACGGTCCCAGCGACGCACGCGGACAGCGCGACATTGGCACCGACGGAGAGATCGAGGCCGGCCGTGAGCACCACCAGCGTCAGGCCCGAGGCGATGAAGAAGGTGAGGCTCGCCTGGCGCAGCACGTTGAGGATGTTGCCGAGGCTGAGGAAGGAGTCGTTCAGCACCGCCAGCACGGCGCAAATCAGGAAAACCGCGAGCAACCGATAGAACAGCTGGATCGCGTCCTGGGACAGGAACGAACGTGGCGGCGACAGGGGCTCCTTGGCGATGTCGGTCATGCCCGGCTCCTGAGGCCGTCGAGGAAGAGCGCGACGATGACGAGTACGCCGACGCTTGCGACCTGTACCGAGGAGGGCAGCGAGATCAGATTCAGCCCGTTGCGCAGCACGCCGACGGCGATGACGCCAAGGATGGTGCCGAGCAGCCAGCCATTGCCGCGCTCGAACGAGGTGCCGCCGACCGCGACCGCCGCAATCGCATCGAATTCGAGCCCGAGGCCCGCGGTCGGATGCCCCGAGTTCATCCGGGCGGTCATCAGCAGGCCGGCGATGCCGGCCATGGTGCCACCGATCGCGTAGACCGCGATCAGCAACTTGTTGGGCGAGAGGCCGGCATAGCGGAGCGCTTCGCGATTGCCGCCGAGCGCGAACACATAGCTGCCGAAGCGAGTGTGATAGAGCAGGCCGTGAAACGCCGCGTAGGTCACGAGCGCGATCACGATCGGCACGGGAATGCCGAGCAGCGTCGCCGAATAGATGTCGCGGACGCCATGGGGAATCCCGACCACGCTCTGGCCGTCGGAGACGATCAGCGACAGGCCCTGCGCCATGCCGAGGGTGCCGAGCGTGGCGACGAAGGGCGGGATGCCGAGGATGGCGACCAGCCAGCCATTGACGGTGCCGAAGGCCGCGCCGACCAGCACGCCGGCGCCCAGCCCAAGCAGCATCGATTGGGTCGCGAGCGAGACGATGGCGACGCAGAGCGAGGTCAGCGTCAGCACCGCGCCCATCGAGAGATCAAGCCCCTCGGTCATGATGATCAGCGTCATCGGCAGCGCCAGCATGGACAGGATGGTCGACTGCACCAGCACGTTGGAGAGATTGGCAGGGGTGAGAAATCCGGGCGCGATCGCGCCGAACAGCACGATCAGGGCGCCGAGCACGATGGCGACGCCGGGAATGCGCTGCAGCGGATTGGGTTGTGAAACGACCGCGGCCTCACGCATGATGCATCCCCAATCGCACGATGTTCTCCTCGGTCAGCTCGTTGCGCGTCAGATGTCCGGCGACGCGGCCCTCCCGCATCACATAGGCGCGGTCGCAGACATGGCAGATCTCGACCTGCTCGGAGGAGATCATCAGGGCTGCGGCGCCTTCGGCAACCAGCCGGTCGATCAGCGCAAAAATCTCGGACTTTGCGCCGACATCGATGCCGCGCGTCGGCTCGTCGAAGATGAAGAGTTTGGCGCCGGCGGCCAGCCATTTGCCGATCACGACCTTCTGCTGGTTGCCGCCGGACAGAAGACCGACGGTCTGGCGTGCGCTCGGCGTCGCGATGCGGAGCTGCCGGATCAGGCCGTCGGCGGCGCGCTGGCCGCTGCGCGGATCGAACAGCCCGCTCGGGAATAGTTTTCGCAGCGCCGAGACCACGAGATTGTCGCCGACCGAACGCAGCAGCGCGAGCCCCTCGCTCTTGCGGCTCTCCGGGATCAGCGCGATGCCGCGGCGGGCGGCCACATCAGGCTCGCCGGAGATCGGCTTGCCGTCGAACACGATCTCGCCGGAGGTGACCTGATCGGCGCCAAAGATCGCGCGCGCGACCTCGCTGCGGCCGGACCCCACCAGGCCGCAAAGGCCGACGATCTCGCCGCGTCGCACCTCGATATTGATGTCGGAGATACCAGTCGGCGAGGTCAGGTTCTTGACCTCCAGCAGCACCTCACCGGGCTTGTCGGCGAAATTGCGCGGATAGGTCATGTCGACGGTGCGGCCGACCATCATGCGGACGAGCTGGTCGGGCGTGACGTCGGCCGGGCGCACGCCGTCGATACGGCGGCCGTCGCGCAGCACCGTGATGCGGTCACCGAGCGAAAACACCTCGGCCATGCGATGCGAGATGTAGACGATGGAGACGCCATCGGCCTTTAGCCGCGCGATCAGCGCGAACAAGAGCTCGGTCTCGCGGTCGGACAGCGCCGCGGTCGGCTCGTCCATGACCAGGATGCGCGCGTTCTGGCTGATGGCTTTTGCGATCTCGACCATCTGCTGCTGGGCGACGCCGAGCGTGTTGACGATGATGGACGGGTCGATGTCGAAGCCGATCGTGTCGAGCAGGCGCCTGGCGTCGGCCAGGATCCTGCGGCGGTCGATGGTGCCGGGAATGCGGCCCTTCGGCTCGCGGCCGAGGAAGATGTTCTGGGCGATGTCGAGATAGGGGACGAGCGAGAATTCCTGGAAGATCACGGCGATGCCGAGCTTTTGCGCGTCGGCCGTCGAGGCGATCGTGACCTTCTTGCCCTCAAAGAAGAACTCGCCGGCGTCGGCGCTGTAGGCGCCGCACAGCACCTTCATCAGGCTCGATTTGCCCGCGCCGTTCTCGCCGAGCAGCATGTGGACTTCGCCGGGGTAGAGCGCAAAGGACACGTCGTCGAGCGCCTTGACGCCCGGAAACGTCTTGCTGATGCCGCGCAGCTCGAGCAGCGGCGTCGCTGCGGTCTCGCCGGGAGCGTTCATGGTCGTGCTCCCGCAAAGATCTTGCCGGGATTCATCAAGCCGTCGGGATCGAGCGCGGTCTTGATCGACCGCATCACGTCGACAGCTTCGCCGAGCTCGTCGGTGAGATAATCGATCTTTCCGAGCCCGATGCCGTGCTCGCCGGTGCAGGTGCCGTCCATGGCGATGGCGCGGGCGACCATGCGGGCCTGCAGCGCCTTGGCGCCGTCGATCTCCTCCGGCTTGGCCGGATCAACCAGGATCAGCATGTGGAAATTGCCGTCGCCGACATGGCCGACGATGGGCGCGGTGAAGCCGTGCTCGTCGGCGTCGCGGCTTGTCTCGGTCAGGCATTCCGCAAGCCGCGAGATCGGCACACAGACATCGGTGATGACGGCGCGCGCGCCGGGCCGGAGGCCCAGGCCGGCATAGAGCGTGTTGTCACGGGCATGCCAGAGCCGGCTGCGGTCCTCCGGCGCCTTGGCCCATTCAAAACCGCGGCCGCCATGCTCGGCGGCGATTGCCTGCGCCAGCTCGGCCTGCTCGGCGACGGCGCTCTCCGAGCCGTGGAATTCAAAGAACAGCGTCGGCGCCTCGCGATAGCCGAGCTTGGCGTAGGCATTGATGCCGCGCATCATGACGTCATCGAGCAGCTCGACGCGCGCCACCGGAATGGCGGCCTGGATGATGCCGATCGCGGTATCGACGGCGTTATGCAGGGTGTCGAAGCTGCACACCGCAGCCGAAATCGCCTGCGGCAGCGGATGCAGTTTCAGCGTGACCTCGGTGATGACGCCGAGCGTGCCTTCGGCGCCGACGAACAGCCTCGTCAAATCGTAGCCGGCCGCGGATTTGCGGGCACGGCGTGCAGTGCGGATCACGCGACCGTCGGCCAGCACCACCTCGAGCGCCATGACGTTGTCCTTCATGGTGCCGTAGCGCACTGCCATGGTGCCGGAGGCGCGCGTGGAGGTCATGCCGCCAATCGAGGCATCCGCGCCAGGATCGATCGGGAAGAACAATCCGGTGCCGCGCAGCTCGGCATTGAGCTGCTTGCGGGTGATGCCGGGCTGCACCACGACATTCATGTCGCTGTCGTGCACGGTCAGCACCTTGTTCATGCGCGCGAAGTCGATGCAGACGCCGCCTTCCACCGAGGATGCGTTGCCCTCGAGCGAGGTGCCGGCACCGAACGGCACGATCGGCATGCCGGCGCCGGCGCAGAGCTTGACGATCTCGGCGACCTCTGCAGTCGTCTCCGGATAAACGACGATGTCCGGCGGCAGGGCGCGATAATAGGATTCGCTCTGGCCATGCTGGTCGAGCACGCCGCGCGCGATGGTCGCACGCGGACCGATCACGCCTTGGAGGCGTTCAGCCAATGCGGCACTAGTGACCCGCGGTCCCATCGTCTCTCCCTGTCGTCCGTTCTTGTCGCGGACTGTTGTCAGTCCGTCGAGTCGACATTCGGCTTACGCCGCCTGCGGGTTGCTTGCGGCCCGCTTCAGGCCAAAATCATAGTTGAGGTGGAAGTAGGCGGCATCCACCATGCGACCATCCGGCGCACGGCCGGCCGGGCAACGCACGAAGTCGTGGATCAGGCTATCCTTGACGCCGAACACCACGTCGCTGTCGAGATATTTGTCGCCGGCGACGAACACATGCGTCACGAGCTGCTCGAAGCCTGGCGCCGAGATCATGAAGTGCACATGCGCCGGACGCCAGGGATGGCGGCCCTGCGCTTCCAGCATCTCGCCGACCGGGCCGTCATGCGGGATCGGATAGGCCGCGGGCTTGATCGACCAGAAATGGAAGCGGCCGTTGGCGTCGGTGTGGAAGCGGGCGCGCATCGCGAGATCGCCGATCTCGTCGAGCTGCTGCACGTCGTAATAGCCGTCATTGTCGGAATGCCAGACGTCGACCACGGCGCCTGGAAGCGGCTTTCCGTCGACGGTCGAGACCGAGCCGGTGACGATCATGGGATCGCCTTCCATGCTGCCCGAGATATCGTCGCCGTTCTGCTTCTCGGGTGCGGCCTGGACGAAGAACGGGCCGAGCACGGTGGTCTCGGTCGCGCCTTCCGGCACTGGGTGGTTGATCGCGTCGACCAGCATGGAGACGCCGAGCGTATCCGACAGCAGGATGAACTCCTGGCGCTTGTCGTCGCACATGTGGCCGGTGCGGGTCAGGAAGTCGATGCCGTATTCCCATTCCTTCTGGGTCGGCCTGATTTCGCGCACGAAGGCGTGGAGGTGACGCACCAGGGCTTCGCTGACCTGCTTGATCCGCGGATCGGTTGCGCCCGCGATGCGCTCGAGCACGGCGTCGGTGATGTTGGTCTCGCTGAAATTACGCAAATTCTGCCTCCGTCGATCAGAGTTTGGGCTCGCCAAGGCCCGAGAGACGTTCGAGATGCTTGACGGTCGCGATGAAGTCGGTCTCGCCGTCGCCCTGCGCAACCAGCGCGCCGTAGGTCTCGCGCACCTGAGCCGCGAGCTGCAGCGGCACGCCGACGGCATGGCCGGCGCCGAGGATGAGATCGAGGTCCTTGGCCATCTGCTTGCAGGAGAAGCTGGAGACGAAGTCGCGCGTTCGCAGCGGCGCGGTCTTGTACTTCACCATGGGGGAAGCGACCGCACTCTCATCCAGCACTTTCAGAATGTCCTGCCAGCCGATGCCGCCCTTGCGCGCCAGCGCCAGGCTCTCGGCCATCATTGCTGCCGAGACCGCGATCATGAGATTGACCGCGAGCTTTGCGTAACGCGCTTCCTCGCGCGCGCCGAGATAGGTCTGGGCCCGGGTGAAGCTCGCAAACAGCGGCTTGGCGCTCTCGAAGGCATCGTTGGGCCCGGAGACGAAGCAGCTCAGCGCGCCGGTATGGACGATGCTGGCGTTGCCAGAGACCGGCGCCCGCAGATACGAAATCCCGCGGGCCTGTGCCGCGGCATCGACTTCGGCGGAGGCTTCGGCGCTGACCGTGCTGGTCTCGATCAGCACCGCCTTCGGCGCCATCGCGCCGATCAGCCCGGTCGGGCCGAGCATCACCGCGCGCAAGGCGGCGTCGTCGGGGAGCGATGTGATGACCACAGGCCGGCCGTTGACGGCCTCAGTGGGTGAGCTTGCGACAGCGATGCCGTGCTCGCGCGCCTCGTTGATCCGCGCCGCGCTCTGGTCGAAGGCGGTAACGGCATAGCCGGCCTTGGCGACGAGAAGCGACATCGGCAGGCCCATCTTGCCAATGCCGATGAACGCGACCTGTTTGCTTGCATCAGTCATTTCTTGTTGTCCGTTGGCCGCTATCTGGCGGCGTGGCCTTGTTGTTCGATATCCCGCACCAGCCGCTGACCGGATTGCGCGAGCAGCTCCTTCTTCCGGTCGAGCCCGTCGACCAGTAATCGTCCGTTCCGCTTCTTCCAGCGGCCTCCGATCATCACCGCCTCGATATTGGCAAGGCTCGTCTGCATCACCACGGTGGCGACGGGATCGTGGACCGGGAAGAGATTGAGATCGTCGGCATTGATCATCACGAGATCGGCGAGTTTTCCGGGCGTCAGCGAGCCGATCTCGCTCTCGCGGCCGAGCATGCGCGCGCCCTCGGTGGTGATCCATGCCAGCGCCTCGCGCGCGGGAATCGTGGTCGTCGCCGGAATGGCGCCCTCGTTCTTGCGCATCTCCGCATTGTCGAGCGCGCGCTGCATCGACAGTGCGATGCGTGCGGCGGAGAAGAGATCGCCTGCCAGCACGGATTCCAGGTCGATCCCGATGGTGGGGCGCACGCCGCGCTTGAGCAGCCGTCCGGTGATGGGAAAGCCGTGGCCCTGGATCATCTCGTTTTCGGGGGTCACCGAGAAGGTGACGCCAAGATCGATCAGTCTTTGCAGGAGATCATCGGGCAGGTCGTTGCCATGGACGATGTTGACGTGGGGACCGACGAGGCCGGCCTCGATCAGCTTCTCCCAGCCGCCTTGTGTTTTCGCGGGACCACCGCCCTGATGCATCGAGGCGATCAGGCCGAGCTCCCGCGCCAGCTGAAAATCATGCAAGGACACGTCGAGCGTCGAATAATGCGGACCGAGAATGGCAAGCCCGAGCGTCACGAGCCCATCGCGGTCGGCGAGGGGACCTGCCAGCAGCCGCTCGATCTCGCGGCGCGGATGCGGCACCTCGGAGAAGTGCGGCTCGCCCGGCTTCGGCTCGGGCTTGGGTGAGCCGTGGAAGAAGGCGGCGCGGATGCCGCTCTCGAGCAGGCCGCGCACGGCTGCGTCGGTATGGGCAGGCGTCGGGTTGTTGTGGCACCAGTCGACCAGCGTGGTGGTGCCGCAATTGATCTGGTTTAGGGCGCCGACGAGGGTGGCGATGTAGATGTCGTCGGGGGCGAACAAGGTCGCGAGCCCGGCATGCATGCGGCGGAAATATTCGAGCAGCGTCCAGTTCGCGGCATACCCGCGCAGCGCCGTCTGCCAGGTGTGCATATGCGCGTTGATGAGCCCGGGGATGACGATGCGGCCGCGGCCGTCGACGACCTCGGCATCAGCGGCTTCAATACCGGGACGCACCTCGGCGATCCGCCCGTTCTCGACCAGCACGTCGCCGACACGGAGATCGCCGATCGAAGCGTCCATGCTGATGATCGTTGCCGACTGGATCAGGGTGCGCCGCATGTCGTCAGGCCGCTGCTTTGGTTGCGGCCGGCGGCTCGCCCGCCCAGGCGCGCGCAATGAGGTCGCGGATGGCGTTGCGCTCGAGCGGACGCGGATTCCAGTAGGCATTGGTCACGGCGAGGTCGGCCGCCTTGTCGATGCCGCTCTCGGGCATGCCGATGTCGCGCAGCGCAACCTTGGCTCCTAATCGCCTGGCGAGATCGTAGAGCCCCTGCGCCGCATCGGCCGCAGCGATCGCGCGGGCGATCCGCGTCATCGCGTCAGGCACGGCCGGTGCGTTGTAGGCCAGCGCATGCGGCAGCACGATGGTGTGCGTCTCGGCATGCGGGAGGTCAAAGGTGCCGCCGAGGGTGTGGCAGAGCTTGTGATGCAGCGCCATGCCGACGGTGCCCAGGCACACGCCGCATAGCCACGCGCCATAGAGTGCGTCGCTGCGGGCGGCGCGATCGTCGGGCTTGGCCGCAATCGCGGGCAGGGCACGCGCCAGCGCGCGGATGCCTTCTTCCGCCATCAGCGAGGTCACCGGATTGGTGTCGCGCGCATAAAGCGCTTCGACCGCGTGGGCGATGGCGTTGATGCCGGAGGTGGCAGTGAGCCCGACCGGCAGCGTCAGCGTCAGGTCGACGTCGTAGATCACGGTCTCCGGCAGCACGGCGGCGTCGCGCACCGTGGTCTTCAGGCCGTTTTCAGTCTGACCGAGGATCGGCGTCATCTCCGAGCCGGCATAGGTGGTGGGAATGCAGAGCTGGTTGACGCCGGTCCGCAAGGCGAGCGCCTTGCCTAGTCCCGTCGTCGAACCGCCGCCGAGCGCGACCACGCAGTCGGCATCGCAACCTTTCATCGCCGCGATTGCACGCTCGGTCACCTCGACGGGCGTGTGCATCGTGGCGCCGGCGAAGATGCCGGCATAGAGCGGGCCGAGCGCTGCGCCGAGTGCTGTACCTTGCGCTTCCTGCTGCGGCGTCGTCAGCACCAGCGCGCGCTTGCCGCCGAGGCGCTCGACCTCGGCTTTGGCCGCGGCAAGCGTCCCGCTCCCGAACACGACGCGGCAAGGCAGATTTTCAAAGGTGAATGAACCGATCATGCGCCGGTCTCTTTGACGGGATAATCGACCTGGAAGCGCCCGATCCGCAAGTCGCCGAGTTCTTCCCGCACCCGCAGATGTTCCGGATGGGTGGCGTAGGCCTTTAAGGCGCTGCTGTCGGTAAACTCGGAGACGAGGACAACGTCGCAGGCATAATCGACATCGCTGATGTCAGCGCCAACCTCGATATGGGTGAGGCCGTCGATCCGGCCCCGGAGGCCTTCGAACAGGGTTTTGACCTTGGTCCGGGCGGCCAGGCGCTCAGCCTGGGTCTCCCCGCGCAGCCGCCACATCACGATGTGCTTGATCGGACCCGACATTTCCTAAATTTCCTCGCCTGCGATCTTGCTTGTTGGCGCCATTTTGCCTTGCAGAAATCGGAAATAAAGACCAAAAATCGTAAGTCTCTTTTCCATTATGAGGAAGAATGGACCGGCTTCTCCAGCTCGAGGTGTTCTCCAGGACGGCCGAGCTCGGCAGCCTCTCAAAGGCCGCCGACGCCTTGCGGATGTCGAACGCCGCAGCGAGCCGGCACCTGCGCGCGCTGGAGGAGCGGCTCGCGGTCCGGCTGATCGAGCGCAACACGCGCCGGCAGTGGCTGACCGAAGCCGGGCAGGAGCTATTGCAGCGTTGCAGCACGCTCTTGAATGAGCTCGCCGAAGCCGAGGACGCCGTCAGTGACCGCGCGCTGTCGCCGAAGGGCATGCTGCGCGTCACGAGCTCGCTGTCGTTTGCGATGATCTACATGGCGCCGATGCTGCCGGCGTTTCGCAAGCTCTATCCGAAGCTCGACGTCCAGATCACCGCCGCCAACCGCTATCCTGATTTCATCGAGGCCGGCATCGATGTCGCGATCCGCACGCGAGAGCAGGAGCCGGATTCCAACATCATCATCCGCCGCATCGGACAGATGCGCCGCGTACTTGCGGCCGCGCCGTCCTATCTCGCGGCGCATGGCGTCCCCGAGCATCCCGCCGATCTCGCGCGTCACGACATGCTGGTCTACAACCTCGCCAACGATCCCTATTCGCTGCGACTGAGCCAGGGCAGCACGACGCAGACCGTCCGCATCGCGCCGACGCTCGACAGTAATGACGGCCAGATCATCTGCGGCGCCGCGCGCGCGGGGCTCGGCATCCTGATCCAGCCGGTTTACATCGTGCAGAGCGACATCGCGTCCGGCAAGCTCGTGCCGGTCCTGACCGACTGGGAACTGCCGCTGTTGACGATGAACGTGGCCTACCAGAACCGCGTCCGGCTGCCGGCGAAGATCAGGGTGTTTTCGGACTTTCTGGTCGACCACATCCGCGCGCATTCGGATACCGGGATCTGGATCGAGGCGACGTAGTCGGCCCGCCGGGCGCTAGTCCGATCGCTCCTGCACCCGCGTCCGTCCGATGGACGACCGCGACCGGGGAGCGGCGCGCGGTTCGGGCGAGGCAGAGCGCCCGGCTGCATCGGCCTCGTACTGTTCCTTGCGGGCCTTCCGCGCGTTTCGCATCGCGCGCTTGATGAACGGATGTTGCGAGTCCTCGGCGAAGAACAACACGACTTCGCAACCGGGGCACTGCCTGGAGTAGCCGTCCTGCAACCGGCCTGCACGATCGCGAAACATCGTCTTGCAGCGCGTGCACTGGACCTGGACGAAGCTCATCGGGGACAATCAATGATGATTGGAAATCGGCAGTCACGGTGAGCCGAATGTCTGAAGAAAGCCTGAAAGCCGGTTGCGAGTTTGGCGCGCGTCTTGCGGCGCAACCGGCTGCGCGCCGCTATTGTTTCGCCGCCATCGCATCCAGGCAGTGGTTGAGATAGTCGGTCCGATCTCGCAGCAGCACTTTCGCCAGATCCGCCTTCAGGGCGCATTCGCGCTGACGGATTTGCTCGGCGCGGCGCTTTTCGGCCGCCTCGCGGTATTCGGGTGCAACCTTGCTGGGATCGACGAGAGCCTGGGATCGGGCGGGCGCCATGGCAAGCAGCGCGACGGCTGCGAAAATAATAACCTGTTTCAAATGAGCCTCCGTAAAAGGCTCATCCTAGCGCCTGGTTTCGGAAGGCTCAAACGGCAAGTGTATTGGGGCCGATCAACAACGCAGCCTGCCTGACCCAGGTGACTGGCTTGATGATTGCGAAGTTGGCCGGGCGACCTTCGTCACTTCGGGACGTGGTCGATCTTGTGCCCCAAATGCCCGGTGTCGTGATCGCGACGCAGCTGGCTCAGCGACGTCTCGTTCAACTGATGCAAGACCTCGCTTAGCGTTGTCGCATCCGGGTAGCCGGCCGCAAAGCCCTTGCCGTAGATCTTGCGCAACGTGCCGACCAGCGTGTTGCCGTGCTTCTTGCTGATCGCGCCGTCCTTGTCCCGATGGCGACTATCCAGGCCAGCTTCCTTCATGTGTCTCTCCCCGTGCGGCGTCTGCGCGCCTGACGTGAGCGTGCTCCCAAAAGAGTTGATTGGCAACGGTGGGGCCCGCGAGAGTTGCACCTCAGCAAACGCCGCAACAACGCCTCGTCCAAATGTTGTGGCCGAGACGGCTAAGTCGCTTGCGCGGTAGGTGGAAGCTAGGCTGCCTGCTCCTCAAACGACGTGTAGACCCGGCCCTTGGGATCGACGATCTGAACGTCACGGCACCCGTCCTCGATCAATTCCCTGGCCTTCTTGAGGGCGGCGGCGAGTGACTCGCGCTTCAGGTTGACGACGCCTGCCGTGTCGAAACCGGTGATTTCAAACATGCCGCTCCTCCGTTTGATCGAATCCTACACCTTTCCGGCGGGTTGTCTCCTGGCTTTTTTTGGCAGGGCGGGTGGAACAGAACGTAAGGTCTGCCACCGCAATTCCATCGCATCGCCCCGTAGTCGGCCGGAGTGGATGGACATGCCTGGCGGCCACGTCGCTAACTTGGAATTAATCCGAAAAGCCCACAATTTTTGGCAGTTGTAGGTGGGTGCTGCGTAAAGGAGGCGTCGCGAGGACGTTCCGGCGACGGCCTCCTTTTGCTCGCTCATGAGGTCAATGCGCATGACCACGACATCCGAAATGCTGGGCTTCGCCGAACACCTCGATGCCGCAGCACTTGCAGCCGCAGCATTCGAACCCCAAACCGAACACGAAGCCGAACACGAAGCGGCGGAAGCTCCAGCACCGGGCAAGCGGTCCAGCCGGAAATCGGTCCTGGCGCTGTCGGTGTGTGCTCTGGCGATCAATGGCGCGGCGGCCATCTATACATCGCCGTTTGATCTTCCGTCGCCGAACATCAGCAGCTTGGCAGCGCTGCTTCCGCGCCAGGAAGAGCCCGTCGCAAAACCGGATCCGATTGTCGCTGCCCTGAGGGACATCCAGTCGGCCCAGCAGCAGCAAGCCGCCTCGCTGCAGGAGATCAATTCCTCGTTGCAGCAAAATGCGGCTCTGCGGCAGCAGGATTCAACGACCCTCTTTTCTCTCCGACAGAGCATCACGGACGAACGGGGCGACGTGAAGAAGATATCGCCGCAGCTTTCGACGCTGATCGCGAAGATCGACTCGCTGCAAACTGCAATGACGTCGGACGTGACGTCCTCGATTCGAAGAGCGCATGCTCGCTATGGACTGTCCGCAGCGATGCGCAAACGGATGGTTCGGCAGTCGAAATCTATCGGGCCCATTTCGGTTGGAGGCGCGCCACTGACTGCGCCGGCGACAGTTGCAGCCCCGGAAAGCTGAAGGTACCTGGCACGCCAGGCGCTCCCGGCGCTCTGATCCGCAATTGAATCGGCAGCCGGGAGCATCGGGGGCTGGAAAGCGAGCCGTGCCAAGTTCGCCCTTTTACGATCATGGGTAGAACAGCCGACTCCGGTAGTCATACGGAGTCCATTTTCGGAACGGGGTGTTCTACTGTGAGAACACCGGCGAGATTTGAGTACCGACCATTTTTCTAGTTGTCCGGGATGGCCGCAGCGGGGGCTGGAACCACCCTGCGGCCTTTCCCCATTTTGAAGACGGTCATTGATCCCTCTTCAACTTCCGCCGGCCCCCCAACGGCTCTTTGCAATTCGGGTTAAACTCATAGTGTCGGTTCAGCGCACGCATGACGCCGATCCGCGCGAACAGCGTCGGGCCGCCGCGCTCGACCACCAAGAGCTTCCATCGCCACACGCCACTCCGGTGCTTCGTGCTCCGCGTTGTGGGTGTGGCAAAGCGGCCAGGCACAGGAAGCACTCAAAGCTGCGCTTTACGAAGCTGTCGCTCAGTGCCTCGCCGCTCTCTCAAGGAATTCCAACATCGAGGGCGCCACGTCCTCGAATTCGACGAAGCGACGGCGCAGCTCATCCGCGATATCCGTGGTCACATCGCGCGACCATCCCTCGGTCGTGTTGAAGGCGACGATGCGAGCTGGACGAATGTAATGGCCTTCGATCAGGTGCCGCAGCAGAGTCGCGCGGTTGCTGTCCTCTTCTGCCGTTTCGGACCAGGCCCGCCCCAAACGGCCGCCGAAGTCCTCAAGCACAAGATAGACATCGTGGCTTGCCGCACTCTGCGGCACGATGGATGGAGACTGACCCATGAGAACGCCGCTGGCTAAAGTTCCCTTCCGGACCGAACCTGATCCCAAACGGTGGAAAAGGCTACGGCTAAAAAGGGTTAGTTAGATAGGCGGCCGTACTCCCAACGTGGCGCGTTCCCGCGCTGCTCGGCCCGCCGCGTTTCTTGGGCGATGGCGGATTGGGGCGCAAGTTTTTGGTTTCGTGTGGTGAGCGCGCTGGGGCTCGAACCCAGGACCCCGTGATTAAAAGTCACGTGCTCTACCGGCTGAGCTACGCGCTCCCATGGCCGCCGATGGCTTCAGAAATCAATCGCCATCGTCTTCGGACATTTGGAAAAGCATGTCTTGCCGCCGCGTTTGACTGAAGTGCTGCGGGGAAAACCGGCTGTTTCCGGATCATGCTTTCGGCCCGCGCTGTGTAGGGGGATGGGGCGCGGAGGTCAATAGCGCGCGCGGCTGCCGAAGATCGCGCCAGAGGCGGGGATTTGCGCGACATTTCCATCGCTTAGCCCGGGATTTTCAACCCGATTGGCGGCCGGTCATCCACGCCGAAGTCAGTTCGCCTCCCGCCGCACCTCGCTCGGCACCGGCTGCGCGTTGCCGGGCGCCGGCAGGGCGACCGGGCGCAGGCCGATCAGCTCGGCGGTGCGGATCGCGCTGTCGCGCCAGAATTGGAACGAGTTGATGCGGCTGAGCTCGAGGATCGCAATCGCGACCGCGGCCAGGAACGGCAGGCTCTGCAGCACCAGGACGCCGGCGAAGATATAGATCTCGGTGATCTGCCTGAAACTGTTGGAGGCGATCAGCACGCCAGAGCCGATCAGGAGCAGGGCGCCGATCACGGCCTCCCAGAACGCCTGGAACTCGATCGACATCCTGGACAGGCCGCCCTTGGAGGTGCGCGCGAAGGCGATGTGCTCGGTGATCAGTCCTTGCGCGACTGCACGCGAGACCGTCCATTGCACGCTCATCGCGGCGATCATGGCGCCCAGCATCTGGCCGGGCTTGATCGCGACGCGCGCGCGGTACATCGACAGGAAGTGCGCGAGCGAGACGACGAAGGCGCCGATGATCGGCAGCGTCAGAATCTTGTCAGGGATCGCGATGTCGGCGAAGGCGACGATCGGCACCCAGATGAGGTTGAGCAGTGCCACGACCACGCCGAGACTTTCGGCCCCGAGCCAGTTCAGCCAGCCAAGACCATATTCGCGCTTCTGGTCGGGCGTGAGCCGGCTCCGGCCCGGCAGGAACTGCCGCCAGTGCTTCTTCACGATCTGGAGGCCGCCATAGGCCCAGCGGTGGCGCTGCTTCTTGAAGGCCTCGTAGGTGTCGGGCAGCAGGCCCTGGCCGTAGCGGTGGTTGGTGTAATGGGTGGTCCAGCCGAGCTCCTGGATCGCAAGCCCGAGATCGCTGTCTTCGCAGATCGTGTCGGATGACCAGCCGCCGGCCATGTCCATCGCGGCGCGGCGGATCAGGCACATCGTGCCGTGCACGATGACGGCGTTGAGCTCGTTGCGCTGGACCATGCCGATGTCGAAGAAGCCGGCATATTCGCCGTTCATGATGTAGTGCATGATCGACAGATCGCCGTCGCGGTGCTCCTGCGGCGCCTGCACGAGGCCGACGCGCGGGTCGGCGAAGGCCGGCACGAGGTCCTTCAGCCAGTCGGGCTCGACGACATAGTCGGCATCGAGAATGCCGATGATTTCGGCATCGGCGGCGGTGCGGTCCATGGCGATGCGCAACGCGCCGGCCTTGAAACCCTGCACCTTCTCCGCGTTGATGAACTTGAAGCGTTCACCGAGCGCGCGGCAGTGGTCCTGGATCGGCTGCCAGAAGGCGGGATCGGGCGTGTTGTTGATGATGACGACGCATTCGTAGTTGGGATAGTCGAGCCGCGACAGCGCATCGAGCGTCTGCTTGAGCATGTCGACCGGCTCGAAATAGGCGGGGATGTGGATCGAGACCTTCGGGCAGTAATTCTCGGGCACGTTCTCGACCGGCTTGCCCTTGGCGAGCAGCCGCTGCGGCGGCCGGCCGAACGCGACGGCCGCGATCTCGTCGATCCGGGCCATCGCGATGAGGACAAGGGGAACAAGAAGTATCATGCCGAGCGTCAGCGCGAAGGCCGATCCGAAGAGGAAATAATGTCCGTTCCAGAACGCGAATACGGTCGCGGCCCAGGCGCCGACGCCGTTGGCGGTGGCCGACAGCAGAAACGACTGCCTGGCGGTCGGCTGCTCCAGCCGCAGGATCGGCAGCGACAAGAGGATGCCGACCAGCAGCGCGATGGTCATCAGTTTCCAATAGTCAGGATTCTCGACCGGGCCGGTCCAGGCGAATTTCGGCTCGCGGCTGGCGTTGAGGATGCCCCAATAGGGACCGACGCCGCCTTCAAAGTATTTCCAGGGCTGATCGATGGCTTCGACGATGTTGTATTCCATGCCCAGCGCTTCGGCGCGGCTGACGAAATTGCGCAGCGTCAGCGCCTGCTGGAACGGACCTGGATCTGCATTGCGCAGATTATAGCCCGCGCTCGGCCAGCCGAATTCGGCGATGACGATGCGCTTGCCCGGGAACTGGTTGCGCAAGAGGTTGTAGCGGTCCACGGCCTGATCGACCGCCTGGTCCGACCGGAAGTTTTCCCAATAGGGCAGGACGTGCGCGGCGATGAAATCGACGTTGGAGCCGAGGTCGGGGTTGTCGCGCCAGATGTTCCAGATCTCGCCGGTGGTGACGGGCACGCGCACCGCACTCTTCACCCGCTTGATCATCTCGATGAGGTCTTCGACCTTCTGCTCGCCCCGGTAGATCACCTCGTTGCCGACGACAACGCCGTTCACGTTGCTGTTCTTGCGCGCAAGCTCGATCGCGGCCTTGATCTCGCGCTCGTTGCGCTCCGGGTCCTTGCCGATCCAGGCGCCGACCGTGACTTTGAGCCCGAACTCGGCGGCGATCGGCGGCACCAATTCGTTGCCTTCCGTCGCCGAGTAAGACCGAATCGCACGCGTGAGGGTCGAGAGCTTTTTCAGATCGGCACGTATCTTGTCGGGGTCGAGGTTGTTGTCGACAATATGTCCCGGTTCGAACGGCGTATAAGACAGGCTGGGCAACAGGCCCTTGAAATCAGGCGCGGGTTCCTTGTCGCGCAGGACTCCCCAGAGGCCGGCGTGGAGCATGGACACGAGCAACAGAACGGCGGCGACAACGCGCATCGCGGCTAAACCAAAAGGGGCTGAGGGGGCAGGGAAGCGGATCCGACCCCGAGATCCGACCAAGTCCACGGCAAAGGGAGCATACCTCTGCCGCACGGTTTCTCAACTGTCATGGCCTCATGTCCTTATCAGGGCATGGCCTTGTCCGGTCCGGTCAACGCGCGGCAGTGCCGTCTGTTGCTATCGCCGATCGTTCCTGAACGGAGGCTGAAACGATCGCGGCTATTTCTGGGGTGCCGGCGACGGGCTTGCCGCAGGCGTGGGGCTCGCGGCCGGCTGGGGGGCTTGCGAATTGCCGGTGGTCGGCGCCGGCGGCTGCGATGCCGCGGCGGCCGCCTGCTGCGGCTGGGAAGCCGGGTTGATCCAGCAAGCGTGGACACGGCTGTCCAGGGTCTCGGCAATCTTGGGATCGATCTGGGCGCCGAAGCGGGTCAGGCAGCGGAACGCCGCCTGGATGTGGCCGCCGGGGCAGCCGAAGCGGTCATAGAGGTCGAGATGGCGGAATGCGGTATCGAGGTCATCCCGCCACATCAGCCGCACCACGCGCCGGCCGAGCCAGACGCATTCGGGGTTGCCGGCCGGGCCGTTGATGACTTGAGCAGCTTCCGCGAACTCGTCGGTGCGGCGCTGGTTCTGGGCCGCGTCCTTGGCGGCGTCGGCGGGCTGGGCGGCAGCCTTGCCCTGGTCAGGGGCGGGCGAGCCGCTCTGGGCCGAGGCGCCACCAAGATTGGCCAGGAGGACAAGGGAGGAGACGGCCAACGTGGCGGCGAACTGCCGCAGGACCGCATTTCGTAACTCGAACACCCGTCGCCGCATGAATTCCCCAATATCTCAGCCGCTCGTCCGCGCGGAAGGACCTCGCGGACGCCGAGACGTGATGGCGTCCAAATGGGTCTCCAATGCGGCGGAAAAGTCCCGCAAAATCCAATGACCTGTAATTGGATTTTTGTCCAGCAAAGTCACGATCCTAGGGCCCGGTCGAACGGCCGCAGCCCAATCCGTCGGGGAGAGCGCGCAGCCGACCCGGGTACCCCCTTGGCAGATGGCGCGCGAGCAGGTAATCGACGGACCCTCGCGGAGGACGGAACCGATTTCACTTCGTACGCCACTGGCGCTTCTGCTTGTCTCCCTCTGTGCGATTGCTTCCGTGTGGTGGTGGCTGGCCACGCCGATCACGCTCGCGCGCGCGCCCATCGATCCCAATGACAAGGTGCAATGCGTCTCCTACGCGCCGTTCCGCGGCGACCAGACGCCGCTGAACGAATGGACCCATATCGAGGCCGACCAGCTCGAGCAGGATCTGCGCCAGCTCAAGCAGATCACCGACTGCGTCCGCACCTACTCGATCGAGAACGGGCTCGACCAGGTGCCGGCGGTCGCGACCAGGATCGGCGGGCTGAAGGTAATCCAGGGTATCTGGCTCGGCAGCAACCGCGCCAAGAATCTCGCGCAAGTGGCGACCGCTGTGCGCCTCACCAAGGAATTCCCCGACACCATCTCCTCGCTCGTCGTCGGTAACGAGGTGCTGCTGCGCGGAGAGATGACGACGTCGGATCTCACCGCGATCATCCGTTCGGTGAAGGCGCAGGTCAGCGTGCCCATTACCTATGCCGACGTCTGGGAGTACTGGCTGAAGAACCGCGACGTCTATGACGCCGTCGACTTCGTCACGATTCATATCCTGCCTTATTGGGAGGATATGCCGGTGAAGGCGAAGTTCGCGGCGAGCCATGTCGAGGCGATCCGTGAGCGCATGGCGGTGGCGTTCCCCGGCAAGGAGATCCTGATCGGCGAGACCGGCTGGCCGAGCGAAGGTCGCATGCGCGACGGCGCGCTGCCGTCACGCACCAACCAGGCGCGCGTCGTCTCGGAAATCCTGGGGCTCGCGAAGGCGCTGAAGTTTCGCGTCAACCTGATCGAGGCCTACGACCAGCCGTGGAAGCGGCAGCTCGAAGGCACCGTCGGCGGTTATTGGGGCCTGTTCGATTCCGTGCGGCGACAGCTGAAATATCCGCCGGGCGAGCCGATCAGCAATTTCCCGTTCTGGAAATGGTACATGGGCGCCGGCATGGTTCTCAGCGTGCTGGTGTTTGCGGTGGCCGGCATCACGCTGCGCCGCCGGCCCTGGACGCCGCGCTTCTCGGCCTGGCTCGGCGTCGGCATCTCCGCGACATCAGCGGGCATCCTGCTCGGGATTGCCGCCGACAAGATGATTTACGAGAGCTACGGCTGGGGCGGCTGGCTGCAATGGGGCATGCTGCTGCTGGCCGGCATCCTGTCGCCGATCTTATGCGCGCAGGCGCTTGTCATCGGCCGCAGCCTGCCGAGCTTCCTCGACCTGCTCGGTCCGCGCGAGGGACGGAAATGGTCGAAGCTCTCGGCCGTGCTGGGGCTGACCCTGGCGGTGACGGCGGTGATCGCGGCAGAGACCGCGCTCGGCTTCGTGTTCGATCCGCGCTACCGCGACTTCCCCTATGCCTCGCTGACGATGGCGGTGGTGCCGTTCGCGCTGTTGATGCTCAACCGCCCGCAGATCGGCGTGCGCCCGATCGCAGAAGCCGTGTTCGCAGGGCTGCTGGCGCTGTCGGCCGTCTACGTGATCCTGAACGAAGGCCGCGACAACTGGCAGGCGATGTGGACCTGCGCGATCTATCTCCTGTTCGCGCTCACGCTGTGGCGGGCGCGGGCCGAGCAAAGCCAAGGATGAGCAGGCCGATCGCCAGGCCCGACAGCACGATGTTGTAGAGCACGATGCCGAGGCCGGCTGCGACCACGCCGAGCGTGAGCAGCACGATCGAAGGCCGCATCAGGTTCAGCGTCGCGATCACCAGCGCGACGATGCCGAACACCGAATTCTTGAACAGCGACGTCGACACCGAGCGCGCCTTGCAGATCATGGTCTGCAAGCCGGCATCGCATGCGAGCGACACTTGCGAGAACTCGACGGCGAGATAGCGCACATAGAGCGCCCAGCCGACGGTGACGAAACCGACGACGATGAGAAACTGCACCTGATACGGCGTGAGGCGAAACGGCTTTTTTGTCATGGGGGCAATATGGTCGGGATGGCCGGAGGGAGCAACAGGGCCGGGGCATTTTTACACCGGGGGGACAGCGCAGGCGGCTGCATGCATTTGCGGCACCCCGAACGCATCGGAACCGTAGCCATACGGATTTGCTAGAGTTCCAGCGTGGCCTAACAATCCGATTTGAAGCGTGGGCGCGATCGCCGATCCAGTCAGGAGCAGATCACGTCGTTCAAGAACGCGACTGCGAGGATGCGAGCGAGGTTGGCAATGGTTGAAGCGTTGCAGGTCAATTTTGCGCTTTGGGGCATGATCATTTGCGCGGCCATCAAGATCAGCCAACTGGCGGCTGTTCTTTGAACGGCGCAGTCTCAGGGAGACGCGCCGCCGATTCAATCGGAAGTCCTGACAGTCCTACCGTCTGAAGAACGACGATATCGTCGAGCTCGCCGTCTCCGGCTTGGCGGCGGCCGCTGCTGGCTGTGGCGCTGGCGCAGGTGCGGGCTCCTCACGCTTTGAGGAGCGCTTGGATGAGTAGCTGCGGCGGTGCTTGTCAGGCTTGGCGGCGGGCGCGGGCGCCGGCGGGGCGGTCTCGGCTTGCGGCACTGAGTCCTGGCTCTTCTCTTGGCTCTTCTCCGAGCTCTTGTCCTGGTTCTTGTCTGAACCCTTGTCCTGGTTCTTGTCCTGGCCCTTCTCCGAGCTGCCGCGCATCGACAAGCGCTGGCCGTCGAACACTGTCGTCTCGCAGTGGCGGTCGTTCTCGGCCAAGCCTGCGCAGAGCTTTGCGGCGGCGGCGGCATTAATCAGGGGACCGGCACCCAGACGCAGCTGCATCCCGAGGCCGTTATTGCCTTCCTTGATCATGATGATCGGCCGAAGTGCTGCGACCTCCGGATTCGACTTGCTCAGGCCGCGCCAGAGCGCGCGCAGGCCGTCGACCGAGTTCGCACCGCCGAGATCGATGGCAAAGCGCGTCTGCTGGACTGCGATTGCGGGCGACTCGGCTTCGGTTGCCTCCGGCGGTTTGGCTGGTCCCGCGGCGACTTCGGTGGAAACGGGCGCCGGCTCGGATTTCTTCTCGGGGGCGTCCGGCTGAATCAGTTTCGACGCGGCCGGATCGGGCGGCGCCATGATCGACTTTGATGGCACCAGCGGAAGGATCGGCAGTGCCGACGTCGTCACTGGGGACTGCGGAACGAGCGAGGCGGCAGCCGCCGTCTGCGGCGGCGGGCCTGGCTGATCCTTCGCAGCGTCCTTCAACGTTTCCTTCAAGACGTCCTTGGGCGCCCGCGGCTTGTCGACCAGCGAGGCTGCGGTCGAGGCGACCGGTGCGACATCGGGGGCCGGGGACTGCGCGGCGGCAACGGACGACTCCTGCGGCTTCGATGCGGTGGGCTGCGGCGATGTCGCGCTTTGCCTGGCGATCGCGCCGGTGACGGAATCAAGCCCCTGCTCGAGCACCGTGACGCGCGAGTAGAGCCGGTCGCGATCGGTGTTCAGCGTCTCGATGGCGGAGGCGAGGCGACGCGCTTCGAGCTGGCTTTCCTTGGTCAGCACCTGGAGACGGTCGGACTGGTGGGCGAGATCGGCGGAGGCGACCTGGTCGCGGCGCCAGCCGAGCTGGGCCTGGTTGGCCAAAACGGCGATCACGACGGCGCCGACAGCGGTCGCGCCCCACGAGCCCAGCCGCCACATCATACGGCGATCGAACGTGCTTTCTTCAGCCAAGAGTCCGGAGAACAGCCCGCCGGTCTCGTCGCCGAAGGCATCCGCCAGTGGGTCGGAATCCTTTGCCATGAACGTTTAGTGCCCAGCCCCGCCTGGCTTCCCCGAATCAATCAGGGAACATTAACAGGAAAACCCCCTCGCACTTGAATTCCGGGTGTTTGCGGGGGTAGCAAGGCGACAAGCTTTCGTCGCCCATCGTGTGATGATTGATTCGGCCGTATTTGACAGGATTGCGATGACCGTCCGCTCAAGCCTCACGATCGTGCTCGCCGCCGGCGAAGGCACGCGCATGCGATCCAGCCTGCCGAAAGTGCTGCATCCCGTAGCTTCCCAGACGCTGCTTGCCCACGTGCTCGGAGCCGCACCGCGCGGAACCGGCACTGCGCTTGCGGTCGTGATCGGCCCCGATCACCACGCGGTCGCGGACGAGGCGAAGCGGATCCGGTCCGATGCGCTCATCTTCGTGCAGGCCGAGCGGCTCGGCACCGCGCACGCGGTCCTGGCGGCGCGGGAGGCGGTTGCGCGCGGCGTTGACGACGTCCTGATTGCGTTCGGCGATACGCCGCTGATCTCGGCCGAGACTTTTGCGCGGCTCCGCGCGCCGCTCGCGAAAGGTGCCGCGATTGCCGCGCTCGGTTTTCGCGCAGCGGACCCGACCGGGTATGGCCGCTTCATCGTCGAGGGCGACCGCCTGGTCGCGATCCGTGAGCACGCCGACGCCAGCGCGGACGAGCGCAAGATCGATCTGTGCAATGCTGGCGTGATGGCGATCGACGGCCGCCGCGCGCTCGCGATCCTCGACAAAATAGGCAATGCGAATTCCAAGGGCGAGTATTACCTGACCGATGCGGTCGGCGTCGCCTGCGACAATGGATGGGAGTCCGTGGTGATCGAAACCAGCGAGGACGAAGTGCGCGGCATCAACACCAAGGCCCAGCTTGCAGAAGCGGAAAGCGTGATGCAAGCGCGGTTGCGCAAGGCTGCGATGGAGGCCGGCGTCACGCTGATCGGCCCCGAAACCGTCTATCTCTCAGTCGATACCGTGTTCGGCAAGGACGTCACCATCGAGCCCTTCGTGGTGATCGGGCCGGGCGTTTCGATCGCCGACGGCACCGTGATCCATTCCTTCTCGCATATCGTGCAGACTACGCTCGGCAAGAACGTCTCGATCGGGCCCTATGCGCGGCTGCGCCCCGGCACCTCGCTCGGCGATGGCGCGCGGATCGGCAATTTCGTGGAGACCAAGGCCGCGACGCTGGAGGCCGGCGTCAAGGTCAACCATCTCTCCTACATTGGCGACGCCACCATCGGCGCCAACTCCAACATCGGCGCCGGCACCATCACCTGCAACTACGACGGCTTCAAGAAGCACAAGACGGTGATCGGGCAGGGCGCCTTCGTCGGTACCAACTCCTCGCTGGTCGCGCCGGTGAAGATCGGCAATGGCGCCTATATCGGCTCAGGCTCGGTGATCACGCGCGATGTGCCCGATGACGCCATGGCGCTGGAGCGCAGCCCGCAGACCATCCGCGAAGGTGGTGCTGCGCGTTACCGCGAGCTGAAGACAGACGGCAAGAAAGTGGACAAGAAGCCCGAGAAGTGAGCGGCGTTACTCGTCGGCGAATTCTGAGAAGACCGCGCGCGTCAGGCGCCAGCCGCGCGGGCTTGCACGCTTCGCGGGCTTGCCCTCGGCATGCTTCGTGAAGACCAAGACGGGCTTGCCTTCCTTGCTGCGGTGGGGCGGCGGCCAATGCGCGAGGTGCGTGCCCGTGGTCTCGCTGGCGAGCAGATACGTGGGTGACTGACCTTTGCGGTCGGACGTGGCTTTCATGGCCGTGATCTCCCGTAGGGGAATCGTTGGCCAAACTTGTTGACAACAAGTTAATTCGCGCGGTTAAAGCCGGCCACATCGACGCAGGCGAAGGCATGCCGTCATCTGACGCTGTCGCAATCCGTCATAATTATTGAGTAACTGGTTCCTTAGGAACTTCGCTAGAAACCGAGCGCGTCGTTTAGGCGATTTTTCGACGATTTGGGGGATATTGATCCGCATGTGCGGGATTGTCGGCATTCTCGGGCGCGAGCCGGTTGCAGAGCAATTGGTGGATTCGCTCAAACGTCTCGAATATCGCGGCTACGATTCCGCGGGCGTCGCCACGCTTGAAGGCAAGCATCTGGAGCGCCGCCGCGCCGAGGGCAAGCTGAAGAATCTGGAGAAGCGGCTGGAAGCCGAGCCGCTGAAGGGCACCACCGGCATCGGTCACACCCGCTGGGCCACCCACGGCAAGCCGACCGTCAACAATGCCCATCCGCATGCGACCGAGCGCGTCGCGGTCGTCCACAACGGCATCATCGAGAATTTCCGCGAGCTGCGCGAGGAGCTCGAGAAGAAGGGCACGGTGTTCCACACCGAGACCGACACCGAGATCGTGCTGCATCTCGTCGACGATCTGTTGACGCGCGGCAACAAGCCGGTGGAAGCCGTGAAGCTGACCCTGGCGCGCTTGCGCGGCGCCTTCGCACTCGGCTTCATCTTCGCTGGCGACGACGATCTGTTGATCGGCGCCCGCAACGGTCCGCCGCTTGCGATCGGCTATGGCGACGGCGAGATGTATCTCGGCTCGGATGCCATCGCGCTGGGGCCGTTCACCGACACGATCAGCTATCTCGAAGACGGCGACTGGGTCGTGCTGACACACAAGAGTGCTGCGATCTTCGACAAGGACGGCCACGCCGTCCAGCGCGACAAGATCAAGCACGCCGCCTCGACCTCGCTGGTCGACAAGGCGAACTACCGCCACTTCATGGCGAAGGAGATCCACGAGCAGCCGGAAGTGGTCGGCCACACGCTGGCGCGCTATGTCGACATGGCGACCGAGCGCGTCTCGCTGCCGGTCAAGCTGCCGTTCGACTTCAAGGACATCCAGCGCATCAACATCACGGCCTGCGGCACCGCCAGCTACGCCGGCATCGTTGCAAAATACTGGTTCGAGCGGTTTGCGCGCGTGCCGGTCGAGGTCGATGTCGCCTCCGAATTCCGCTACCGCGAAGCGCCGTTGCGCAAGGGCGATCTCGCCATCTTCATCTCGCAATCGGGCGAGACCGCCGACACACTGGCTGCGCTGCGCTACGCGAAGGCCGAGGGCGCGCACACGATTGCCGTCGTCAACGTCCCCACCTCGACCATCGCGCGCGAGAGCGAGACCGTGCTGCAGACGCTGGCCGGCCCCGAGATCGGCGTCGCCTCGACCAAGGCCTTCACCTGCCAGCTCATGGTGCTGGCGAACCTCGCCATTGCGGCCGGCAGGGCCCGCGGCGAATTGTCCGCCGAGGACGAGACCAAGCTCGTCCATGGCCTCGTCGAGATCCCGCGCCTGATGTCGGATGCGCTCACGGCCGAGATCCAGATCGAGAAGCTCGCGCATAGAATCGCAAAATCCCGCGACGTGCTCTATCTCGGCCGTGGCACCAGCTACCCGCTGGCGCTCGAAGGCGCGCTGAAGCTGAAGGAAATCTCCTACATCCACGCCGAGGGCTACGCCGCCGGCGAGCTCAAGCACGGCCCGATCGCGTTGATCGACGAGACCATGCCGGTCGTCGTGATCGCGCCCTACGACCGCGTGTTCGAGAAGACCGTCTCGAACATGCAGGAGGTCGCCGCCCGCGGCGGCAACATCATCCTGATGACCGACGCCAAGGGCGCGGCCGAGGCGACGGTGGATTCGCTCGTCACCATCGTCATGCCGGACATGGCCGCGGCCTTTACGCCGATGGTCTATGCGATCCCCGTGCAGCTGCTCGCCTACCATACGGCAGTGGTGATGGGCACCGACGTGGACCAGCCGCGCAATCTCGCGAAATCCGTGACGGTGGAATAGGCAGAACGGACCAGGCCGCGCTCTTCCAAAACCTGCTAGAAGCCCCTAGCTTGAACGAAGCGACCGACCTGGAACCAGAATGACCACCCGCGACGACGTGCCTGCGCCTCTCGATCCCGCCCCGGAGCCGCATACCGGCCTGATGGGCCGTTTCCGCAATTATTTCCTGACCGGGCTGATCGTCACCGGTCCGATTGCGATCACCCTGTACCTGGTCTGGTGGTTCGTCACCTGGGTCGACGGCGTGGTGCGTCCATTTGTTCCGCTCGCCTATCGACCGGAAACGTATCTGCCGTACGTCGTCCCGGGCTGGGGACTGGTTGTCGCATTTTTCACGTTGACGCTGGTCGGCTTCCTCGCAGCGAATCTGATCGGCCGCACGCTGGTCGATGTCGGCGAGACCTTCCTCGGCCGGATCCCGGCGGTGCGGGCGATTTATCGCGGCCTGAAGCAGGTGTTCGAGACGTTGTTCTCGGGCAAGGGCTCGAGCTTTCGCAAGGTCGGCCTCGTCGAGTTTCCATCGCCCGGCATGTGGTCGATCGTGCTGATCTCGCAATCCCCGAACGAGGACGTCGCGCGCAGCCTGCCGGGGCAGGAGGAACATGTCTCGGTGTTTCTGCCGTGCTCGCCGAACCCGACCACCGGATTCTTCTTCTACGTGCCCAGGAGCAAGATCATCGAGGTCGATATGAGCACCGAGGACGCGGCGACGCTGATCATGTCGGCCGGTGTGGTGCAGCCGGGCTCGGCGCCGGATCCGAAGAAGGCAGCCGCGCTCGCCGGCATGGCGAACGCCGCGCGCATTGCCAACGCCTCCACGTTCCAGCCCGAGCCTGCGAAGGCGGAGTAGGGCTATTCCGCGGCGGGATGGCCTGGGATCACGCGGGCATTCGCATCCTCTGCTAATGTTCCGGTCGAACTGAGCGCCAATGCTCGGAGTTCGAACTGGAGTGCCCCGATGTCCAACTCGATGTCGAAAACCATTGCGATCCTCGCGCCCGGCGCCATGGGCAGCGCGGTGGCCCGCCGCCTCAGCGAAAACGGCGCGCGCGTGCTGACGTCCTTGAAAGGGCGCAGCGAGGCGACGCTGAAACGGGCGGCGGATGCCGGCATGGTCGGCGCCGAGGACGAGGCGATCGCGGACGCCGACATCATCCTCTCGATCGTGCCGCCGGGCGAGGCGGTGGCGCTGGCCGAGCGGCTCGCCGCATTGATCGTGAAACGTAACAAGAAGCCGGTCGTGGTCGACTGCAACGCCGTCAATGTCGACACGGTGAAGCGGATCGAGGAGATCATCGGCTCGGCGCAGGCGCCTTTCGTCGACGGCGGCATCATCGGCTTTCCGCCGCAGCCGGGCGGCAAGAGCCCGGCGTTCTACATGTCAGGCGAACATGCCGGGGATATCGCCGTGCTCAGGGAATTCGGGCTCGACCTGCGCATTGTCGAAGGCCCGGTGGGGGCGGCCTCCGCGCTCAAGATGTCCTACGCCGGCATCGTCAAGGGTCTCGCCGGGATCGGCTCCGCCATGGTGGTCGCCGCGACGAAGGCGGGGGCCGCGGACGCGCTCCGCGACGAGCTCGCGCTCAGCCAGCCCGCGATCCTGGCGCGGCTCGAGGTCGCGCTGCCCGACATGATCCCGAAGGCCTATCGCTGGGTCGCTGAGATGCAGGAGATTGCCGGCTTCCTCGGGCCGGATCATCCGGCAAGCCAGATCTACCAGGGTTTTGCCAGATGGTTCGAGCATCTGGCCGGGGACGCAAAGGGCGAGGCGGTGGATGCAGCGCTATTGAAGGCATTTGCGGAGAAGAGTGCGTCGAAGAAGGGGTAAGGGCGGCGTCTCCGTCCTTCGCCTCTCCCCGCGTGCGGGGAGAGGCTGGAATTTGCGAGAGCAAATTTCGGGTGAGGGGGATTCTCCGCGAGTCCATCTCTCACCGTCTTTGCTGAAGCGGCCCCTCACCCCGACCCTCTCCCCGTAAGAACGGGGCGAGGGGGCGCACCTGCGTCGCGGCGCGTGCTCAGCCCGCCCCGATCAGCGGGATCGCCTCGTCCCGCTCGTAGAGATACAGCAGGCAGCGCAGCGCTTCGCCGCGCTCGCCTTTCAGCTTCGGATCGTCCTTCATGATGCGCAGCGCCTCGTCTCTAGCCTGCGTGATGAGCTGGCCGTGGACCTCCGGGCGCGCGATGCGGTAGCCGGGCAGGCCGCTCTGGCGGACGCCCAGCACATCGCCTTCGCCGCGCAGTTTCAGATCCTCTTCGGCGATACGAAACCCGTCGGTGGTCTCGCGGATCACTTTCAGCCGCGCCTTCGACATTTCGCCGAGCGGTTCGCTGTAGAGCAAAATGCAGGTCGAGGCCTCCGAGCCGCGCCCGATGCGGCCGCGCAGCTGGTGCAGCTGGGCGAGGCCGAAGCGTTCGGCATTCTCGATCACCATGATGGTGGCAGCCGGCACGTCGACGCCGACCTCGACCACGGTGGTTGCGATCAGAAGCCCGATCTCGTGCGCGGCGAACTGGCCCATGACGCGGTCTTTTTCCGTGCCCTTCATCTGTCCATGGACGAGGCCGACGCGATCGCCAAAACGCTTCTGCAGGCTCTCGAAGCGCTTGGTCGCGTTGGTGAGATGCTCGGTACCCTCCGCCTCGGATTCCTCGACCAATGGGCAGATCCAGTACACCAGCTTGCCGGATTCGAGCGCGCGGCCGACGCCGTCCATGACCTCGCGGAGCCGGCTCATGGCGACGGCGCGGGTGTCGATCGGCTGGCGGCCGGCGGGCTTTTCGCGCAACTCGCTGATGTCCATGTCGCCGAAATAAGTCAGCACCAGCGTGCGCGGGATCGGGGTTGCGCTCAGCACCAGCACGTCGACGGCTTCGCCCTTCGAGGTCAGCGCCAGGCGCTCGCGCACGCCAAAGCGGTGCTGCTCGTCGACGATGGCGAGCGCCAGATCGTGGAAGATCACGTCGTCCTGGATCAGCGCATGGGTGCCGACGAGGAGATCGATCTCGCCCTCGGCGAGCTGCGTGATGATCTCGCGCCGCTCCTTGCCCTTTTCGCGGCCGGTGAGGATCGCGACCCGCATGCCGGCGCGCTCGGCGAGCGGGGCGATCGTCTTGATGTGTTGGCGTGCCAGAATTTCGGTCGGCGCCATCAGCGCGGCCTGCTTGCCGACCTCGGCGACAGCGGCGGCCGCCAGCAGCGCGACCACGGTCTTGCCGGAGCCGACGTCGCCCTGGAGCAGGCGCAGCATGCGCACGGGCTGTTGCAGATCGTTCGCGATGGCCGCAGCTGCATCGCGCTGCGAGGACGTCAGCGCGTAGGGCAGGGCATCGATGATCTTGTGGCGCAAATGCCCGTCGCCGGCATTGCGCACGCCGGCGGGACGCCGGAGCTGCGCGCGGATCAAGGCGAGCGCGAGCTGGCCGGCAAGCAGCTCGTCGAAGGCAAGGCGGGACCAGAACGGCTGGTCCGGCAGAATGTCCGTCAGCTCGACCGGCTGGTGCACGCGATTGAGCGCTTCCGCGATCGGCGGGAAATTGCAGCGGCGCTGCACCTCCGGGCTGATCCATTCGGGCAGGGCCGGCAGCTTCTGCAGCGCCTGCGCGATCGCGCGGCGGAGCGAGCCGAGCGCGAGGCCCTCGGTGAGCGGATAGACGGGGTCGATGCCAGAGAGCTTTGAGATCGCCTCCTCGTCGAGCACGCGGTCGGGATGAACGATCTGCGGCATGCCGTCGTACATCTGCAGCGTGCCGGAGACGAAGCGCTTCTCGCCGACAGGCAGCAGCTTCTCGACATAGCCGGGCTTGGCGCGGAAGAAGGTCAGCACGACATCGCCGGTGTCGTCGCTGGCATAGACCAGATACGGCGCGCGGGGGTTGCGCGGCGGGGGCGGGCGGTGACGGTCGACGGTGACCTCCAGCGTCACCATGGTTCCCTGGACCGCGTCGCGGATCTTTGGCCGCGCCCGGCGGTCGATAACCTGGCTCGGCAGATGCAGCAGCAAATCGACCAGCCGCGGCGGCTCGTTGCGGCTGAGCAGATATTGCAGCAGCTTGTCCTGCTTCGGACCGACGCCGGGCAGGCTGGTCACGGGAGCAAACAGCGGATTGAGCAGGCTGGGGCGCATGAGAGCGAATCTAGGATCGTTTCGGCTCGTCGTGCCCGGCTTTATGCCGGGCATCCACGGCTTTTTTCGCAGCCCTTCGCGGGCGTCAAGCCATGCCAAATCGAGGGCTGACACGGCAGGTTCGAGTGGCTATATCACCCCGGCCCGGCACGTCCGGGCTTTCTGCGTTTGACTGGATTGAGACATGACGGGAACGACACGATCGAGCAACGGGCTGGACCACCGCCGCAAGCGGTTGTTGTTCCGCTGCTGGCACCGCGGCACGCGCGAGATGGACCTGATCCTCGGCCGCTTTGCCGATGCCGAGATCGCCAATCTCTCCGACGCCGAGCTGATCGAGCTGGAGACCCTGCTCGAAGAGTCCGATCCCGACCTCTACGCCGCCATCACCGGTGACAAGGTGCTGCCGGCCGATGTCACCGGCGCGTTGTTTGCCCGGATCAAGGCCTATCCGATCGCGGACCGCGATTTATGAAACCGGGAATGAAATCTCCGGCCGAGCTGCTGACACCCGGCCGCGCGCTGACGCTTGCCAATGTCGCCGAGGGCGCCGAGGGCCTCGTCGTCTCCGATCTCGCGCGCGCCATCGCGGCGCGGCCGAAGAAGCCGGCCGTCAGCCTTGCTGTGGTCTGCCGCGATGGTGCCCGGATGCAGCAGCTCGAACGCGCGCTGCAATTCTTCGCGCCCGATCTGCCGGTGCTTCAGTTTCCGGCCTGGGATTGCCAGCCCTATGACCGCGTCTCGCCGCATGGCGGAGTCCTGGCGCAGCGCCTGACAACGCTGGCGCGGCTGGCCCCGCTCACCGGCAGCGACAAGCCGCTGATCGTGCTGACCACGGTCAACGCAATCGTGCAGCGCGTGCCCGCGCGCGAGCTCGTCGCGGCGCAGGCGCTGTCGGTTGCGCCGGGCAATGTTGTGCCGATGGACACCATCATCGCCTGGCTCGAGCACAACGGCTACAATCGCTCCTCGACCGTGCGAGAGCCCGGCGAATATGCCGTGCGCGGCGGTATTCTCGACCTGTTTCCGGCTGGCCTCGAACAGCCCGTCCGGTTCGACTTCTTCGGCGACAGCCTGGAATCGATCCGCACCTTCGACGCCGAGACCCAGCGCACGCTGCTCGACATGCGCGCACTCGACCTGGTCCCGATCTCGGAATTCCAGCTCGTCACAGACACAATCCGCCGCTTCCGCATGGGCTATGTCGCCGAGTTCGGCGCGCCCGAGCGTGACGACGCGCTGTACGAGGCCGTCAGCGAAGGCCGCCGCCATCCCGGCATGGAACACTGGCTGCCGCTGTTCCAGGACCGGATGGATACGCTGTTCGACTATCTGCAGAGCGCGGCCGTTGCGATCGAGCCGCAGGCCGAAGACGCCGTCCGCGAGCGCTTCAAGCAGATCCAGGACTATTACGAGGCCCGCCGCGATGCGATGGAGCATCCGGGCGGCGGCGCCATCTACAAGCCGCTGCCGCCTGATCGGCTCTATCTGACCGAGGACGAATGGGGCAAGCGTCTCGGCGACATCCCGTTGGCGCGATTGACGCAGTTCTCCATGCCGGCCGACGGTACTTCGGTCGTCGATGCCGGCGCCCGCAAGGGCCGCGACTTCGCGCCCGAGCGGAACGATACTACCGTCAACGTGTTCGAGTCCGTCGTCGCGCATGTCATGGGCCTGCAGGCGAACCGCAAGAAGGTTGTGATCGCGCTCTGGAGCGAAGGCTCGCGCGACCGAATGACCTCGATGCTGCGCGACCACAAGCTGACCCACACCACCAGCGTCAACGCCTGGCGGACGGTACAGGCGACGCCGCGCAACGAGACCATGCTCGCCGTGCTCGGCTTAGAGGCCGGTTTCGAGACCGACGAGATCGCGCTGATCAGCGAGCAGGACATCCTCGGTGACCGCCTGGTGCGCCCGCGCAAGGCAAGCCGCAAGCTCGACAATTTCATCTCGGAGATCACGAGCCTCACCGCGGGCGACATCGTCGTCCACGCCGATCACGGTATCGGCCGCTTTGTCGGCCTGCAGACGCTCGACGTCGCCGGCGCGCCGCATGATTGCCTCGAGCTGCATTATGCCGCCGAGGCGAAACTGTTCCTGCCGGTCGAGAACATCGAGCTGTTGTCGCGCTACGGCTCCGACCAGACCACGGTCGAGCTCGATCGTCTCGGCGGTTCCGGCTGGCAGACCCGCAAGGCAAAGCTCAAGAACCGCATCCGCGAGATCGCGGGCGAGCTGATCAAGATTGCTGCCGCGCGGCATTTGCACGAGGCACCCAAGCTGCCGGTACAGCAAGGCATCTATGACGAGTTCTGCGCACGCTTCCCCTATGACGAGACCGAGGATCAGTTAGGGGCGATCGAATCCACCCTGAAGGACCTCGAGCTCGGCCGTCCGATGGACCGCCTGATCTGCGGCGACGTCGGCTTCGGCAAGACCGAGGTGGCGCTTCGCGCGGCGTTTGCCGTTGCGCTCGAAGGCAAGCAGGTCGCGGTCGTGGTGCCGACCACGCTGCTCGCCCGCCAGCATCACAGGACCTTCACCGAGCGCTTCAAGGGCTTTCCGGTGAACGTGGCGCAGGCCTCGCGCCTGGTCCCGACCAAGGAGCTCAACCTGGTCAAGAAGGGTATTGCCGACGGTTCGGTCGATATCGTCGTCGGCACCCACGCGCTGCTCGGCAAGGCCATCAAGTTCCGCGATCTCGGCCTCGTCATCGTCGACGAGGAGCAGCATTTCGGCGTCACCCACAAGGAGCGGCTGAAGGCGCTGCGCTCCGAGGTGCATGTGCTGACGCTGTCGGCAACGCCGATCCCGCGCACGCTGCAGCTGGCGCTCACCGGCGTCCGCGAGCTCTCGATCATTGCTTCCCCGCCGGTCGACCGTCTCGCGGTCCGCACTTTCGTGGCCCCGCACGATCCCTTGATGATCCGCGAGGCGCTGCTGCGCGAGCGCTATCGCGGCGGCCAGGCATTCTATGTGGTGCCGCGCATCGACGACCTCGCCGAGGTCAAGGACTTCCTCGACAAGCACGTGCCGGAGATGAAGGTTGCGGTCGCGCACGGGCAGATGCCGCCTGCGGTGATTGAGGACATCATGACCGCGTTCTACGACGGCAAGTTCGACGTCCTGCTGTCGACCACCATCGTGGAATCCGGCCTCGACATTCCCAACGCCAACACGCTGATCGTGCACCGCGCCGACATGTTCGGCCTCGCCCAGCTCTATCAGCTCCGCGGCCGCGTCGGCCGTTCCAAGCTGCGGGCCTATGCGCTGTTCACGCTGCCGGCGCAGCAGAAGATCACGACGCAAGCCGAGCGCCGGCTCACCGTGCTGCAATCGCTGGAGACGCTGGGCGCCGGCTTCCAGCTCGCCTCGCACGACCTCGACATCCGCGGTGCCGGCAACCTCTTGGGCGAGGAGCAGTCCGGCCACATCAAGGAGGTCGGATTCGAGCTCTACCAGTCGATGCTGGAGGAGGCGATCGTCAACCTCAAGGCCGGTGTCTCCGAGCCGGCCGCCGACCGCTGGTCGCCGACCATCACCATCGGCATGCCCGTGCTCATTCCGGAAGATTACGTCGGCGACCTCTCGGTGCGGCTGTCGCTGTACCGGCGCCTGGCCGATCTCGACAGCGAGGAGGAGATCGAGAACTTTGGCGCCGAGATGCGCGACCGCTTCGGCGTGCTGCCGGACGAGGTGCGTTATCTCTTCAAGGTCGCCGCGATCAAGGCATTCTGCCGCCAGGCCAATGTCGGGAAGATCGATGCCGGTCCGAAGGGCGCCGTCATCGCCTTCCGCGACAATTCGTTCGCACATCCCGACCGCCTGGTGACGTTCATCCGCAGCCACGGCCAAGCCGCCAAGGTGCGGCCCGACATGAAGGTGGTGTTCCTGCAGGATTGGGAGACGCCGGAGGAGCGTCTCGCCGGCACCACCGAGATCATGCGGCAGCTGGCGCAGCTCGCGCAGAAAAAGAAAGCGGCGTAGGCGAGGTTGTGATTACGACGCTGCCCTTGACGCGTCGGCCGACAGCCGCCCGAGCAGCGACCTTGCCGTATCCGACGGCGACAGCGAGTCCACGCTGACCACGGGATCGCTGCGCATCTCGTGCTTGCCGTTCGAGGTGTGCTTCATCACCGCCGAGAGGCGGCGGGCGATCATATGTGCCGTGCGGAAGTCGGTCTCGGCGAACACCACGATCACCGAGCCGTCCTTTTGTGCTGTGCCAAAATCCATCTGCCGCATCAAGCGGCTGAGGATCCGTGCGGCATCGAGCTGCGCGCGGGGATTGCCGGGATCGAAGGCGAAGCGCGCCACCGACAGGCCGCCGCCGCGCGCGAGCGTCTGCTCGACCGCTTTGGAAAAATCGCGGGCAAAGGCTTCGACCGTCAACAGGCCGCTGCGCGGATCGAGCCAGCCGCCGGCGTCAATCGAGCGCAGCGTTCGGCTCAGTTGCGCTTCCATCGCGTGCTGGCGGATCAGCGGCAGCGCGTTGGCCGCGACCTTGGCGGGCTCGCCTGCGATCAGCTCGAGATTGGGCAGGTCGTAGCTCTGGGTGAGCTGGTGCGCGGTGACGACCACGGGCAGGTTGCGGAAGCGCGTATCCTCCGCGAGCACCGTGAGGAAGGCATCGGTGACGCGCGGCGTGAAGCCGTCCGTGAGCACGACGCCATCGATGTCCCGGGTGTTGAGATGTTTTGCCGCGGCCTCGATCGAAAGTGCGCCGACCACACCCGTCCGTTCGCCGAATGCGACGGAGAGCGCGGGATAAGCCGCGCCGCGGCCGATCAAGAGCACGATGGCGTCGCGCACCGGATCGGTCTCCGGCACCGCGACCTTCGCCTCCGGCAGCCGGCGCAGCACGGTGGCGTGTAGCGTGCGGATGCGGATCGCGGCGCGCAAGCGCGCGATCAGGCGTTCGGCAGCGTTGCCGCGCGTGGCGAAGGGCAGGGCGTTGTGGGGCAGCGAAGCTTGCGCATCCAGCGCGACCAGCGGGAGATAAAGCGGCTGATCGGCGACCTTCCTGGCGAGCAATGCCATATGCGGCTCGTGCCCACCAGACATGGCGGCGAGGACTGCGGCTGGCTGAACCTGCTCGACGGCGCGCGCGGCGCTCGCCCAATCGCTGTCGACGACCGGAAAGAGACGGGCCTCGTCCAGCGCCGCAATGAAGGCGGGGCGCTCGGCATTGGACACAAACAGGATCGGGCCCGCCTGGGACATGGGATACTCTGATCACGCAATCGATGCCGCGCAATCTAGTCCGGCGGCCTTAATGCAGCGTCAATGTGTCGGGCCAAACTGCGCCTAGATCGGCCCGGAGCGGTCGCGAAAAGCCTCGACCATCAGGGGGTTAAGGCCAAGCTCGCTAAGCGCCTCCCGGGCGCGGGCATTGTCCTGGGCCCGGCCGGCCAGCCGATGGCCCGAGAGGCGGTCGGGCAGGGCCGTCAGCAGCGCGCCCTGGCCGAGCCGGCGCGCCCATTCCTGGAGGTCGTTGGAGAGGAAGCGATAGCCACCGACCGCCATGATGCCAGAGGGCGGTGCGGTGATGCAGATCGCGCCGCTGGCGCGGTCGATCCGCGCGGCAAAGCCGGTGTCGACGTAGTCGCGCGGCGGCTGCGCCGTCAGCGTCTCGCCGACCGGCTGCGGGGGCGCGTAGGCCGCGATCGGCACCATCGGGCCGCGCAGGCCGAGCGTGCCCTTCGGGGTCAGCAGAATATCGCCCGCGATCGATGAGCCGGATTGCTCGCGCGGGGCGCCGTGCGGTCCCGGCATCACCGCCGCCGCCACGCCGTCCTTGCCGCGCCGGGCGCCGAACAGCCCGGCCTCGCCGAACAGATAGACGTCCGTGAGCGACGCATGCGGCGCGATCCAGGCTTCGCTTGCGGCTACCTGCTCCGGCGCGCGCCAGAGCCCGATGACGTTGCGCAAGGTCGGCATCCGTGCCGCGAGGTTGGAATCGCCAAGCCGCAGCGCGAGCTGGGCCGGCGCGATCAGCACGTCGCATGCGTGCTCGTTGATCTGCTGCTCCAGCACCTCGCTCTCGAACGGATGATGCAACGCCAGCGTGCCGCCGCAAAGCAGCCACACCGCGAGCGAGGAGGCGAGGCCCGCGAACGACATCGGCGTGAACGCCGCCATCACGGTCGCGCCCTGCTGGATGTCGGCTTCCAGCGACATCGCAAGCCCGCCCGCGATCAGGCTGAAATGCGGCCGCGGCACCGGGCGGAAGCCCTCGGCCGTGACATCGAAGGAGATCATCGCCGCCTTGCGGCCGTCCTGGATCACCGCGCGCGTGGTGCCGGGCGGGCGCGCGAGCACCTCGTCGAGCGAGGCCATGCCCTCGGGCAGATCAGCCCCGAAGCCGAAGACGTGGCGGATCGAGAAGGCCTCGGCGGCGGCGTGCATCGCGAGGTCGGAATAGCTGACGCCGTCGACCTTGCTCATGGTGACGATGGCGCGCGCCGCGGTGCGGTTGAGCGCGGCTGCCAGTTCCGCCTGCCGCCACAGCAGCGGCAGCACGGCGACCACGAGGCCGGCGCGATGGGCGGCGAGCACCGTCAGCACGAACTCGACCGTAGAAGGCAGCTGGATCGCGATCACCGAATTGGCCGGCAGGCCCGATTCGACGAAATGCGCCGACATCGCATCGATGGCCATGTCGGCTTCGGCGTAGGTCAGCCGCCGCGGCCGATGTCCGGTGATGCGGGATTTGTTGAGGGGATCGAGCAAAGCCGGCCCGTGCGGCTGCCGCATCAGCGTCCGCTGGAACAGCGTGTCGAGCGTCGGCGATACGGCTGGCTGGTTCACGGGGTCACTTCGCTGGATTGGCTTGAGGCTCACCCTTCGACCACCAGGTCTCCGGCAGATAGCCTGATAACGCAGTGGTCGATGGTCGTTCTATCCGATTCCAGCGCGCGATCCATTGCTCGGATACGTTAAACAGGGGGATTGTGTAGCAGCCCGCGATCAAAGCGCGGTCGAGCGCCCGCACCGCCGCGACGAAATCCGTATGATCACGGGCCTCCAGCAGGGCCTTGATCATGGCATCGACCGCGGGATCCCTGGCGCCCATGTAGTTGCGGGTGCCCGGATTGTCCGCTGCAGCGCTGCCCCAATAGAAATACTGCTCGTTGCCGGGCGACAGCGACTGGTCCCAGCGGTTCTGGATCATGTCGAACTCGTAAGACAGCCGGCGCTGGTCGAACTGCACTGGATCGACCGAACGCACGCTCGGCGCGATGCCGGCGCGCTTGAGGTCGCGCTGGAACGCGAGTGCGATGCGCTCCTGGTCGCGGGTCGTCACCAGCATCTCGAAGGTGAAGGGTGCCTTGGTCGCGCGGTTGCGCAGCACGGTGCCGTCGAGATCGTAACCGGCGTCGGACAGGAGTTTTAGCGCGGCGCGCAGCGTCGTCCGGTCGCGCCCCGAGCCATCGGTGACGGGAAGCCGATAGCTGCCATCCATGATGTCAGGCGGAATCTGTGCGGCAAAGGGCTTTAACAGCCCGCGCTCGCGCGCATCCGCAGGCCGACCATAGGCCGACAGCTCGGAGCCTGCAAAGTAGCCGGCGACGCGCGAATAGAGCGAGAAGAAATAGTTGCGATTGACCAGCTCGAAATCGAACAGCAGCGTCAGCGCCTGGCGCACGCGGATGTCGGCGAAGATCGGACGGCGGGTATTGAACACCAGGAATTCCGAGGGCTGCGGCACGCCGGGCTTGATGGTGTCGCGGATCACGTCGCCGTTCCTGGCGGCCGGAAAATCGTAGCCCTCGTGCCAGCGCAGCGGCTCGTTCTCGACGCGGAAATCATAGAGGCCGCGCTTGAAGGCTTCGAACTGGCCGTTGGCCTCGCGAAAATAGTCGAGCCGGATCTCGTCGAAATTGAAGAGCCCGCGATTGATCGGGAGATCGCGGCCCCAATAATCGGGATTGCGCGAGAGCGTCACGCTGGCGCCGGGCTTGACCGCCGTGACGCGATACGGGCCCGAGGCGATCGGCCCGGTCAGCGTCGTCTCCTCGAAGGTCGCGACGTCGACGGCGTGCTTCGGCAGGATCGGCATCAGGCCGAGGATCAGCGGCAGCTCGCGGTCGTTGGCGCCGGTGAAGTCGAAGCGGATTGTGAGGGGATCGGGTGCCGAGGCCTTGGCGACCTTGGTGTAATATTGCCGGAGGTTGGGACGGCCGTGGTCGCGCAGGAGCTGCCAGGAGAACAGCACGTCCTCGGCGAGCACCGGCTTGCCGTCGGAGAAGCGCGCGCGAGGATCGAGACGGAATGTGACGTAGCTTCGCCCGTCGTCGGTCTCGACGGTTTTGGCGAGCAGGCCGTAGAGCGTGAACGGCTCGTCCTGGCCGCGCGCCAGCAGGCTTTCGACGACGTAGTTCCGGATCGGCTGCACGGCCAGTCCCTTGACGATGAAGGGGTTGAGGCTGTCGAAGGTGCCGAGGATTCCCCAGGTCAGCCGGCCGCCCTTGGGGGCATCAGGGTTGGCATAGGGCATATGGGTGAAATCGGCCGGCAGCGCCGGCTTGCCGTGCATGGCGATTGCGTGGGCCTCCTCGGCCCCGGCGCCGCCGAACGCCGATAGCCCAATGGTGAGGACCAAAGCGAGGCTACAGAGTCGGACACCGGGGCCCTCGAGCAGGCGCTGGAACATGAACATTCGGACACGTTGATTCGAGGGCCGGCAGGGGCTGAATCCTATCACAGGGATTTCACTGAGCGCCCGTCGGGAAACAGCCAAAGATGCTTGTCGGCATTGATCTTTCCGTCGACCGCGTTAAGAAGGCACGCAATCGCGCACGAGCGCCGAGCCCGTCACGTATCCGCCTCAATTGACGGGGAGAGAGCCGCGCCCAAGGCGGCTTGTTTCGGCGCTTCGGAGCGGTTCGGGCACTTCCCGTTCAGAAAGGGTTTTCTGCAATGAATTTCCGTTATTTGGCCGCGTCCGTCCGGCCGCGCGGGCGAGTTCTCGCCTTGTTGACGGCGACGGCGTTGGTCGTCCCGTTTGCTGCCGAGGCTCAGACTCCCGCGCCGGCCCCGGGCGCGCCCGCGCCGAAGGCAGCCCCGAAAGCCGCTCCTAAGGCTGCCCCTAAGGCGCCCGCTGCGACTCCCGCGCCGGCTCCCCAGGCGCAGCAGCCCCCGGCCCAGCCGGGCGCTCCGGCGGCGCAGGGCGGCCAGCCCGCGGATCAGCAGATCCAGCTGATCTACGCCCCCTGGACCAAGTTCTGCCTCAAGGGCCAGGACGCCAACGCCAAGCAGGTCTGCTTTACCGGCAAGGACGGTCGGATCGAATCGGGCCAGCCTGTCATCGCGGCCGTGATCATCGAGCCGGAAGGCGAGCCCAAGAAGATCCTGCGCGTGACCCTGCCGCTTGGCATGCAGCTCGTGCACGGCACCCGCGTCATCGTCGACAACAATCCGCCGCTGCAGAGCCCCTATGTGATCTGCTTCCAGAACGGCTGCATGTCGGACTACGAGGCGACGCCCGAACTCATCGCCAATATGAAGAAGGGCCAGAACCTCGTGGTGCAGGCGATCAACGCCAACGGTGCGCCACTGACCCTGCCGCTGCCGCTCACGGGCGAATTCCAGAAGGCCTATGACGGTCCGCCGACCGATCCAAAGGTGTTCGAGGAGACCCAGAAGAAGCTCCAGGAAGAGCTTCAGAAGAAGGCCGACGAGCAGCGCAAGAAGCTTGAGCAGCAGGGTGGCGCACCCGGCGCGCCTCCGACGGCTCAGAAGTAATCGGGCTCTGATCCCGGACATGAAAAAGGCGCTCGGTTTCGAGCGCCTTTTTTGCGGGCCGCTTGATGCGGGCGAAGCTCAGTTCAAAGAGGGATTGCGCGGGCGGTAGCCGCCATCCTTGTTCTTGATGAAGATCTCGGCGACCTGGGAATGCCGGATCGGCTCGCCGGATTCGTCGGGCAGCAGGTTCTGCTCGGACACGTAGGCGACGTACTCGGACTCCGCATTCTCCGCGAGCAGATGATAGAACGGCTGATCCTTGTGAGGCCGCACCTCCTCGGGGATCGACAGCCACCACTCCTCGGTGTTGTTGAATTCCGGATCGATGTCGAAAATCACCCCCCGGAACGAGAAGATCCGGTGGCGAACGACCTGACCGATCTGAAATTTGGCGGTCCGCGCTTTAATCATTCCCCGTCGATAGACCAGGATTGTGGCCGATGCTAGTGCCCTCATTTGGAATTAACGTCTACTTAAGGGGCAGATAAACCCCAAGTCTTTAGAAAACACTTTATCGATGGTCGATATCCTCAATCTGGCACTATCTTATTTTGGCTTGATCTTCGTCGGATTCGCGTGTGGCAAGGCCAAGTCACTACCGGAATCGGGCCTCGCCTGGATGAACTTCTTCCTGCTCTACGTGTCGCTGCCGGCGCTGCTGTTTGCGATCATGTCGAAGACGCCGTTCGCGGAATTGAACAACCCGCCGTTCCCTTCGCCGTCGTGCTGAAGCAGATCGTGCTCAACCCGCTGATCTTGTCGGCCTGTTTTGGCGCAGCCATCGCCGCGCTCCATATCGGGCTGCCTGGATCGAAGCCGCCTCCGTCGCCGTGCTGCTCGGAACGTTCGCATCCGTGGTCACGCTGACCGGCGCGATGTGGCTGCTCCAGACCGGCCGGCTGGCGTTTCCGTAAGCGGGCTATTTTCGCCAGGTCGGCGTGAGCCCCTCGCGCATCGCAAAACGCCGGAGCGGACCGATGGCGCCAAGCAGGTGCATGCCGATGGCACGGACCGGCTGCAGTGGCAGGAAATCGTTGAGCAGCGAGCGATTGGCGATGTCGATCGCAAAGGTCCGGCTCAAAATGTCCGGACGCCGCGCCCGGTCGTAGTGCTTGAGCACGTCGGCCGCGCCGGGATCCCGGCCCGATGCGATCGCCTCGCCAGCCAGCCTCGCAATATCGGCGGCATCCCGCAGGCCGAGATTGAGGCCCTGGGCACCGATCGGCGGCAGCACATGGGCGGCTTCTCCGACCAGCGCGATGCGGTCGCGCGCGAAGGAATTTGGCCGTTCGATCGCCAGCGGAAAAAGGTTGCGGCCGGGCTCGACCGTCATGCGGCCGAGAATGGAATGCGACTGCTTCTCGATCGCTGCGGAAAGGTCTTCGTCGCTCAGGCCACGAATCCGTTCGGCCTCCGCGGGCGCCGAGACCCAGACGATGCTGGAGCGGTTGCCGGGTAGCGGCACGAACACGCAAGGGCCGTGTGGCGTGTGGAACTCGGTCGAGACGTTGCGGTGCGGGCGGGCATGGCTGACATTGAAGGTCAGCGCCGTCTGCATCAGCTCGCGCCGCGTCACGGCAATGCCGGCGGCCTCCCGGCACAGCGAGTGCCGGCCGTCGGCGCCGACCACGAGCCGCGCGGTCAGGAATTGTCCGGACGCCGTGCGGATTGCGACGTCATCGGCTTCGATGACGACGTTCTCGGCCTCGTCGTCGAAGCGGACAAGGTCGGGAAGCTCGGCCGCGCGCGCCTCGAGCGCCAGCATCAGCGAACGGTTGTCGATGTTGTAGCCGAACGCGTCGAGCGCGATCTCATGACAGGAGAACCGGACCTCGGAGCTACGGAACAACCGTCCGGTGTCGTCGACGAGGCGCATGACCTCGAGCGCCGCCGCCTTGTCCCTGCAGCGCGGCCAGACGTCGAGGTTTTCCAGCAGATCGACGGAGGCACCCAAAAGCGCGGTGGTGCGATTGTCGGCGTAGGGCAGGCGCCGTGCCAGCAGCGCGGTCCGCGCGCCGGCCCGTGCCAGTGCAATGCCTGCCGCTAGGCCTGCCGGTCCGCCGCCGATAACGCTGACGTCGAAGAGTGTGGATGCGTCTGTCATGGAACGACATGTGACACGGCCCACGGCAAATACAAGCCCACCTATTTTGCCTGATTTTATGACGAATTGCGCGGCGCAATGCCGCGACGGCGGATGTGCAAACCGGTCCCGTTCTGGTAGCAGGAGCCATGGAAACTCAGATGGACAGCCAAGAGGATTCCCTCAAGCCGACGCCCGCGATCCGGGTCGCGGCGTTTTCGGTGCACATCTTCACCGCCTTTGGCGCTGCGATCGCGCTCCTGGCGATGCTGGAGGCGGTGCGCGAGCACTGGGCGGCGATGTTCGGCTGGCTGGGCGTCGCCCTGATCATCGATGCCGTCGACGGACCGATCGCGCGCCGGCTCGACGTCAAGAAGGTGCAGCCGAACTGGTCGGGCGACGTGCTCGATCTCATCGTCGACTTCGTCACCTACGTCTTCGTGCCGGCCTACGCGATCGTGGCGAGCGGCCTGTTGCTGCCGGTGGCGGCGCCGTTGCTCGGCATCGCCATCATCGTCACCAGCGCATTATATTTCGCCGATCTGCGCATGAAGGCGGATGACAATCATTTCCGCGGCTTCCCGGCGCTGTGGAATGCGGCGGCGTTCTATTTGTTCCTGCTGCACTGGCCACCGCTGTCGTCGACGCTGCTGGTCGCGGCGCTGGTGGTGCTGACCTTCGTGCCATTCCACGTCCTGCATCCGGTTCGCGTCGTGCGGCTGCGCTGGCTGACGATGTCGCTGATTGCGATCTGGTCGCTGCTCGGGCTTTACGTGCTGGAGATGGATTTTCGCGTCGGCACCGGCGTGACGGTTGCGCTCTGCGCGATCGCGCTCTGGATCGTGTTCAGCGACGCGCTGATCCGCCTGGCAAGGTCCTTCGCATGATGCATTTGCTGACCAGCCCCGAGGCCTGGGCCGCGCTGCTCACCTTGACCTCGCTCGAGATCGTGCTCGGCATCGACAACGTCATCTTCCTGTCGGTGATCGTTTCGCGCATCCCCGAGCCACAGGCCCGGCGCGCGCGCCAGATCGGGCTGGCGCTGGCGCTGGTCTTCCGCATCGTCCTGCTCAGCGTGCTGGTCTGGCTGATCGGCCTGACCGCGCCGGTGTTCTCGTTTGCGGGCTACGACTTCTCATGGCGCGACCTGATTCTGATCGGCGGCGGCCTGTTCCTGATCGCGAAGGCGACGCACGAGATCCACGCCGAGGTCGAGGCCGATGACGGCGAGGGGAAGAAGGACTCCGGCGGCAGTGCCTTCTTCTGGGTGATCGTCCAGATCATCGTCATCGACATCGTGTTCTCGCTGGACTCGATCATCACCGCAATCGGCATGGCGCAGGACCTCGAGATCATGATCGCCGCCGTCGTGATCGCCTGCCTGATCATGTACATTTCGTCGGGACCGGTGGCGCGATTCGTCGCGGAGCATCCGACCACCAAGATGCTGGCGCTGGCGTTCCTGGTGCTGATCGGCGTCGCCCTGGTTGCGGACGGATTCAAATTCCACATCCCGCGCGGCTACATCTATTTCGCAATTGCGTTCTCGGCGGCCGTCGAGTTCTTCAACGTGCTGGCGAAGCGTAACCGCAAGAAGGCCAGCAAGCCGTCCGTCTAGTCGCTCCAATTTGGGTCGAGTTGACAAGGCGGGCGCTATGTCTTTCGCTGGCGCTGGAGAAGAGGAGGTCAGGTGATGACCAAAGCGGTCCGTGTGCACAAGGTCGGAGGCCCCGAAGCGCTGGTCTATGAGAGCGTCGAGGTCCCGGCGCCTGCTGCCGGCGAGGTGCGCATCCGCCAACATGCGGTCGGCCTGAACTTCATTGATGTCTACTACCGCACCGGCCTCTACAAGGCGCCGGGGCTGCCCTTCATCGCCGGCAACGAGGCCTCCGGCGAGGTCTTGGCCGTCGGGCCGGGGGTCACGAATTTCCATCCCGGCGACCGCGTCGCCTACTACCACAATCTCGGAGCCTACACGAGCGAGCGCAACATCCCCTGGGAGAAGCTGGTCAAGCTGCCCGACCACATCACCCACGAGCAGGGCGCCGTGCTGATGCTCAAGGGGCTGACCGTCTGGTATCTGCTGCACAAGACCTTCAAGGTCGAGCCGCATCATCGCGTGCTGATCCATGCGGCGGCCGGCGGCATCGGCCTCTTGGCCTGCCAATGGGCGAGCGCGCTGGGAGCCCATGTCATCGGCACCGTCGGTTCGCGCGAGAAGGCCGAACTCGCCGAGGCCAATGGCTGCGACCACGTCATCCTCTACAACGAGGAAGACTTCGTCGCACGCGTCAAGCAGATCAGCCGCAACGAGGGCTGCGATGTCGTCTATGACGGCGTCGGCAAGACGACCTTCCCAGGCTCGCTGTCGTGCCTGAAGCCGCGCGGCATGTTCGTCTCGTTCGGCAATGCCTCGGGGCCCGTGCCGCCGTTCTCGATCGCCGAATTGAACAATCACGGCTCGCTGTTTGCGACGCGGCCGAAGCTCAACGACTACGTCGGCACGCGCAAGGAACTGCTGGAAGGCGCCGACACGCTGTTTTCCGCCGTCATCAACGGCAAGCTGCACGTGCCGATCAACCACGCCTATGCGCTCAAGGACGCCGCCAAGGCCCATATCGACCTCGAAAGCCGCCACACCACCGGCGCGTCGATTTTAAAGCCGTAGGTCGCGGCCATTGCTCCGACAGCGGATACGGCTTTCGTAGGGTGGGCAAAGGCGCAAAGCGCCGTGCCCACCATCTCGCGGCGGCGGTCTTGAATGGTGGGCACGCTTCGCTTTGCCCACCCTACGCGACCCTCCGTGCCGCGCCGGCTTTCGTCAAAATCGTATCGAGACAATCGATCATCTCGGCGATCTCTCCCTTCGTGACGTTGAGCGCCGGCATGAAACGCAGCGCGTCGAGCTGCGGTGCGTTGAGGAGCACGCCGGCCTCGAACGCCTGCGCGACGATGCCGGGCGCGATCGGCAGCTTGAGGTCGAGCGCAAGCAGCAGCCCGCGTCCCCGCACGCCGCCGAGGCCGTGCCGCGCCGAGACTTTTTGCAGCTCGCTTTCGAGCAGCAGGCCGGTCTCGGTGACCGACTTCAGGAAATCCGGCTTACCGACCTCACCGAGCACCGCAAGGCCGGCAGCGCACATGACCGGGTTGCCGTTGAAGGTGCCGCCCTGGTCGCCGTGCTCGAAGCAGGAGGCACGTTCGGTCGCAAGCAAAGCCGCGAGCGGCACGCCGCCGCCGATGCCCTTGCCGAGCGTCATGATGTCGGGCGCTATCCCGGTATGCTCGTAGTGGAAGAGCTTTCCGGTCCGGCCCATGCCGGTCTGGATCTCGTCGAAAATCAGCAGCAGGCCATGGGCCTGGGTCAGCGCGCGCAGCTCCCGCAAGAACTGATCGGTTGCCGGCCACACTCCGGACTCGCCCTGGATCGGCTCGAGCATCACCGCAACGGTGTTGCTGCCGATCAGCTTCTCGACCGAGGCAATGTCGTTGAGCTTTGCCTTCTTGAAGCCGGCAACCTTCGGCTCGAACAGCGGCTCGAACGCCTTCTTGCCCGAGGCCGACATCGTCGCCAGCGTCCTCCCGTGGAAGCCGCCTTCGAACGCGATGATCTCGAACGCCCCGCCTTTGTGCCGGCTACCATATTTGCGCGCGAGCTTGATCGCGCCCTCATTGGCCTCCGCGCCGGAATTGGTGAAGAACACCTGGTCGAACGCGCTGTTGCCGACAAGCGCCTGTGCGAGCTTGAGGCTGGGCTCGTTGTAGAACGCCGGGCTTGGCGTGAGCAACCGCCGGGCCTGCGAAGCCAACGCATCCGCAACCGCCGGCGGGGAGTGGCCGAGGCAGTTCACGGCCCAGCCCTGCACGAAATCGAGATAGCGCTTGCGGCTGTCGTCCCAGAGGTATGAGCCGGCGCCACGGACGAACACGGCCTTGGGCCGTGCGGTGATGTCCATCAGCGCGTCATACGGATGGGTGGCGGTGGTCATGTCGAGCTCCTCTTGAGGTAGCGAAGATCTGGGGGCGGGTGAAAAGGGATGCGAAAAGCAAGAAGGCCGCACTTTGCGGGTGCGGCCTTCTCGAAAACTATGCTGAAGCTACTGGTTCAGCGGCGTCGTCGGACATGGCGCAACCCATCATCGTCGCGGGAGCGACGACGCATGGCCTGGCGCAGATGGGTCCGGGAATTGATCATGGGGCGGGTCCCTACAGCCGAAAGGCAGGGCTTGTCAAGCGGGACCTACTGAACGCCGTAAAGCGCGAACGTATCGGCACAAATTTCGGGTTGAGCTTGATGGCCCGGTCGTATTCCGCGATCGCGCGCTCGTTTCATAGTTTGCTGCGTAGAAACCAACAAGCCTCTAGCGCGTTTGTGATCTCGGAATGCGAATTGGCTCGAACCGGCGGCAGGCCGGGGCAGACCAAGAGGGACGGGACCAACCAGACAGTTTTCAGCCTTGTCCGAAACGCCTTATCCGATCGACCTCGACAGCATTCGCGGCGCGTTTCCGCCGGGCATCGAGGCGCCGCCTTTGCTGCTGGATTTTGCCGGGTGGCTGAACGGGCGGGCCTGGGGCAGCGTCGGCTGTTTCTCGCTGCAAGGCCAGTTCTCCGACCAGGCCCCGATCTTCGACGGCAGTCCGCTGCGCGACCGGTTCGCGCTGTTCATGCGCCTGCCGGACGGTTCGGCTGTCGGCGGCTGGTACGGCGCGGGTCTCGACCGCGACGATCCTCCGATCGTGGGGCTCGGCTCGGAGGGTGATTACGAGCTGCTCGCGCCGTCCCTCGACGCGCTGCTTGCAAAACTGACGTCGCAGCAATTCGACAAGGCCTGGCACGATCTGTGTCCGCACGACGAGGTCGAGCCCCAGACGGTCGAGCTTGCGCAATGGCTGGCCCGGCGGCCGACCGGCGAGCCTGTTACGTGCGAGGATGGCGCATGCGAGCTGCCCGACTTCCGCGGCTTCGTTGAGAAGTGGAGCCGGGACCGCGAAGAATACTGGGCCAATCACCGCCTGATGGCCGAGCTCGGCTGGCGGCTCGCTGCGCATCTGCCGAAGGGCAAGAACGCGTGGGACAAGACGCATTTCGAGGTCGCGATCGTCGGCAAGCAATACGAGGCGCGCGTTCTGTCGCGCGGGCCGCAGCCGTTCGAGGAGGCCGCCTCGATCGAATCTCTGCTGCGCGACCTGCGCGAGGAGATGCGCCGCGCGCAGCCCGAGCTCGGGCTGTGGTACGCGATGAAATTCGGTCTCTATGCCGACGGCCGCGTCATGCCGAACTTCGAATACGATGTGCGCCCGACCATCGGCGGCGAGCCGGCTCTGCTCGCTGAGGCAAAGGCCGATCTCGCGCGTGGACCGCGCCCGGAGCGCTGGGTACCGAAATGGCTAGCGTGAAAGCATCCGCGATGACGGAATGCCTCAGAATCCCGCGACGCTGCCGTGCAGGTCGTACTGGTCGGCGCGCTCGATCTTCGCGGTGACGATCTCGCCGACGCGCAAGGGGCGGCGGCTCGTCAGATACACCGCGCCGTCGATCTCCGGCGCATCGGCCTTGGAGCGACCCTTGGCGACGGTGGGGCCGACCTCGTCGATGATGATCTGCTGGCGCGTGCCGACCTTGCGCTTCAGCCTGCGCGCCGAGATCTTCTGCTGGCGCGCCATCAGCGCGTTGTAGCGCTCCTGCTTGATCTCGGCGGGCACAGCACCTTCGAGCGCGTTCGACGTCGCGCCCGCAACCGGCTCGTATTTGAAGCAGCCGAGGCGATCGATCTCGGCTTCATCGAGCCAGTCGAGCAGATAGGCGAAGTCGGCATCGGTCTCGCCGGGGAAGCCGACGATGAAGGTCGAGCGCAGCGCGAGATCGGGGCATTCCTCGCGCCAGCGCTTGATGCGCGCCAGCGTCTTGTCCTGTGCAGCGGGGCGCTTCATCGCCTTCAGCACCTCGGGACTTGCATGCTGGAACGGGATGTCGAGATAGGGCAGCACCTTGCCCTCGTTCATCAGCGCGATGACCTCGTCGACATGCGGGTAGGGGTAGACATATTGCAGCCGGACCCAGGCGCCGAGTTCGCCGAGCTCGCGGGCGAGGTCGAGGAATCTTGCGCGGACCTGGCGATCCTTCCACGGGCTCTCTGCATATTTGAGGTCGACGCCGTAGGCCGAGGTGTCCTGCGAGATCACCAGCAGCTCCTTGACGCCGGCGCCGACCAGGCGCTCAGCCTCGCGCAGCACGTCATTGGCCGGACGCGAGACCAGATCGCCGCGCAGTTTCGGGATGATGCAGAACGTGCAGCGGTTGTTGCAGCCTTCGGAGATCTTCAAATACGCATAGTGCCGCGGCGTCAGCTTGATGCCCTGCGGCGGCACCAGGTCGAGATGCGGATTATGCGCCGGCGGCAGCGCGCGATGGACGGCGTCGAGCACGCTCTCATATTGCTGCGGGCCGGTGATGGAGAGCACGCCGGGATAGGCCTCCTCGATCTGCTCGGGCTCGGCGCCCATGCAGCCTGTCACGATCACCTTGCCGTTCTCGGCCATGGCCTCGCCGATCGCCGAGAGCGATTCCTGCTTGGCGCTGTCGAGGAAGCCACAGGTGTTGACGATGACGATGTCGGCGCCGTCATGCTTGCGGGCGAGCTCATAGCCCTCGGCGCGCAGGCGCGTGATGATGCGCTCGGAATCCACCAATGCCTTGGGACACCCGAGCGACACGAAGCTGACCTTGGGCGCAGCCGTCTGATCCATATCCAAATCTGCCTGATTGACGGGCTTGAGCTAATCCCAATTGCTCATAATTACAACCCTTTGCATCGCCGTTCGGCATGCTATGGATGAATCGCCGGGTTGCGAGTGAGCTATGAGCGCCGAACAGTCGCCTAAAATCGTGATTGTCGACGAGAGCCCGATCCGGGCCGCGATCCTCGAGGAAGGATTGCGGGAGGCCGGATTCACGCAAATCGTCCATATCCGCGAGATGCAGAGCCTTCTTGCGCGTATCTACGCCGTTGACCCCGACATCATCCTGATCGATCTGGAAAACCCCAGCCGCGACGTGCTGGAGGCGATGTTCCAGGTCAGCCGCGCCGTGCGGCGGCCGATCGCGATGTTCGTCGACCAGAGCGATTCATCCTCGATCCAGGCCTCCGTGGAGGCAGGGGTGTCCGCCTACATCGTCGACGGGTTGAAGAAGGAGCGCATCAAGCCGATCCTCGACCTCTGCGTGTCGCGCTTCAACGCTTTCGCAAAACTCCAGGAGGAGCTGGAGCGGACCAAGTCGCAGCTCGAGGACCGCAAGATCATCGAGAAGGCCAAGGGCATCCTGATGAAGGTCAAGGGGCTCACCGAGGACGAGGCCTACGTGCTGCTGCGTTCCACCGCCATGCGCGAGAAGAAGAAGATCGGCGAGATCGCGCAGTCGATCATCACCGCGTCGGAGATGCTGAAATGACCGCGACCCTCCGCATCGGGTTCATCCCGCTGGTCGATGCCGCCGCCCTGATCATCGCCGTGGACAAGGGCTTTGCCGCCGCCGAGGGTCTCGAGGTCGAGCTGGTGCGCGAGGTGTCCTGGTCCAACGTCCGCGACAAGCTCAACATCGGCCTGTTCGACGCCGCGCATCTGCTCGCGCCCGTGGCGATCGCGTCCTCGCTCGGGCTCGGCCACGTCAAGGTGCCGATCGTGGCGCCCTTCAGTCTCGGCATCAACGGCAATGCGATCACGGTGTCGCCGGCACTCCTTGCCGCGCTGATGGAGGAGATCGACGGCGATCGTTTCGATCCGCTCGCGACCGCGAAAGCACTGGCGAAGGTGGTGGCCAAGCGGCGCAAGGCGGGTGCCGACCCGCTGACCTTCGGCATGACCTTTCCGTTCTCGACCCACAATTACCAACTGCGGTTCTGGATGGCGGCGGCCGGCGTCGATCCCGATGAGGACGTGCGTCTGGTGGTGCTGCCGCCGCCCTACATGGTCGACAGCCTCGCCAACGGTCATGTCGATGCCTTCTGCGTCGGCGCGCCCTGGAATTCGGTCGCCGTCGATCTCGGCATCGGCCACATCCTGCATTTCGTTTCCGATATCCTGGTGCGTGCCGCGGAGAAGGTGCTGGCGGTGCGCCAGATCTGGGCCGACAAGCATCCGGACGTGGTCGCGGCGCTGGTGCGCGCGGCGGTGAAGGGGACCGAATTCATCGAGGAGACCGCAAACCTCGCCGAGACATCGCATATCCTGGCGCAGCCTGAACGGATCGGCGTCGATGCCGAAGTCATCCAGCGCACGCTCACGGGGCGGCTGAAGATTTCGCCCGACGGTACGTTCCGTGAAAGTGCTCGCTACCTGCTGGTCGGGCGCGAAGGGGCAGGGCGCCCAGAGCCGGTCCAGGCTGCCTGGCTCTATGCGCAGATGGTGCGCTGGGGGCAGACGGCGCTGAGCGCTGAGGCGCTCAAGACCGCCATGGCCGTGTTCCGGCCGGATCTCTACGATGCTGCCTTGGGCCACAGCGGAGACGGTCAGGCTAGCACGCCGTTCAGGGCCTTCGCCGGACCGGCCTTCGATCCCGCCGATCTCGGCGGCTATCTGTCCTCGTTCGAGGTCGGGAGACGGGCTCCATAAGGCCTGCTCATTTCTTAATCACATCGATTCGAAGCTTAATCTTTGGGCCATTGCTGCCCGAAGTGGCATGAATTGCGGTCCACTTCATGCACTGCACACAATCCTAAACTACTGATCGTATACGGCTTTGCCGTTTATGTTGCGTTGGCACACTCCTTGAATAGGGAGAACCCAAGCCGTCCGGCGTGGGCGCCGGCGGCTCCAGTCCATGGTGGATTTCCGCAGCAACGAAGCTGATCGGATCGTTCCGGGTTCCGGCTGGGCGCTTATGCGCCTCCAACCGCCTCCCAGCGATCGACGTCCGTTCAACCCGTTGACGCCGCCTTTCGCGCGGCAAGCTGGAGCTTCGATATGGATTACGCGAAACCCTCCGACGTTGTGGCCTCGATGGTCGATGCCAGCCTGAAGAAGCTGGCGCTGGCCCCGCGCGACATCATGATCCGCGGCGCGATTTCCGGTGCGCTGCTCGGCGCCGCCACCACGCTCGCCTTCAGCGGCGCTCTCACCACCGGCCAGCCTCTCGTCGGCGCGCTGATCTTTCCCGTCAGCCTCGTGATGATCGTTCTGCTCGGCCTCGAGCTCGTCACCGGCAGCTTCGCCATCATTCCGCTGGCGCGCCTCGAGGGCAAGGCGAGCTGGAATGCGGTGATCTCCAACTGGTCCTGGGTCTTCATCGCCAATCTGCTCGGCAGCCTCGCTTTCGGCGTGTTGATCGCGATCTCGCTCACTAACATGGGCAAGGTCGAGGTCGCTGGCGTCGCCGCCCGGATCGTTGCGGTGGCCGAAGCCAAGACCATCGGCAATGCCGCGATCGGCACCGCGGGCATGGTCTCCGTCTTCGTCAAGGCGATCCTCTGCAACTGGCTGGTTTGCCTCGGCGTCGTCATGGCGATGACCTCGACCTCCACGGTCGGCAAGATCGCGGCGACCTGGCTGCCGATCTTCCTGTTCTTCGCGCTCGGCTTCGAGCACGCCGTCGTCAACATGTTCGTCATCCCGACCGGCATGCTGCTGGGCGCCAAGGTCAGCCTCTCCGACTGGTGGCTGTGGAATCAGATCCCGGTGACGCTCGGCAATCTCGTCGGCGGCTTCGTCTTCACCGGCCTTGCGCTCTACGCCACGTACAAGCCCGCCAAGCCCACGGCCGACGTCGCGCAGGTCGCGGTCCAGGCAGCAGAGTAGGTCTATTCAGCCCATGAAATTCGATACAGCACCCACGGCCGATTTCTCCGACGAGCAAAAGCGCTATCTCGAAGGTTTCATGTCCGGCATGCAGGTCGGACGTGTCGGGCGCGCCTTTGCAGCCGGCGGCGCGCCTGCGGCCAACGCTCCCTCGGAGCCGATGGGGCCGGACGCTGCGGCGATCAAGGCGCAGGACAAGCTCACGGCGGCGGGCAAGAAGCTCGCCGACCAGGAGAAGTTCAAGCGCGAGCTGCATCCGTTCGATGCCTATGATCGCTTGAAGGACCAGGCGCGCAACAACGCCAACCCGACGCCGGCGGACAATTTCCGCTGGCGCTATTACGGCATCTTCTGGGTCGCGCCGGCGCAGACCTCCTACATGGCCCGGCTGCGCATTCCCAACGGCATTTTGAAGCACTGGCAGATGTCGGGCCTCGCCGACATCGCGGAAAGCTGTGGCGGCGGTTACACCCACGTTACGACGCGCGCCAACTTCCAGATCCGCGAGATCGAGCCGAAGAACGCGGTGGCGCTGATCGAGGGCGTCCAGGACATTGGCCTGTGCTCGCGCGGCGCTGGCGCCGACAACATCCGCAACGTCACGGGCACGCCGACGGCCGGCATCGATCCGCAGGAGCTGCTCGACACGCGCCCCTACGCACGCGAATGGCACTACCACATCCTCAACGACCGCTCGCTGTTTGGCCTGCCGCGTAAGTTCAACGTTGCCTTCGACGGTGCCGGCAAGATCGCCGCGCTGGAGGAGACCAACGACATCGCTTTCACTGCGGTCGAGGTGAAGGACGGCTTTGGCGTCGAACCCGGAATCTGGTTCAAGCTCGGCCTTGGCGGCATCACCGGTCACAAGGATTTTGCGAAATATTCGGGCATCGTCGTTCGTCCTGAGGACGCGACCGCTGTTGCCGACGCCATCGTGCGCGTCTTCATCGAGCATGGAGACCGCACCAACCGCAACAAGGCGCGGCTGAAATACGTGCTGGACAATATGGGGCACGACGGCTTCCTCAAGCTGGTCGAGGAGCGGCTGAAGAAGCCTTTCGCACGCGTGCCGGCCGAGGCGCTTCTGCCGCGCCCCTTGTCCGACCGCATGGCCCATATCGGCGTGCACAAGCAGAAGCGGGCCGGGCTCAACTGGGTCGGCGTCGCGCTGCCGGTCGGCAAGCTCACCTGCGAGCAGATGCGCGGCCTCGCGAAGATTTCGCAGGATCTCGGCGACGGCGATATCCGCCTCACGGTCTGGCAGAACTTGCTGATCTCGGGCGTGCGCGACGAGAATGTCACGCTCGTCACCGCCGCGGTCGAGAAGCTCGGCCTCGCCACTGAAGTCTCAAACGTCCGCGCCGGCCTGATCGCCTGCACCGGCAACGCCGGGTGCAAGTTCGCGGCCTCCGACACCAAGCGTCATGCCGCCGCGATCGGCGACTGGTGTGACGAGCGCGTCAATCTCGATACGCCGCTCAACATCCATCTGACCGGCTGTCATCACTCCTGCGCGCAGCACTATATCTCCGACATCGGCCTGATTGCGGCCAAGGTGCCGGGCGCGAGCGAAGAGGACACGGTCGAGGGTTATCACCTCTTCACCGGCGGCGGGTTCGGTCCCGATGCCGATATCGGGCAGGAGGTGTTTCAAAACGTGAAGGCCGAGGATGCTCCGAAGATCGTCGAGAGCCTGCTCAAGGCCTACCTCGCCAACCGCGCCTCGCCGGAAGAGACGTTCCTGACCTTTTCCCGTCGCCATGACGGCGAAGCCTTGCGCAAACTGGCCGAAGCGGAAGTCGCAGCATGACCCAGATGGCCCTGCCTCCCACGATCGAGATCATTCCGGCCAATGCCCCGTTCAGCGAGGGCCAGCGGCTGTGGCTCAACGGGTTTCTCGTCGGCATGCTCGGCCTCGACGGCTCGACGGCGCTGTCGCCGATCGAGAACGGGGTCATGCTCGGCCCGCAAGGCGACGGCGATGACGGGGAGGCGCCCTGGCACGATCCGGCGATGGCGATCGCCGACCGCATGAAGCTCGCGGAAGGACGTCCGCTCCGCCGCCGCATGATGGCGGCGATGGCGCAGCAGGATTGCGGTCAGTGCGGCTACAATTGCGCCGACTATTCGGACTCGATCGCCAACAAGAGCGAAGCGCGCCTCAACCTCTGCGCCCCCGGCGGCAAGGAGACGGCGCGGATGCTCAAGCAGCTTTTCGAGGAGGTCGACAAGGCGCCGGCCGCAAAGCCTGCGGCAGGGGCGGCTGCGGCCGCGAGTGCACCGGCTGCACCGGAGGTGAAGGCCGCGCTCGGCCGCGCCCGCGAAAATCCGGCTGAAGCGACCTTCCTGTCGCGGCACCTGCTCAACAAGGGCGCTTCGGAGAAGGAGACCTATCACGTCGAGTTCGATCTCTCCGAGAGCAAGCTCGACTACGTCGTGGGCGACAGCTTTGGCGTGTTCGCGCGCAACGATCTCGGTCTCGTCGACCAGATCATCGCGCTGCTCGGGGCGTCCCACACCACCAAGGTCAACAACAAGACGCTGCGCGAGGCGCTGGTCGAGGACGTCTCGCTGTCGCCGGCGCCGGACAAGCTGTTCGAGCTGCTCTCCTTCATCACCGGCGGTGCGCAGCGCGAGAAGGCGCGAGCGCTGGCGCAGGGCGAGGATCCCGATGGCGATGCGGCAACGCTCGACGTGATGGCCGCGCTGCAGAAATTCTCGGGCACGCGGCCGCATCCGGAAGCCTTCGTCGAGGCGCTGGAGCCGCTGCAGCCGCGGCTCTACTCGATCTCGTCGTCGCACAATGCGACGCCCGGAAAGCTGTCGCTGACGGTCGATTCCGTGCGTTATGTCATCGGCAAGCGCAAGCGCGTCGGCGTCGCCTCGACCTTCCTCGGCGAGCGCATCAACGAGGGCGACAAGCTCAAGGTCTATGTGCAGAAGGCGCACGGTTTCGGCCTGCCGGAGGATCCGAAGATTCCGGTCATCATGATCGGCCCCGGCACCGGCATTGCGCCGTTCCGCGCCTTCCTGCTCGACCGCAAGGCGACCGGCGCGCAGGGCAAGAACTGGCTGTTCTTCGGCCATCAGCGCAGCGATTGCGATTTCTTCTATCGCGACGAGCTCAATGCGATGAAGACCTCAGGCCTTCTGACGCGCCTGTCGCTCGCCTGGTCGCGCGACGGTGAGAAGAAGTTTTACGTGCAGGATCGCATGCGCGAGCTCGGCCGCGAGGTGTGGACGTGGCTTGCCGAGGGCGCCCATCTCTACATCTGCGGCGATGCCAAGCGCATGGCCAAGGATGTCGAGCGCGCGCTGGTCGACATCGTCGCCCAGTTCGGCGCACGCTCGACCGATGAGGCCGTCAGTTTTGTCGCCGATCTCAAGAAGAAGGGCCGCTTCCAGGCTGACGTCTACTAAGCCCTTTTCCCCGGCTGTCATTCCCGTGTCATCCGAGCCGGTTCCAGCTGGCTCGGAGTTTAACGAATAAGATTCTTGGAACCGGCGGGCGAAGAGAATTTGTTCCTGCGATATGCGCTCTTCAGAGCACCGATATCGCTATTTGCGCGGCCGTCTTGCCTGCTACCCGGGTCGATCCCTGATAATGCCGCAAATGCGGCGTTGGAGATCGACCATGCGCGAACTGTCGGCGGAAGCCAGGCTGCACTTCTACGCGCGCTCGCTCTCGCGTCGGACCGCGGCGAACGCCCATCACATCGGGCTCTACAGCGCCTTCGCCGTCATCGCCGCGATCGTGTTCGGCACCTTGTCGGTGCACCCGTTCTAACGAGGCGTCTCACCCGCGCTTGAACGGCGCGACCTCGATGCCCGCATCCTTCAATGACTGACGCAAGGTCCGTGCGATCTCGACCGCGCCGTGCGTATCGCCATGAATGCACACCGTGTCCGTGCGCATCTTGATGACCTTGCCCGTCACCGAGACCACCGCACCATCCTGCACCATGCGCACCACGCGATCGGCGATCGCCTTGGCATCGTGCAGCACCGCGCCGGGCTTCTTGCGCGAGACCAGGTTGCCGTCGTCCTCATAGGCGCGGTCGGCGAACACCTCGTGCACCATCGGCAGGTTGGCCTCTTCGCCGGCCTTCACCAGCTTCGAGTTGGCAAGCACCACGAAGATCAGGCTGGGGTCGACCGCCCTGATGCCGGCGGCAATCGCCTTCGCTGTCATGTCGTCCTCGCAGGCGACGTTGGACAGCGCGCCATGCGCCTTCACATGGGTGACCTTGTGGCCGGCCGCGGTCGCGATCGCCTGCAGAGCGCCGATCTGGTAGGCGACGAGGTTCTCGATCTCGGATGACTTCAGGCCGGCGATCGGATGCCGGCCAAAACCGTGCAGGTCGCGGTAGCCGGGGTGAGCGCCGACCGAGACACCGCGCGCTTTCGCGAGCTCAACGGTCCGCCGCATGATGTCGGGGTCGCCGGCATGGAAGCCGCAGGCGACGTTGACCGAGCTTGCGAGCTCAATCATGGCGGCGTCGTTGCCCATCTCCCACGCGCCAAAACCTTCGCCGAGGTCGCAATTGAGATCGATCGTCTTCATGGTTGCTCTCCGCCTTTGGTCTTGTTGTCTAAGGCTCGGCCGTCACCTGCCAGGTCCCGGCATCCATCGCGCTCACCGCATAGCCCGCGACGTTGGCATCGCTGAGCGCCTCGATGTTCAGCTCGACCGTGTCGGACGAGCGCAGGCGATCGGGCAGGGTGCGGATCAGCTGTTGAAATTTGCGTGCCTCCTCCTGCGCCTCGGCCATGGGGACGGCCTTGAAGCGGAACGCCGTTCCGGCCGAGGTCTGCGCGAGGCGCCCGACATCGGCCGTGATCACGGTTGCGATTTTGGGATAGCCGCCGGAGGTGCCGCGATCCATCATCAGCGCGATCGGGGCGCCGTTGCCGGGCACCTGGATGCTGCCATTGACGGTGCCGTCGGAGACGATGTTGTGGCCGTGCAGATGCTTGATCGCGGGACCTTCGAGCCGGTAGCCCATGCGATCGGAGGTCGCCGAGATCTTCCACTCGCTGTCGAGGAACAGGGCCTTGTTGGCGTCGTCGAACTCGTCGTCCTGTGGCCCCAGCACGACGCGGATCGGACCGCTCACAGGCTTCGGCAACTCGATCCGCAATTCCGGCGCGCCGCTTGCGGCATCGACCGTGAACTCATCGCCGGCCTGGAGCGGGCGCGGGTAGGGGCTGCCGAGACCGGCACGGGCATTGACCGCAAGGCTGCCGAACACCAGCTCGCCCTTGATGGCGCCTTCGATCGCGAGATAAGTGAATGCGCCGCCGCGGGCGAAACCAAGCGTCAGTGTCTCGCCGTCCTTCAGCGTGACGGATGTATCCATCGCTACCGGCCGCCCGGCGATGTCGGCGTTGCGCGGTGCGCCCGCGATGGCGACGCGCACGGCTCCGTCCTTGGCGGTGAACGTGGCGCCGAACGGGCCGATCTCGACCGCGGCTGCGAGCGGCTCGTTGCCGACCAGCGTGTTCGCCGCCGCCAGCGCCAGCCGGTCCATCGCGCCGCTGACCGTCAGGCCATAGCGCTGCGCACCGTGGCGTCCGCCGTCCTGGACGGAGCTTGCCGGTCCAATGCTGGCGACGATGAGCCGGCTCATGCGTCTACCCGCTCGGCTATGATCTCGCCGGCTTCCGCGGCGCGGTCCTGCTCCTCGAACGTCTTGTGGTCGATGGCAAAAAACGTCACGCGATCACCGGGTTCGGTCAGGAAGGTCGGATTCCGGTGCAGCTGGTAGGTTCTGACCGGCGTGCGGCCAAGCAGGTGCCAGCCGCTCGGCGCAGCGAGGCACTGGATTCCGGCCTGGATGCCGCCGATCGAGATCGTGCCGGCCGGCGTCAACAGCCGCGGGTTCTGCCGCCGCGACATGTGCAGCGATTTATCGAGGCCGCTGAGATAAGACCAGCCCGGCGTGAAGCCGATCATGGCAACGCGATAGTCGCCGCCGGCGTGACGGGCGACGATGTCGTCGGGCGTGGTGTTGAGCGCTTTCGCGACATCCTCGAGGTCGATGCCGTGCTCGCCGCCATAGGCAACGGGAATGCGCCAGCGCCGCGCCTTGGTCGACGGCGGCAGCGGCCGGCCAGCGATCGGGAGCAGCTTTGCGCAAAGCGCGTCAAAGCCGATCTTGCCGGGATCGTAATGCACCAGCAGCGAGCGATAGGTCGGGATGGTCTCGGAGATGCCCTCGATGGGTGTGGCTAGCAGCGCCTTGTCCAGCGCGAGCACGCGCTCGTTGGCGGCGTCGTCAATGGTGCGGCTGAACTCGACCGTGACGGCGCTGTCGCCACTGGGCAGAAGGCGGGGCGGGGGAAGCGTCGCGGCCATGAGATGTCGACATCGGGCCTTTGGAAAAGCGCGGGCTCGGCCTTGAGTTCCGCATTACCCTGCTTCGCGTAAATGCGCCCGCAAGTCCAATAAATTAATGCAAGGGGTCGCGATAAAGCCTTGTTATCGCGTCGCATAACAGCCCAGCTGGGCCGCGTTCTTGTTAGGGCTTTGGGCCTTGACGGCAGGCGCGCGGCTCGCAAGATGCGCGCGTTCTTTCCCGTCCATCCGGAGCTCGTCTGTTTCCATGTCGCTGTCCCCCGAAGCCCGCAAGACCCTCGCCGGCATCACCACTGCCACCATCACCACGGTCCTGCTGAAGAAGGGCCTGCGCAATGTGTGGATGCGCGGCGCGCGTCCGCTGCGCCCGGGCCTGCCGCGCCTGGTGGGCCCTGCCTTCACGCTGCGCTTCGTCCCGGCGCGCGAGGATCTGGCGACGCCGGAATCCTGGTCGTCACCGATCTCGACCCGCACCGCGATCGAGGCGATGCCGGAAGGCTGCATCGCCGTGGTCGACGCCATGGGCATTACTGACGCCGGCATCTTCGGCGACATCCTCTGCGCCCGCATGATGAAGCGCGGCGTCACCGCGCTCGTCACCGACGGCGTCGTGCGTGACGTCGAGGGCACGCTCGGCACCCATCTTCCGGTGTGGTGCGACGGCTATGCCGCGCCCCCGTCGGTTGCGGGCCTCACCTTCGTCGGCTGGGGTGAGCCGATCGGCTGCGGCGGCGTCGCCGTGTTCCCGAACGACATCGTGGTCGCCGACCAGGACGGCTGCGTGCTGATCCCGCAGGCGATGCTCGAACACGTGCTCAACGAGGGCGTCGAGCAGGAGCGGATGGAAGCCTGGATCGTCAACGAGGTGAACAACGGCGCGGCGCTGCCGGGCCTCTATCCCATGAACGCCGAGACCAAGGCGCGCTACGCCGCCAGCAAGAAGTAACAGGAAACGAGGACCCCCAATGGATATCACGCTCGCAGGCACGCGACCGACCCGCCGCGCGCCCAAGGAACACTTCACCGGCACCGTGCTGCAGGACCCCATCAACATGGCGCCTGCGCCGGCGCGGCTGAACGTCTCACGCGTCTCGTTCGAGCCGGGTGCCCGCACCAACTGGCATCATCATCCGCTCGGGCAGACGCTCTACGTGATTTCGGGTGTCGGCCGCGTCCAGACCAAGGGTGGCCCGGTCCAGGAAATCCGTCCCGGCGACACCGTGTGGATCCCGCCGGGTGAAGTGCACTGGCACGGCGCCTCGCCAGGCAACAGCATGTGCCACATCGCCATGCAGGAAGCGCTCGACGGGGTGTTCTCGACGTGGCTCGAGCCGGTGACGGACGCCGAATACGGCGTGGCGGTCGGCTGATTACATCCGCTCAGCGGTCCACGTTCCCGTGCACAGGGCGCCGCGCCAGGTGCCGGAGCCGGAGGTGCCGCTGAGCCGGCCGAAGCCGACGGCGTGCTTGATACCCGTGCTCAGCGTGACGTTGATGGCGCCGGCATCCGCGACGCGGCCGGACGCCATCACGGCTGCGCTGCTCGAGGCGATCTGACCGTTGTTGATCCCGATCGCGACGGTCGCGCCGTTGCCGCAGGTCTCGCTCGATGACGCGATGCGGACATTCCATGCGCCGTCGAAAGTCGAGCCCGCGGCATCCGCCTGCGCGAGCGGGACAACGATGGCGATAATGGTGGCGAAGAGTGCTGTGCGAAATCCGTTCATGACGCGCCCCTTGGGGTTGACCATGCGGGGATCCTGTCACGGGTGCGGAACCGGCGATGTGAGGGCCGTCACGCGCGCGAGGTGCGAGCCTAGTTCACACGCGTCCAGGTTTGGCCGCCGCAGAACATGCCGCCGAAGGCACAGCCCTGCACGCGCAGGCGGTCGCCTCCCTTCAGCGCGATCGTCGAGTCGTAGGTCGAGCCGGTGTTGGGATCGAGGATGCGGCCGGACCATTTCTGGTCCTTGTTCTGATCCTTGCCGGGCTTCATGTTGATCAGGACCTGTTCGCCGTTCTGGTTCGATTTGCTGTCGACCGAATAGCCGCAGAGGTTATTGCCGCACTGCTCGATGCGGACCTTGCCTTCCTTCTCCTCGGTAAGCCAGACGCCGAGCGGTGAATTGAGATCGCGCGTGGGCGCTGCTGCCGGAACCGGCGGCGCGACGGCGGCGGCCTGAACGGGCGCGGGGGCAGGCGCCGGAGCCGGAGCAGTTGGCGCGGGCGCTGCTGCGACGGTCGGAGCCGGCGGCGGAGGCGGTGCGGGCGGTACCGCGGCAACCGCCGGGGCAGCGCTTGGAGCCGGTTGAGGCGGCGGCACCATCGCATCTTCGGTCGGTGCGTTGTTTGCCGTGGCGGCCGGAGGTGGCGGCGCGGCGGGAGGCGGTGCCGCGGCTGCGGGGGCAGGTGCTGCAGGAGCTTGCTCCACTGCGGGCGGCGCTACGATTGGAGCAGGCGCCGGAGCCGGGGCAGCCGGTGTTTGCGGATCGACCTTAGCCTGCTGCGGCGCCTGCTGGTCTGGCTTCGTGTCGTTCTTCTTGGCCTTCTTGGCCTTGCCTTGACCGGTGTTGTCGTAGACGCCGGGAATCTGCACCGTGCCGCGGTCCGGATCGATGCGGATGGTGCGCCCGCCATATTCGAAAGTGTACTGCGCCTGCGCAGCGGTGCTCGCCAAAAGGAATGCGGCCGTGGCCAACAGCTTCCTCATTTCCATCTCCCGAACAGGTGGTCCCCGCACCGAGGCTTACGCCCCGGCGCGATCGCGAAAAGTGATCTAGATCACTGTTTCTCGGTATGAGTCGCCTTCCGGCGGTTCCGGGTTCAATAGGCCCGGAGCCAGCCCAAAGTTTGACCGGGCAAGCGACAGGAACGCGAGTTAGTCGAACCAGGCGGCGTAGATCTTCTTGTAGCTGCCGTCCTCCATGGAGATGTGCAGCCACTGGTCGACGAAAGCCTTCAGCGCGACGTCGGGCTGGAGCCAGTAGGCCTTCTCCGAGAAGTCGAACGGTTTTTCGGGGTGCACCGCGCAGAGCACGCCTGAATGCTGCTTCTGCTGATAGCGGGTCTCGGAGGCGTCCGTCATCATCAGATCGGCGTTGCCCTTGGCGATCTCGTCGAAGATCGCGGTGTTGTCGGGGAAGACGGTAATGTCGGCGTCCTTGACGTTGGCGCGCGCGAAACGCTCATTGGTCCCGCCGGGATTGACGATGACGCGGGTGCCCTTCTTGTCGATATCGGCGATGCTCTGGTACTTGCCGGCGTCGGCGCAGCGCGCGATCGGCGTCTTGCCCTCGCGCATGATCGGCATCGTGAAATAGCCCTTCTTCTGGCGGTCAAGCGTGACCGAGACGCCGCCCATCGCGATGTCGAACTGGTCGGACTCGAAATCCTTCATCAGCTTCGGCCAGGCGGTGGCTACGTATTCGACCTTGACGCCGAGCGCCTTGCCCAGCGCCTCCGCCATGTCGACGTCAAAACCGGAGAACTGCTGCGTGGCCTTGTCCAGGTAGGTGAAGGGCTTGTAGTCGCCGGTCATGCCGACGCGCAACGTGCCGCGCTTGATGATCTCGTCGAGGCGCGAGGGCGCCGGCTGCTGCGCGTGCGCCGAGAGGTTTGGCAGCAACATCACGGCCAAGGCCGCCAGGATTCGAACGGTTATTCGAACGGTCATCTCTTTTCCACCTATGCCCAAGCTGTCATTGTGCAGCTCTTGAACGTGGATTTAGACCAGATGCCAGTTTCTGGCGAGGCGGAATTGAAGGGAATCTTGAAGTGACGATCTCGATGTACGAGGCCTCGGTCGGCCTGTTCGTGCCTTACCTGCGCAATGTCTCCGTCCTGCTCGACAAGGGCGTTGCCTATGCCGAGACCCGCAAGTTCAATCCGGCGGTCCTCCTCGGCATGCGCATGGCGCCGAACATGTACGATCTGGCGCAGCAGATCGGCGAGGCCTGCCGCCACGCCACCGTCGCTCCGGCCTTGCTGGCGCAGTGCGAACCAGTCGCGCTGCCGCCGCTGGAGCACGACATGGCCGGGCTTCAGGCGCGGATCGCCACCTCAATCGAATTCATTGAAAGCCTGCCGCGCGCCGAGATCGATGCGGCGGCGGAGCTGAAGGTCTTCTTCAGGCTCAAAAATGGGACCGAGCTGCCCTTTACCGGGCGGACGCTGCTGCTCACCAACAGCGTCCGCAATTCTTCTTCCACGTCACGACCGCGTACGACCTGCTGCGGCACGCGGGCGTCGAGCTCGTGAAGAAGGATTTCCTGGGAAGGAAGTAATTACGCTTCGCCCTTGCGCTCGTAGTCGGCGAGCGAGCTGCGGCCGGCGATCTCGCTGCGCAGCAGCTCGAAGCGCCGATGCGCCTCGTTCTCGTGTTCGTCGACGAAATGCACGGCGGCCTCGCTGGTCATCGGGCCGCTGACCACGGGGGCGGACTGCTCGCCGATGGTTTCGTGCACGTAGTATTGGCCGTCGTCGCCGCGATGGACCGCCCATTTCAGGCGGATCGCCACCATCGGCCCGGGACCGACCTTGCTGTAGCCGTCGGCGTCGGTGTGGTCGGGCACCAGCGGCTGCTCCTCGACCACCGGATGCTCGTCGGAGGCTTGATGATCGTCGGAGGCATGATGCTCGTCTGCGACCGCATAGTCATCGGCGGCCACCGTTTCCGTCTCGGTGTCGCGGACGACGAGAACGGGCTCGGGGTGCTCGAAAATGCTCGCGATGGTCGCCAGCGCTTGGTCGGTCGGGTCGATCTCTGACAAGGTCCATCCTCCAGCTCGACGCGGCCGGCAAAGTCTGTCCCACTGCCGCCGCGGCCGGATACATTACGCGGGTTTGATTAAGGCTGAGTTGGGGCCCGATCTGCACCAAAATGGGACGCATTCTGGCCGTCCGAAGGCGGGCGGTGTGGCCGCCTTCGGATTCACCTCAGCCCAGCACGTCCTGGTTGATGATGTTCTGCCGGATCGGATCGCCGTCCAGTACACTCAGGATGTTGCGCGCGGTCTGCTCGCTCATGCGGCTCACCGCCTCGACGGTGACGCCCGCCACGTGCGGGGCCATGATGACGTTGGGCAGCGCGAACAGCGCATTGCTGACCGGCGGCGGTTCGACTTCGAACACGTCGATACCGGCACCGGCGAGCTTGCCGGAGACAAGGGCGTCGTACAGCGCAGGCTCCTTCACGATGCCGCCGCGCGCGGTGTTGATGAGATAGGATCTCGGCTTCATCCGGCCGATCCGCACGGCATCGAACAGGCCGATGGTTTCCGGCGTCTTCGGGCAGTGGATGGTGACGAAGTCGGCATTGGGCAGCGCCGCGTCGAGATCCGCGACCGGCTCGCAGCCGGCGGCCTTGATCTCGGCGGCTCCCTTGTAGGGATCATAGACCTGCACCTTCATCTCCATCGCCAGGCAGCGCTTGGCGGTGCGGGTGCCGATGCGGCCGAAGCCGACGATCAGCACGGTCTTGCCGTAGAGGTCGAACGGCAGCATGGCGAGGCGGTTGGCCCATTGGCCGTCCTTGACGCAGGCGTGCATTTCATTCGCGCGCTTGGCCAGCGTCAGCATCATGAACAGGGCTTGTTCGGCGACGGACGGTGAATTGGCGCTGCCCGCGACCATCAGCGGCACCTTGCGGCGGGAGAGGGCGGGCACGTCGACGGCGTCGTAGCCGACGCCGATCCGGGTCACCACCTTCATGTCCTGGGAAGCTTGGAGCTCCGTCTCGCCGAAGGCCGTGGCACCCAGCGCCACGCCGTGGACTGGCGCATGGCTCTTGAGCAAGGCCTCGAAATCCTTGGCGGAGATCAGGTTCGGAAACTCGACGAGCTCGATATCGTCCCGCCGGGTGAGGAGGGCGCGTGCCCCTTGCGACAAAGTTTGTGTAACGAAAATCTTCTTCTTGTTGGTCGCCATTGCTCCCCGCCTGCTTGCGTTTCTTGAAGCGGCGTCACAGTACGACGCCGGTCTCCTCGTTTAGCAGGTGCATGTTATTGAGGTCCATCGCCAAACGCATGGGAGCCCCGTCCTTGGCGCCGGCATTGGGATTGACGCGGCCGCAGACCGGCGTGCCGTCGAGCCCGAAATAGACCAGCGTCTCCATCCCCATCGGCTCGGTCACGTCGAGCACGGTATCGAAGCTCTCGATGCCGGGATCCAGATGCGCGTGCGCCTCGGTGAGATGCTCCGGCCGGACCCCGAGCAGGAGCTTGTCGGTACGCGGCAACGCGTTGTAGCGCGCGGCGCGCGCCGGCGGCAGCGCAAAGGCGATGCGGTCGGTCAGGCGGATCTGCAGCGTGCTGCCGGCATCTTCCAGCCGGCACGGGATGAAGTTCATTGCGGGCGAGCCGATAAAACCTGCGACAAAGCGCGTCGCCGGCTTGTGGTAGAGCTCGTTCGGCGTGCCGATCTGCTCGATGCGACCCTTGTTCATCACCACCACGCGGTCGGCCAGTGTCATCGCCTCGACCTGGTCGTGGGTGACGTAGACGGTGGTGGTGCGCACCTTCTGGTGCACCTTCTTGATCTCGATCCGCATCTGCACCCGCAGCTTGGCGTCGAGATTGGACAGCGGCTCGTCGAACAGGAAGACCTTTGGATTGCGCACGATGGCGCGCCCCATGGCGACGCGCTGGCGCTGGCCGCCGGAGAGCTGCTTGGGCTTGCGGTCGATCAGATCGGTGATGTCCAGGAGACGTGCGGCTTCCGTCACCCGCGCCTTGATCTCGGCCTTGGGATAATGCTTCAGCCGCAGTCCGAACGACATGTTCTCGGCGACCGTCATGTGCGGGTAGAGCGCGTAGTTCTGGAACACCATGGCGATGTCGCGGTCCTTGGGCGGCACGTCGTTGACGATGTCGCCGCCGATCATGATGTCGCCGTCGCTGATATCCTCGAGTCCCGCGATCATGCGCAGCGTGGTCGACTTGCCGCAGCCGGAGGGCCCGACCAGCACGATGAACTCATGGTCGGCGATATCAAGGTCGATACCGCGCACGGCCTCGACATCGTCGTAACGCTTGACCACCTTCCGCAATGCAACGTCAGCCATGAACATTCAACCCTTTGTCGCGCCGGCGGTCAGGCCGGCAATGTAGTAATCCATCAGGAAGGCGTAGATGACGAGCGGCGGCGCCGCGCCGAGCAGTGCGCCGGTCATGATCTGACCCCAGTTGAAGACGTCACCCTTGATCAACGTGGTGGTGATGCCGACCGGCAACACGAGCTGGTCGATCGATGTCGTGAACACCAGGGGATAGAGGAACTGGGCCCAGGACACGGTGAAGGCGAAGATCGTCGCCGCGATCAGCCCGGGCAGCGCCACCGGAATGAAGATCCGCAGCAGGGTCTGGAGCCAGGAAGCGCCGTCGATGATCGCGGCCTCATCGAGCTCCTTCGGGATCGAGGCGAAGTAGCCGATCATGATCCAGGTGCAGAACGGCACGGTCAGCGTCGGATAGATGAACACCAGCACGTACCAGCGGTTCAGCAGCGTGATGCCGGTGAAGTCCTGGATCACCGCCAGCATCTTGAACAGCGGAATGAACAGGAGGCTGTCCGGGATGAGGTACGTGAGAAAGACGCCAGTCGCGAGCGTCGCCGAGCCCCAGAACTTCATCCGCGCCAACGCGAACGCCGCGGGGATGCTGATCAGCATGGTGACGATCACGACCACGATCGAGATGATCGACGAGTTCCAGAAGAACCGCAGGAACTGGTTCGAGGTCAGGAGCTCGACATAGTTCGACAAAGTGGGGTGAAACACCCACCACGGATTGGTCGCCGCCGAAATCTCCGCGCTGCTCTTGAGCGAGGTGATCAGCATGTAGACCGGCGGCGTCAGGAAGAAGATCGCAAACAGCACCAGGAAGAAATAGGACCAGCGCAGCGCCCAGATACGGTCCCGGCTCATGCTGCCGAGCTTGCGAGTTGGTCCAGCCTTGTCGATTACGAGCGTGCTCATCAGGCTTCGTTCCCACGTTTATTGACATCGCGCAGGATGAAGATCGCTGCGACGGCAAGGATCGGCACCATGAACAGCGAGACGCAGGCGCCGAGCGGGATATCGTTGCTCTGGATGCCGACCTGGAACGCCCAGGTGGCGAACAGATGCGTCCGGTCCAGCGGACCGCCCGAGGTCAGGATGCGCACGATGTCGAAATTGGCGAAGGTGACGATCAGCGAGAATAGCGTCGTGATGGCGATGATGTTGCGCATCATCGGCAGCGTGACGTACCACATCTTCTGCCACCAGTTGGCGCCGTCGATGGCGGCGGCCTCGTAGAGCTGGTCAGGCACCGATTTCAGCGCGGCGAGATACATGATCAGGAAGAACGGCGCGCCGTACCAGACATTGACGAGAATCACGGAGAAGCGCGCCCAGAAGGTGTCACCGAGCCAGGGGATGGGACCGACGCCGAAGAAGGAGAGCGTGTAGTTGAAGGCGCTGTAGGAGGGATCGAACAGCCAGAGCCAGGCCAGCGTGCTCATCGCCGGCGGAATCACCCAGGGCACCAGCAGCATGCCGCGCCATTTGCGCTGCTTCTTGCCCGGAATGTTGTGGACGAAATGCGCGACGATGAAGCCGATCAGCGCCTTGAAGAATACGGCGGTGATCGCAAAGATACAGGACTGCCTCACCACCATCCAGAACGTCTCGCGCTTGAACAGGAAGGTGAAGTTGCCGAGGCCGACGAATTTCGTCATCGCCTTGTTCAGTGTCGCCAGGTAGAGCGAATAGAAGGCAGGATAGAGCACGAGCAGCGCGATCAGGAGGATCAGCGGCAGCGTCAGGAAGAACGCCACGGACGATTTCCGACCCAGCACATTACGCAGGCTCGCATTCTTTTTGCGGGGGCTTGCGGCACGAGCGCGGCGACCTTGCTCTACGACGACATCGGCCATGAATCTGACTTTCTGGTCAAACTTTCTGAGGGACGTTCAACGGTGAAGCCGGCGAGCGGTCGGCCTCAGGAACATGCGGACGGAACGAAAGCGCGCCTTGGCGGCTCACGCCCGAAAGCGCGAACCGCCATGGCACACACCCGGCTCAGGTCCGCATGAAGCCCTCGCACTCGCCCTCGGCCCAGGCGAGCGCCGTGTCCATCTTCTCGCCCTGCGCAAAGCGCAGCGCCATCTTGGTCAGCGTCGCCTGGAAATAGATCTGCTGGGCGATCTTCGGCGGCGCCGGCGACGCTGCGATCGACATCGTCTGCTGCTTGTAGGGATCCGGATAGTGGAAGAGCGTGCCCTTCGGCGGCCCTTCCTCGGCCCAGGTCTTGAATTTCGTCATGTTCGCGTAGGCGGGGAGATCGTAGCCGCCGCTCGCCGCGACGAATTTTTCAATCGCCGCCGGCGAGGACAGATGGATGAGCAGGCTCTTGGCCGCCTCCTTGTTCTTCCCGAAGCTCCAGACGCCCCAGAAATACGGCAGGAACGGCGCAAAGCGTCCCTTCGGGCCGGCTGGGAAGCCGTGCGTCCAGCATTGCTCGGCGACCTGCGGTGCGTCGCGCTTGGCGACGGCCCAGGCGCTTGGCGGGTTGAGGATCATCGCGCCGCGGCCCGAGATCAGCCATTTGTTGTTGGAGGCGTCATCCCAGGACGGCGCATCCGTTGGCAGCACGGCGATCAGCTTCTTGTAGAATTCGAGCGCTTGCCGCACCTCGTCGGTCTTGACCGTGACATCGCCCTTGGCGTTGACGAGCTCGGCGCCGAACGACTGGAAGATCGCCCCCGCCGTGTCGACGCTGTCGGTGGTTTCGCCGAGACCGATGCCGAACGGGAAGCCGGCCTTATGGCAGGCTTCCGCCGCCTTCAGGAACGTCTCCATCGTCCAGTTGTCGGCTTTCGGCGGGCTGCCGGCCGGATACATCTCCTGCACGTCGATGCCCGCATGCTTCTTCATGAGATCGATGCGGGAGCAGGGACCCTTGATCTGGCTTCCTGGCGTCGCGGGCACGGCGAGCCATTTGCCGCCCGACTGTCCCAGATATTTGACGGTGCCGTTGACCTCGCCATTCTGCTTGATGAGCGGCTCCATGACGTCGTTGAGCGGCTCGAGATTTTCTGAATAGGCGTGCGGCCACCAGCTCGGCATCTGGAGAATGTCATGACCGGACTTGGCCTGCGCTTCGGCCGCTGCGGTCAGCTCAATCTTCTTGTTGTTGCTGGTGATGTAGTCGATCGAAACCTCGACCTTCTCCTTGTCGGCCCATTCCTTGACGAGCGCGGTGGAGGCGTCGTTGGCGTTGGGCACCCAGTGGTCCCAGAAGCCGATCGAGAGCTTGCCGGCGGCGTAAGCGCCTCGGACATAGGGCGCCGCGATCAACGCCGTGGAGGACATTGCAGTGGCTGCCATAAATTGACGTCGTGTCAGTGTCTTGCGTGACATCTCGTTTCCTCGCCTTGGTGTGTTTTATTATTCTTTCGTTTCCTCTGACTTTCCTGAGTTTGTTTTTTTTTGATTTTGTTGTTGGACGTTTCTTGTTGGCGTCGTTATCCCCGGGCGGCTAATCACGCGCGGGACACGGCTAATTGGTAGCGCGATCAGATCATGATTGATTACGTCTGTCGAGAAAGCCGAACGTCTCACTCTCTAGAACTAACGTTGTGTAGGGAAAGGCTGCGGCGTGCGCCGAGCATGAGCCGAGCATGAGCTACCGCTGCTCTTATTGCGACGCACACTTCGGAGTGCGACAGCTGGGGACGATCCGTGCGCAATTACGCCGCAGTTCCGAATAAGCCTGCATAACCGCTTCGTGCCAAAGGCCTTTCAAACGGGGACAGCGATGGTCTGCGCCTAGACCTCGGCGCGGCGAAAACGATAGAGTTGCAACCGGCAGGAGGCCTGCCGTTTCCAGAGGGCAAGCAGATCGAGATGAAGACCCAGAAGATCACCCCGGCGCCGCCTGTACGGCTTCGCCTGCGACGATGGCTCGCGCTCGGCTCCGTTGTGACAGTGCTGATCGGCGCGGCCGCAGTTGCGAATGCACAAGGTCTGGTCAAGGGCGTTCAGGACGGCGCTGCGGCCGGTAACAAGGCGGCAGGTCCCGTCGGTGGCGTTCTCGGCGGCGCCATCGGCGGCGTGGTCGGCGTCTTCACCGGTGTGCTCGGCGTCGGGAACAACAATGGTCAGGCGCCGGCTGCCAAGGACGCGAGCAAGGATGCGTCCAAGGATGCGAAGGACTCAAAGCAGCCGGGCGCCGCCAAGGACAAGGATGCCAAGAGCGCGAAAGCCGGCAAGGGTGCCAAGGCGGGCAAGGAGGCCAAGAACGCTCCAGCGGATACCGGGGATAAGGACGTTACGGTCCTGACCCAGCCCGGCACGCCGCAACTGACCGCCGACCAGATTGTCTCCAACAGCGATTCCTACATCGAGCGGATCAAGACCGAGCTGAACCTCACACCCGATCAGGAGAAGCACTGGTTCGGCTTCTCGAGCGCGATGCACTATCTCGGGCATAACGGCGCCGAGCGGCTCAACCTGCGGATCGAGCGCGCCAAGCGGGATCCGCCCGACGACATCATCGAGCAGATGCGCAACGAGGCGCAATTCCTGATCGACCGCGCCTCCGATCAGCGCAACGTCGCCGACGCCGCCGAACCGTTGTTCTCGAGCCTCGACGACAAGCAGAAGCAGGTGTTCATCCAGGAGATGGTGCGCCTCAGCCATGAGCGCGGCCTGGATTGATCAAGCTTGAGTCGGATTGCATGCATTGGTGGAATTTGAAGGCCACGAATTCGTGAATCCTTCTCGCAAATGGGGTATGCTTAGCTGCGCAAGGCGGCTGAGAGGTTGATAATGGCGGACAGGCTCTCCGTTTTCCTGGTCGAAGACGAGGCGTTGATCCGGATGATGATGGCTGACATGGTGGAGGAGCTTGGTCACCATGTCGTCGCGGAAGCGGACAATGTGCGCGATGCGAGCGCCTTTGCGATGACCGCGCAGTACGATTTCGCGATCCTCGACATCAATCTGATGGGTGTTTACGTCGATCCGGTCGCCGATCTGATCGAGCGCCGCGGCAAGCCGTTCCTGTTCGCGACGGGCTATGGGCCGGAATTGCTGCCGTCACTGCTGCGGCGCCGGCCGATCCTGCGCAAGCCGATTGCGCTCGACCAGCTCAGGATCATGATCGACTCGCTGTTTCCCGATACGCCCGCGAAGGCCCCCCACTGACACTGTCAACGATCGCGACATCGCCCAACGAAAATGGCCGCCCGACAGGGGCGGCCATTTAGGACGAAAGAGTCGTCAGTGTCTCAGATCAGGCCTGCGCTGAGGTCAACGCCGTGCGCCATCAGGCCGAACGAGGCGATGAGCCCCATGCCGCAGAAGATGATAATGGCTTTAAGAGAATAGTCGGTCGACCGGGTCTGGACGGCAGCCGGCATTTCGGCGAGCGAAATCATGCTCATGTTCATTCCCCCTGTGTTGATCCTGAATTGCATCAGGTGAGGGAACTCTTAGAGCAAAGAGTTTGACATAGGCTTGCGAGAGATCGTTAACGGAATCGCAACCGATCGCGGACTTGTTGCCCACGCGACAGGGGGCCTGCAAGCCTTAGTTGCGGCCGGCATTTAGCACCGTGGCGATGGTGTGGGCCGTCATGGCGGCGCGGTCGGAGGCGCGCTGGGCGGCCAACCGGTCCCGGGCCTTCTCCTCGATCAACAGCTCGATCAGCGCCATGCGCTTGTCGTCATCGTCTGCCTCGGTCAGCAGCCGGTGATAGCGGTGATAGTCGAAGCCCACATCCTGCTTACGCATGTCACGCCCCCGTACCTACGCCACACACTCCTTGAATTCTTGCTTATCGGAAACAACGGGGCAAGCACGATCCTGCGTGGAACCGCGCGAGTGCTGCAATCAGCTGTGAATTGCTTAACGGAGAGTGCGAGGTCCGGCGCGCCTCAATCCAGATTGTGGTCGGCGAACATCTTCAGGCCGACGAAGCTTGCATCGGGCTTCATGACGAGACGGGTCGGGATATTGCGCAAATAGTCCTGGAAGCGCCCTTTGGCTTCGAAACGCGCGCGGAACGCTGAAGCCGAAAGGAATTCCGGAAAGCGCGGCACGATCCCGCCGGCAATGTAGACGCCGCCTCTGGCGCCGAAGGTCACCGCGAGGTTGCCGGCAACCGAGCCGAGGATGGCGCAAAACATCTCCAGCGTGGCGCGGCTGAGCTCGCAAGTCCCGTCCAGCGCCGCCTTGGTGACCGCCGCCGCATCGCGTTGGGGCACCTGGGCTTCATCGACCTCGGCCATCGCTTCGTAGAGGGACTGCATCCCCGAGCCGGAGAGGGCGCCGCGCTCGATGGAGACGTGGCCGAAGCGCCGGCGCATGGCGGCGATGACGCGCTCCTCGCGCTCGGTCTCAGCCGGCAGGGTGGCATGACCGGCCTCGGTGACGACGGCCAGCCGGGAGCCATGGCGCTCGACCAGGCAGGAGACGCCGAAACCCGTCCCGGGCCCGACCACCAGCAGCGGCTCCCCGGACATGCCATCCTGTCCGCCGAGCGGAATCAGGTCGGCCGGCTGCAAGGCGGGCAGGGACCAGGCCACCACCTCGAAATCGTTGAGCACGTGGGCGCTGTCGAAGCCGAGCGCCGACTGAAGCTCGTTGCCGTCGATCACCCAGGGGCTGTTGGTCATGACGCAGCGGTTATTGGTGACGGGACCGGCGACGGCGAGGACGGCCCTGACCGGCTTCTCGCTGTCGGCCCGCCGCAGCACGTCGGCGATGGCTTCGCGGACCGTCGGATGGTCGGCGACCTTCACATAGTCGATCGGTCCGATCTGCTTGCCATTGCTCAGCGCGAAGCGCGCGTTGGTACCGCCGATATCGGCGAGAAGAATGTTTCCTGTCTTGCCGATACTCATGACCATTTGGCTACCTTAGCCTTGCAGGCTTTGGGAACCCTTTCCTCCACGCCTTCGCCGCGATCCGTATGCCGCGGATATCAGAGATTCCGCCCTCGGGTACAGCTAGTCAACACGGACGAGGCCAAAGCGTTGCATCCAGGAGGATCAGCCGGCCGTTCGCGCGACATCGTTACAGGGTGTCGGAGGTTGCGAAGCGGCGCGGGAAGATCGACATTGACGACAGCGGCCTGCGCCTGGTGCGCCGGACGGACGACATGGGGCCTTGCGATGAAGATAACCGACCGCGACGTGCTGCTGGCGATCGACGTGCAGAACGATTTCTGCACGGGCGGGGCGCTCGCCGTTCCCGGCGGAGAGAAGGTCGTCCCCGCCATCAACCGGATCGCCCAAAAATTCGCCAATGTGGTGCTGACGCAGGACTGGCACCCGGGCGACCACGTCTCCTTCGCGCCGAACCACGCGGGCCGCCAGCCGTTCCAGACCATCGAGCTCGACTACGGCACCCAGGTGCTCTGGCCGGCGCATTGCGTCCAGGGCACGGCCGGCGCCGAATTCCATCGGGAGCTTGAGGTCGCCCGCGCGAACCTTGTGGTGCGCAAGGGTTTCCGCCGCGGGATCGATTCGTATTCGGCGCTGTTCGAGAACGACCACAGGACGCCGACCGGTTTGCTCGGCTATCTCAGGGAGCGCGAGCTGAAGACGGTTTTCGTCGCCGGCCTGGCGCTCGATTTCTGCGTCCGTTTTTCCGCGGAGGATGCGCGCAAGGCGGGATTCGAGGTTGCCGTGATCGAGGACGCCTGCCGTGGCATCGACCTCGACGGCTCGGTCGCAGCGACCCATCACAGCTTCAGGGAGCTCGGCATCTCCGTGGTCAGCCTGGAGGCGTTTTTGTGAGGATGATGCGGTAATGGCGGCGGGGAAGAGCGGTCAACAGCCCGGTGGAGCGGGGCGCGGTTCCGATGACCCCGTGCTGTGGCCGTTTGCGGCGGCACGTCTCGCCATGGACGCCTGCTTCTGGTGGCTGGAGCGCGGCCCGGCGGAGCAGGGCGAGGGCGACCTTCCCTGGACCACACCCGGCATCGTGGCGCTGGAGCTCGCCACCATGCGGCTGCGCGATTGTTCGCGGACGCGATCCGGTCAGCCGGCTCTGGTCTGCGCGCCCTATGCGCTGCATCGGGCCTTGATTGCCGATTTTGCACCCGGTCACAGCGTGATGCAGTCGCTGCAACAGGGCGGCATCGACCGGATCTATCTCACCGACTGGCGCTCGGCCACGCCTGACATGCGCTATCTCTCGATCGACAGCTATCTCGGCGATCTCAACGTCGCCGTCGACGAGATCGGCGCGCCGGTCGATCTGGTCGGCCTGTGCCAGGGCGGTTGGCTGTCGCTGCTTTATGCGGCGCGGTTTCCGGCCAAGGTGCGGCGGCTGGTGCTGGCAGGTGCGCCGGTCGACCTCTCGGTCGAGTCCAGGCTGTCCCAACTCGCCCGCAACGCCCCCGGGATCGTCTACGACCAGCTCGTCGCGCGCGGCGGCGGCAATGTCAGCGGCGAGGAGATGCTGCGGGTCTGGTCGAAGGCGCCCTGCCGTGACGACGTTGCGGCGTCGTTGCAGAAAGACCTCTCGGACGCGGAGGGCGCGGCCCTGCTCGCGCGCTTCGAGCGCTGGAACACCGAGACGCTCGACCTGCCGGGCACCTATTATCTCCAGATCGTCAACTGGATCTTTCGAGAGAACCGGATCGCGTCAGGCAATTTCACGGCACTCGGCCGCGCGATCGACCTGAAGGACGTCAAGGCGCCGGTCTTCCTGCTGGCCGGGCTCGACGACGATGTCGTGCCGGCCACGCAGGCGCTCGCGGCCGCCAGCCTCATCGGTACGCCGCCGGCTTTCGTCGCAGCCGCTTCCGAGCCGAGCAACCATCTCGGGCTGTTCATGGGCGCGCGGACCCATGCGCACGCGTGGCCCCGGATCGCGGAATGGCTGCGCAACGACCTCTCGGGCGTGCTCGCGCGCAGCGCGTGATTCTGCCAAAAAAGCCGGCCGGCGAAGCTGCAAAGCGGTTATGCATGATGGCGGATGGCCTGCACGGGGCGCGGTCGATGGGCTACATAGAGTCCAGCGCCGGCGGCCGGTCCGGCAAGATTTAAGGGTCCTTTGCCCGATGAGCTTCCACTCGATCTACGCCCACGGGTTTGCGCGCGTTGCGGCCTGCGTCACCACCTCCCATGTGGCCGATCCCGCGGCCAATGCGAAGGCGGTCATGGCGGCGGCCAAAACCTGCGACGCGCAATCGGTCGCGGTGGCCGTGTTTCCCGAGCTGTGCCTGTCCGGCTATGCGATCGAGGATCTCGTCAAGCAGGATCCGCTGCTCGACGCCGTCGAGCGCGGGCTTGCGTCGATCGTCGAGGCCTCCGCGGCGCTGATGACCGTGCTGATCGTCGGCGCACCGCTGCGCTTTGGCAATCGCATCTACAATTGCGCCGCCGTCATTCACCGCGGCAGCATTTTGGGAGTGGTGCCCAAGAGCTATCTGCCGACCTATCGCGAATTCTACGAGGGCCGCCATTTCGCCTCCGGCGCCGGCATCGCGGGCGAGGCGATCGCCATCGGCAAGCTCCACGCGCCATTCGGCACCGACCTGCTGTTTGCGGCCGAAGATGTTCCCGGCCTCACCATCGGCGTCGAGATCTGCGAAGACATGTGGATCCCGGTGACGCCCGCCTCCGAGCTTGCGCTGGCCGGTGCGAGCGTGCTGATCAATCTATCGGGCAGCCCAATCACGATCGGCCGGGCGCGTTCGCGCGCGCTGTTGTGCCAATCGACCTCGGCGCGCTGCCTTGCGGCCTATGTCTATTGCGCCGCCGGGGCAGGGGAATCCACCACCGACCTCGCCTGGGATGGCCAGACCTCGATCTACGAGAACGGCGTGCTGCTGGCCGAGGGCGAGCGGTTCCGGCAGGCGGGCCAGATCACGCTGGCCGACGTCGACCTCGACCTGCTGAGGCAGGAGCGCGCCCTGATGGGCACGTTCGACGACAATCGCCGGCAGCGCGAGGGCCGTTTCCGCAAAGTTAGCTTCACCCTGAAGCCGCCTGCGGCCGACATCGGCTTCCTGCGCAAGGTCGAGCGCTTCCCGTTCGTGCCGAGCGATGAAAGCCTGCTCGAGCAGGATTGCTACGAGGCCTACAACATCCAGGTCGCGGGCCTCGTGCAGCGCATGCGCGCGACCGGCACCAAGCGCGTCGTGATCGGCGTATCAGGCGGTCTTGATTCCACCCATGCGCTGATCGTCGCCGCCAAGGCCGTCGATCTCTTGGGCCTGCCGCGCGAGAATATTTTGGCCTACACCATGCCGGGCTTTGCCACCGGCAGCGAGAGCAAGACCAATGCGCTGGCGCTAATGAAGGCGTTGCAGACGACTTGGCAGGAGCTCGACATCCGCACCACCGCCACGCAGATGCTGAAAGATATCGGCCATCCCTTCGGCACGGGCGAGAAGGTCTACGACGTCACCTTCGAGAACGTGCAGGCAGGCCTGCGCACCGACTATCTGTTCCGGCTCGCCAACCACCATGGCGGCATCGTGATCGGCACCGGTGACCTCTCCGAGCTCGCGCTCGGCTGGTGCACCTATGGCGTCGGCGACCAGATGGCGCATTACAATGTCAACGCCGGGGTGCCGAAGACGCTGATCCAGCATCTGATCCGCTGGGTGATCGCCTCGAAGCAATTCAGCGGTGACGTGAACGGGACGCTGGGCTCGATCCTGTCGGCCGAGATCTCGCCGGAGCTGGTCCCAGTCAAGCCGGGCGAGAAGCCGCAGAGCACGGAGGCCTCCATCGGGCCCTACGAGCTGCAGGATTTCAACCTGTTCTACACGCTGCGCTTCGGCCTGCGGCCATCCAAGATCGCCTTCATGGCGTTCCAGGCCTGGAAGGACGTCGCCAAGGGCGAATGGCCGCCGGCATTCCCGGCCGACAAGCGCCGCGCCTATGATCTTCCGGAAATTCGGCGCTGGCTTGAAGTGTTCCTGCGCCGCTTCTTCGCCTTCAGCCAGTTCAAGCGCTCGGCGATGCCCAACGGACCGAAGGTCTCGGCCGGCGGATCGCTGTCGCCGCGCGGCGACTGGCGTGCGCCGTCGGATTCGAGTGCTGCGGCCTGGCTCGAGGATCTCGAGCGGAACGTGCCGAAGTAAGTGGAGAGGGCAGTCCAGAACGACTTCGCGCCGCACGGCTCACAGAGCCGGCGGTGCGAAATTGCGTTCGATGAAGAAAGCACGAGGTCCGGAGTGCCTAGGAGTCCGGACCTCGTAACCTTGCCCCAGCCTTTGATCCCCCGCCCCAGATGGTCCCCCAACCCCGTGGTGCGCGATCAGAGGGTGATGCCCTTGGAAGGCCGCCGATCGATGTCCCGCGATGTACGCGAGACAGGGTTAGGACTCCATTCCGGTTCACTACGGATTTAATCGCGCTTGATTTTGCGCGCGGATGCATGCGCCTGAAAGCAGCAAGGTGCGACTGGCTCCGCGATCGGCTCGATCCGACTTTGCAGTAAATGCTCCGTCATGGCCGGGCTTGTCCCGGCCATCCACGACCTTTTCGGCGGCATCAAGAACGTGGATGCCCGGGACAAGCCCGGGCATGACGGCTGAGATTGCCTGTGCCCACGCGCCGGAAGCAGGGGAGGCCTGCGATAGACCAATCCGGGGCTATCAGAGGCAAGTTCTCGTTGCGCCCGCCCACCCCGTGCGCTATCCGGCCGGAAAGGCCTGAGGCGGCTTCGATATTTTCCGCTCAGGCACCCAAACCCGAGGACGGAAACCGCCATGCCAGCCTATCGCTCCCGCACCACCACCCACGGCCGCAACATGGCGGGCGCCCGCGGCCTCTGGCGCGCAACGGGCATGAAGGATGCGGATTTCGGCAAGCCGATCATCGCGGTCGTCAACTCCTTCACCCAGTTCGTGCCCGGCCACGTCCATCTCAAGGACCTCGGCCAGCTCGTCGCCCGCGAGATCGAGCAGGCCGGCGGCGTCGCGAAAGAATTCAACACCATCGCGGTCGATGACGGCATCGCCATGGGCCATGACGGCATGCTCTACAGCCTGCCGTCGCGCGAGCTGATCGCCGACAGCGTCGAGTACATGGCCAACGCGCACTGCGCCGACGGGCTCGTCTGCATCTCCAATTGCGACAAGATCACGCCCGGCATGCTGATGGCCGCACTTCGGCTCAATATCCCCGCCGTGTTCATCTCGGGCGGCCCGATGGAGGCCGGCAAGGTCAAGCTGCAGGGCAAGACCAAGGCCGTCGATCTCATCGATGCCATGGTCGCCGCGGCCGATAGCAAGGTCAGCGACGAGGACGTCAAGGTGATCGAGCGCTCGGCGTGCCCGACCTGCGGCTCCTGCTCGGGCATGTTCACCGCGAACTCGATGAACTGCCTGACCGAGGCGCTCGGCCTGGCGCTGCCCGGCAACGGCACGGTCGTCGCGACCCACGCCGATCGCAAGCGCCTGTTCGTCGAGGCCGGTCACACCATCGTCGATCTCGTCCGCCGCTACTACGAGCAGGACGACGCCTCTGTGCTGCCGCGCAACGTCGCGAACTTCAAGGCGTTCGAGAACGCCATGACGCTCGACATTGCGATGGGCGGCTCGACCAACACCGTGCTGCATCTGCTCGCCGCCGCCCATGAAGGGCAGGTCGCGTTCACCATGCAGGATATCGACCGGCTGTCGCGCCGCGTGCCTGTGCTGTGCAAGGTTGCACCATCAGTTGCCGACGTGCATGTCGAGGACGTGCATCGCGCAGGCGGCATCATGGGCATCCTGGGCGAGCTCGATCGCGCCGGCCTGATCGACACCTCGGTCTCGACCGTGCACGCGCCGACCATGAACGAGGCGCTGGAGCGCTGGGACATCAAGCGCTCGAAAAGCGAGGCGGTGCGTACCTTTTTCCGTGCCTCGCCCGGCGGCATCCCGACCCAGGTCGCCTTCAGCCAGGAGCGCCGCTACGACGAGCTCGATGCCGACCGCGAGAAGGGCGTCGTGCGTAACCTCGAGCACGCCTTCAGCAAGGACGGCGGCCTCGCCGTGCTCTACGGTAACCTCGCGCAGGACGGCTGCATCGTGAAGACTGCAGGCGTCGATGCCTCGATCCTGACATTCTCCGGCCCCGCACGGGTGTTCGAGAGCCAGGACGCGGCCGTCGAAGGCATTCTGGGCGGCAAGGTCATCGCCGGCGAGATCGTGGTCATCATCTACGAAGGCCCGCGCGGCGGCCCCGGCATGCAGGAGATGCTGTATCCGACCAGCTATCTGAAATCGATGGGCCTCGGCAAAGCCTGTGCGCTCGTCACCGACGGACGTTTCTCCGGCGGCTCTTCGGGGCTGTCCATCGGCCATCTCTCGCCGGAAGCGGCTGAAGGCGGCAACATCGGTCTGGTTCGCACCGGCGATCGTATCGCCATCGACATTCCGAACCGCAGCATCAACCTCGAGGTCTCCGACGAGGAGCTCGCTGCGCGCCGTCTCGCCGAAGACGCGAAGGGCGATGCCGCCTGGCAGCCTGCAGCCCGCAAGCGCAACGTCTCGACCGCGCTGCAGGCTTACGCTGCGCTCACCACCAGCGCGGCCCGCGGCGCGGTGCGCGAAGTAAAGCGGCGCCCGAAGTAGGCGCGTCTTGTACGGGCGCGATCGCAAACGTCGCGGTCGTGCATGGTCAACAAGTTCTGAACGGCCGGTGAAAGCCGGCCGTTCGCATTAAGGATGCCCCGACGAACTTCGGCAGCCATGGGTTTTGCGGCGTATACTGCGGCGACCTTCGCAAATCCATTTCGGGCAACTGGGGCGCTACCACAATGTCTCGTACTCTTGCTGTCGTTTTCTCAACAGTCGTCGCTGCCATTGCCATGACCACCGCGGCCTCCGCCGGCTGCTACAATTGCTACGCGCCACCGCAGCCGTGCACGACCTGCTATCAGCAGCAATACGTCGCGCCGCAATACCGCGCCGTCGACGAGACCGTGATGGTGTCGCCCGGTGCGACCGTTGCGCATCGTTCACCGGCGCAGTACCGCACCGTGATGGTGCCGCAGACCGTGATGGTGGCGCCGCCGAGCGTGCAGTACGAGCGCATCCCGCCGCAATACGCCACGCGCCAGCGCGTCGAGATGGTCTCGCCGGGCTATTCCTATTACGCGCCGGTGGCGCCGAGCTGCAGCAATTGCGGCTACTGAGCCAACGCAACCAGAGACGAACGCAACAAGCAGACTTCGCGCGGTGCCCCCAAAAAGGCGCCGCGTTTTCTTTTGCGGGCGAAGCCAAACGAGGCCCGGAAATAGAGGTGACTCCAACCGGGCCTCGCGACCGGCGACGCCCTGGGAGGTGTCACCAGTCCTGATCGAGGCTAGAGGACCAAACTGACGCGCGCCTGACAGATCGTCCGATCAGCGTCATATCCAACTCACGCCCGGCTGCATTGCTACCGCAATCGGCGCGGTGTTATGCTCGTCGCAGAACGGGGAGTTTCTCGATGCACAAAATCGCCGTCGCCGTCTTGCTTGCCCTGATGGCCGCCCCCGCGCTGGCGGAGGAACATATGCTAGGGCCTGGCGAAGAGCCCAAGGCGAAGACGGCGACACAGAAGGCGGACGATGAGCGGGCTGCGCGCGCCTATCAACGCTCCCTCAACAATGTTCCGGACCAGAAGGCGGTCGATCCGTGGGGAACTGCCCGCGGCGATGATGCGTCGAAGAAGTCGGCCGCGCCGGCCAAGCCGGTTGTGAAGCAGTCATCCAAGGCCAAGAGCGGCAGCACCGCCAACAAGAGCGGCAGCACCGCCAATTAGCAAAGATGCGTGAAACGGCGGGCTCCCTTCGTCCGCACACGACGCGCAGTAGCCCGCGTGCGCTCCGACCTACCAGTAATCGACAATTTGATACCGGCCGGCGCCTTGTTTCGATGGCGGCATGCCTCGCCCTGTCCGCCATACGCCTACGCACGCCGATGGCAGGCCACTCTATTCACACCTGATGCCGAACATGCAGGTGGGGCAGCCGCAGCGGTTGACGACGCCATGCGAGCCGCCATAAAGAAGCGCACCGACGACGTTGGGTAGCAAAGCGGTAGCAGAGTCCTCGAAATGTTCTCTGCGAAGCGGCGAAAAGCCTAGCAATTTCAAGTCTTGGAAGGGTGGCCGAGTGGTTTAAGGCACCGGTCTTGAAAAACTAATGGCCGCGTTGTGCCTCGTTGCTTCCAGTGTTGTTCCGTTTGGTTTTATTGAACTTTTGGGACGCTCTAATCCGCCCGCGTCCACCTAGTAGCTTACTGTTCTATCTGGTTTGGCCCCAAAATTGTCCCCGAGAAGGGGGATCACTGGCCTAGAAAGCCGGTGGCGAGCGCCGCCAGCGTCGTCGACATGGATTCATCAGCACGCTTTGCCCGCTTTCGCTTCGCGTAATTTCTGAGCACGACTGCCGGATCGTCGCCTATGCGCTCAGCCACCCGGTGCACCGGAATGCCGGCGTCGAGTAGAGCAGTTGCGTGAACGCCTCGGAGATCGTGAAATCTGGTTGCCCCGAAGCCGATCACGCCGGCACGCCTGGCAAACTCCTTTGAGAAATTCCTCGGGTTGCGCGGTTTGGTAAAGTCGACACCTGCGCCGCGCTCCGGCACCGCTGGAAAAACGAGCGCCTTGGCGGGCAGTCGCACGAGCGTCAGATCGACGGCTGCGTCGTCTGGAATCCCTGCCGATAGCCGCTGGTGGCTTTCGCGGTGCGCGAGCAATACGCCTATGGTGGCACCGTCAATGTCGATAGTGCGGTAACCGCGCTTTGTCTTGGGAGGCTTGACGCGGATCCCAAATTTTTTCGTCTGCTCGAGGGCGCGCTCGATGCGCAATTTTTTCTTGTCGAAATCAATGTCCGCCCATCGGAGCGCCAGCAGCTCGTTGCGCCTGGCGCCAGAAGCCGCCGCCAAGGCGACGATAGGGAATAAGCTCGATGGCTTGAAGCCGGCGATGAGTGCGGCGAGCTCAGCTTCCTCAAGCCCCTCGCCAAGATCGTCGCTTTCGTCGTCGGTCTCAGCACCAGCATTCGGGTCGGGGATTTGCTGGACATGAGCCATCGGGTTCACAACGATTAATCGTGTCCGGTGAGCCGTGCCGAGCGCCGCGCCTAACACGACGTGCACGTGATGGGCAGTCCGAGGCGCGATCTTGCCTTCGAGGCCTCTATAGAGTTCGTCAATTGCCGTTGCCCGCAACTGCTGAAGAGCGGTCGCCCCGATCGTTGGCGCAACGTGCGTATTCAAAAGCTGCTCATATCGCTCGAGCGTGCGCTGCCCGACTTTCTTCTTTTTGCGGCCTGGCGCGCCGGCGGCGATCCATTGCTGAACCGCCAACGCAATGGCGCGTCGGCAGCGCGTTTGCGAGCACTGCACCAAGCCCTTCACTGCCCGCAATCCCAGCGGCAAAGCGCGCGCCGGCCTTGTGCGCGAGGGTTTGTATTGCTCACGCCGCTGCGCGGTGATGGGGCGGATCGGGGCGGATCTGTTTTCGGAGGCAGGCCTTCGTTGCCCATAACGCTCGACCAGCTGCGGCGCACGTGCGACCAGGCGGAAGGCCTTCCGACCGACGTTGCGCTGGAGGTGCTCGCAGACTTCGAGCGATACGTGCGCGCCGCCGGCGCGCTCGAGCTGGACCAGGCCTTCGGACTGTGTGGGCCATCGGGCTCGCGTCCCTGGCATGCTCGCCTGGCGCGGGAGCGCGCCCTGGCCGTGCTTCGGGAGCTTGGCGCCTTCCTGGGAGGAAACGCATCGCAGCGCGCCGACGCGATCGGGCGGGCGCTGCGTAAGCATCGGCCGGCCTGGCTCCGGCACGATACGCTGGGCATGGACGACCCGGTCATCCGAAGATACGCTTGCGCCGCCGGCCGTCCCTACGGAGATGGTGCGCGGCGAAGCCATGGTGTCCTCGGCCTTTGCCGAAATAGGCCGCATGTTCGGCCGATTTGAAGCAGGTAGCGTCACGACAAGAGACGACGCTCTCCGCGATATGTTGGGCCCAGCGATACTGGAAAGAATTCAGGGCAATCTGGAGCGCCTCAAATGAGCAAGCGCAGCTACGGTGACGGTGGCATCGAAACCCGCGGCGACGATGTTCATCGCCTTCAATATAGGATCGACGGGAAGCGCTATCGGCTGACATTTCATGGCAGCCTGAAAGATGCGCGGGCAAAGCTGAGATCGCTCATCCGCGCCGCCGACGTCGGCGAGCATGTCGATCCGAGCAGACTCACTGTGGCACAGTGGATTCCCCGATGCACGCCGTGAAAATAAATGCCCCCATCGGCGACGGGATGCTCGATCACGCGTAGATGGTCTCGCCACCGCGCAAGGCCCGCGATCAACGAGAGTGGCCCGACGCGCAACGCCGCGGAAGCCGCGATCGGTTGCGGCCATCAGCAACGCCGCAAGCGCGATCGCTCGCCGTTTGATTAGCTTGAAAAACCGATGATCAATCAAAACTTCGGCTCCAGAAAAAATTTCTCCGCGTGGCACCATATGCGGTAGCTGCTCTCCAAGGCTGCAGAGATTTAATCCCCCTTACTTACCAGGGGCGCCGACCAAGATTTGACATGTGATCACGCACTCCCTTCGGTTCGGAAACCGGCGCGCTGCCATGCGGCGCGCTTCATGCACCGCTGCCCTGCTATCTCGCCGTAGACATCGAGCCAGAACGGCCCGTCTAAATCGAAGGTCTCACCACAGCTGCGACGAAGCACGCGGCTTCCGTCGTACTGGATCGCAATGTCCCGTACGGCCGCGTCTCGGCTGACCACGGAGCAGATGCTGTTGCGTCTCCGCATCGCTCGATCCCAAGTCCTGATGATTTTCATTTTACCGTCGGCCATCGTGCCGGCGCCGAACAGCGGCAGTGCCGCTTCGCTAGGACGGTAATCGATAACAAGATGCTCTGAGCCTCTGTGCGCAGCAACGACAAGCGGATGATCTTTGACGCGCTATCGCTCGACGACGCGATTCCGGACAGCTTCGAGAGCCTCCGCAAGTTGCTTGGCGATGCAAGCGATTGATTTTGTTGGCGGACCGCTGGTCAGAATAAACCGGTTTTTTTGACCAGTGCATCGTGATGGTTTCTCCCCAAGCTCAGTATGAGAGGCGGCGATGAACATCATTCCGAAAATGTCCGGTGCGGCGCTGACCGACGACAAACTGATCTTGGAGACGCTCCTCAACTCCGAAATCGGAAAGAAGGCGATCGCCGATCGGCAAAAGGACGTTCTTGCGTTCCGCACGTCCGCGGCCAAGAAGCTCGCCGAGCTCGACGCGGCGGCGGGGGCTTCTTTTCCCAAGCTGCGCGCCGCTCGCGAGGCGGCAGAAGCCGAGGCCATTGCGGCGGAGCGGCGGTGGCGCGAAGCCTGTGATCGTGCGCAGCAGGCGCGCCAAGCGATAAGCACCGCCAGCTTTGCCCACGACGCCGCGCTCCGTGAGGCCGAGGCGAAGCTGCTGTCGACGGCGCATCCTGAGATCGCGCTGTTCGTGAGCGAGATGGATGACGCCCACGAAGCCTGCTTCAGGCAATTCGGGTATTCCAACGGCTCGGAGACGAATCGCATCACCGGCAAGCGGGTCGACTACACAGTAAACAACGCAGCGTCCATTCAGGCCCGCCAACACGCAATTCGCGAGGCTCAGGAGCGCGCGCGCCAGATGCGGCTGGAGCCGGATCAAACGACGGTGCCCGCTCGGTTGCAGGAGCTGCGCAACGGCCTTCCGGCCATCAAAGGGCTTGAGTGGTGACGGCGCAAGCGCTGGCTCACTGAAGGATCAGGTTCAACTACCAGTCATCAAGGGGATCTTGAAACCAATGCCGAACCTTCGCTCACCGGCCAAACGACCTGCCGAGACATTGAAGTCCATCATCACCAGAGCAGCCGCGAGAGCAGCCACGATGCCGCAGCCGTCGCCTCAGCCCAAATCGGAACGTATCGCGGGAGTGCCTGCCGAAGGGCAAAGCCTGGGAGCGGATGTGCGGCGCGCGCGGTTCGGCGCACAGCGGGCATTCGGCGAATTTCTTCAGCTCGTGGCAAACGCGAACGACGGCCCGCCCGATGCGCGGTTGCTCCGCGCAGCCAGTGAAGTTGATCCCACCTCTGGAGGCTTTCTGGTGGGGCCTCGTTGGTCCGATCAGCTCCGGGAATCGGCCTATGACGCCAGCGTCCTTGCGCAGATGGTCGACATCGAGGAAGCCGAGCGCCCGGATGTGAAGTTGCCGGCCGTGGATGAAACAAGCCGTGCCGACGGTGCGCGCTGGGGCGGCTTCGTATCGTATTGGGCAGCGGAATCGGCCTCCGTCGCCGGCTCCTGGCCGCGCGTGAAGTTGCTGGAGTTCAGCGGCCACAAGATCATCATCCTGGTGCGGTGCAGCCGAGAACTGCTGTCTGACGTATCGCTTCTGGGTGGTTTCATCAGCAGGGGATTTGCGGCGGAAGCCGGCTTCAAGCTTGACCAGGCCGTCCTCAGTGGCACGGGCGCCGGCACGCCGCAGGGAATGCTGAAATCGGATTGCCTGATCACGATTGCCAAGGAAGGCGGACAAGCGGCCGCCTCGATCGTCAGCGAGAATGTCAAGAAGATGTGGTCGCGACTGCCTGCGCCATGCCGGCGCCGCGCGGTTTGGCTCTGCAATGAGGATGCGGAAGGCGAGCTCGAAAATCTCGGCGGTGCATCGGGGCCGGCGCTGTACATGCCGGCCGGCACCGGCGGCAATCCATATCCGCTCTTGAAAGGCCGGCCAGTCCACGTGCTGGAGCAAAGTCCTCCGCTCGGCCAGGTCGGGGATATCGCGCTGGTCGACCCGACGCAGTACCAGATCATCGACGGCGGCCAGCGGACAGCGCTCTCGCTCCACTCCCGTTTCGACAATGACGAGGTTGTGTTCAAGTTCACGTGGCGCGTCGACGGCAAGGGCATCTATTCCTCGCCGATCACACCCTACAGCGGTTCATCGACCAGGTCGCCGTTCGTCGCGCTCACCGCGCGATGATGCAACAAGTTTCGCCGCGCGCCCTTCTGTGCGCGCGGCGAAAATCGAGGTTGTCCTGCGACAACCTCTCGCCGGACCGCACCGGCTGCGCGGTGACGAGCTAGGTCGCGCAGCCGGTGACGGCAAAAATTCCGAATTCGCGCCACCATCATCAGAGGGCAACGATCAAATGTCGCTTACAGCTTCATCCGTCTTCCGCGATTATGTCACCGACGGTGTGCCGGCATCGGGCGTTAATCCGCCAGCGAAGGCGGAAATTCGGACACTTCTTGGCGCCTACGAAGAGGGCATCGACGGAATCAAGGTCTCGACATTTTCGACGCTGACAGAGGCAATCGCGGCCAACATCAAGGTTGGCGCAGACGTCGTTCGCACGCTCGGCCGAAACAGCATCGGCGACAATGGTGCCGCCACGTACATCCGCATCGGTGCGTCGACAGCGGCGGCTTGGCGGTTTCAGAGCCTTGATGGCCAGTGGTGGGCTCTGAGTGATCGCGTGGTTACGCCAGAAATGTTCGGCGCGGTTACCGGGCAGGACTGCACCAGCGTATTCATCGCGATGGCGGACTGGTTGAACAATTGGACTGGCGGCGGCGGCATCGTCGTCAACTTCCTGCCGAACGCCGATTACAGCATTTGGCCGGTCGGCACGCATCCAGGTTACCTAATGCGGTTGACGTCGCTCGACGGCGTCACCTTCAATTTCAATGGTGGTCGAATCTCAACACCGAACGCCTTCGGCTTCAATGACAGCCCGATTGTATTTTATCTGGAGCACTGCAGCGATATTGTCTTCAACGGTCCGTCCTATGCTGCCACAGCGTGGTCCGGATCGCTTCACTCAACAGATTTTGGCGAGTTCATTTCGGTCTATGAAACGGCTGCTCCGTGGTCGGAGAACATTCGCGTATATGATGCAAAGCAAAACGGAGGCTCAGGATTCTTCCGGGTTTCGTGCTTGGACCCAGCGCTTAACGGCGGAGGCTTTGCGCAAAATTTCACCGTCATCAACGCCGACATTCAGAACGTTTTCTATGGTTTGGTTTTCCAGGCTAGCGGTGACAATTTTTTCGCGCGCGGGATCAAGGGCACCAACAACGGACGCATATATTTCCCGTGGAATGTTTCGAATCACGACGTTGAAATCATCAGCGACGGCAGCACCGCTGGCTTCGTCAACGTACATTTGAAGGCTTACGCACTGCCTTGGGCGGGTGAGCTTCGTAGAAGCCTCTCTAACATCAGGGTAAAATATCGCGATTCCGCTTCCGCGACAGTTACGGGCTTTCACGCCGGGCTGTTTTTGCAGCAGTACATGCCGGAAGTAGTCGTAACCGGTGCCGCGAATAATGGATCGGGCTTGGTGCGCCTAACGGTTACCGCGTCTAACACGACAGCCCACATGGCGACCGGGCAAACCTGGTTCGTTAACGGGCTCGGCGGGAATCCTGGCAGCGTGAACCTGCTCCAGTGGAAAATCACAGTCGTCGATTCTACCCATGTTGATCTGCAGGGGTCTACATTCTCAGGATCGTATACGTCCGGCGGCTACATGCGCGTGCCTGCCACGCTCAAGAATATTCACGTCGAGCTGGATGTTACCGGCAATAGTGCCGTCACTGAATCGCCCGTTTTCGTCACGCAGAAGAATAATGAGGACGGCACCGTCGACACGACCACTAACGGCTACACTATCGAGAACATTGCCGTCAGCGGCTCCATCAAGAACGCCAATTCGGGATCTCCGGCCGTTTCACTTTTTGCCAACAACGGGACATCAACAGGGACCTGGACGTCGGAGACCATTCGAAACGTCGTCCTGCGCGATCTGACGATTTCCGGGCCCAACGCAACGGCCGTGGTCGACGCCACCAACGTAACCGCCAACATGGTGCTCGAAAACATCTGGAGCACGCCCGGCGGTGTCCTCTGGACGCTGACCGATCCGAACAATAAGGCGCGGATCAGAAATGTCAGCGCAAGTGGAATATCGGATCGTCTGCCCGGAACGGCCACCAACGATAACGCCAGTGCAGGCAATATCGGCGAATACGTCGAAAGCGTAATCACGTCGGGGTCGGCGGTGGCATTGACAACCGCCACGGCCAAGACGGTGACGAGTATCAGCCTCACGGCCGGGGACTGGGATGTCGATGGAGTAGTTGGATTCTTGCCAGCCAATACAACGAGCGTGACGCTTTTTGCAGGGTGCCTATCGCTTGTTACGAACACACTCGATGTCACACCCGGTCGGATCGTAAACCCGCCGCTTGGCACAGTTGTCTACAATGGCGGCACAGCCACGCACGCTCCGGTCCCGCCTTATCGATTTAGCCTTAATGCCACGACGACAGTTTTTCTGGTCGCTCGGTCTGATTTTACGGCTAGCACCAATGTAGCCTACGGCATCGTTCGAGCGCGGAGGGTTAGGTGATGGCCGGCGCGCAGGTCGAGCGTAGGGGGTGAGCTTATTGGCTGGTGCGTCTGTTTGCCTCACCAGCCTCTAATCAGCGCTGATGTCCAAGTCCGACTCGTGAACGACAACGGCGACAAGATCGGTCGGTAGTGTTGGCGCGGCAGAACGCTGAACTGCCGTCGCGCATTGTGGCCATAGTGAAGGACGCCCGAAGGAAGCTTCCGAGGGCCCACGCACTTCCGCATGCAATCCGGCCAATCTCCTAGAGTCCATCCAATGGCCGTGCACAAAGCTACGCGCGATCCTAACCGCTGCCCGTTAGCTCTCCGCTATTGCCCTCTTCGCCGCATGCATCAGAAACCCTGATCGTGTAAGGCCTTTGCTCTTTGCGTATTGGTCGATCTCGTCGAGTAAATCAGCCGAAATCGTGATGCTGACGCGGACTGATTTTGTTCCCGACGTTGGCGCTGCAATGAGAACGGCGACGCCAACCCTATTCTCTTGGTCTGCCATGATCGCTTCGAGCGATGACGGCTGCGGGATCGCCCCACCATCTTCGACCATGCCCTCGAGATGCAGGGCGAGAGCCTCGGTTGCCATGTCGTGTGCTTCGTCAAGAGTCGAGGCGGCCGTGATGACGCCGGGCAGATCCGGAAACGACACGCCGTAGTCGCTGTCGGAGTCTTTGCGGATTAATCCGATGTATTGAGGCACGCTTGAGACCCTCCATGGTCAGATTATACATCCTGCCAGTCGATCACGAGCCGGCCGCCGAAGAATTCGACGGCTTTGGCGATCTTGTCGAAATTGTCCGCGCCAGGTTTACGACGAGGTCGCAGGATATGAAGCCCGCATCCAGATTGCGCCGCGAGCGCGAGCAGGGTAACGCGATCCTCTCGCGCGCGAGCTCTTATCTGCTCATAGATCGAAACCATGTCGAAGGTTTTGGCTTTTTTCAGGCCGAGCTTTTCGTTCGCCATGTTGCGGATCGAGAGGACCGGATGCCGCGGGAGAGCTTTCACAACATCGGCTGTGGGGCTGCTGGACCACATTTTGCGGAGCAGACTGATTTCGGCGCCTGTCCACGGTGTTTGGCCATTGAGGCGGCACCTTCTGTTACAGCCGAGGCGAATCCGCCTGGTTGAGATCGCCGCCACAGTGCGGTTCTTGAAGAGCTTCACGACCTTCGCTAACGGGAGGCCCGCCGTTCGGTAAAGGCGACGATCTTCGACCTTCGTCCACTCTTGCTGTTTAACAATAGCACCGAGCAAATGACGGCGCTGCTTTATTGCTTCCTTGCTGCGCTCGAGCAATCGAGCGGCACCCTTGATCGAGTTGCTCCTGACGATCTCGTCTTCGTGAGGTTTCCACTTTACAGCATCGTTCGCCGGTGGGCACGTTGGCTTGACGACGTGCCGCCGGTTCTTCACCGCCGACGCGGTCCTCCACGGGAGAAGTGCCGCGGCGTCCTTGGTCGAATGTGTTCTGACGATATTGTCTTCCCTGGCGGTCCACCTGGTGGGATTGGGCATTGAGCGGGCTCCAATTTGCGAGGATTCCGCTAAAATGTGCGCCCGATCGACTGGCCCGGAAAAGCGTGCCTTGGATCTATTCCCCGATAACAACAGGGGGCCCCTCTATGAGGCGACTGCCGCGCTTTAGGCGCCCAAGTCGTTTCGATAGATGTAGGTCCGATAGAGCAGGACCACGCAGCCGACGCTGAGCGCGCAGAACATCAGTCCTGGAAAGACATTGCCGGATTTGAATGCGGTGGCTGCGATCGAGAGGTTTCCGAAGAAGCCGATGACGAGAACAATAACCCACCAAACGAGGAGTGGCTTTGCCACTAGCGCCCCGAACGGTACGATTTTATCAGCGACGGGCAGTAGGACGAAAAATCACGGTCGGCACGCGCATCGGGCGTGCAATGGACGCAATAGGCAGCGGCGTTCTCTCCTCGGTAGTCGGGATCAGAGGCGCCGCTGAGCATCATTGTTGCGAGGTTCTGACGCCTCTGGAAGATGAAGCCGCGAGCTCCGGCGTAGCCGCCCATGCTGTTCTTCGAATTGACCATTCCACACACCACGTCGCCTTCGCCGGTCGTTGAGACTTTGAAGAGATCGGTGAAGCGCGCCGATTCAGGATCCTTAAGCTTGCGGATCAGGGCCGCCTTTGCGTCGGCAAATTCATCGGCTGGAGGCTTCTTGGCTGTGGAGGCTTTGGGGGTGGTCTTAGGCGCCGCGTCGTAGCAAGCCAACCTGGCGGCCGCATCCGGGATTGACTTGCACTCAGCGGCGTTGGCCGCGCTTCCGCACAACAGGGCGATGATGGCCGCCATAAACCTCAGCATGAAATCCCCCGACCGTAGTAGCGAAAGCTAGCGCAACCGTTGAGAGCAAAGAAGTGAGGCACCCTCTTTTTAGTATAACTGACTGTACCCCAGCGGAACAGTTTCTCGTCGGCGTGGCGGCGCGAAAGCCCGCGCCAGGACGCATGCGCCGTCGCTTCGCCTCTTCACCTTGCTCCCGCTTTCGGACTGTACGTCGACATCTCCGTGGCGCTCGGGCTGGCCTTCTCTCGTCTCGAAAGATCTTCGTGCACCCTCGGATAAGCGTCTGCCCACACGTTCATATTGTGCAGCGCGGCGCCGACGCTATCCCAGACCAACTCTATCGGCGGATGCTCTGCCGCTCGTCTCGCGTATGCAAAGAACGACGACGCGCCCGCATAGATGATTGCGGCATCGACAACCAGGCTCTCCAGCTGGTGTCGCGTGACAACGCCGTGAGCAGACCTATCCGAGACCAGAAGCGATTGAAGTCGTGCTTGGTGAATTTGAATGCGCGCCAACGTGGTCTCGACCAATCTTGCGTCCATGGCTTCGCTGTATTCGATGAACTCCGCTAACACATCCAAGCTTTTCGAGGGGACGGCCTCATCGGACAGCGCTGACGTTGCGGAATTCTTTGGAAGTGCCTCCCGGTCGCACCGCTCGATCATTTCCTTGAGTTCGTTCACAGTCGCCGCCGCATACCTCGTGATGTCACTCAAGGCCAACGGCAGCACTGCCCGGAGCGCAGCATGTTTGCGCGCGCGCTTTTCGCTGTCGATCTGCCTCGCGTGCTTGATAGACCTGGTCGTGTTGTAATAGGCCAGTGCTGCGGCAATCATCGCGACAGTGGCCCCCACCAAGGTCTGCCAACGCTGCAGCCACGATAAGAATGCGCCTTCCGGAAGGTAGATGGACGGAAGGACTACGAATAGCCAAGCACCTAATACGGCGAGCGCTGACACCGTGATCGGGCGGTCCCTTGTATTTGCTTCCGGCATGCCACGCGCCTCGTCATCGCGAGATGGTCTAGATCAACTTTTCCTCGACGACCTTCTTGCGGCCAGCCGGCGTCAGAGCCCAATAAAGCGCTCCCGATACGTAATTGCCGCCGGCGCACGTCGCGAGCCCTGCTTTATCGAGCTCGTCAAGATGGTATTGCAGCACGCTCTTCTCCATTTGGAGTTTGCGTGTCAGCACCGCTACGTCACGATCATCGATATTGGACGCGCGAAACAACGTCACCAGCACGCGGCTGGTGTCAGCGACGAGACCAGACGGTTGCGGGAGCTGATCGCGAAGCCCGGCGTTCTCTTTTTCCAGAATGGCAACGCGCTGGGTTAGCTCCGTAATGTGCTCGGTATATTTGTCTTCAGCGAGCTTCACGCGCTCACGAAGTGCGCCAGGGAGTGACACTTCCTCTAGCAGATCCAGCAACCACCCCATCAAAGCCTCTCCTGATTCGTTCGCGGGAAGAGTGACACGGCCAGCGAGCGCTTCGGCCGGCCTATACGCTTATCCCACCTATTCACAGGTGCCACAGGCGCGCGAAAGCCGCCCCAGAGGGGGGCTTGGCAATCGGTCGCAAATCAGGGAGTCTGTCCGTGGGCTTGATAACCCGGACTAGTGATGCGGCACTCCCGGTTGGCGCCGGAATGCCGTCTGCGCGAATGAGCCTTGGCGGGCTTTATAGCGCTTGGCTGCACCTTGGCGGGTGCGCCGAACCTGGCCATTATGGCCGGGAGCGGTGCGCTATGTCCAGAGCCTTCGGGCTTAAAAGCTGCCGGCCCGTCTCACTAGCGGGTTATCAACTCCCGGCTGCCGGTCTGACACCGGCGCGGCCTTGATAAGCCGAACCTAGTGAGAAACTCCCATGACCCTAGAACGCCCAATGTTCCCGCCTAGGCGGGAAGTCGAAACCATCGAGCCATTTGCCATGCAGGACATGTTCGTCGCGTCGCTGGTGCGTGTTGATCGCATCGGCTCTGTTCGGCGGCTGGTCTTTGCAGTGCCCGACGGAAGCGACCCGGACGTGCCCGTGCGCGTCGTTACGGCCCGCCTGGTGCTCCCGGTCGAAGCATTGGCGGAGATCGCCGCCCAGCTGCTCGATGTGCCCCTTGATGCCGGCGCCGGGGCCTTCGCGCCCCGCGGCGCAACCGTGAACTAGGGGAGGCCGGTGTCATGGATTCGAACATCGTCCAATTCCACAGTGCCGCCCGCAGGCCGGCGGCGCCGGCAGCGCCGATCGGCGAGGCATCGGTTATCGAATTCCCAAGTCCCGAATGTCGTGTTCTGTCGCCGCCTCGTGCGCAATGTTCAAAAACCGCGCATGGGCGAAAAAGCGCATTCGGCGACGATGAGTGGTATCGCGCTTTCGGACGGCAGTTGTTCGAGGCGCGGATTAAGGCACGCGTCTCGATCGAGGATGCTGCCGCCGCGGCAGGCCGGACCGTGGAGACCTGGCGCCATTACGAGATCACCGGAAGGGGGCGACTGACATTTCCGGTGCTCCGGTTCGCGAGGCGCTACGGTCTTCGGCTCGACGACATATTCGACGGAGCAAATGCGGCGCTCCGCGATATTGCCGAGACCGACCTAAGCAAGTGATACGATGAAGGCCTGCGCCAACGGGCGCAGGCCTTTTCTTTCGGTTTGGCCCCAAATTGTCCCCAAGTTCGCGTTGCGTTCGAAACGGGCCTGCGCTAAGCGATTGAAATTCCTGATCCGGAAGGGTGGCCGAGTGGTTTAAGGCACCGGTCTTGAAAACCGGCGTGCCCGCAAGGGTACCGTGGGTTCGAATCCCACCCCTTCCGCCAGTCAAGACCAAAAACCCAATGATTTCAATATTTGGCGGTTTTGGCTCACCAAAAGCTACTAACCAATACCGTAGCTTGCGCTTGGGTGAGCCAAGGTCTAATTGCCTAGACGGAACAAATAGTGAACGATATAGTGCGTGTCGAATCTACGGAGTACGTGCATGCTGGCATCGAATCCACTCGAAGGTGTGCAAGGAAACGCTCCGTTGGCAGGCGCAAAATTTTTTGATGAACGATCCGATCAATCGGAAACAAAAGCGAGGATCATCCAGAAATACTTCTACGCTTGGGCAAAAGTAATTATTCCCACGACGAAGCAACACGGCAAAAAGATCGCTTACATCGACCTCTATGCGGGACCGGGCCGTTACAAAGACGGCGCAGCCTCGACTCCGCTGTTGGTTTTAGAACACGCCATCAACGACAAGGATATGTGTTCGATGCTGGTAACGCTGTTCAACGATGCCAGTAAGGACCATTCCTCTAATCTTCAGCAGGAAATCGACGCGCTACCGGGCATTGAAAAGCTGAAATTCAAACCGGACGTTCAGTGCAACGAAGTCGGAGCGGACGCAGAGAAATTCTTTGCTGAACGGAACATAATTCCGTCGTTCACCTTTGTTGATCCGTTCGGTTACAAGGGCCTGTCGCTGAAGATTGTAAATGGCGTCATCAAGGATTGGGGATGCGACTGCGTATTTTTCTTCAATTATGGGCGCATCAATGCCGGGCTATCGAACGATAAAGTGAAACAACATATGGATGCTCTGTTCGGTGTGGAACGCGCCGACAATTTGCGAAAGAAGATCGAAGGAAAAACGCCTGATGCGCGTGAGACGCTAATCCTTGAAGAGCTATCACAGGCGATCAAAGGCATGGGCGGAAAATTCGTGCTTCCGTTTCGTTTCAAGCGTGGCGCGCGAACGTCGCACAGTTTGGTCTTTGTATCGAAGGCCTTCAAAGGCTATGAAATCATGAAAGGGATCATGGCGGGCGAAAGCTCGACCGATGATCAAGGCGTGGCATCCTTTACTTATTCGCCAGCCGACGCTTCAACGCCGCTACTATTTTCGCTATTGCAACCGTTCGACAAGCTACTAGCGGATTTGCCCAAGGTGTTTGCGGGCGAGACTTTAGCGATGCGCCAGATTTACGAAAATCATTCCGTTGATACTCCGTACACCGATAAGAATTACAAAGAGGCTCTTAGACAGCTGGAAGCAGCAGAAGTGATCACAGCTGATCCACCAGCAGCGAAGCGACCAAAACGGGCAGGCTCCGTCACCTTCGCAGATCACGTCAAGGTGACTTTCAGGTAGGATGCCGCAATGGCCACCAACTCACCAATCGAATGGACAGAAGCAACGTGGAATCCGGTGGCAGGGTGCACAATCCTGTCGCCGGGTTGCACCAATTGCTATGCGATGCGACTTGCTAGGCGATTGGAGGCCATGGGGCAACCAAAGTACGCGGGCACAACGCGCGTATCAGGTGGACGCGCCAAATGGAACGGCAAGATCGTTCTAGACGAAGCTGCCTTGAACATACCGCTGAAGTGGAAGACACCCAAAGTTATCTTCGTCAATTCGATGTCGGACCTGTTCCATGAGAACGTGCCGCTGGAATTCATCGGCAAGGTTTTTGATGTGATGCAACGTGCTCGACACCACACATTTCAAATTTTGACCAAACGTGCAGAACGGCTCGCTAGCATTGCGAACCAGCTGCCCTGGCCGAATAACGTCTGGATGGGCGTAAGCGTCGAAAACGACGAATATACCGATCGAATTGACCATCTGCGTTCGACACCGGCATTCATCAAGTTCTTGAGCCTCGAACCGTTGCTTGGCCCACTTGAGAACTTGGATCTTGAGGGCATCGACTGGGCTATTGCGGGCGGCGAAAGCGGTCCTGCCGCGCGCCCGATGGACCCGGATTGGGTACGATCGATTCGGGATCAATGCGTAGATGCGGGCGTTGCCTTCCACTTTAAGCAGTGGGGTGGAGTGCAAAAGAAGCAAACCGGTCGGGTGTTGGACGGGCGAACGTGGGATCAACTTCCAACTGCGAAGGCATCCGCGATTTCGGCTTAAAGCTAAGTTTTCACGCCAAATGGTCAGTAGTGCTGGTGAGCGGTGAAAAATGTCGAACGGCTTCAACGCAGATTACGGATGACGTTTCCGCCGCTCGTCCGCTCCAGCACGCTTTCCGGACATATCGGGCTCAACGTCGTAGAGTCCGCAAAGGGCCCCAGAAACGGACATGAGCCGCCGTAACAATGCGGGCAACTCGATGACTGATCGGCGAGGGCACGATTACGGGAGGGCTGGGCTGTCGCCCATCGCTTAATCGAACCGATCCAAAGTGTATCCGCTAGTAGCCGACCGGCCTTAACACCCGAACGGGGATCGGGGCGTTAATAAATACATCCGCCGCGGTTTTGCTGCGCAGTAGACTAACGTCGAGAATACAGTCGTCCAGCGGTGGCAATCCAGGTTTTACTCCTGTCTGTGTGCAAATATCACGCGCAGCATCCCTCTCTTGCGTAGGAAGATTTTCCGCAAATATCGGCTCTAACGGCCATCCACGGTGAATCTCTTTTTCACAGTCTCCGGATAACCAATCTGGACGAGCGATCCAGCTATTTCCGAAGCCCTGAAACTGCTTGTACGTAAAGGGACTTCTCAGTGGCTGCCCTTCCGCATTTACGGGGTCGTGCGTTGTCGGATCACCGCTTAATAAACCGCGCAAATTGTTACCAGAACTAGTTACGCCTAATCGAACCACCAGATTCATATAATTACCTGGGCTCTGATCGGCCGTTATCATATCGCCGCTTGCGCTTTCGACAGAGTACACTGACCCCTTCCGGGAAACGGTCACCCCGCCGGCGAGGTGCAAGGCGGGGGCGCCGTCTGGCAATGGAGTAGAGGTGCCATTAACTGCAAGACGGTTGTTTAAGCAAACGGACACACGAACACGCCCCATTTTTGCGGCTACAGCGGTGTTGAGCGCCACTGCAGGATTGCTCAACCGCTCTTGCCGGGCTTGAACAATTAACTCCGGGCCAGCCTGCACCAGCAGAAAATCTCCAGCCGCCTGAAAATCGTAATGTACTCCGTACAACGTAGTAATATGTGTATCACCGCTATCCGATCCGGTTAGATTATCGACACACTGATGGGATTTATTACTATATTCTTTTTGAACAGCATAAGACACGCCGTTTAGCGATAATGGATTGAGGATTTGCCAGGCGCAAATATCGCCTATTTCGTTTCCATCCGAGGCGAACCATGCATTTAAATCCGGATCGGTGATTGTCTCAAAAATTTCATGTGAGAAAACATTGTTTGTCGAGTCAACAAGAGTGCCATTAGGACCATTAGTCACCTGACAATTTGCAACGTTTTGGTACGGCTGCGCCTGATAGATTATATGAACTGGAGCGCCGGCTGCGTCGGTAGAGTCGAAAGATCCGTGATACGCACAAAACGCGAAGGTACCTCCGTTGCAGTTTGCGTCAGGGCAATAGCAGCTGGTGCTGTTATCAAAACACAGGTTTTGATTCTGAGGCAGAAAGATACTGTACATTCTATTGTATCCGCCACCTCCACCGCTTGGGTTTGCGGACTTAACAGCTGTTAGAACAAGAGCGCGCACCTGTGAATCGAGAAGTACGTGCGGCTGCGTTCCCGAAAGCTGTATCCCATTCGGATTGGTTGCATAGGCCTCAGCTGTCGTACGAACGTATTGATCCGCTATGTGCATAAATGGAACATTTATGCCCGCAAATAGGTTGGTCAGAAACGAATATGGATCTCCCCAGCAAGAGATTGCGCAATTAAGAACTATGAATGAATGTTGTGTGTTCGTAATTATCGGTCCGCCGTGAAATATTAGATCCCCGGACGGAACAAGATTTGGACGAGGATTTCTGACTAACTTGTCACAGTCAGGTGGGGCGGGCATTGTAGTGCCGCCTCCAGATCCTTTTTGAATGCCGAAAATATGACATCGAAAATTCGACATGTTGGGGATGGTAAGCTGATCCGCCGACGGGACGGTGATTGTCCTCATCTTTCATTTCGCCCGATACCTTGGGTGATGGGCGTTGTTGTTGCTGCGCATGCGCGCCGACAGCAAGAAACGCAGCTGACAATGCGGCTATCAATGCGAATGCCTTGTTCATGGCGCTCTTCCTCTCACTATTCGAGGCTCGCAATTGATCCGACAATCGCCGGATGCTGCTGTTTTGCGACCATGATCGCGCTTCCGAGTTGCTGGCGCAAGTAAAATCGCGCCTTGCGTGTCTGGCAAAGCGTCCAATCCACCTGTCGTATACGCCGAAGCGGCACCCCCATGATTGCCTGCGTTAAGGCGCGCCTCGCTCATCGTTCCGTCTGGTAGCTGTTTCTCAGCCCGCTGTGATGATCTGGACCGGCCAGTCTTGCTTCAGGCTGGGAGCGAACTCGGCGTGTTGCAGAAGCCGCACAAGATCATCAAGTGCGTTCTTGTCGCGCAGGAAGGACAGCATAGGGGCCGGCCCGCCGACATTGCGGTTTTCGATCGTGCGGTCGAGAGCGGCGAGGTTCACGTAGGCCGTCTTCAGCGCATCAACTGCGCTGGCGTAGGCTACGCCGGCAGCGGCTCGCTGGGTCATCAGTTGCGACAGTGTGCTCATTTGGCGGTTCTCCTACAGCTATGCGGCTGCACGAGATCGGCCGTTCGAGCCGGACCGTCAAAAATAGCTGATCAAGATCAGAAGGGGCTACAAAGCGTTACGAGCGGTCATGAGCGGTCATCGGGCGGATATCGCGTGACGATTTCCGATTTCCACAGCCATATAAACCGCGATGGTTAGACAATTGGGTGAGTGCGCGAAAATCACTAGCGATGACAATGCGCCGGGAGGAGGGCGCGTCCGCCAATCCACCGAGACATTCCCCGGACGCCTTGTGTACATCCGACAAGGCGTCCGGGGCCTGCCCATGAACCCCGGCGATAGGCGCGCTTGGTTTTATTCTTGATGGTGTGCGCGAGTGCTATATCGGTGATTACGTCTGGGTGCACGGTTGTATCTTCCGCCCAATCTTGGAACGATGATCTGAAACCATGTACGGTGATGCCTTCGCGCATTCCGCGTAGCATTTCCAACATACTCATGTCGCTGAGCGGCTTGCCATGCTTCATACCGGGAAACACATAAGGATTGCCATCGATCGTTGGCAGCGTCCGCAATAGCTGAACAGCGGCATCCGACAAGGGGACGCGATGTTCAACGCCCGCTTTCATACGTTCCGCGGGGATGATCCAGATCGCATTATCTAGATCGAATTCGGTCCGTTGGGAGTTTAGCGTTTCGTTCGTCCGCGTTGCGCAGAGAATTGTCAGCATCAATGCCTTTGCGCTGTAATCGGCTTTGTCACGCAATTCGGTCATGAATGAGGGGAGTTCTTTCCAGTCCATCGCGGTGAAATGTCCTCTCGATTGCTTCCCGTTCAGCCAGTGTTCAAGGTGATCTTTCCATTGCGCCGGATTGTGATGGTTGGTCCAAATGTCGCGCGTTTCGGGGTTGGTTATCCCTTTCGCCTTCGCGGCGCCGATCACGGTTTCGATTCTCATACGGACGCGTGATGCTGTTTCGCGTGCGCCTGTCCAAAGCGTGCCTTTCTTTCCTGCGCGCTCATGATCCTGCCGCAAGACCTTCAACACATCATCGGTCGTGATCTCGTGCGGGAGTGACTTGCCGATGATCGGATATGCATAGGTTTCCAGTGTGTTTTCCCACTGCTGAAGGTGTTTGGCATTCTTCCAACCATCCTTGTGTTGGGCGATGTAGTCGCGGGCGACTTCCTCGAATGTATCGACGGCTATTCGGTTGACCGTTGTGGCCGCCGTAGCGGTCGTTGCAGCGTCCGCGTCTCGTTCGGCCAACGGGTCGCGACCTGCCTTGATCAGCTTGCGCAGTTCTGCAGCTTGCCATTCGAGGGCCTTCAGCCCGGCTACATCGATCGGCTGGTACGGCTCCAAGGTCATCAGTCGCCGCCGACCGTCTCCCGTGGAATAGCGGAGCGCCCAGAAGGCTGAGCCGCTTTTGGCGACTGCAAGGCATAGCCCGCGTTCGTGCGCCCACATGCCCGGCTGAGCGGCCTGGACAAGGCTTTGAATGGTTTTGAGGGTGAGACCTTTTTTGGGGCTTGCTGGCTGGGGTCTGTGTGGATTTGGTGCGTGCACTGCTGGCGACCTCGCTGGTTAATCGCCACGCTAGACATTCACCTTTCCGAGTTCACCACTGCTCTTTGCGCCTGTTTCCTCATGATTGCTCATGATCGTCTAAACTTGGGGATAGCGAAACATGCTCAGTGAGTTAAGGTGCGCTCGTGATCGCTAGTGACGTCGCGTGACGCCCCAACGCTAAGGTCACCCCTTCCGCCAATCTATCCGACCGGGGTATGTCAGTCGGGCTTTCCCGGGCAGGTGATCGGTGAATCAGACGTTCAATCCGGCCACGCTCGACAAGCTGAAGCTCCGCATTCAGGCGTTGCGCGCCAAAACCATCGCCAACGGCTGCACGGAGGACGAGGCGCTGTCTGCCGCCGCCAAGGTCGCCGAGTTGCTGGATCGCCACGATTTGTCGCTCTCCGACGTCGAGCTGCGCGCCTCGTCGTGCGAACGGAGGGTCTACGAGACCCATCGCAAGAAGCGAATTCCCCTGGACGACTGCATCGGCGCGATCGCTCATTTCTGCGATTGTCGGGTCTGGCGCGAGAAGAACGCGGCCGGCGAGAGCAGCTATGTGTTCTTCGGTCTCGGCGCGGATGTCGAGGTCGCGCATTATCTGGCCGAGTTGATCGACGGCGCCGTGCGCGCCGAGCTTGGCCGCTTCAAGACCTCGGTCGACTACAGCAGGTTCCGGCACCAGCAGCGGCATCTGGCCAATGCCTCCTTCGCGCTCGGAATGGTGGCGTCGATCGCGGACAGGCTGGTGGCGATCAAGGCCAGTCGCGATCAGGTCAACGAAGGCACCGGCCGCGGGCTGGTCGTCCTTAAGACCTCGGTGGTCGATGCGGAATTCGACAAGCTCGACCTCAAGCTGCGGACCCAGCGCAGCGCCGGCCGGATGGTGTCGATGACGGCCTATGAAGCCGGCGGCGCTGCGGGAGCGTCGCTGGCCATCAATCCCGGCCTTGGCGAGTCGCGGTCAGGGACCGCATCCAAGGGAAGCTGATCGCATCGGGGAGGGGCGCGGTTCAGCCGGGAGTGAGAGCATGGCGATGTCATTCCGTTAATTAGCTGCCCTCTGTCGTCTATGCTGCCAGTGCTAGTAAAGTGCAGCGTCACCGAAATTACGTAATCGAGTCTTCCGCAGTTACGCTGCGCGACGAGTTGTTATAGGGGCCTCCCTCGTGGATGATTGGTCTGCAGCGTTCCACGACAGCGCCTAACTCTGGTATCGAAACAAAAACCCGCGGCGGATTTCTCCCCGCGGGTTCGAACCTTCTTAGGAAGGCGCCTTACAAGCCCCCGTGCGGCTTGGCGGGCGGCCCGCTCTTACTTCCCGGCAAGCCCGCAATCTCTGCCGTGTCCTGATTCTTGATGGCCGGGTTCGCCTGGTCCTTCGCCGCAGTGGAACCAACTGTCATCCCTCGATGCACAGCGGGACCATTCTTGTTTCCAGCAAAGCCTGGAATCCCGGCGCCCGAGTTCTGCGCACTCGGAACCGAAACCGAGAGGTCCAGCCGGCCGGTTTGCGGCGCCGCCATCGCAGACGACGTTGCGAGCGCGATGACGATTGCGCTTGCTATGAGCTTCATGTCTGTCTCCAGTAGCTGCGCCCCACAACGGTCGAACGTCAGCCGCCAGCTGCGGTTTCTGCATTGACGGAATTTAAGATATCACACGTGCTGCGTGAATTGATCTATGGGGCGTTGGAACACGGCCATAGGCAGGGAGCGGCATGATGGCAGTTGAAGAGAGGGACCTCAATAACAGGGGGCACTAAGCTCGGGGCAAACTCGGCGTGTTGCAGAAGTCGCACGAGATCATCAAGTACGTTCTTATCACGCAGAAAGGACGGCACTGGCACCGGTCCGCCAACGTTTCGCGGCGCTGATGTTCGGCCCGACTTCGAGCGCGACAACAGCAGCTTGCATCAAGGCTATCGAAAGAGGAGGTGACCGAAGGATTTGAGCAGCCTTACTCCAACTCGATTGTGTCGACCCGGAAGCACGGCAAGCATCTGTAAGCATGTACTGCTGGCAGGTTTGCAATCTGTGGCAGTGTCGCAAGATAATCCATCGGCCGCCCGCACTTATTGCAGATGAGGATAGGTGGAATGTCCCTCGTTCGGCCGTCGGCCATTACCCAGCGCTCACGCTCACAGGCGTGGCAGCATAGTTTTGGACGATGCTGATCACAGCCCCGGTGAACTACTGAGGATTATCGGAATTTGGCAAAGGCCCCGCCAGCGCGAACCGGCCGCCCAGCCTTTACCGCCTCAGCCGTCGGCGGTGCGTCATCCAGCCGTTGCCGGGCGCCCTTCTGTACAATTGGTGCGGGGGTACGCCTCAGTCGTCCCAGAGGCGCTTGCCGCACGGGCATTCGAACATGTGAGTGATGTCTCCACTGTCAGAGTCCACCACCGTTCGTACAAGCTTCATTTTCTGGCCGCAGATTCGGCAGGGTTTGCTTGAGTTGTCCTCGACAACGCAAATCTTCTCGGCGCGAAATATTTCCATGAGTCTCGCCCCCATCCGAGGTGACCTAGTGGAGATTACAAACCTATTGAAGCGGGGAAATTGGAAGAAGTCGGTACGAAGCCGCGACGCATTTACGCCTGTACACGGACCAAATCAAGACGCGCCAGCTATCCTGACGACCTTTTTGGGTACCTCATTAGATGGGCCCAATAGTGGGACGGAGCGATGTTCATCCTCTTACAAGCTTGGGCTGATGTAGTCCCTGTGCAAAACGGTAGGTCGTTTGGCACCATCGAACAGAATGGTGATGCCGGTCGTCCGAGAGCTTGTGGCGACAACGATGCCAGCCTTGCCAGCCAATTCCGGGCAACGAATTGTTCCGAGGTCGCTGAGCTTGAAACGCGCGCCGACCGCAATCTCTGTTCTCAAATCCATGGTTGCGCCTCCAAAAAGAGACAGATCGCAATGAAATGGGATACCCCGAGTAGCAAACTTCTTCAGAAATACCGCTAATCATACGCGGCAATTGTTTCAGGACCGTTTCATGGTCCGAGATTTGCGTTGCGTGGGAGACGGGTTCGCCTGCGTTTCGCGGAGGACGCTCCGAACGTGGAAGAGTTGCCCTGGGCTCGGCTCATCTCCGCGCCCGGCCTTGACGTACCCTCGTTGCCGCTTCCCGTGCCACGCATCGAAAGCAGCCTTGATCTCCGCGCCTCGGGCGACCAATTCTTCTCATGCTGGTATCAGCAGACGGACACGTGATTTTTTGATTTCGGAATAATCGCATTTTGCCACTGTTTTGCCCGACGCGTCAAATGGTTTTTGCGGGAATGCCTGGCGTCGGCGCACAAGTCCTTGATCCAACAGGCATGGGCTACTGTGCATGGGGTTGTTTTCGATCTTTCGGCATGTCCGGCCGGCGCGCCACACGGAACTTTTTCCTCACCGTCGCGTTATCTTGGCATGACAGAAGATCTTTCCTTCCGACGCAAACCGCTGACCCCTGAACAGCGCCAGGCGCGCGATGCGGCGCGCCGCGTCGAGGCCGAGAAGGCCATGCGCGACCACGAGGCCGCGCAGAAGGCGTTTTATGAGAATCGGGAACGGCTGAAGGCCGAGCGGCTGGCCCGAGAGGCGGCCGCGGCAAAAGTCTGACGGCCAACGGGACCGATCGGTCATGACCACGTTCGACAAGCGCGAGCAGGGCTTCGAGGCCAAATTCGCCCACGACGAGGAGCTCATGTTCAAGGCCGCAGCCCGGTCCAACAAGCTGCTCGGGCTCTGGGCCGCTGGTCAGCTCGGACTCAGCGCCGATGCGGCAGCAGCTTACGCGACGGCGCTGGTCACGGACAATCTGGCCAACCAGACGATGACCCTGAGCAAGGTATCGAGCGATCTCGCGGCGAAAGGGATTTCGCGCGAGCAGGTCGCGCAGAAGCTTCAGGAATGCCTGCACCAGGCGCTGGCGCAGGTCGCAGCCGCAGCGAGCAAAGCCGGCGATTGATCACTTCACTCGGCCTGCCTGCACTCGGCCTGCCTGCACGCGGTGGCGTCGCTGAACTTGTCGACGACGACGATGCCAGAGACTACGAAGGTTACGAGGATTAGCCGAAGGCCAGGGCGACGAGGCTCGAGCAGAGCAGGACCAGACCGCCTGCGGTCAGTGCCAGAAAGCCGTCGGATACCAGGTCATGTTTGCGCATGGGACACCTGCCGCTCTCGTCTTTGATGCTCGATCGGATTGATTAAGATTGTCCGAACCTGCCGCCATGAAGAGGTGATGCAATGTCGCCCGCGCGTGCCGTCAGGCCCTCGTGCGGTAGCCTTCAAACGCGTGGGCCAAAAAGATCCCCGCGCTTACCAGACCCATCAGTGCCGAAACCGTCTCGATCATCGTTAAATTCCAATCCCGCCCCTGCAGCTGAGAAAACGCGGGCGGCCTTGCACAGTCAAAAGAATTCCGGTGAAGCCGGCGACAATGGGGGTGGAGTGAGCTTTTGGCGCAACAGCTTGTGCGGGTCTGGCACAAAGGAGGCGGTGCCGAAGCCCTCGCGCTCCGTAGATCAGCGGAGAATGCCAAACGTCCTGTTTACCATCCCGGCGCGAACGCTGTGGGCTCCCCATTTCCGCCGTGTTCGAGTTGCGTTATCGTTACCGCCTCTGAGACGGTGGTGGGCCGCCTCGGAGCTTGAGGTCCGGAAGGCACTCCCTGCAGGCAAGCGGGTTGGGGCCGGCTCCGGCGAAATGGTATTTGGGGCGAATGGGAATCCGACGGTCAGATTCGGTGGTGCGGGCGGCGCGTAGCGTCGCGGCGGTCGCCACCTGCCTGGCGCTCGCCAATTGCGCCTCGTCCAACAAGTTCGCCAGCCGGGTCGATCCCAAATACGGCGTGTCCTCCAGCCCGCGAGTCGTGGCCTGGGGCGATCCCGTCCCCAAGGGCGGCGGCACTTATCGCGTCGGCAAGCCCTATATGGTTGCAGGCCGGACCTACGTGCCGGAGGAGGACGTCAACTACCGCGCCGAGGGCCTGGCGTCCTGGTACGGTGACGATTTCCATGGCCGCCAGACCGCCAATGGCGAAGTGTTCGACATGGGCTCGCTGACGGCGGCACATCCGACCCTGCCGATGCCGTCCTATGCGCGGGTCACCAACCTGTCGAACGGCAAGTCGCTGGTCGTCCGCGTCAATGACCGCGGCCCCTATCACGGCAACCGCCTCATCGACGTCTCGAACAAGGCCGCTGAACTGCTTGAATTCAAAGGCAATGGCGTTGCCAGGGTCCGCGTCGAATATGTCGGCCGGGCGCCGCTCGAAGGCTCCGACGACCGCCAGCTGATGGCGACCTTGCGCACCGGTGTTCCCGCGCCGTCGCCCTCGATGGTCCGGGTCGCCTCGGCGCGGCCGTTCGTGCCGGAGCTGTCGTCGAGCCGCGGCGCCATCCGGGGCGATGTCCCGATGCCGGAGGGGCGGCCGTATTCGCTCGGCAACACCTCGGCCGACGTCGCCTCGATCAATGCGACCTCGGAGATGTCGGCCTCGAGCCGCAGCCGGGGCCGAGCGTTCCAGAATGCTCGCCAGGTATCCTATGACGAGGACGGCCGCTATGCCGCCGAGAGCGGTCCTGCGGCTTCCGGTGACGGCGCAGCCGAAGCCCGCAGCATCCTGACCGGCCGCGGCCTCTACTGATCCCGGAATACGAGGCGCCCCCTAGCGCGACGCCGCGTCGCGCAGGAAGCTCACGAGTGCGGCGTTGACCTCGTTCGGCCGCTCCTGCTGCACCCAATGGCCGGCGCCCTCGATGATCAGTTTGCGCGTCAGGTTAGGCAGCACGCGCTCCAGCTCGTTGACGCGCTTGGCGCCGATCAGGCCGGTGATGACGGCGTCCTGCGCACCTGCGATGAAGAGGGAGGGCTGCTGGATCTGCGCGCCCTGCCAGGGCGCCGTCAGCTCCCAATTGCGGTCGAGGTTGCGATACCAGTTCAGCCCGCCGCGGAATCCCGACTTGCGGAAGGCTTCGGTGAAATGGGCGAGATCGTCCTCGCTCAGCCACGCCGGCAGCGGCTCCTCGGTGCTGGCTTGGCCGAGAAAGCCCTTGCCCTCCTGCACGAACATCGCCGCGTTCGGATCGGCAAGCCCACGTCCGCCGAGCACGGTGCGCATGGTGCGGGCGACGTCACGCTCGAACTCGGTCTCGGCGACGCCGGGCGCCTGAAAGTACTGCCAGTAGAAATTGGTGATGCCGCCCTGGCGCAGCAGCTCGAGCGGCTTGCCGCGTCCGCGGAATGGCGGCGGCACGCTCAGGCCGGCAACGGCCGTAAAGATATCGGGGCGGAACAGCGCCGCATGCCAGGCGACCGGCGCACCCCAGTCGTGGCCGACCACCATCGCCTTGGTCGCGCCGAGCGCCTGGACCAGGCCGACGACGTCGCCTACCAGGTCGAAGATCGAATAGGCGGTCACGTCAGGCGGCGCCGCACTCTGGCCGTAGCCGCGCATGTCCGGGGCCACGACATGAAAGCCTGCAGCCGCGAGCGCCGGGATCTGATGCCGCCAGGAATAGGATAGTTCCGGCCAGCCATGGCACAGCACCACCAGCGGCCCCTGGCCGGCCTCGCGGATGAAGAGATCGATTCCGTTGGCCTTGATCGCTCGGGTGGTCGACATCGCTTTTCCGCCTTGTTTCAGGGGTTTGGTCGAGAAACATGAGATGTCACGATAGGGACGCGAGGAGAATCGTGCAATCTCGCAGGCAAGCACCGATCCTCATGTTGTTCGCACCGGTGCCAACTGTTAGAACGCCGCTCTCAGGGCTTCGCCATGGCATTTCGTCTCATCTCGCTCGGTCATACCGGATTGTCGGCCGGAGCACTGGCGCGCGGGCTGGTCGCGGCGGCGATTGCGGTGAGCCTCAGCTGGGGCGGGGTGCTCTACGCCGCCAACCAGAGCGTCCAGGGCGCCAAGAAAACCGAAGATGCAGGCTTTGACGGCGACGCCCCCACCGCGATCCTGATCGAGGCCTCCAGCGGCAGCGTGCTGTTCGAGAAGAACGCCGACGAGCTGCGCGCGCCCTCCAGCATGATGAAGCTCGTGACAGCGGAGGTCGTGTTCAACGCGATCAAGAAGGGCGACATCAAGCTGACCGACGAATACCGGATCAGCGAGAACGCCTGGCGCAAAGGCGGCGCGCCCTCCGGTGGCTCGACCATGTTTGCGGCCATCAACAGCAAGGTTTCGGTCGATGACCTCCTGCACGGCGCGATCATCCAGAGCGGCAACGATGCCTGCATCGCGCTCGCCGAAGGCATCGCCGGCAACGAGCGGATCTTTGCATCCGACTTCATGACCAAGCGCGCCCGCGAGCTCGGCATGGCCAAATCGACCTTCGCCAACTCCAATGGCTTGCCCGACCCCGGCAACAAGATGACGGTGCGCGAGCTCGGCATGCTCGCCCGCCACATCATCCTGGACTTCCCCGAGTTCTACAAACTGTTCGGCGAGAAGGAGTTCACCTGGAACAAGATCCGCCAGCCCAACCGCAATCCGCTGCTCAATTCGATGGAAGGCGCTGACGGCCTGAAGACTGGCTACACCAAGGAAGGCGGCTACGGCATGGTCGGCTCGGCCGTGCAGAACGGCACGCGACTGATCGTCGTCGTCAACGGGCTTGAGGATAGCGAGGATCGCGCCACCGAAGCCAAGAAGATGCTGGAATGGGGCTTTCGCAATTTCGAGACCCGCACGCTGATCGCGGCCGACCAGCCGGTCGGCTATGCCAAGGTGTTTGGCGGCGAGAGCCGTTCGGTGAAGCTCGTTGCGAAAGAGCCGGTGAAGGTGATGGTGCACAAGAGCGGCGGCGACAAGCTGATCGCGCGAATCATCTATAGCGGTCCGGTCCGCGCGCCGGTTCAGGAGGGGCAGCGGGTAGGCGTGGTCAGGGTCTGGCGCGGCGGCAATATCGCGGTGGAGACGCCGGTCTATGCGGCCGAGGCAATCGGCACCGGGTCGACCGTGCGGCGCGCGATCGACGGGGCCAGCGAGCTCGTGATCGGCATGTTCCGCGCAGGCGCCGAGAAGCTCTGATCATGAGTGAGAGCACGGGACAGCGGCCGTCCGGACGCGGACGCTTTATCACCTTTGAAGGAGGCGAGGGGACCGGCAAGTCGACCCAGATCAAGAAGCTCGCCGACCGGCTCAAAGCGGCCAAGTTGCGCACGCTCGTCACGCGCGAGCCGGGCGGCTCGCCCGGCGCCGAGATCATGCGCCATCTGGTGCTGTCGGGGATGGGCAAGCTGCTCGGGCCTGAAGCCGAGACGCTGCTGTTTGCCGCCGCACGCGACGACCATGTCCGCACATTGATCGAGCCCGCGCTCAAGCAGGGCATTTGGGTGCTGTGCGATCGTTTCGCAGACTCAACGCGGGCCTATCAGGGCAGCCTCGGCAGCGTGCCCGCCGGTTTGATCAACGCCATGCAGCGGGTCACGATCGGCGATCTCAAGCCGGACCTCACCTTCATCCTGGACCTGCCGGTCGAGATCGGCCTGGCACGCGCGTCGGCGCGGCGCGGCAGCGGCACGCCTGACAGGTTCGAGGGCGAGAAGCTCGCCTTCCACCAAGGCCTGCGCGAGGCCTACCGCAAGATCGCCGCGGATGATCCCGCACGCTGCGTGCTGATCGACGCCAATTCCGATCCTGATACGGTTGCCGAACGCGTCTGGACCGCGCTGCGCGACCGCCTCCTGCCGACGCCCGCATCGGTGATCTCGGCATGAGCCCGCGTCAGGTCGAGCGTGAATCCGCCATTCCGCATCCGCGCGAGACAAGCCTTCTGTTCGGCCATCGCGAGGCCGAGACCGCGCTGCTCACCGCCTACCGCAGCGGGCGCATTCCGCACGCCTGGCTGATCGGCGGGCCGCAGGGCATAGGCAAGGCGACGCTGGCCTATCGTATGGCGCGCTTCGTGCTCGCTCGCGGCCAGCTGCTGGCGCCCGCCGTGCAGGGCGCCGAGGATCTCGCGATCGATCCTGATGACGCCGTGGCGCGGCAGGTTGCGGCGAGTTCGCATGGCGGTCTCTTGACGCTGGAGCGCACCGCCAACGACCGTGGCGTGATGCGGACGGTCATCACCGTCGACGAGACGCGCGAGACCATCGCGTTCTTCGGCTCGACTGCGGCCGCGGAAGGCTGGCGCGTCTGCATCGTCGACACCGTTGACGAGCTCAATCCCAATGCGGCGAACGCGCTGCTGAAAATCCTCGAGGAACCACCCCAGCAATCGCTGTTCCTGCTGGTCAGCCACGCGCCCGCACGCGTGCTCGCCACGATCCAGTCGCGTTGCCGCAAGCTGCGCTTGCGCTCGCTCACGACCGACGAGGTGATTGCCGCAGCCGCGACGGCCGCCGACCTCGCTCCGACCGATCTCGCGTTGCGCGAGGCGGCGGAGGCCTCCGAAGGCAGCGTTGCACGGGCACTGACCCTCCTTGGCGGTGATGCGCTAAAACTCCAACAGCGGACGGCGGCACTGCTGGCACGTCTGCCGCAAGTGGATCCGCGCGAATTGCACACGCTCGGCGAATCCCTTGGCACCAGCGACCGCGTCGCGCTTGCGGCCTTCATCGACGGCATCGATCGCTGGATCGCCGAACGCCTCCATGCGGACGAAGCCAATGCCAACCAAAACCTGCCGCGCCTTGCGCGCCTAGCTGAGGTATGGGAAAAGATCGTCCGCGCCGCGCGCGACACCGAAACCTACAATCTGGAGCGAAAGCCCTTGGTTTTCTCGGTGTTTGGCTGGCTCGCGGACGCAACGCGCTAGGCGCAGGTACGTTTCCAAATTTTGAGAAGCTGGTAAAGGAATTCGTGGTGGCAGCGCGAGCTAAGAAAATCGCCAAGGGCAAGAGCAGCAAGAAGAACGCTGCCAAGAAGGCCGCGAAGGCGCTCGCGCGCAAAGCGGCCAAGAAGGTCAAGACGACCAGGAAGGCTACCACCAAGAAGGGCACTGCGAAGACGGCCAAGAAGGCCGGCAAGAAAGCTGCGAAGAAGCAGGTCGTCGCCAAGAAAGCCGCGACAAAGAAAGCCGCGACAAAGAAGGCCGCCAAAAAACCCGCCAAGGCTCCGGCGAAGAAGGCGGCAAAGAGGGCGAGGGCGACCGCGCCCGCCGTGATCGCCGGGCCGACTCCAGTCGCCACACCCCCGAAGGCCGTGAAGCCCAAAGCGACGAAACCAAAGGCGCCGCCTGCACCGAAGCCGGTGGCCGCCCCGAAGCCGGCAGCGCCGGTTGCCGAGCCCGCGCGTGACAACGTCTTCTACATCTCAACCGCGATCGCCTATCCGAACGGTAACCCGCATATCGGTCACGCCTATGAGGCGATCTCGGCCGACGTGCTGGCGCGCTTTGCGCGGCTCGACGGCAAGGACGTGTTCTTCCTGACCGGCACGGACGAGCACGGCCAGAAGATGGTTCAGACCGCGCAGAACGAGGGACTCACCCCGTCTGCGCTCGCAACCCGTAACGCCGACCGCTTCAGGGAGATGGACCAGCGCCTGAACGTGTCGTTCGACCGCTTCATCCGCACGACTGAAGAACAGCACCACCGCTCCAGCCAGGAGATCTGGCGGCGCATGGAAGCGAACGGCGACATTTATCTCGACAGCTATTCCGGCTGGTACTCGGTGCGCGATGAAGCCTATTACGCCGAGGACGAGACACGCCTGAACGACGACGGCATGCGCCTTGGCCCGCAAGGCACGCCGGTCGAATGGGTCGAGGAGGAGAGCTACTTCTTTCGTCTGTCGGCCTATCAGGACAAGCTGCTCAAGCTCTATGAGGAGCACCGGGAGTTCATCGGCCCGGACGCGCGCCGGAACGAGGTCGTCAGCTTCGTCAAGGGCGGCCTGCGGGATCTCTCGATCTCACGCACCACCTTCGACTGGGGCGTGAAAGTGCCCGGTGCCGAAGATCATGTGATGTATGTGTGGGTCGACGCGTTGACCAACTACATCACCGGTGTCGGCTTCCCCGACGAAAGCGACACGAACTGGCGCTACTGGCCGGCGGACGTGCATATCATTGGCAAGGACATCATCCGCTTCCACGCGGTGTACTGGCCGGCATTCCTGATGTCGGCTGGCATCTCGCTGCCGAAGCGGGTCTATGCCCATGGCTTCCTGTTCAGCAGGGGCGAGAAGATGTCGAAGTCGGTCGGCAATGTCGTCGATCCCTTCAACCTCGCCGACCAGTATGGCGTCGACCAAATGCGCTATTTTTTCCTGCGCGAGGTCTCTTACGGCCAGGACGGCAACTACAACCATGAAGCCATCGTCGCGCGCATCAATGCCGATCTCGCCAACGATCTCGGCAACCTTGCGCAACGCTCGCTGTCGATGATCGCCAAGCAATTCGGCGGCGTGCTGCCGGAGCCGGGCGAGTTCAGCGACAGCGACAAGGCGATTTTGGCGATGGCCGACGGCATGATCGCCGCGTCGCGTGAGGCGATGGCGACGCAGCAGATCCATCACTGGCTCAATGCCGTGTGGGCCGTGGTCGCCGAGGCCAACCGCTATTTCGCGGGCGAGGCGCCGTGGGCGCTGGCCAAGACCGATCCGGCGCGACAGAAGACGGTGCTCTACGTCACCGCCGAAGTCGTGCGCCAGATCGCGATCCTGGTCCAGCCGGCGATGCCGACCGCGTCGGGCTTGCTGCTCGACAGCCTCGGCATCCCCGCGGACGAGCGCGATTTTGCGATGCTCGGCGGTGACAAGCGGATCGCTGCTGGATCGACGCTGCCAGCGCCGACGCCGGCGTTCCCGCGCTACATCGAGCCGGCGGCCTGAGGCGTTCGAACGATGCTGGTCGACAGTCACTGCCACCTGGATTTTCCTGACTTTGCGGAGGATCTCGACGGGATCGTGTCGCGTGCCCGCGCGGCCGGGATCGGCCGCATGGTCACGATCTCGACGCGGGTGCGGAAGCTCGATCAGCTTCTCGCCATCGCCGGGCGTTACGACGACGTCTATTGCTCGGTCGGCACTCATCCGCACAATGCGGACGAGGAAGACGGCATTGCGCCGGACGAGTTGATCGCGCTGACGCGGCATCCGAAGGTGGTCGCGCTCGGCGAAGCCGGGCTCGACTATTTCTACGACGACGGCTCGCCGGAGGCGCAGGCGAGGGGCTTTCGTGCCCACATCGCGGCGGCGCGCGCCACCGGCCTGCCGCTGGTGATCCACACCCGCGAGGCGGATGAGGATTGCGCGCGCATCCTGGAAGAGGAGGCGGCACGCGGACCGTTTCGCGCCGTGCTGCATTGTTACACCGGCGGGCGCGAGCTGGCTCTGAAGGCGGTGTCGCTCGGGCTCTACATCGGCTTCACGGGCATCCTGACCTTCAAGAAGTCGGATGCCTTGCGCGCGCTCGCGGCCGAACTGCCGGCTGACCGTATTCTGATTGAAACAGATTCGCCCTACCTTGCGCCGGGCAAGTTCCGGGGCAAGCGCAACGAGCCGGCCTATGTGGTCGAGGTCGCAAAAGTGCTCGCCGAGACGCGCGGCGTGTCGCTCGAAGAGATCTCACGCCAGACCAGCGAAAACTTCTTCCGCCTGTTCTCCAAGGTGAAAGCTTGAGGTTCTGATCCGCATGACGCTGACGCTGACGATCCTGGGGTGCGGCTCCTCCGCCGGCGTACCGCGCCCGGCCCTCGGCTGGGGCGCCTGCGATCCCAACAATCCCAAGAACCGCCGCCGCCGCTGCTCGCTGCTGGTCGAACAGACCTCGAATCACGGCACCACACGCGTCGTGATCGACACCTCGCCGGACCTGCGCGAGCAGTTGATCTCGACCGATGTCGACCACATCGACGCAGTGTTCCTGACGCACGAGCATGCCGACCAGACCCATGGCATGGACGATCTGCGCTCGGTTGTGATCCATATGCGCAGGCGCATCCCGGTCTATTTCAATCAATCGACCGCGAAAGATATCATGGCGCGGTTCTCCTATTGCTTCATCTCGCCAGAGGGCAGCGACTATCCGCCGATCCTGACGCGGCATTCGATCGAGGCAGGCGGGAGCCAGATCATCATTGGCAAGGGCGGGAACGTTACAATGACCGCCTTCCTGGTCCAGCACGGCAACATTCCCGCGCTCGGCTATCGCATCGGCAATGCCGCCTATACGCCCGACCTCAACGACATCCCGCCCGAGAGCTTTGGCGCCCTGGAAAACCTCGATCTCTGGATCGTCGATGGCCTGCGCTACACCCCGCATGTCAGCCATTTCAGCATCAACGACGCGCTGTCCTGGATCGAGCGCTTCAAGCCGAAACGTGCCGTCATCACCAACATGACCGCCGACGTCGATTACGAGGTGATCCGGCAATCGCTGCCATCAGGCGTAGTGCCGGCCTATGACGGGCTGCGGCTGGAGACTCACTGAGCCCATCCAGCGGAAATTTTTCCGCAGGCCGGCATGCTCCTTGCTTTCGCGAGCCCTGTCGTGTTGGTCTAACGTCTCAAAGACAGGCGTCGGATGGAGGCGATAATCAAGCGAGGCTGGCGATATCGCCGAGCTTGATTGAGCCGCAATATGAGGATGGGGGCCGGGTTGGCAGAGCACGGCGACGACGTAACAGCTATTGGACCTGTCCGACGCGTTCTGGATCTGCTCTATCTGGGTGCGGGTTACGCTGCCGGCGTCTTCCTGTTCGCGATCTTCGCCATCATGATGGTCATGTCGATCGGGCGGCAGTTTGCGCTCAACATCCCGGCCGGTGATGATTTTGCATCGTGGTGCATGGCTGCGATGGCGTTTCTGGGGCTCGCCCACACCTTCAAGCGCGGCGAGATGATCCGGGTCGGCCTGCTGCTCGAGCGCCTGCACGGGCGAAGCAAGCAGGTCGCGGAGATCGTGGCGCTCGGCATTGCAACGGCCTTCGTTCTCTACTTCACTCGACATGCCGTGCAGATGACTTACGATTCCTGGCGCTTCAACGACGTGGCGCAAGGCGTCATTGCGCTTCCTCTCTGGATTCCCCAGCTCGGCTTTGCCGGCGGTCTTGCGATCCTGTCCATCGCGCTGATCGACGAAATGGTCAATGTCGTCGGCGGCCACCGTCCGAGCTACGAGAGGAGCTCCCCGGACGAGACGCCGGACGAATTTATCGAACGTATCTCGCAAGGCGGCGGCGGTTGACCATGGTCAATCTTGGCATGATCGAGCTGTCGTTCATCCTCCTCGGGGTCATGATCCTGCTGCTGGGAAGCGGCATCTGGATCGCCGTTTCGCTCGGGCTCGTCGGCTTCGTGGCGATGGCGCTGACCACGAGCCTGCCGCTAGGGTCGGTGCTTGCGACCACCACCTGGAGCGCAAGCGCGTCCTGGACGCTGGCGGCATTGCCGCTGTTCATCTGGATGGGCGAGATATTATTCCGAACAAAACTGTCGGAGGAGATGTTCCGCGGACTTTCGCCCTGGGTTCAGTGGCTGCCGGGGCGCCTGACCCATGTCAATGTCATCGGCTGCGGCATCTTTGCAGCTGTGTCGGGCTCCTCTGCCGCGACCTGCGCAACCATTGGCAAGATCGCACTGCCGGAGCTCGACAAGCGCGGCTACGACAAGGGGCTCAGCCTTGGGTCGCTGGCCGGCTCCGGCACGCTCGGCTTGCTGATCCCGCCGTCGATCCCGATGGTCGTCTACGCGGTGACGGCGAACGTGTCCGTGCTTCAGGTGTTCCTTGGCGGCTTCCTGCCGGGCGTGCTCGTGATGGTGCTCTATTCCGGCTACATCATCATCTGGTCGCTACTCAATCCAAAAAAGATTCCGCCGCGCGACCCGCCGATGCCGTTTCGCCGGAAGCTGCAAGAGTCCGCCAAGCTCGTCCCGTGCCTGCTTCTGATCCTGGCCGTCTTCCTCTCGCTCGTGCTGGGTTTTGCGACCGCGACCGAATGTGCCGCCTGGGGCGTTACCGGCGCGCTGCTGCTGGCGTGGTGGAGCGGCACGCTCACGCGCAAGACCTTCTTCGAAAGCATCATGAGCGCGACGCGCCTGACCTGCATGATCATGCTGATCCTGGCAGGCGCTGCCTATACGACGGCCGCGATGGCCTATACCGGCATCCCGGCGGCGCTTGCCACCTGGGTCCAGGGACAGCAGCTCACGCCCGGCATGCTCGCGCTGTATCTGAGCATCACGTACATCATTCTCGGATGCCTGATTGACGGCATCTCGATGATCGTGCTGACCGCGGTCATCGTGCTGCCGATGGTCAAGCAGGCCGGACTCGATCTGGTCTGGTTCGGCGTCTACCTCATCATTCACGTGGAGATGGCGCAAATCACGCCGCCGGTCGGCTTCAACCTGTTCGTGCTCCAGAACATGAGCGGCCGCGATACGTTCACTGTGGCGCGTGCGGCGTTCCCCTTCTTCGTCCTGCTGCTGGCCGCCGTATTCATCATCACCGAATATCCGCAGATTGTGCTGTTCCTGCCCAAGCTCGCCTTTCCCGATTGATCGCACCCGGCATTCTAAAGTGACCGTGAGGAGAAGTACGATGACGCTTCATTTGCTCCGCGCAGGCCTGATTGCAGGCGCCGTGTTGGCCGCTGGGCCGGCCTTTGCCCAGACGAAATGGAATCTGCCGGCAGCATACCCGTCGGACAATCCGCACTCGGAAAATCTGGTTGCCTTTGCCAAGGACGTCGAAGCAGCCACGTCGGGAAAGCTCCTGATCACCGTTCATCCGAACGCTTCGCTGTTCAAGGCACCCGACATCAAGCGCGCGGTCGTGACCGGGCAGGCGCAAATGGGTGAGCTGCTGCTTTCAATCCACGAAAACGAGGATCCCGTCTTCGGGATCGACGTCGTGCCGTTTCTCGCGACCAGTTTCGCGGAGTCGGTGAAGCTGTATCAGGCCTCGAAGCCGGCAATCGCGAAGAAACTCGATGCGCAGGGCATCAAGCTGCTCTTCGCCGTGCCGTGGGCGCCGCAAGGCGTCTATGTCAACAAGCCGCTCGCCACGATCGAGGATATGAAGGGACTGAAATGGCGCGCCTACAATGTCGGAACGGCGCGCATCGGCGAGCTGGTCGGCGCGCAGTCGGTCACGATCCAGGCGGCCGAGCTTCCACAAGCGCTTGCGACCGGCGTGGTGAATTCCTTCATGTCGTCTGGCGGCACGGGTTACGATTCCAAAGCCTGGGAGTCCCTTAAGTATTTCTATGACGTGCAGGCCTGGATTCCGAAGGACTACACCTTCGTCAACAAGGCTGCGTTCGAGGCGCTCGACAAGCCGACGCAGGACGCCATCCTCAAGGCCGCCGCCGCTGCGGAAACACGCGGCTGGAAGGCTTGGGAGGACAAGGCCAATTGGTACATCGATCAGCTCAAAGCCAAGGGCATGATCGTTGAGCCGCCCAGCCCGGCGTTGAAGGCCGGTTTCCAGAAGATCGGCGAGCAGCTCACCGCCGACTGGCTCAAGAAAACAGGCGCTGACGGCCAGGCATTGATCGACGCCTACAGGAAGATGTGAGGACGGGTAGGGCTTTCGTCCGCCGCGTGCGAGCGGGCGGAAGTCTCCTGCACGTTCGCTTCCATCGACAAAATGGCGATATCACCAAGTGTAACGCAGGACAGCCTTGCCGGTATAGGAGCGTACAAGGCTCGATAGCTCGCTGTCGACATTTGCTGCGGCCGACCATCCGTTGAGCGCTCGCAGCTCGAGCGATACGCCCGTCAGCGCCGAGTTCGGCGCAATCGCGGTGCTGCCGATGACGAAGCCTTGAGGGGATACGGCCTGGAGCACCGCCGGCATCGATTGCGTCGCGCTGAAATCATGTGCCCAGGCAAGACGTCCACGCAAGTCGAGGAGGCCCCCAGCCAGCAGGAACGACGTGCCGGCGCGCAGGCCGAGCTCGCTGCGGCTGTCGGTGAAGCTGTTGCTGCCGGAGGTCGTCGCGGATGGGTCGGCCGCGTAAGCCGGCTGGCCGGGGTTGGTGGCCAGGCGAAACATGGTGATCTGGCCGGCCGCGTAAGGCGTGATGCCGAGCCAAGGCGTCGCAAAGCGGTAGCCGCCTTCGATACGGCCGGAATAAGCGTTGGCGTTGACGGCCGGGGAGAGCTGGTCGCTGCGGGGCGGCGTCACCTGATGATCGCTGGTGATGGCCTGCCAGCCATAGGCCAGCGCGGTCGCGACATAGGCCGCGCCGATCGTGTGCCTGACGAAGGTGCCGGCCTGGAACAGGTCGGAGCGGCCGCTGGACAGATTGCTGGCAAAGCCGGTGCCGCCGCCGGCGAGCGCAAAACCCACCCGCGTCTGCGGCGAGAGCGAGTAGTCGGCGCCAACCGCCGTGGCAAAGCTCCGGCTGACCGAGCCGTTGCCGCCAGTCGACATCTGCGAGCCACCGATACCTGAGGCCCAGATGCTCCAGTGCGGAGCCGCGAGCGATGGTTTGCCGTAGATCGCCTCATAGGCTTCCCGCCCGATGCCGCCATGTGTGCGGTCATTACCGGGATCGGCATAGGCCGAAAGTTCCGAGTCGAATTCGGGTCGACCGATGCCACGCCCGTCGATGGCTGGATCCAGCAGGGCCTGCGTGAATTGCGCCATCGCCAGGAACGTGGCTTGCGCCATCTCGGTCTGCGACGAAGCAGCAGCGGAGCCACCGCCAAACCCCCGCTGCATGCCAAACCTGCCTGCGGTGGCGAGACCTGGAGGCTCGGCGTTCCAGCCATAGTTCGGCTGCATCCCGGCGCCGCCACCATTTCCATTGCCGTAGGGCACGCCGCCAAGAGCCGAGGCCTGCGGCGGGGGGCCGAGCATCGGGCCACCCATGCCAGCAAAATTATTGCCGCCGCCGAAATTGCCGAAGCCGCCGCCAGATGCGTTCGGACCGGGATAGCCAAAATTCTCGGAGCCTGCGAAAGCGCCGTACTCACGCATGACCTGGGCATCCGCCGCGCGCGGCAGCAGCAATCCGGCCGTCAATAGCAGCAGCGCCAGACGCGCACGCACGTCTGTGCTCACGACACCAACCGCATGAAGCGCCCCAACCGCGCCGGTTGCCGGCCGCGCTGCCTGCGCGGCGAATCAGGTGGAAACAGCGAATCCGACGGGAGCGAAACGTAAATGCGTCTCTAATGTTTTCCAATCTTTTCCTGTGATGTCCTGATGTCGTCGAACATTCACAATCGTTTCGGGACGACGCGCGACCGTTACGGCCCATGTTTCTACATGTGTCTGAAACCGGAACGCACTCAGGCTGTAATCGCCTTGGCCGAGCCGACCTCGTTGCGCAGCAGGAATTTCTGGATCTTGCCCGTCGACGTCTTCGGGATCGGTCCGAACACGACGGCCTTCGGCGTCTTGAAGCCGCTCATATGCGAACGGCAGAAGGCGATGATGTCGGCCTCGCTCGCGCTCGCACCGTCCTTCAATTCGACGAAGGCGCAGGGCACTTCACCCCATTTCGGATCGGGCTTTGCGACCACGGCGGCGAACAGCACGGCAGGGTGCTTGTAGAGGATGTCCTCGACCTCGACCGACGAGATGTTCTCGCCGCCGGAGATGATGATGTCCTTGGAGCGGTCCTTGATGATGACGTAGCCGTGCTCGTCGAGCACGCCAAGATCGCCGGTATGAAACCAGCCGCCCTCGAAGGCTTCCTTCGTCGCCTTCTCGTTCTTGAGGTAGCCCTTCATCACGATATTGCCGCGGAACATGACCTCGCCGATGGTCTCGCCGTCACGCGGCACCTCCTGCATGGTCTGCGGATTGATGACCGTGACGCCTTCCTCGAGCGGGTAGGGCACACCCTGCCGCCGCTTCATGCGCGCCCGTTCGGGCGCTGGAAGCTCATCCCAGCCGGGCTGCTCGGCGCAGACGGAGGCGGGGCCGTAGACCTCGGTCAGGCCATAGACGTGCGTGAGCTTGATGCCGATGTTTTCCGCACCCTCCAGCACCGCGACTGGCGGCGCGGCGCCTGCGATCAGGCCGACGACGCGGCGGGCGGCGTTGCCTTTGGGTGCGTCGGGCGCATTGATCAGCGTGTTGTAGACGATCGGCGCGCCGCACATGTGGGTGACGCCGTGGGCTTTGATCAGATCGAAGATCTTGCTCGGCTCGACCTTGCGCAGGCAGACATTGATGCCGGCGGCCGCCGCGATGGTCCAGGGGAAGCACCAGCCGTTGCAATGGAACATCGGCAGCGTCCAGAGATAGACCGGATGCTGGCCGAGTTGGCCTGCGAGGATGTTGCTGACGGCGTTGAGATACGCGCCGCGATGATGCGTGACGACGCCCTTTGGATTGCCTGTCGTACCGGAGGTATAGCTCAGCGCGATCGCGTCCCATTCGTCCTCGGGCGGAATCGCCGTGAAGCCGGGATCGCCTTGCGCAACCGCCGCTTCATATTCGATCTCGCCGATGCGCTTGCCGCCCTTGAAGACGGCATCGTCGACGTCGATCACGAATGGCTTTGGCCCGCTCATCTGCGCCAGCGCATCGGTGATCACGCTCGAAAACTCGGGATCGACCAGAATGATCTTGGCGCCGCCATGGTCGAGCTGAAACGCGATCGAGGGCGCGTCGAGACGGATGTTGAGCGCATTGAGCACGGCGCCCGTCATGGGCACCGCGAAATGCGCCTCGTTCATCGCCGGGATGTTCGGCAGCATCGCCGCGACGGTGTCGCCAACGCCAATGCCCTTGCCGGCAAGATAAGAGGCAAAGCGCTTGCAGCGCTCGTAAGTCTGGGCCCACGTGAAGCTGCGGCCTTCGTAGACGGTGCTGACGTGATCGGGATAGACGGCGGCGCTGCGCGCGAGGAAGCTCAGCGGGCTCAGCGGCACATAGTTGGCAGGGGTCTTGTCCAGGCCGATATTGTACTGGCTCTCACGCATCGACACCCTCCTTCACACCGCCTTACAGGAATCCGATCGAAATCCACGGGAAGACCGCGACGATGATCAATCCCACCAGCAGCGCCAGCAGATAACCCCAGATCGGCCTGATGCCCTCGGCCGGATCGACGCGTCCGATGGCGCAGGCGGCATAATAGCCGACGCCGAAGGGCGGGGCGAATAATCCGATGCCCATGGCGAGAATGATCACCATCGCGTAGTGGACCTCGTGCACCCCGACGGCACGCGCAATCGGAAACAACAGCGGCCCGAACAGCACGATCGCCGGGATTCCCTCCAGCACGCTGCCGAGGATGGTGAAGGCCAGGATCGAGACGGCGATGAAGGCCGCCGGTCCCCCGGGCAATCCCGTCATGGCTGATGCCAGCGAGCGCGAGAACCCGGACTGGGTCAGACCCCAGGCCATGCCGGTGGCCGTGCCGATGATCAGGAGGATCGCACCCGACAGCGCCGCGGTCTCGACCAGCATCGGAAACAGCCGCCGCCAGTCGAAGCGGCGGTAGACGAGGAGGCCGACGAGGGCGCCATAGACGATGCCGATGGTGGAGACTTCGGTGGCGGTGGCGATGCCTTCGACCACGGCGTAGCGGATCACGAAGGGCAGTGCGAGCGCGGGCAGGGCGATGACGAAGGTCTTGCCGATCTCGCTGCCCGTGGCGCGGCGGACATGACTCATATCCTCGTGACGGTAGCGCCACCACACCAGCATGCAGAGCGTGACCGCAAGCACCACGCCGGGCAGGAGGCCGCCGGTGAACAGCGCCGCGATGGAGACGCCGGTGACCGAGCCGATCGTGATCAGCACGAGGCTCGGTGGGATGGTCTCGGTTTGGGCGCCAGTTGCCGCAAGGAGCGCTACGAGATCGCCGGGCTTGGCGCCGCGCTGCTTCATCTCCGGGAACAGCACGGGCGCGACCGCGGCCATGTCGGCGGCCTTGGCGCCGGAAATGCCTGAGACCAGATACATGGCGCCTACCAGCACGTAGTGCAGCCCGCCGCGGACATGGCCGAGCAGGCTCGCCAGGAACGCCACCATGGCCCGCGCCATGCCGGTCATCTCGATCAGCAGCCCCAGGAACACGAACAGCGGCACCGAGAGCAGGATGAGGTGGCTCATGCCCTCGTCCATCCGCCCGACCAGCACCATGACCGGCGTACGCGTGGTCAGCGCCAGATAGCCGAAGATCGCCAGCCCAAAGCCGAACGCAATGGGAACGCCGGCAAAGACACAGAAGCCGGCGACGCCGACGAAAAAGATGACAAGGTTGAGATTGCCGAGCGGCCGCAGATAAGGCTGCGCCAGCCAGAACAGGCCGATCACGATGACGACCGACAGCACGGCGGCCACGACCGTCCGGTAGTCCGCCGCGCGCAGCAGCCGCAGCAAGGCAAACGCCGCCATCAGGCAGATCCCGACCGGGAGCGCAGCGGCGCGCCACATGTTCGAGATCTGGAGCGCCGGCGTGGTGATGTAGCTCTCTTCGTAGGCGTAGTCGTAGGACGGCCAGACGATCAGCGCCAGGAACGCAAGTGCGGCACAGGTCGCGACGAGGTCGAGATAGGCCCGCATCGCCGGCCTGGCGCTCGCGACGATCGCTGTCATGCGCATGTGCTCGGAGCGGCGGAACGCCACCGCCGCGCCCAGCATAGCCAGCCACAGGAACAGGATCGAGGCGAGCTCGTCGGACCAGATCAGTGGGCGGTGGAGACCGTAGCGCGCCACCACGCCGGCAAACAGGATCACGATCTCGGCGACCACCAGGACGGCTGCCGGGATTTCGACGATGAGGCCGAGGATGCGCTCCAGCGAAGCCAGCAACGAAGGTCGGCGAGGGGACTGCACAGCCACCTCGCCCACCACTTCGGTCACCTTAACCTCGATATGAGCCATGACGGCCTGGATGGGTTACGACAGCTTGCCGACGGCCTTTTCCAGGAGCTCCCAGGGCTGCTCGCCGTATTTGCCTTTCCACTCGGCATAGAAGCCGGCGGCGCGCAGCTTGTCGCGGAACGGCGCGACCGTGGGCTGGTTGAAGGTCAGGCCCTTAGCCGCGAGCTCCTGCTGGAGATTGGCGTTCAGCTTGGCCGTGTCCACACGCTCGTTGACGGCGGCGGCATTGATGTTCTTGGCGACGACGGTGCGCACGTCCGCCGGCAGCTTTTCCCACGCGCGGCGGTTGGCCAGGAACCAGAAGCCGTCCCACATATGGTTGGTCAGCGAGCAGAACTTCTGCACCTCATAGAGCTTTGCGGTCGAGATGATGGCCAGCGGGTTCTCCTGGCCCTCGACGATCTTAGTCTGGAGCGCCGAATAGACCTCGCTGAAATTGATCGAGGCGGGCGCGGCATCGAACGCCTTGAACATCGAGGTCCATAGCGGCGACACCGGCACGCGAATCTTGAAGCCCTTGAGATCGTCCGGGCCCGTGATCGGCTTGCTCGACGACGTTGTCTGGCGGAAGCCGTTGTCCCAGATCTTGTCCATGACCTCGAGGCCGGCTTTCTTGATCTCGCCGCGGACATAGCCGCCGAGGTCGCCGTCCATGGCCTTCCAGACCGTGTCGTAGTCCGGGAATGCGAAGCCGATGCCGTTGATCGATGCCGCCGGCACCAGCGTTGCCAGGATCAGGCCGGACAACGTGAAGAACTCGACGCCGCCGGAACGGATCTGGCTCAGCATGTCGGTGTCGGACCCGAGCTGGTTGTTCGGAAAGATCTGGAGGTCGAACTTGCCATTGGTCTCGCTCTTGATCGCGGCCGCCATCTCCTTGGCGCGCACGTTCAGCGGATGGGTGTCCGGCAGGTTATTGGCATATTTGTAGGAGAACTCGGCGGCCTGGGCACGGGCCACATAAGGCGCGCCGACGCCGCCAAAGACGGCGGTCGCGGCGGAGGCCTTGAGAAGCGTGCGGCGGGAAAAACGCGTTGAAAAGACCATGGGTCTGCTTCCTCGGAAGTTTGTTCTTGTTGTGAGACGCAAACCTATACAGACGTCTGGTCGGCAGTCATCTGCGATCTCGCGAAGCTCGCTTATTGCAGCCGGACAAGGTCGCGGCAATATCGGCTTTGGGCAGATGGGCCGGATTCAAAAACCGAAAAACAACCCCATGCACAGTAGCCGTCAAGAGCCGGGACGATGGTTGGTGGTCGACCGGAGAATCGGCTGGAAGCGAAGGTGTAGTGGCAGGAATTTCGCCTAAATAATTGATCTAATTCGATATAAATATATTCCATAATATACCTTATGCGAATTACGGGATAACCAAGCCAAGCTGCCTGTAAATGCCCAAGTGGATGTCAAGTGAAGTCGCGCCCGCCCCGGCAAAAGGCTGAACCTCCAGGCACCGGCTGACTTGAACCGCAAAATGGCGCGCCGCGCAGCGGCTCACTGCAGTTTCATGACCTGCTCAAGGGCGACCCGGTGCTTCAGCACGGCAAATCTCTCCCGCGCGCTGAGGCTGGCTACGACCTCTTCGAAACTGTCGCTCTGCTCAATCTTGGCGCGGGCAATCGCAAGGTCCACGTCGATCCATCGCGATTTGCGCGGCGGCGGCTCCAGTGACTCCATATGCGCTCTCAACAGCCCACGGTTTTGCCAGAGCGCCAACAGGGCTCCGGGAATCTCGATCCGGGGCAAGCAGGCAAGCTCGCTCGCCCGCTTCAGCACTGTCGGCGAGAGATTATCCTCCGGCGTCGCAAACAGGCGCGCCATTCTCATTGGTGCCGACGTGACGAGTCCGATCGGAATGGCAAGAGCGAGGCCAATGATCACCGGCGACATCCAGAGGAGCAGCGGCAGCGAAACGGCGTAGGCACTTGCCGCCATCGCCATCCCGCACAAACTCGGGACGGCGAATTTGCGATAGACCTCCTCGCGCCTGATCCCGCCGTCGCCTCGCCGTTGCACCTGCCAGCCGGCATCACGCCCGAGCAGGATCTCCGCCACGGCAGTCGATTGAAAGATCATCATGGACGGAGCGATCAGGGCTGCAAGCAGGCTCTCGGCGATGACCGCTGCCAGGACACGAAATCCGCCACCAAAGGCCTGCCGTTCCGCACGCTTCGTGAGCAGAACAAGATATGCCAATAGCTTCGGCAGAATGAGGAGCCCCATGGTCGCGGCAAAGACCCAGGCGGCAAGCACGGGATCTTGTGCGGGCCACGTCGGAAACAACGCAAAACCTTTGGGAAAGTATTCTGGCTTGACGAAATAGGCCTGCAGAGAGATGAGAATTCCGAGCAATAGAAACAGCAGCCACAGCGGAGCGGTCAGGTAAGAGCCGATCCCGGTCAACAGGTGAAGCCTGGATATCCAGTGCAAACCGCGGGCCGGCAGAACGGCGAGATGCTGGAGATTGCCCTGACACCAGCGGCGGTCTCTTGCGGCAAAATCCAGCAATGACGGCGGCACCTCCTCGAAGCTGCCGCCCAGAGCGGGGGCCATGAAGATCCCCCACCCGGCCCGTCGCATCAGTGCCGCTTCGACAAAATCGTGACTAAGGATGTGCCCACCGAACGGCTTCCTCCCGCGCAGTTCGGGTAAGCCCGCCTCCTGCGCGAAAGCCTTTGTCCGGATGATGGCATTGTGTCCCCAATAGTTGCCCTCGGAGACGTGCCACCAGGCGTTTCCGGCAGCGATCAACGGGCCGTACAGACGGCTGGAGAACTGCTGAAGCCGGCTAAACAGGGTGCGCGCATTTACGACGATGGGAAGCGTCTGAATCAGTGCGGCTTGTGGGTTTGCCTCCATCGCGTGCACCAGCCGAACGATGGTATCTCCGCTCATCAGGCTGTCCGCGTCGAGAATGATCATGCAGTCGTAAGCGCCGCCGAAGCGCCTCACCCATTCGGCGATGTTGCCGGACTTCCGAGCGGTGTTGTCGGACCGGTGCCGATAGTAGAGACGGCCGGAACCACAGCTCCGCTGCAGTTCCACAAATGCAAGCTCCTCACTGATCCAGATGTCCGGGTCCGTCGTGTCACTGAGAAGAAACCAATCGAACAACGCGGCATGTCCGGTCTCGCCGATCGACTCGTGCATGGCGCGGAGCCGGGCCGTGAGATGATGGGGATCCTCGTTATAAGTCGGCAACAGCATGGCCGTTCGGCCGGTGATCGCCGGCAACGGACCGTGGCTGTCGATTGGCAGCACATCCTGTCGACGTCGCAGCAGCACAAAGAAGCCCGCCAGTGAAGACATGAATGAAAACGCGATCCAGGCGAGCAACACGAGGAATAGCGCAAGCACAATCCCTTCGAGTACCGTGACGCCGCCAACTTTGAGAACATCGTACATCTCAAAGGCGCCCCCAGCGGTAATCGCGATCGTTCCGCCAAAAATGAACAGGCGCCGCGCTGCAACCGCTCCGCTGGCCCGCTGTCGCGCCAGCTTTGCGTCGGTGCTCCCGTCCAATCGACATGGCGGCATCGGGAGAGGCGTTTCATCCGGGAGATACCGAACGCTCAGGTCAGACCCGAGCGCAGGCGAAGTCGTCAGGGCGCCCATCGATAAATCCATACTTCGGATATTGGTTGATCGCCCTGCATCAAGACCGCCCTCAACTCGATGGGTGCATTCTTGACGATGCACTGAAAACTCAGGCGCCAGCCGCCGGTTTCTGGATTTGGCTGTGTGACGACATTGCTGATCTCGGATTTGTCCGCGCTGACGGCGCCCTTCACCCTGTCAGGATCGACCTCTTTCAGCCTGTCGCCGGCAAGTTCGAGCACGAACAGCTTGCTGCCCTCGCCCCGCGTGCCAACGCCGGTGCGGGTAAATCGGGCCAGCGAATTCGGTTTCGGCGCATCGGGACCCCAGTGCAGCCGATAAGTGTAATTGTTCTCGCTTTTGGCGGGAATGGCCGCTTTCGGACGCCAGAACGCAGCGATGTTGTCGTGAATTTCCTCCTTGGTCGGGATCTCGAAAAGGACCACGCTGCCCTCGCCCCAATCTCCTATCGGTTCGACCCAGAGGCTTGGCCGACGCTCAAAGCGCGATTCGATGTCCTCGTAAGCAAAAAAGTTCTTCTCTCGCTGCATCAGGCCGAAGCCGCGAGGGTTGAGATCATTGAACGTGCCGGCCTGCAGGTCGCGAGGATTGTTGAGTGGACGCCAGAGCTGCTCGCCCTTTCCGTTGAATATCGCAAGGCCATCGGAGTCGTGCACCGCGGGGCGGAAGTCATCGACATTCTGCCGATCGTTCGGACCGAAAAAGAACATGCTCGTCGTCGGCGCAAGTCCAGCATGTTGCAGTTCGACCCGCGGATAGAGCGCCATCTCGACGTCAAAGACCGTGCTTGCACCAGGCCTGATCGTGAATCGGTAGCTTGCGGTTGCGCTCTTGCTGTCGAGCAGTGCGTGAACCACGATGGATGTGGCACCGGATGCGGGCTTCTCCAGCCAGAAGGCCTTGAAGAAGGGAAACTCCTCTCCCTTGGCTTCGCCGGTGTCGATCGCAAGACCGCGCGCGGACAGCCCATAGGTCTCGCCTTTGGCAACGGCGCGGAAGTAGCTGGCGCCGAGAAAAACGCAAACCTCATCATGGTAGTCGGCCCGGTTGATCGGGGCGTGAATGCGAAAGCCGGCAAATCCGAGATCGACATCCGGCACCGGGCCGATCTTGTCGCCGAACGCAAAATCGTCGCGCCGGTACCGGATCGGCGCGGCTCGTCCACCAGAGACCTCGTAGAAGTCGACCTTGTTCTTGTAGAAAAAACCGCGGTGGAAAAACTGGATCTCGAAGGGCAGTTTCTCGCTGCGCCAAAGCGCCCGCTCCGGCAGGAAGCGAATTGACCGATACTGATCGTAGTCGAGATCCTTGATTCCGTCCGGGAGCTTTTCCTCCGGTGCCTCAAACGGCTTACTCGCCATATTGCGGGCTAGCTCGCGCACATAGGAGGTCCCGAACGGGACCTCCTCCGCCAATGCCGCAGAGAATGCACCCGGTAGAGATGTCGCCAATGGCATCAATGCCGAGGCTTCCAAGAAGTGGCGGCGGTTCAATTGTTCTTCCCGTTCGGTTCCGGACCGCCAAGGCAACCGTCTCGACGTGTTCAAGTTCCACCGACGCCGCCGAATCGGCGCGCGGGCGGCGATCAAGGTCAAATGTCGCCTGAGTGCACGTTCGCCGGTCCAAAGCCGGAATGCGTTGGGATCTCGCCAGGCCGGCTGAATTCACGATGCCCAAACCCTTGCCTTCGACCTACAATCAATACCTCGTAGGGAGAACAGGCCGTTCAAACCGGCCGACAACGAGAAACGGAGGTTCGTCATGCAGGAGAACGTCGCCCGCGCCGGCAGCTCGCGCGCCATTCCATTCGATGCCGCCAAGCTCGACCTTCTCATGGAGGCCGCAGGGCTCGACGTCCTGATCGCGACCTCCAAGCACAATGTGCAGTACCTGCTTGGCGCCGAGCGCGCGATCTTCTTCGACTATATGGATGCCATGGGCGTCAGCCGCTATCTGCCGGTGCTGGTTTATCCCAAGGGCGCGCCTGACAAGGCTGTCTATATCGGCCACCGGCTGGAGACCCATCAGCGCGCCGTCGCGCCGCCCTGGGTGCCGCAGGTCCGCACGGAGTCCAACGGCTCGGTCGACGCGATCACGCGCGCCGTGGCGCTGATCCGGGATGCCGGCGTGCCGCTGAAGCGGGTCGGCGTCGAGATGGCGTTCCTGCCGATGGACGCAGGGAAGGCGCTGGCCGACGCCCTGCCCGGCGCCGAGCTCAAGGACGCGCTGCTGGTGCTGGAGCGGCTGCGGGCGGTGAAGTCGGCGGATGAGCTGAGGCAGCTCAAGACAGCCTCGGAGCTCGTGATCGCATCGATGCTGGAGGTGATTGGCAAGCACGGGCCGGGCACCACCAAGCAGCAATTGTCGGACGCGTTGCGCGTCGCCGAAGCCAACCGCGGGCTGACCTTCGAATACTGCCTGCTCGCCTGCGGCAGCAGCCACAACCGGGCGCCGTCGTCGCAGCGCTGGGAGCAAGGCGATGTGCTGTCGCTCGACTCCGGCGGCAATTATCACGGCTATATCGGCGATCTCGCGCGCATGGCCGTGCTCGGCGAGCCCGACACGGAGCTGAAGGACTATCTCGCCGAGATCGAGGCGGTGCAGCGCGCGGCCTTCGCCGCGGTCCAGCCGGGCACCATGGGCGGCGATATCTACGTCGCGGCCGAGCGGCAGCTCGCCCGAATCAGCCAGCGCGGCTGCACCGATTTCCTGGCCCACGGCATGGGCCTCGTCAGCCACGAGGCCCCTCACCTGACAGCCACGGGTCCGGTGCCCTATGACGACACCGATGCCCGGCTGCCGCTCGAGCCCGGCATGGTGGTGTCGATCGAGACCACGATGAAGCATCCGAAGCGCGGCTTCATCAAGCTCGAGGACACGATCGTGGTGACGGCGACGGGGTACCAGATTTTCGGCGAGGGTGGCCGCGGGTGGAATCTCGGGGGCAGCCTACCGCGCTGACGAATTTCTCAGCTCGACTTCTTCTTGTGAAGTGTGGCGGGCGACCGTGCCTTCCTCATACCACCGGAGGCGCCTTTTAATGTTTTCATCTAGACGCCTCCCAACTCGAGTTGAGACACTCTATGGATAAAGAGGTGAACAAGGAAGCAAAGCCGGAACGAGACGAACCGACGGAAGCCGTTCCGCCGGTTTGGCTGCGCGCCACCCTCGCGGATCTTGCGGACCTCGAATTCGAGAGTCCGATCACGGACTCGAAAAGCGCAGACAGCCAAGAACTTGGTGATCTGTTTCGGAAAGCCGCTGATGAAACGGAAGATGCCCCCGCCGCGCGTGTATTTCGTATGTTGTCGGCTGTTGCCGGGATGCTGTTCCGGCCCAAGGATCGGGGCGAACCCTTCGGCGCTATGGTGATTTTTGCGGATGGTCGTCGGTCGCCCGTAGCTGCTGATTTTCGGGGCCCGCCCGTCGAAGTGTTGTCCACCACGGCTCTGCGCGCGACGCATCCGGCTTTGCGGGCGCGCCTATCGGATGTCTGCTGGTTTCTCGAACGAAAACGAGCCGACCTGGGTACCGCGGCAGTTGCCGCCTATGTCGATATCCTGAAGAAGGTAGAGAGCGGAGCGCTTTCATTCCGGTCCGACGATGGCAAAGGAGCACTCAAGCACGACGCCCGCGATCTCCTGCGGAGAGCCTTGCAAATTGGCCGGGCCGTGGGATGGGACAAGCCTGAAACGAGGGCGGCTCGGACGCTAGCAAGTGAATTGCGCGCGCGGGCTGTTCAAGAGTCGCTTGCCGTTCCTACATTTTGGTTTAGCGAACTTGACTTGGATTTCGGCATTTCTGATCCGGCTGTCATCGGAAAAGATATCGAGGATTTGATTGGTGCCCTGCCCGCTGAAACCGATTCACACAGCATCGTTGAACTCTGGCGGCTAGGCGCGCGTGCCTACCATCTCGCCAAACAACCTGACGACAAGCACCGCTGTCAGTCAGCCGCAGCCGACCAATTTGTCTCAATGGCTGATCGCCAACCGGTGGCGATGATGACCTCATCGATGTTAGCCAATGCCATTGCTGAACTTCATGGTGTTCCTGGAAAAAAGGACCGGAGAAAAGAACTGCGGCACCGGCTTGTTGATGCTCAGGCAGGCATCGGCGAGGAAATGTCAGGGTTTTCAATTCCGCTCAACCTTGAGGATATGGCTCGGCAGATCGAACAAGGCGTCAAGCGCCAGCCGACCCTGCGCGACAAACTATTTGTGTTTGCCGCTTTAGAAAATTCACCCGATCCCGCAGAGCTGGCCGAAACAGCTTCCCAGTCGATTCGCGAGCATCCGTTGGCGTCGCTTTTTGGTACGTCACATCATGACAGCGAAGGGAAGGTTGTACACCGGACTGAGGGGGCCGGCTTTGGCGATGAGGGCGACGAGAGCGCAATTCAACATCAAATCGCTCAGGACGAACGCATTCGCCGCCAGGTCGCGGCGTATGGAAAGATTGAGACTGCCCGTCAAGGAATCGGGGCCGATCATTTCTTGTCGGACGACGTATTCTCGCGAATTCTCGCCCATAGTGCATTTGTTCCGAGCGATCTGGTCAGGACGTTCAGTCGCGGCTTCCTGCGCTTCTTTCAGGGCGATTTCGTCGCCGCGCTATACATTTTGACGCCCCTGCTGGAGAATTCGTTGCGCCATGTCCTGAAAACGCATGGGCACGACGTGACTATCTTCGACGATGCGACACAGACGCAGCAGGATCGCACGATCTCCTCCCTCTTTGAGCAGATGAGGAACGAACTGGACACGATCTTCGGCATAGCCATCACAGCCGATATCGAACGGCTCTTCCTGAAGAAGCCCGGCCCATATCTTCGGCATGCGCTGTCGCATGGCTTGCTGCATGACGGGGACCCCTACGGCCCCGATGCGATATACGCCAACTGGCTGATCTTCCGGCTTTGCCTGATTCCGCTGTTTCATTACCGGGAAGAGCTACAGCTGCCTTTCGATGAACCGGCGCCAAACTAGCCAAGATAGCCGCAGGTAGCCAATACCCGAGGCAACGGAACGCAGAGAACGGTGAACCTGCGTGCTGGATGATGTCATCTGCTCGGGCAAGCCACGTGAAACACTCGTCAAAGCTTCAGCAAACTCGGCCACGATCGCCTTCGTCAGGCGTCTGCTGAACTTGTCCTTCTGGAGTTGGCGACCCGCCTAAGCGGTTGGAGGCGGCAGCGGGCCTCAGACGTAAGATTTGGAGCCACGCTTCAGGCGAGAAACCTGCGTAGCGTTCCCGCAGCATCCATCGCGGCGCACCAGCCGAATACGATCGCGGGGCCGATCATTGTGCCAGGTCCCGGGTAAGTGCCGCGGAAGATCGAGGATGCATCGGTGCCGACCGCGTAAAGGCCGGATATGATCTTCCCATCTCGAGACGAGACCCGCCCGCATGAAACCGTGCGCAGGCCGGCACTGCTGGCAAGGTCTGACGGCCAGACGGCCACCGCATAATACGGTCCTGGCCCGATCCGCCGCAGACAAGGATTCGGTTTGCCCCTGGGATCGCCATTGAACCGGTTCAGTTCGCTGGAGCCTCGGCCGAAGTCTTCGTCGATCCCGGTTTCTGCAAAGTCGTTGTATCGCTCGACCGTCTGCACAAGGTGGTCGGCATCCACGCCGATCTTGCGGGCCAACGCCTCGATGGTTTCGCCTTCCATCAGATATCCGGCATCGAGGAAGCCACTCAAATTCCTGGTCCCGGGGTGAACCAGCCCGAGGCCAAAATCCCTGATGAAGCTGCGGTCGCAAATCAGGAAGGCCGGCGTAGCTGACGCTTCCGACGCGTTCGAGCGCAGCATCGCTGCGACGAAGTCGTGGTAGGAATCGGCTTCATTCACGAAGCGGCGGCCGGATTTGTTCACGGCTAGCAGCCCCGGCTTGGCCCGATCCAGCATGATGTGCGGGAAGACCGAGACATGGCCATCGGCCTGCGCCATCACCGAGCTCGGCATCCACAAGGCCGGGCTTTCGAGGTCGCGCTCGATCACGGCGTTGACACGCTCGGCCGCGAGGATGCCGTCTCCGGTGTTGGATGATGGCGCAAGCGAAAAGCGCCGTGCGGCGTCCGGGAACAGCCGCTCACGAAGGTCACGGCTCCAGCCGACACCGCCTGTCGCCAGCACCACGCCTTTGCGGGCACGTATAGCCACCTCTCCGCCCGGAGACGACAAGGCGGCACCGACGATGGCGTCGCCTTCGCAGATGATCTCGTGAAGTGCTGTCTCAAATCGCAAGCCGACGCCGGCGCGACGGACGCTGTCAAATAGTCTGGCAACAAGCGCATTGCCCATGAGCAGTCGCGTTCCGCGCCTGTGGTGGATTCGATCCAGCGCATAGCGCGTGAGAAGGCCGACGACGTGTCGAAAATTCGTCCAGTTGCGGAAGGGTGCCAGCAAAGGCGGAATGTCCGTCTTCCCGATCATCATGCCGCCGAAAGCCATGAACTCCCGGCGGGGCGGCCTGATGCGGGCAAAGTCGCTGCCGAGCTTGCGACCATCGAACGGTACCGCACCGAGCGCTCGACCGCCGATCGCGGCGCCCGGCAGGTTCTTGTAATCGGGATGGACCGGCGGTGCGGCGAACTGCACGGTCGTCTTCTGCTCGAGATAGTCGAGAACGATCGGGCCAACTTTCAGGAATGTGTCCAGGCGTTCGTCTGTCGCGTGCGCGCCGAGCATCGCGGCGAGATAGGTGCGCGCGGCCTCGATCGTGTCAGGGGTGCCTGCGCGTTGTCCCTGCCGATTGCCCGGGATCCAGACGGTACCGGCGGAAGTCGCGGTCGTGCCGCCCACCATGTCCGACTTTTCGCAAAGAATGACATCGAGCCCCTCGAGGGCACCGACCAACGCGGCCGTCATGCCGGCCGCACCGGCGCCTATGACCAGCAGATCGGTCTCGACGGCAAAGGAGCGATCGCCTTGCGGCATCCGGAGCACCCTTCCCTCAGGAATTCGCGCGCGCCCTACCGACCACGGACTTGCCCGCCGCGAGCGCCCGGCGCGCTCGCGTTTCGGCATCAACGGTCTTCGCCAGTTGAACGGTCGGGACTTCAATGCTGATTGTGAGGTCGTCCGGCATCGCCTTCGTCAGTCCAATAAGATCGATAGCACCCTCGCCCGGAAACATGCGCTCCTCACGCGCGGCATGGATGAGCTGCTCCGTCGTGGCCGGACGTTCGGCCGGGCCGTCGCAGAGTTGCCAATAGTGAAGCCGACGCGCCGGGATGGTGCGGAGATCGACAAGGGAGCTCTGCGATCGATCGAAATGCAGCGCATCGACCAGAATGCCGGCAGCGGGATGATCGACATCGCCGACGATCCGCATCGCGGCCTTGAGGTCCGGAACACTGGTCCAGGGCATGAATTCGAGATCGGACGTCAGTCCATACGTTGCGGCCGCTTCGCAAAACTGCCGGTAGCGATCCGAAAACCGTGCCAGATCCGGATCGTAGGCGGCAACGAGGATATGCTTGGCGCCGAGGCGCGCACCCGCCTCGAAGAAGGGTGTGAAGGACGCAACGTTCGTCTCCGGCCGGAACGCAACGACTTCGAGATCGGCGACGGTCACGCCCGTCGATTGCAGCCGCGCCAGCGTCTCCCGCAGCAGCGGCGCATCGTCCATCAGGCGATAAGCAATTCCGCCCGGCGTTGCCGGCAGCAGCCTCAGCCCGACTGTCTCGTAGCCGCAGCGCGCCGCCAGCTCGATCATCTCGGGCGGCGCAAGCTCGAGCACGGTCAGGGCAGCGAGCGAGAAACTTGCCATCAGCCGAAATCCGCGATGCGGGCGTCGAGCGCGAACATCCCTTGATAGACTTCCGGCTCGCTCGCCCGGCCGAGAACGTCGGGCGCAATCGTGCGCACCTGCTGCAAGGCTGCCTGCAGCGAGGCGGCGTCGAGCGCCTCGATCAACAGAAGGCCTGAGAAGAAACCCTCGTTCTTGCGCATGCCCTTTTCGGTCGTTGGCACCGATGTCCGAGCCTGATCGGTCGCACCGATTTGCAAGGCGGCGACCCCGTCGCATCCAACGACCGCTTCGGCAAATTTTTGGGGATTTCCAGGCAAGGTCTCGATCCGCAACGTGATGATCGTAGCCCCCTCGCCGCGCCCTGCCCGCGCCACCATGGTGCCGCCGCCCCGCATGAAATTGCCGAGCTTGGGCATGATGCGCTGCGACCACTGCGTCGGTGCGTTGAGGCGCGCCAGATAGGCGTCGCCATCGAGGACCTCGGGCGTTTCCAGCTCGTACAGGATGAAGAAGCGGTTGATGTCGCTCCTTGCGGCGCGGAAGACGCGCGATGCCAGGAAACCCCTGGTCGTGACGCGCTCAGTGGTGTGCTCGCGCGTCAGCCAGTGCCGGTAATCGGTCAGGTCCTGCGCCGCGACGTCGCTCCAGATGGCGAGAAATCCAGATCCGCGCATTGCGTTCTCCTTAGGCTTACGCCTGACCCGCAGCGGCAAGCCCGTGCAGAGCCGGCGGGATCGTTGCAGGCAATTGTCCGAGCTTTTGGACGGCCGCGAGCATCGCGGCAAGATAGCCGTATGGGCCCAGCCCGCAAATGACGGCCGTGCAGGCGCTCGACGTGATCGAGTGGCGGTGAAGCTCGTCGCGCGCATGGATGTTGGAGATATGCAGCTCGATCTTCACGCCCTCGAAAATCTTCAGCGCATCGATCAGCGCGATCGAGGTGAAGGAATAGCCGGCCGGGTTGATGATGATCGCATCCGCCTTGCCATGAGCGGACTGGATCAGGCCGACGAGCTCGCCCTCCATGTTGGACTGGTGAAACGAGATCGAGACGCCGAGCAGGTCGGCCAGCGCCTGGCAGCTCGCCTCGATCTCCTGCAGCGTCGTCCGGCCGTAGATATGCGGCTCCCGGATGCCGAGGAAATTGAGATTGGGCCCATTGAGGATCATGATTTTCGCGGCCATTGCCCTGCTCCGTTCCGTTATGTCCGATACACTAGCCGCCGAACCACTTGGCCGGGATCGTCACCAGTCCCGGGAACAAGACCATCGCGAACAGGACGATCAGTTGCGCGATCATGAAGGGCCAGACACCCTTGATGATGTCCTCCATGCTGATCCTGGAAACACCGCAAACGACGTTCAGCACCACACCGACCGGCGGCGTGATGAGGCCAATCGCATTGTTGATGATGAAGAGCACGCCGAAATAGACGGGATCGATATGCGCCGCCTTGATGATCGGCATCAGGATCGGCGTCAGGATCAGGATCGTCGGCGTCATGTCGAGCGCGGTGCCGACGATCACCACCACGACCATGATCGCGAGCATCAGCAATGTGTTGTTGCCCATGAATGGCTTCAGGAGATCGACAACCTGTGCGGAAATCTCCGATACGGTGATGAGCCAGGAGGACACCAGCGCAGCCGCGACCAGGAACATCACGATGCTCGTCGTCACCGCGGAGGACACGAACACCTCATAAAGCTGCGACAGCTTCAATTCGCGATAGATGCAGGTCGCGACGAAAAGTGCATAGACGGCGACGACGACCGCAGCTTCGGTGGGCGTGAAGATACCGAAACGCAGACCGACCACGATGATGACGGGCAGCATCAGCGCCCAGAATCCGTCGATGATGGCCTTCATCATCTCGGACAAGGAGGCCCGCGGAGGTGGCGTCAGGTTCTCCTGCCGCACCACCCAGGCCCAGGCGAGGCAAAGCCCTGCTCCGAGCAGCAACCCGGGCACGATGCCCGCCAGAAACAGTTTTGAGATCGAGACGCCGGCGGCGACGCCGAAAATGACGAATCCGATGCTGGGCGGAATCACGGGGGCGATGATGCCGCCGGCTGCCACAAGGCCCGCCGCATAGGACTTCTTGTGTCCAGCCGCCACCATCATCGGCACCAGAAGGGCCGCAAGAGCCGCGGCGTCGGCCGCGGCCGAGCCCGACAGCGAGGCGAGAATGCAGGACGCCAGGATCGTGACGTAACCCAGTCCGCCGCGAAAATGCCCGACTGCAACGAGAGCGACATTGACGATGCGCTTGGCCAGGCCACCCTTGTTCATGACCTCGCCTGCGAGCATGAAGAAGGGAATGGCCATCAGCGGAAAGCTGTCCGCGCCATTGATGACGTTCTGCGCCACGATCTGGGCGTCGAACATGTCGATCGTGCTCATCAGGGCTACGCCGCAAACGATCAGCGCAAAGGCGATCGGCATGCCGAGCGCCATGGCGCCAAGCAGCGAGAAGGTGAAGACGGCAATCGTCATGGCATGGTCCTGGTGGTTTGCAGGATGCGCGTGCCAAACGGCAAGATTCGGTGCGGCAACATCAGTGCTCTTCCGATTCCTTGATGGCCACCATGTCGGCTTCGCTGGCCTGCCTAGCGAGGACACGGAAGAGGTCGTAGAGAAGGATCACCGCAGCCGACGCGCCGAAGATCACGCCGACGGCGTAAAAGATACCGAGCGACAGACCGGTCGCCGGCGCCCGGTCGTCGATGTTGATGATGGTCTGACGCCAGCTGCCCGAGAGCAGCAGCCAATCGGCAAACAGCATCAGGCAGTAGTTGACGACGAAGCAGATGCGCTTGCCGGAGGCCGGCAACATCCGGACCAGACTATCGACACCGAGATGGGCGTGCTCGCGCAGCGCGACGATGGCGCCGAGGAAGGTCAGCCAGACCAAGAGCCAGCGCGACAGCTCCTCGGAAATCGCGATGCCGGAGTTGAAGCCGTAACGCAGAACGACGTTGCCGAACACCAGCACCACCATGACCGCAAGACATGCGGCAATGACGACCTTCAGGAAGCTGCAATAGAGGTCAAGAGCTCGCGCCATGCGTGACGTCCCGGCAAATGAGGGGTGAGCCGGCCATTGGCCGGCTCCGCCGCCCGCGTGATGAAAGAAGTCGGCTACTTCACGTCCTTGCGGATACGCTCGACTTCGTCGTTGAAGAGCTTCACGGTCTCGGGACGGAGACTGGCAGCAATCTTGTCCGCGACCGGCTGCGACGTCTTGCGCATGCGCTCGGTCTCCTCGGGAGCGATCGCGTTGTACTGCATGCCCTTGGCCTGCAACTCCGCCAGCGCCTTGTCGGTCTGAGCGCGCGTCTGCTCCTTCTGGTAGCCGCGGCTTTCTTCATAGGCCTCGTGCATCAGGCGCTGCTCGGTCGGTGACAGCTTGTCCCAGAAGATCTTGCTCACCAGAATGATGTTCAGCGTGAAGGTGTGATTGGTGGCGGAGACGAATTTCTGCACTTCGTAGAATTTGTTGGAGAGAATGACCGTGTAGGGATTCTCCTCGCCGTCGACGGTGCGGGTCTCCAGCGCCGAATAGAGCTCGCCGAAGGCCATCGGGACCGGATTGGCCTTAAAGGCGCCGAAGGTCTCGAGATAGACCGGGTTCGGAATCACGCGAAGCTTGAGGCCGCTGAAATCCTCGAGCTTGGTGATCGGGCGGGTGCTGTTGGTGACGTTGCGGAAGCCGAGGCCCCAATAGCCGAGGCCGATCAGCCCCTTCGACGGCAAGGTATCGAGCATTGCCGTGCCGAACTTGCCGGTCGCGAGCGCATCGGCCTGCTCGGTCGTGTTGAACAGGAATGGGAAATCGATAAGACCAAATTCCGGAACGACCGTCGCGAGCGATGTCGTCGAGGCCGACAGCATCTCCTGAGTGCCGCCGCGCAGCGCGGATTGCTGCTGCAACTCGTTTCCGAGCTGTGAGGCCGCGAACTCGCGGACCTTCATCTTGCCCCCGCTCTTCGCCAGCAGGATCTCGGCGAATTTCCGTACGCCAAAGCTGACGGGGTGGTCGGTGTTGTTCAGGTGCCCCCACCTGATCGTCCGCTCCTGGATGTCATCCGCGGCGGATGCGCCGACCGTCAGCGCCACGCAGATCGCCGTCGCCGACAGCGCCCGTACCAACAAGCTCATCGTTTCCTCCCTGTTCCCTCGGGCACGAACGGCGGCTTAAGCGCTCATTTTTCCGTACCCTCAGCTTATTCAGACATCATAGATATATTTTCATATCAAACGACATTATCAATTTCATATGAGATTTCTATAGACGTTAGATGTTTTGAGTCTGCTATAGTGCTGGCAACATTGACGGTTCGCCTGCAGCAAGGGCGAACGGCGGTCCGGACAATCGGGATCAGAAGGCATGACGGCACTCGAGGAACGGCCTTTGTCGGCGGGCGACAGCGGCTATCAGCGCATCCGCTCCGACATCATTTTCGGCGTGCTGACGCCCTCCGGGCGTCTCAGGCTCGATGCGATGAAGGAAGACTACGGCGTCAGCATCTCGACGCTGCGTGAGATCCTCAATCGCCTCACGTCCGAGGGGTTCGTGGTGGCCGAAGGCCAGCGCGGATTCGAGGTGGCGCCGATCTCGATCCAGAACCTGCGTGAGCTCGCCGATCTGCGCATCCTGCTGGAGCACCATGCCATGGCCGAGTCGTTCCGCGCCGGCGATGTCGAGTGGGAAGGCCGCGTGGTCTCGGCGCATCACAAGTTGGCTGCGACCGAGCGCACCGTTCTGAGGGAGGGCGACGATCCCGAGCTGCGCAAGCGCTACGACGGTGAATTTCACCAGGCGCTGATTTCGAGCTGCGGCTCACGCGAGTTGATGCATACCCACGCGGTCGTGTTCGACAAATACTTCCGCTATGCGCTGCGCTATCGCGGCACGGAGACGATCGACCAGCACAAGGCGCTGCTGGAATGCGCGTTGAAGCGCGACATCAAGAGCGCCCGGGCCGTGCTGAGCGAGCACATCGATGGCTGCGTCGCGCATGCCCTGTCCTCCTGGAAGGACGCCTGATCGCCCTCGCCTGCCTGCAAGATCAAATCGTCGACATGACCATGAATTCGATTTCCTCCGGCAAGGTCGAGACCGCAATCGCCAGCACGGATATCCTTGGCGAGACGCCATTGTGGTGCGACCGTTCCCGCAAGCTGTGGTGGATCGACATCGACGGCAGGCTGCATCAGTCCTTCGACCCGGCGACGGGCGCCCATCACGTGACCTCCTACGATTGCCAATTCCTCGGCAGCCAGGCCCTGGCGGCAGACGGTTCGCATCTGCTCGCGCAGGATTTGACCCTCCGCCATCGCCGGACCGTCATCGACGTCGAATACGGCCTCGACAACCGCCTCAACGACGGCCGGGTCGACGCCCGTGGCCGGCTGTGGATCGGCACCATGGACAATCAGCTACATCGCCCGAATGGGGCGCTCTATCGCGTGACCGGAGACGGACAGGTGGCACGCATCTTCGGCGATGTCATCGTGACCAACGGGATTGCGTTCTCGCCTGATAATCGCACGCTCTATTTCACGGACACCCGGCGATACCGCACATGGGCGTTCGACTTCGATCTCGATGACGGCGTGATCCGCAACAGACGCCTGTTTGCGGATTACAGCGCCTCGAACGAGCGACCCGACGGCGCCTGCGTCGACGTTGCCGGCGGGCTCTGGACGGCGTTCTTTTCGGGCGGCCGGGTGGCGCGCTATCGGCCGGACGGGACGATCGACATGGAGATTCCGCTGCCTGTGACCAATCCGACATGCCTGTGCTTCGGCGGCAGCGAGCTCAAGACGCTGTACGTGACGACGGCGCGGAAATTCCTGGATCAGCGGCAGCTCAGCGTCGAGCCTCAGGCGGGTCATGTCCTTGCCATTCACGGCGTCGCGCAGGGTCTGCCGGAACACCGTTTCCTGGCCGGTTAGCGCAGCGCCAGCAGCTCGAGCTGGCTCTGCGCCTTCTTGACGGCTGCCGCGTACCAGCTCTGGCTCGGCGCCTCCCTGGCGAAGCATTTGGTGTAGGCGTCCATCGCCTGGTCTTCCCTAGCCATGGAATCCTGAGGGACCTTTTTGGCCATCATCTGCTTCCAGACCTTCTCGCAGGTCGGGATTTCGGCCGTTTTCACGGCCTCGGTTGCGGCGAGGAAGAACACCTTCTCGCCCTGGATCGCGACCACGTCGATCTCGTGCGGCGGCCCTTTCAGGTCGCCATTGCCGCGCACGCCGAGCACGGCGACCGCGACGCTCGCGGATGCGGGTTTGGTGATCGGCAGCTCGGCATATTTGGCGAAGGCGGAGTCCTGGATCGCTTGATAGTAGAAGCGGTCCGACTTGAACGCCGCATCGATCTCCTGCGGCATGCCGTCCTCGCGGTGCTCGCGCAGCCAGTGCTTGAGCAAAGTGGTTGTGGTCACCACGGCCTGAAGCTTGTCGCCCTCTGAGGCGAAACCGAGCCCGTCGAGATGGCCGAAGCCCGAGTCGCCCTTGAACAGCGTGTCGGCGTTCGATTTGCCCTCTGCCGGCAGCCCCTTGATCGTGACGGGACCGACCAGGCCGCGCAGCATCCCGGTCAGCTCGTTGAGCGCCGCATCGTGCTGGTTGAAGGTTTCATCACTCTCCTTGGCTTTGGAGAATTTTGCGATGTAGCGGTCGCGCAGATCGAGATAGTGCTGCTCGGGCGTGGCCGCATGTGCGGGCGCGGCGAAGGCGAGCAGGCAGAGCACGGCGAGCGATCTCATTGCAAATTCCGGAAGGCTGGGAGCGATCTCCAGTCTTTGTGACCGTGCAGGGTCGGAAGGTTCATCCTGCTCGGGTCCGAGAACGAATCCTTCACCATGCCTGCCGGGTTCGATTGAGCGCAGGGAACCCGAGAGGTAAAATCGGCTGCAGATTCTTCAGCAAGTGCCGGGCATCCGGGAGCGACGTCCATGAGCGAATTGCGCGCTGCGACCAGGCAATCCACGGCGAGGACCGGGATCATCGAATTTGACGGCGCCAGGGGCACCGTGAGCATTCCCTGCACCATCGCTGATGTCTCCGGCACCGGCGCACGGCTGAAGCTCGACTGGTCGCTGGCGTTTCCGAAAGAGGCCACGCTGGTCTTTGCCGACGGCTTGCGAAAGACCTGCCGCGTGGCCTGGCAGAAGCGCCGCCTGCTCGGCGTCGCGTTCGCCGATGGCGTCGCCAGCGCGGATGAGCAGGCGCTCATGATGACCGAGGAAGAGCAGGCCTTGCACAGGCAGCATATTGGCGCTCAGGTCAAAGGCGCGCGCGAGGCGCGTGGCTATACCGAGGCCCAGATTGCGAACCTCGTCGGCGTCTCGCCCGAGTTCGTCTCACGCGCCGAAAGTGGTGAGATAATCATCCCTCTGCACCAGCTCACCCACATGGCCGATCTGCTGCTGGTCGATCTCGACAGTCTCGTGGCAGGTCCGGCGTCGATCGCAATGCCGCCGGCCGGGCTGGGCGCCAGCGACAAATTCGAGCCCCTCCTCCGCTAGCCCTTGTGGCAGCACGAGGCGCCGTCCGCGTTCTGCGGATCACCGGCCAGCACGCTGCGGCTGTTGCGCTCCGGCGGGATGTCGCCGGCGGCGTTGGCCGCGAAGAAGCCGGTCGGCTTCAGCGTGAAGCCGGCATACTCGACCGGCATGATCGGAAAATCCTCGGGCTTGCAGATATGGGTGTGACCGAAGGAGTGCCACACCACGATATCGGTGTTCTCGATGTTGCGGTTCTGCGCGGCGTAGCGCGGCAAGCCATCGCCGCCGGCATGGTTGTTGGGATAATCGCCGCTGGCGTATTTTTCGTCCCGATCGAACGCGGTGACCCAGACATGCTTGGTCGCGAAGCCGCCGCGCTTGCGCACGTAGCTGCCCTCCTGCGCCAGCATCAGCGGGCTCGGATTGACCACGAGCTTGTAGGCGGGCGCATTGCCGACCGAATTGGTCTCGTTGGGATTGCTGATCTTCCAGAACCGGCCGGTCTCGCCATTGGCGATGGCCGCGGCATCGCGCTCGCGTGACAGCACGCGCGTCGTGGTGTCGAACGCGTTGCCGTGCGGATTATCATGGCCCCAGGGTCGGGGCACGAAATCGTGCTCGCTGACGGTGTTGCCGCCGCCGTCGAGGTCCATGTGCAGGCGCACGTTGAAGAAGTGCTGGTGCGTCGGCCCGCCGAGATTGTCGTCGACCATGCCGCCCCATTTGTACTTTTCGCCCGGCTGCACGGCGGCGGTCTGGATGATGCCGGTGAGTTTTGTCTCCAGCTGGATCGTGCCGTCCTGGTAGAGGTACCAGTAGAAGCCGTAATCGTAATTGCCGACGGTGGCGAAGAACGAGATCACGAGCCGGCGGGATCTGCGGACCTCGAACAGGCCGTTGCGGAATTCGTAGTGTTTCCAGGAAATTCCGTAGTCTTCTTCATGCAGGCAAATGGCGTTCTGCATGACGAAGGGTTTTCCATTGTTGTCGGCGGCCGGCACGTCGAAATAATGGATGTTGCCGAGGCAGTCGCAGCCGAGCTCGAGCGCATTGGCTAGCGTGCCGAGCCCGTATTCGCCGGCATCGAACGCCGACTTCCAGAAATGGTTCGCGGTCGGATCGGCGTAAGGCACCACCATCTCGGTGACGCTGGCGCGATGGATCAGCGACCGCTTGCGCATCCCGTCCTGATAGCCGAGCTGATGCAGCACCAGCCCCTCGCGCGGCGTGAAGCCGACGCGAAAGCTCCATTTCTGCCAGTCCACCTTCCAGCCATCGACGCGAAAGCTCGCACCCTCGGGCTGCTCGATATGCAGCGGCCTGATGTCGGTGCGCGGATTGGTGACTTCATGCGCGCCATAATTCCGCTTCTTGCGCGGGATCGGCACGATCGGGTCCGCATCGGTGAGATCGATGACCTTGCCGCCGATCAGGTCGACGACGGCGACGACACCCTCGATCGGATGGGCGTAGCCGTTGTCCTGGAGGTGCTCGCGAAAGAAGCTGACGGCGCGAACGATGCGCGCGCCGCGCTCATACGCGAAATCGAAGAAGCCCGACGAGAACGGATCGACCTGGACCAGCTCGATATCCTCATCGGTGAGGCCACGTCGAACCATCGCCTTGCGCCAGCCGGGATCGGCCTTGACGACGGCCTCGCACTTGAAGAATTCCTCGAGCATCACCGATGGCTGCCCATAGGGCGCCTCGCGGTTCGGAATGACATTCCGCACGACGATCTCATTGCGTGCGAGATCGACGATGTGCTCGATCGCCTCGCCCGTCATCACGTCGAGCGTCAGCGCGAAGGCGCGGCGCGGCGTTCCGCCTGCGGCCAGCTCCTGCTTGGTCGGCTCCTCCAGCCGCACCGTCGGAAAGCGGCAGTTCTCGGGCGAGGTCGCAGCGGTACGTACAAGCGTGCAGGCTGCCGTGATTTCCTCCGCCGTCAGCGGATCGAGCGGATGCGGCGTGGCGGTCTGCGTCGACGATCTTTCTTTGACGGTATCGAGCATGTGATGTCCTGACGTCAGCGCGGAGCTAGATGTGTCGTGATGGCGCGGAAGGCCGCGAACCAGCGTTGGTCGATCGGGACATCCATCGCCTTGGGCTGCGTCGCGAGCTTGACGATGACGGTGTCCGAGTCGAGATCGACATAGAGGTGCTGGCCGTGGATGCCGATCGCGGTGAGCGCGTTGCGCGCCGGATCGATCGTGAACCATTTGCTGCGATAGCGCGCGCCCGGGAAGAACTCGGCGAGGTCACCATCGGCCCACGCCTTGGGGTCGCCGTTCTCGCGGATGTCGTCGATCCACCAGCCCGGTACGACCTGCCGCCCCTCCACCACGCCGCGATTGCGCATCATCTCGCCGAAGCGCAGCAGGTCGCGCGCGGTGACGGAGATACCGCCGGCGAGGCGGCCCATGCCGTGGCTGTCCAGCGTCAGCGAGCCGTCCTCCTCGGCGCCCAAGGGCTGCCAGAGATATTCGGAGAGGATGCGATGGTAGGGCATGCCGCAGGCGCGCTCATAGACCCAGCCGAGCACCTCGGTGTTGGTGGAGACGTAGTGGAACACCTTGCCATGCGGCTTTCCGGTGCCGCGGAGCGTGGCGAGATAGGCCCGCTGATGGCCAGGCTCGACGCCGGGCGGTGGCACGTCCCAGCCTGACGAGAAGCGGTAGCGCGCGACATCGCCGGCCGGGTCCTCATAATCCTCCTCGAATTTGATGGCGACCGTCATGTCGAGGAGATTGCGCACCGTGCAGCCGCCATAGACCGAGGTCTCGAGCTCCGGCACATAGCGCACCACCCTCGCCTCCGGATCGACCAGGCCGCGCGCGGCCAGCACGCCGCCGAGCGTACCGGCGATCGACTTGCTGATCGAGCAGATCAGATGCGGCGTGGTCACGCTCATGCCGTCGCCGTACCATTCGTGGATCAGCGTGCCGCGATGCATGACAAGCAACGCATCGGCGAAGGTCTCGCGCAGCGTGGCCTCGATCGTGGTCGCCTTGCCGTCGGGCGCGGTGAAGCCGAGCTTTGCCAGCTCGCGTGGCGCGCTGGGCATCGGCGTCGGCCGCGCCGAGCGGCGCACCTCGGCGGTCGGCAGAACTTCGCGGACATGGGTAAAGCCCCAGCGGATGGCTGGAGAGCTGCGCCAATTGGCACGGGTTACCTGGGCCTCGGGCGTGGGCGGGCTGCCGCGCATGATCTCGGTCGGTCGCATCTCGATCCCTCCGCAGAACGCGATCCCGGCCCCGATGCCGGGAATGGCAATGGGAAGACTGCACGCCGGCCCCATCGGGCGTTATCGAGATCCGGCAATATTTTGCTGGACAGGCGCGATAGCCATGCCAGTCTGGCGTGGTTCCTGCTGGCGACGCGGCCAACAAATTCTCACATGCTATCATGGCCTTAAGCGCAACTCTTCCGATTCAAGACTCGGCTGCCAGCCTATTTCAGGCGAGCAGCACTGATGTGGACGAGCATTGCGCGGCGCTCGGCCGCTGGCGGCTGAGCTACGACCAGATCAGTGCCGGCGCATTCACGGGAAGCTTTACCCAGCTCTCCCTGCCGCGCGTCGAGGTGTTTCGCGAGATCACCAGCCAGCAGGTCCGCCAATACGGCCAGCTCGGTGCCGGCAGCTTTGGCATCGGCCTGCGCTGGCACGGCGACGGCGAGATTAATTGCAACGGCGCCAGCGTCGCAGGCACTCAGGTGATCGCCTGCATCGATGCCGAAGTCGACATGTGCACGCCGAAGGCATTCGAGTTTCGCGGCGTCGTCACCAGCGCGGCGCTGATCGAGGAGCTGGCTGCCAACCTCGACATCGAGCTGCCACGCGCGGTCTGGCACCAGCTGCGGGCGATGGAGATGGCCGATGCGCCGGTCGCGCGGCTGCGCCAGCTTCTCACGGCGATCCAGGAGACCATCACAAAGGCGCCCGGGCGTTTCGACGATCCGGCGGCCCGGCAGGCGCTGGAAGATGCCCTCCTCGTCGAGATCATGGACATGTTGCCGACGGCGCGCCCTGCCGATCCCGGCCGCAACGCCGCAGCGCGCAAGCGCACGGTCGACCGCGCCCGCGCGCTGATGCATGGCAGCGGCGACCGCTCCCTCTCCCTGCTTGAGGTCTGCAAGGCCGTCGGCGCCAGCCCACGCAAGCTCGGCTATTGCTTCCAGGAAGTTCTGGGCACGAGCCCGATGCATTATTGGCGCGCGATGCGGCTGAACCGCGTCCGTCGCGACCTCAAGCGCGGCGCCGGGACGTCAGTCTATGACGTCGCCGTGCAGCATGGCTTCTGGCACTTCAGCCAGTTCTCGCTCGACTACAAGCGCCACTTCTCCGAGCTTCCCTCGGAGACGCTGCGGCGCGCGAAGCTTACCGCCTGACTCCTGTCAGCCGTGCCGCAGCCGGCGGTTGACCCGGCGCGCCAGATAATCGCCCGCGCTCTGAACCAGCTGCACCAGTGCGATCAGCACGACCACGACGGCCAGCATCATCTCCGGCATGAAGCGCTGGTAGCCGTAGCGGATGCCGAGATCGCCAAGCCCGCCGCCACCGACGGCGCCGACCATGGCGGAATAGCCGAGCAGGCTGACGACTGCGAGCGTCAGCGCCAGCAGCAGGCCGGGCAGCGCCTCGGGGATCAGCACCTTGAACACGATCTGGATCGGCGAGGCCCCGAACGAGGACGCAGTCTCGATCAGGCCGCCATCGACCTCGCGGATCGCGGCTTCCACAAGCCGCGCGATGAACGGCGCCGACGCGATCGTCAGCGGCACGATCGCCGCGGTCGAGCCGATCGAGGTGCCGGCAATCAGTCGCGTAAACGGGATGATGGCGACCACCAGGATGATGAAGGGCGTGGAGCGCGTCGCATTGACGACGATGCCAAGCACGCGATTGACGGCGGGAGCTGCGAACAGCTCGCCCTTCCGGCTGGTCGCAAGAAACACGCCGAGCGGCAGGCCGAAGGCGGTGCCGAGCAGCGCCGCGATGCCGACCATGTACAGGCTCTCGAAGGTCGCCTGGATAATCAGGTTGATGAGTTCAGGCGACATAGCCGAGACGCTCCGCCGAGAATTGATATTGAGACAGCCAGGCCAGCGTGCGCGTTGCCGCGTCTTCGCCGCGAGAAATGCCAAGAGGTATGCCGAGCACCAGCGATCCCACGTGCTGGCCGCCGACCTCGTCGATACGCGCCGACAGCACCGAGACATCGAGACCGAGCTCGCGGGCGAGCCGCGCGATCAGCGTGTCGCCGGCCCCTGCCCCGCGCACCTGGACACGGATCACGGCTTGGCTGCCTGGCTCCTGCACGATCCGGCTGGCCAGCGAGACCGGCAGGCTGTCGCCGGTCACCTCGGCCAGGAAGGACTGCGTGATCGGATGCTTCGGGTGCGTGAAGATGTCGGCGACGTGGCCGCTCTCGACGACGTGGCCGGCATCGAGCACGACGACTTCCTTGGCCAGCTGACGCACGACGGACATTTCATGGGTGATCAGCACGATCGTCACCCCAAGCTCGCGATTGATGTTGGCAAGCAGATCGAGGATGGCGCGCGTGGTCTGCGGATCGAGCGCGGAGGTCGCCTCGTCCGACAGCAGCACGCTCGGCCGCGTCGCCAGCGCCCGGGCAATTCCGACGCGCTGCTTCTGGCCGCCGGACAGTTCTGAGGGGTAGCGGTCGTGCTTGTCGGCGATCCCGACGAGGTCGAGCAATTCGGTCACGCGCGCGCGGATGTCGGCTTTTGACCAGCCGGCGATCTCCAGCGGCAGCGCAATGTTGTCAGCCGCGGTGCGCGACGACAGCAGGTTGAAATGCTGGAAGATCATGCCGATCGAGCGCTGCGCCAGCCGCAACTCGCGGCCCGCGAGCACCGAGATGTCTCCGTTATCGACAACCACGCGTCCCGTGGTCGGCTTCTCCAGGCCGTTGATCAGCCGAACCAGGCTTGACTTGCCGGCGCCGGAGCGGCCGATCACGCCTGTGATGGAACCGCGCGCGATCTCGAAGTCGATGCCTTGCAGCGCGTTGACGCCGGGCTTGCCGCGATAGGCCGGATAGGTCTTCGAAATATTCTCGAACCGGACCATCGCCTCCGGCTGAGCCGCGGCGTCTTGGATCTCGACCGGCTCTCCGATCACCAGCGATGGGTGCGCATTCATGGAAGCGGCTTTCATGCACGATATTTAGCTCGGTCGCCCGGAAGGCGCACGAAAACAAGGTCTCTCGCTGTCCAAGCGACGGAGGGTGGAACAAGGCAGTCGCCCAACGGCGACGCTGCGCTGCAACACACCATCGCCTTTTCCGGTCTTTCTTGCAATTTCAGATATTTGCGGGGAGTTGGGCGAAGTTTTCCCAATCCCCCGGCTGGAAAGAAAATTCATCTGCCGGGGGTATCCGCCTGCGGCGGGCTTACCGGACCATTGCGAGCCAGGGCATCACAATCACAAGTAACCCGGCGAAATAAAGCAGTCCGAAGATGAGCCCAAAACCCCAGAACTGGCGCTTTCCGATATAGCCGCTGCCGTAATACATCGGCGCCGGCCCTGTCGCGTAAGGCGAGATCACGCCCATCAGGCCGAGCGAATACATGCAGAGCGCGGCGAGTGTCGGGACCGGCAGATCGGGGATGCCGGAGCCGACAGCGAGCACCACCGGCAGCACGGCCGCCGCATGCGAGGTGATGCTCGAGAAGAAATAGTGGATCCAGAAGAACAGCGCGACCAAGAGGATCATCGCGGTCGATGGCGTGAGCCCTGTGAGCGGCTTGGCGAATTCATTGGCGAACCATTTGATGAAGCCGATCTCGTTCAGTCCCGAAGCCAGCGTCAACAGCGAGGTGAAATAGAAGAAGACCTCCCAGGCGCTCTTCTCGCTGACGATGTCGGCGAACTCGATCACGCCGGTGACCAGCATCAGCGAGATAACGATGAAGACGACGGTCGTGGCATTGACGAAGTTCGAGCCGAGCAAGGGTACGTGGATGTCCGGGCTCGAGCCCGCGATCCACAGGAACATCGCGAGGATAATCAGCACCAGCATGATCCACTCGTTGCGCGACATCGGCCCCATCTCCGCGAGCTCCTTCGCCGCCCATTCGGAAATCTCGGGGCTGCGCTTCACCTCCGGCCGGCAGATCGCGTAGCTGAGCAGCGGCACGAGGATCATCAGGAGGATGCCGAGCGGCGCGAAGCCGATGAACCACTGGCCCCAACTGACATCGACGCCGACCGTCTTCTTGGCGATCGCGAGTGCTGCTGCGTTCGGTGCCAGCGCAGTGAAGAACAGCGAGCTCGTGATCGCGGTCGCCGCGAAGGCGGTCCACATCACGTAAGTGCCGATCTTGCCGGCGGTCGGTCCCGGTTCGGAGCCGTAGATGCGCGGGATGTTGCTGATGATGGGATAGACGATGCCGCCGCTGCGCGCGGTGTTGGACGGCGTTGCGGGTGCAAGCAGGAAGTCCGACATCGCGACCGCATAGCCAAGGCCGAGCGTGTTGGTGCCGAGGCGCCGCACCAGCACCAGCGCGATGCGCCGGCCAAGCTGGCTCTTGCGATAGCCGATCGAGAACACGAAGGCGCCGACGATCAGCCACACCGTGCTCTCGGCAAAGCCGGCGAGCATCCAGCGCAGCGATTTGCCGGGATCGGCATCGATATAGCCGCCGACGCCGGCGACCGTCAGCCCGATCAGGCCGACCGCGCCGACCGGCATCGATTCCAGGATCAGCCCGGTGATGACGGCCGCGAACACGGCAAAATAGTGCCACTGATTGACGTTGAGACCTGCCGGCACTGGCCACAGATAAATCGCCAGCCATACCACCAGCGGCGCGATCAGCTTCCAGCGATGCATTCTCGGTCCCTCCCGCGGCGCGCGCGGGATCGCTGACCGAGCCGCTGCCGCCAAAGCCTGTTACGGCACAGATCGGCGGGCGTTTCAATGCCTGCGCGAAGCCGCCTAGCCCTCTGTACCCGTCTTGGCGAGCGGCGCCGGCGGTGCCATGAGAGAGCGGCGGTCGGATTCGACGACTCGGTTACGGCCCTGCCCCTTGGCCTGATACAGCGCAGCGTCGGCAGCCGCTACCAGCATGTCGCCCTTCGGCACATGGAGTGGCGTCACGGCCAGGCCGATCGACGCCGTGATGTGGCGCAGCGGCGCGCCGTTGGGGATTTCGACATGCATCGCCCTGACAGCATCGAGCACGGCATTGGCGCGCGCGAGCGCGGCATCGATATCGGCGCCCGGCATCAGCACCAAAAATTCCTCGCCGCCGAAGCGGCCGACGATATCGGTCTTGCGGATCGTCTTCTCGAGCACAGTGCCGAGCTCACGCAGCACCGCGTCGCCGGACTCGTGGCCAAAGGTGTCGTTGATCTTCTTGAAATGGTCGACGTCGATGATCAGCAGCGCCATCGTCTCGCCGGTGCGCATCGCACGGCCGGATTCACGCGCCAGCGCGTCCTCGAGGAAACGGCGGTTGTAGAGCCCGGTAAGCTGGTCGCGGATGGCCTGGCTGCGCAACTGCTCGCGAAGCTGCAGGTTGGCGAGCGCCAGCGAAATCTGCTCGGCCAGCATCGTTGCGAGCTGATCGGTATCGTCGGCAAACGACGTGCCGGCGGCCTCGCGATAGAGCACGCCGAGCAGCGTGTTCTGCGCGATCAGCGGCTGGCAGAGGTAAGTGCCGATTCCGGCCTCGCAGCAGGCGTGGCCGCATACGAGGCCCTGGCTCGCCTCCGAGACCGGGAACTTGGTGCCGCGGCGCAACGCCCAGCAATCGTCGAGAGCGAATGCCTGCGCGGTCGAGGTCACCTCGCCCCAGCGCGGCCCGCGGGTCACGCCGTCGCGGGCATCGTTCATCAGGTATAGCGCGCCGGCCTCGTCGGGAAACAGGAAGCCGGCATAGGTTTCCACGGCCGCAAAGATCTCGTCCGGCTTCTGGCAGGACTGGAGCACGCCGGAGAGTTCGGTCAAAAGCGCGATTTCCTTGGTGCGGATCTCGGATGCCTTCAGCGATGACGTCAGCCGCGCGTTGGTGTCCTGCAATTGCCTGGCATGCTCGGCGCGTTCGGCTTCCGCCAGCATCACGTCGGTCTTGTCCTGGACGATCCAGAGGATCTCGCCCTCGCCGCCGCGCCCCGAGGGCAGCGGCTTGCCATAGGCGTCGATCAGGACCGTGGAGCCGTCCTTGCGGCGCAGGTGAAGCTGCGCGGCGCTCGCCATCGCGCTGTCGCGGATCTTGGTCAGCGTCGCGCCGAAGACCTGACTGTCGGCGTCGGATGCGAGCAGCGATTCCACCGTTTCGTTCTGGAGCTCGTCGGACGATCGTCCGCACAACTCGGCGACGCGCCGGTTGCTGCGCAGGATCTTGTGCCCGCGGGTGAACAGGATGCCGGCCAGGGGATTGTCGACCAGTGCGCGCTGCTCGGCGTCGAGCGCCATGAGGTTCCCAAACAGCCGGCGCGAGCGGAGGCCAATGCCCGCAATCAACGCGATCAGCAGCGTGATCACGGCTCCGCTGGCGAGCACCAGATCAGGCACGACATGGTCGACCGCATAGATCGATCCCGGCCGGGCATTGAACACGAGGCGCCAGACCCGCTCGCCGACGACCAGCGAACGATCGGCCGCGACGCCGCCGGGCTCGGCGACTTGCGAGACCAGGCTGACGTTCGGCTCGGTGCTGTTGTACATCAGCGTCGAGGCCGCGGTCGGGTCCTCCGCCTCGCCGCTCATGGTGCCGTCCCTGGCCTGCTTGGCATAGCCGCGATCGACGATCTGCACCTGCATCTGCTGCAGCGAGCGCGGATCGAGCACGCCGCGCATCAGATCGTTCATGCGATAGACCGAGGCGACGAAACCGCGCAATACGGCAACACGCTGCGACGGGGTCTGGGCCGGCTCGCCCGCGCGATAAATCGGTGCGCGCAGGATGAAGCCGAGGCCGCCCGAGCGATCCTGCACCAGCTTGACCGGCGGTGTCGCGACGATGCGGCCCGTCTCGGCCGTACGCCGCAGGGAATCGAGTTGCGCCGGATTGGCTGCGGCGTCGAAGCCGAGCGCATCCTCATTGCCGCGTATCGGCTCGACGAATTCGACGATGTCGTAGACCGCGCGCTTGCCGGGCGGCTTCAGCGCGAAATCGGGCTGGCCTGCGGAATCCACGCTGCCGTCGGCGCGCACTTCGGCAAGGAATGCGTCGAGACCGTCTGGTGTGACATGACGGAGCGCTTGCAGCGCCTGGAAACCGGGATAGCGGCGGCCGAGGTCGAGCACGTCGATGTAGCGGCGGAACTGCGCCCGGTCGACGGTGCCGCCGATCGAGGCATAGAGCCCCTGCATGCTGACCAGCACCTCGGCATGGGTGCGCAGGCGTTCACCGACGGCTGCGGAGATATCGGCGGCGTCGGCGCTGAAGCGGCGCTGCATGTCGGCGGCAAGCATCCTTTCGGACAGCACGCGCGCCGCGAAGGTCAGCGAAAGCCCAACAACGAGAATGGCACCGGTCGCGGCGATGGTTCGCGTCCGCGCCGATCCCAACATGCCCCGCAATGCCATGGCTGCAATCCCTTAACCACAAGCGCCCACCCCTGGGCAGAAACATGCGGGGTGGATATCGCAGGCGGCATTGAGAATGGGTTTGCGGCGCGTCTCTCCTGCGCAAAGCGGTAAAGAAAGGGTTGGCTACCTTCCTCCAAACTTAGGTTTGCGCCGCGTCAGGAACGCTTCGACGCCCTCCTTGTGGTCTTCGCTGAGGCTCGCCAGCGCGAACTGGTCGATATCCATGTGGCTGGCGAGATCGTCGAGCGCATGCGCGAGCCGGTTGACGGTCAGCTTCGTCATCGCGACCGAGAGCGGCGGCTGTGCGGCGACCTTCCACGCGAGCTCCATCGCCGCGTCGAATGCCTTGCCGGGATCGACGACCTGCTCCACCAGGCCCCATTGATAGGCCTCGTCAGCCGAGATGCGCTCGTCGGCCAGGATCACCGCCTGCTTGGTGCGGGCCGGCCCCATCAGATGCAGCATGCGCGGGATGCTCTGCCAGCTCATGTTCATGCCGAGCCCGATCTCGGGCACGCGCAGATGCGCATCGCTGCCCATCACGCGGAAGTCGAGCGCGACCGCCAGCGCCACACCGCCGCCGACGCAAAAGCCTTCGATCGCAGCGATGGTGATCTGCTCCATCTCATGCCAGGCATGGGTGAGCCGCGGCCCGAGCTTGAGATGCCGCCGCAGCGCACCAAGATCCATCTCCTTGCGCGAGCGCCCTTCGGCGTCCTTCAGGTCGAAGCCGGCGCTGAACGCGCCCGCATTGCCCATCAACACCACGGCGGTCGTCGCCGCATCATCCTCGAAGCTGCGCGCCGCCGCCGTGAGCTGGCGCATCGCCTCCGGCGACAAGGCGTTGATGCCATCATGGCGGTCGAACCGCACCACCGCGATCCGCCCCTCGGGACCGAGGCCCTTCTCGATCTTGACGAAGTCCTTCATGGCGCATCTCCGAAGCTGATTTTTGCCTGATCGTAGCGCACAAACGCCGTCACGAATACGTGGCCGGATTGCGCTGCAACGAACCCTCGACAGGCAGGGAAGGTTTCGCTTAATCTTTCGCCATGAGCCACGATCACGACCACCATCATCACCACGACCACGATCATTCGGAACTGTCGGAGACCGAGCTGCGCGTGCGCGCGCTCGAGACGATTCTGACCGAAAAAGGCTATGTCGAGCCGGCCGCGCTCGACGCCATCATCCAAGCGTACGAGACCAAGATCGGTCCACATAACGGCGCGCGCGTCGTCGCCAAGGCCTGGAGCGATCCGGCGTTCAAGAAGGCGCTGCTGGAGGACGGCAGCAAGGCGATCGGAACGCTCGGCCACGTCAGCCGCGTCGGCGACCATCTCGTCGTGGTCGAGAATACGCCCGAGCGTCACAACATGGTCGTGTGCACGCTGTGCTCCTGCTACCCCTGGGAAATGCTCGGGCTGCCGCCGGTCTGGTACAAGGCCTCGCCCTACCGCTCGCGCGCGGTTAGGGATCCGCGCGGCGTGCTTGCCGATTTCGGCGTGACGCTGCCGACGGACATGGAAATTCGGGTCTGGGATTCCACGGCAGAGACGCGCTTCCTGGTGCTGCCGATGCGCCCCGCGGGCGCGGAAGGCTGGAGCGAGGAGCAGCTCGCCGGCCTCGTTACGCGAGACTCGATGATCGGTACGGGATTCCCCAGGACGCCCGGAGCCCCGTCGTGAACGGCGTCCACGACATGGGCGGCATGGACGGTTTTGGCAAGGTCGAGCCCGAGCCGAACGAGCCGATGTTCCACGAGGCGTGGGAGTCCCGCGTGCTGGCGATGGTGCGCGCGATGGGCGCGGCCGGCGCGTTCAACATCGACACCTCGCGATTCTATCGCGAGACGCTGCCGCCGCATGTCTATCTCTCGAGCTCCTACTACAAGAAGTGGTTCCTCGGGCTCGAGGAGATGCTGATCGAGAAAGGCTACCTCACCCGCGAGGAAGTCGCCGCCGGCCATGCGATGCAGCCCGGCAAGGCGCTCAAGCACGGCAAGTTCGACCTCGCCAATGTCGAGCGCATCATGGTGCGCGGCAAGTTCGCCCGCCCAGCGCCTGCGCCCGCCAGGTTCAGCATCGGCGATCGTGTCCGTGCGAAAAACATCCATCCGACCACGCACACACGGCTGCCACGCTATGTGCGCGGCCATGTCGGCGTGGTCGAGCTGAACCACGGTTGCCAGGTGTTTCCGGATACGGCGGCGATGGACCTCGGCGAGAACCCGCAATGGCTCTACACCGTCGTGTTCGAAGGCCGCGATCTCTGGGGCGCGGATGGCGATCCGACGCTGAAAGTCTCGATCGACGCGTTCGAGCCCTATCTGGATCCGGCGTGATGAGCAGCAAGGCTGCTGCCGCCGCGACGGCGGCCATTCCGAGCATTCCGCGCGATGGCGACGGCCCGGTGTTCCGCGCACCCTGGGAAGCGCATGCCTTTGCGATGGCGCTGACGCTGCACGACCGCGGCGTGTTCACCTGGCCGGAATGGGCCGCAGCGCTGGCCTCCGAAATCAAGCGAGCGCAGGCCGCCGGCGACCCCGACACCGGCGAGACCTACTATCTGCACTGGCTAGCCACGCTGGAAGGGCTGGTGGCGCGCAAAGGCGTCGCATCGACGGAGACCCTGCATCGCTACCGCGACGCCTGGGACCACGCGGCGGATCGCACGCCGCACGGCAAGCCGATCGAGCTGCGGGACGAGGATTTTCGGTAGGCCTCCGTCATTGCGAGCGGAGCGAAGCAATCCAGAATCTCTCCGTAGAGGCAGTCTAGATTGCTTCGTCGCAAGGGCTCCTCGCAATGACGGCGGAATTACCTTCCCGCCACAAACTCCCGCCAGCCCTTCGCCCGCAAGCTGCACGCCGGACACTCCCCGCAGCCATAACCCCACTCGTGCTGCGCGCCGCGTTCGCCGAGATAGCAGGTGTGAGACTGTTCCCGGATGAGATCGACGAGTCCCGCGCCGCCGAGGTCATGCGCCAGCTTCCACGTCGCCGCCTTGTCGATCCACATCAGCGGCGTATGAAGCTCGAACTTGCGGGCCATGCCGAGCGAGAGCGCAGCCTGCATCGCGCGAATGGTGTCGTCGCGGCAATCGGGATAGCCGGAATAGTCGGTCTCGCACATGCCGCCGACGATGTCTGTGATGCCGCGCCGGTAGGCCAATGCCGCGGCGAAGGTCAGGAACACCAGGTTGCGGCCGGGCACGAAGGTGTTGGGCAATCCATCGGCGCCCATCGCGATCGCGACATCGCGCGTCAGCGCGGTCTCGGAGACAGCCGCCAGCGTCGGGATCGACAGCGTATGGCTCTCGCCAAGCTTTGCGGCCCAATCCGCGCGAAGACCCTTGATGCCCTCGAGCAACTGGTCGCGGCAATCGAGCTCGACAGCGTGGCGTTGCCCGTAGGCGAACCCCAGCGTTTCCACGCGCGCGAAACGGCTGAGCGCCCAGGCGAGGCAGGTGGTGGAATCCTGGCCGCCGGAGAACAGCACCAGCGCGGTTTGTGATGAAAATGCGTCACTCATGGCCCGCGCTTTAGCACTGCGGAAGCGGCCCGCCAATCGGTGGAATTGGCCTGTTCCGCATGCCGGTGCTGGGATCGGCGGCCCGCTTTTGGCATAAGGTTCTGGACCCAGGAGACTGCCCCGCAATGACCCCTTCCCGCGACATTTCCCGCCTGATCGAGATCATGGCCGCGCTGCGCACGCCGGTGACCGGCTGCCCCTGGGACCTCGAGCAGAATTTCGCGACCATCGCGCCCTACACGATCGAGGAAGCGCATGAGGTGGTGGACGCCATCGACCGCGGCGATCTCGACGATCTCAGGGAGGAGCTCGGCGACCTCCTGCTGCAGGTGGTGTTCCACGCCCAGATGGCCTCGGAGCAGAACGCCTTTGCGTTCGGCGATGTCGTCGAGGCCATCACCCGCAAGATGATCCGCCGTCATCCCCACGTCTTCGCCGACAAGGACGGCAATCTCGCCGCCTCCCACGTCAAGGAAGTCTGGGACCGCATCAAGGCCGAAGAGAAGGCCGAGCGCGCCGCGCGCCGGCCGCCGGAGGCAACGCCGCCGCATAAATCGCTGCTGTCGGGCGTCAAGGCCGGCCAGCCCGCGCTGACGCGCGCGATGGAGCTGCAGCGCAAGGCCTCGACCGTCGGCTTCGACTGGAACGACCCGCGCGCGGTCCTGCAAAAGATCCGCGAGGAAGCCGACGAGATCGAAGCCGCGCTCGACCGCAACGACAAGCGGGAGATCGCAGAAGAAACCGGCGACCTGATGTTCGCGCTCGTTAACCTCGCCCGCCATGTCGACGCCGATCCGGAAGCAGCGCTGCGCGCGACGAACGCGAAATTCGAGCGGCGCTTTGCGTTCATCGAACGGGCGCTGGAGGCGCAGGGCCGGACATTGGAGCAGGCATCGCTGGCGGAGATGGATGCGCTGTGGAACGAGGCGAAGGGTGACGAGCAGAACGCTCCTGCTGCCCAGAGCAGCAATGGAGCGCGCCGCTAACTCCGCTGTTGTCGCGGCGAAGGCCGGGATCCATTACCCCGACCGTACATGTTGAAGCAGGCTGGAGCCACCAGCGTGCCATTCCAGCCGTCCGTGGTCATGGGTCCCGGATCTGCGCTTACGCTTGTCCGGGACGACGTGGGGAGAGATCACGCCACGCGCGGCACGGCGTCGAACCTGTTCACCACGATATCCCGCTTGGTCTCGTCCACCCGCACGGTCATGTCGAAGCGGCCGTCGTGCAGCTCTTTCGCCAGCACTTCGGAATTGCGGTGCAGCCAGGAGATGCCGGCGCCGTCGGCGGCGTCGATGGAGAGGTCGAGCGTGGTGCGCGTGGCCGCCAGCCGTTCCTCGATCGTGGCGAGCAGTGCGTCGATCCCCTCGCCTGATACAGCCGAGACCAGCATCGCCGGATGATCCTCGGGCCTGCGCGCTGCGATGTTGAGCAGCTCTTCGCGTTGCTCGGCATCGTAGCGGTCGATCTTGTTCCAGACCTCGATGATGCGGCCCGAGTCATCTGGATTGATACCGAGCTGGCGCAGCACGGCATCGACGTCGCTCTGCTGCGCCTCGGCATCTTCGTGCGAGATGTCGCGCACATGCAGGATGACGTCGGCCTCCAGCACCTCTTCCAGCGTGGCGCGGAAGGCGGCGACGAGCTGCGTTGGCAGATTGGAGATGAAGCCGACGGTGTCCGACAGCATCGCCTTGCCGCCATGCGGCAGCGTCAGCGCGCGCAAGGTGGGATCGAGGGTTGCAAACAGCATGTCGGCGGCCTGCACGTCGGCACGGGTCAGGCGGTTGAACAGCGTCGACTTGCCGGCATTGGTGTAGCCGACCAGCGCGACCACGCGATACGGCACGCGCTGGCGACCGGCGCGATGCAGCCGCCGCGTCGCCTGCACCTTCTTCAGCTCACCCTCGAGCTTGGAGATGCGCTCCTGGATCAGGCGGCGGTCGGCCTCGATCTGCGTCTCGCCGGGACCGCCCATGAAGCCGAAACCGCCGCGCTGGCGCTCGAGGTGGGTCCACGATCGCACCAGGCGCGAGCGCTGGTAATTGAGATGCGCAAGCTCGACCTGGAGCGAGCCCTCCTTGGTCTTGGCGCGGCGGCCGAAGATTTCCAGAATGAGCCCGGTGCGGTCGAGCACCTTGGCGTGCAGCTCCTTCTCGAGATTACGCTGCTGGATCGGCGCCAGCGCGCAATCCATCACCACGAGCTCGGCGTCGAGGCTCTTGGCCAGCGCGGCGATCTCCTCGACCTTGCCCTTGCCGATATAGGTCGCGGGCCGGATCTGGCTGATCGGCGCGATGATGGCGTCGGCAACGACGAGATCAATGGCGCGCGCGAGGCCGGCGGCTTCGTCGAGCCGGGCCTCGGCATCGCGCTGGATGTGACTCTCCGATTGCGCGTCGGCACCGCCTGCGCGCACTCGCAAATAGGGGCCGATGACAAGCACCCGCCCCGTCTGCTTAGCCCCTGCCGACCGCGGACGGTCGGCATCCCCGTCGAAATTCCGGGGTTCCAATCAGATCACTCTCAAGCCGGCTGATCCTCGCCGCCTTCGAACAGCTGGATCGGAGCGCCCGGCATGATGGTCGAGATCGCATGCTTGTAGACGAGCTGCGAATGACCGTCGCGCCGAAGCAGCAAACAGAAATTGTCGAACCAGGTCACGATGCCCTGGAGCTTCACTCCGTTGACCAGAAAGATCGTCAGTGGCGTTTTGGTTTTGCGAACGTGATTGAGGAAAGTGTCCTGCAGGTTTTGTGCGCGGTCTGCCGCCATTGTTTTTTTCTCGCTTTGAGTTTCTTTTTATTGCGCCGGTCGTGACCCTGTTTTCAAAAAAGAGGCCTTCTTCCGGTTGCCGTCCCTCATGAGATCCCCCTCGGAGGAACGGCAGATCAATTAGAGGACAGGTCGGCTTGTTAGGCAAGCCGCTTGACGCGGCAGGGCCTGCTCGATTGCCCCGAAAAACTACGGAAATCGATGATTTTTCTCGCTTATCCCTGCGGTCTGACCGGGGCGCCGGGGCCTCAGCCGACGCCCAGCGCCTTCAACTTCCGATGCAGCGCCGAACGTTCCATGCCAACAAACTCGGCCGTGCGAGAAATATTTCCTGAAAAACGGCTGATCTGAGCAATCAAATAGTCGCGCTCGAACACTTCGCGAGCCTCGCGCAGCGGTAGGCCCATGATGTGCTCGCCATTGTTGCTGGTCGGCATCGCCGGCACCATCGAGCCGACATCCTGCGGCAGCATATCGGCGGTGATAATCACCTCCGGTCCGCCCGCGGCCAGAATCATGACTCTCTCAACGTTGTTGCGGAGCTGGCGCACATTGCCCGGCCAGACATGCGATTGCAGCACCGCCATCGCGTCCTGCCCGATCTGCCGCTTGGGCAGGCCGCTGCCGGCCGAGATCTGCTCCATGAAATAGTCGATCAGCTCCGGAATGTCCTCGCGCCGCTCCGAGAGCGCGGGCACGCGGATCGGCACCACCGAAAGCCGATGATAGAGGTCCTCGCGGAAACGGCCGACCGCGATCTCCTCCTCGAGGTTGCGCGCGGTCGAGGAGATGATTCGGACGTCGACCTGAACCTTGCCGGTGCCGCCGACGCGCTGGAACGACTGCTCGACCAGCACGCGCAGGATCTTGTTCTGGGTCTCGCGCGGCATGTCCGCAATCTCGTCGATGAACAGCGTGCCGCCATGGGCTTCCTCGAGTGCACCCGCCTTGCGCGGCTGCTCGCCGTTGGACTGCTCGACGCCGAACAGCTCGTGCTCCATCCGCTCCGGCGTGATCGCGGCGGCATTGATGACGACGAAGGGGCCGTCGGCGCGGCCCGAGGCCGTGTGCAGCGTACGGGCGGCCAATTCCTTGCCCGCGCCGGCGGGGCCGACGATCAGGATGCGGCTGTTGGCCTTGGCCGCGCGCTCGATGGTCTGGCGCAGCTGGTTCACGCTCGGGGAACGGCCGACGAGCTGGCTGGCGCTCGGCGCGAGCTGCTTCAGCTCCTTGACCTCGCGCTTGAGCCGCGAGTTTTCCAGCGCGCGGGTGGCGACCAGGATCAGCCGGTCCGCCTTGAACGGCTTCTCGATGAAGTCATAGGCCCCGCGCTTGATCGCGGCGACCGCGGTCTCGATGTTGCCGTGGCCGGAGATCATCACGACAGGTAGATCGGCATTGTCCTTTTTGACCTGCTCGAGCAGCTGCAAGCCGTCGAGCTTGGAGCCCTGCAGCCAGATGTCGAGGAACACCAGGTGCGGCCGGCGATTGGCGATTTCGGCCAAGGCCGAGTCGCTGTCGCGTGCGGTTCGGGTGACGAAACCCTCGTCCTCGAGGATGCCCGCAACGAGATCCCGAATATCGGCCTCATCATCGACAATCAGAATTTCACTTGCCATGGGGTCGCGCCTATCTTGTCAGATGCCTGATGAGGCTTCGATTTTCGTTGAATCATTGGTCTTTTCAGCGGGCTCTTTGGTTTCGCCCGCCGGCTCTTTTGTTTCCTGCGCCTGCTCGGCTCCCTCGGCCTTCTTGGCCTCGCCGGAGATCGCAAAGCGCATACGCATCCAGGCGCCGCGCTGGCCTTCGCGGAAGTCGGAGGCGTCCTTCAGCTCGATGCGGCCGCCATGGTCTTCCAGCACGCGGCCGACGATGGCGAGGCCAAGGCCGGTGCCCTTGGCGCGCGTCGTCACATAGGGCTCGAGCAGCCGCGAACGCGCGACCTTGGGCAGGCCGATGCCGTTGTCGACGACGTCGATCAGCACGTCCTCGTCCTCGCGCGACACCACGACGTCGATACGGCCTTTGCCGAGCTCCTCCGCCGGGACCTGCTCGATCGCCTCGGTGGCGTTCTTGATGATGTTGGTGACCGCCTGCGAGATCAGCCGCCGGTCGAACTGGGCGCGCAGCGGATCGTCCCTGAACTCGGCCTCAATCTCGATCTCGGGATGGGCAACCTTCATCAGGAACACCGCCTGCCGCACGGTGTCGGCGACGTCCTCGCCTTCCATCACGGGCTTCGGCATCCGCGCAAAGCGCGAGAACTCGTCGACCATGCGCCTGATATCGTCGACCTGGCGCACGATGGTGTCGGTGCACTGCTCGAAGATCTGCTTGTCCTTGGCCTCGGTAATGTCCTTGCCGAATTTGCGGCGGATGCGCTCGGCGGAGAGCTGGATCGGCGTCAGCGGGTTCTTGATCTCGTGGGCGATACGGCGCGCGACATCGCCCCAGGCCGAGGTGCGCTGCGCCGACACCAGCTCGGTAATGTCGTCGAGCGTGATGATGTAGCTGTCGTGCGGCTGGTTCTTCTCGGCGCTGACGCGCACTGAAAGATTTCGCTCGGTGCCGTCGCGCGTGATCGTGATCTGGCCCTGCACCAGGCGCTGGGTCCCTTCCCGCGACGTCTTCATCATCTCGTCGAGCTCGGGCAGCACGTCGGAGAGCGGATGACCGAGCGTCTCGGCCTCGGAATGCCCGATCAGCTTCTCGGCGGAGCGGTTAAGGATGCCGACGCTGCCCGAGGTGTCGACGCCGATGATGCCGGCGCTTGCAGAGGACAGCACCGCCTCGATGAAGCGGCGGCGGCTGTCGATGAGGTCGCTGGCGTTGACGAGCTCGTCGCGCTGGCTGCGCAATTCCTGCGTCATCTTGTTGAAGGTCTCGCCGAGCTGGGCGAGATCGCCTTCCGATTGATGCACGGGCACCTTCACATGGAGGTCGCCGGTCGAGACGGTGTGGGCCGCGTTCATCAGCCGCCGGATCGGCGCCACCAACGAGTTGGCGAAGTTCAGGCCGATCAGCACAGAGGCCATCAGGATGGTCAGCGCGATCACCGCAAACATCAGCGCAAACGCCACCTGAATGCCGAGCCGGCGCGACTCGATCTGGGCGTATTCGGCGACGCTGATCTCGGTCTGCTTGAGCTGACTGACGACCTTCGGATCGAGTGGCCGTGCCACGTACAGGAAGGTGTCGCTGAAGGCGCGCAGGCGGATCACTGCCGCGACGTAGCTCGCATCTGGCAACACCGCGATCTCGGGCTCGGATTCGTTGACGTTGCTGAGGAAGTCCGGCGCCGGGGGCGAATAGGCCAGTCGCATGCCGGTGTCAGCGGACTCCAGGATATTGGTGTTCTTGTCGATGATCATCGCGCCCGGCAGGTTGCGGGAGCCGGCGCTGGCGGTCAGCAGCTCGCGGAACGACCGGCGATCCTGGTCGTAGAGTGGCCTTGCATGGGCGATGTCATTGGCCATGCCGATGATGTCGCCGCGGATCAATTGCGCATGGTCCTGCATGTAGGCCCGTGCGATATCCAGCGAGTTCTGGATGACTTCCTTGGTCGGCCCCGAGAACAGCCGGTCGAGACCGCGTTCGAGCGTGACGTTGGCGACGACGGAAACAAGCACCGCCGGCAGCACCGCGACGATCGAGAACAGGCTGACGATCTGGACATGCAGGCGCGCCGCCGCCCTGCCCCGCCGCCGCGCCAGGATCAGCTGCCAGAGCTCGCGCACGATGATGCCGACCAGCAGCAGGATCGTGCCCGCATTGATCAGGTAGAACGAGCGGACCACCTCCGGCGTCGGATCGATCCTGGTGAGGCCGGTGAGGACCAGGAAGGTCAGGAGGCCCGACAACAGCGCCAGCGCCACCGCAAACGGCACCAGCCAGCGCCGCACCGACCAACGCCGGGGCTCTTCCGCTGGGGCCGTGTCAAAGGATGCGGCCGAGGTGTCTGCGCTGGTCATTCCGGCAATGGGGTGCTGAAAACGGGTCCGCGATGGGCGGGTACTGATGTATTCGTACCACATTGTTGCCGAATTGTGACAATTCCACGGCGTCCGCGCCGCGACGGACGAGCGCATCCACAGGGGTGGCGGCCGGAACAGAATCAGGCCATCCCGGCTTGACCCGGCATGGACAGGATTTTTCTCGTGATCACGGTGACGGCGATGCTGCTGCTGATCGTGGCCACTGACCTCTTGGTCAATGGCCCCAGCAGGCAGGACCAGACGGCGGAGATGCCAATACGCAGCCGGTCGTGGCGCTCCTGGTCAGATCCGGCGGAACATTTCAGCCCGATGATGCGGACAGGCTCAGCTCACCTTTGGCAGGGGGAGCTGAGCCGCCGTTCCGAAATTAGCCCCCGCTCCGATACACCTGGATATCGAGATCCCGGATCTTCTTCCGCAGCGTGTTGCGGTTGAGGCCGAGCAGATCGGCGGCGCGGATCTGGTTGCCGCGGGTGGCGGCCAGCGCGGCAGTGAGCAGCGGCACCTCGATCTCCTTGAGGATGCGGTGATAGAGGCCCGGCGGCGGCACGCCGTTCGGGAAGCCCTGGAAGTGCGACGAGAGATAGGCCTCCACCGCACCGCCAAGATTGTCGACGCCCTGCTGGACCGCAGCACCTGGGCTGACCGAGGGCGGCGCGAGCTCGCCGTCGATGACGGAGGCCGTGATCACGTCCTGCGGATAGAGGGCAGCGAGGCGCCGGGCGAGGTTTTCGAGCTCGCGCACGTTGCCGGGCCAGCGATGCTGCTTCAGCCGCTCCAGCGCCAGCGAATCGAGCTTCTTCGGCGGCAGGCCGTCCTTCTCGGCCAGCGCGAAGAAGTGACGGATCAGATCGGGCAGGTCCTCGATACGTTCGCGCAAGGGCGGCAGCCGCAGCGGCACGACGTTGAGGCGGAAGAAAAGATCCTCGCGGAACAGACCCTGCTGGATCAGGACGCGCAGATCCTTATTGGAGGCAGCGACGATGCGCACGTCCGTCTTGATCGGCGTACGGCCGCCGACCGTGGTGTATTCGCCCTGCTGCAGCACGCGCAGCAGGCGGGTCTGCGCCTCCATCGGCATGTCGCCGATTTCGTCGAGGAACAGCGTGCCGCCCTCGGCCTGCTCGAAGCGGCCCGACGCTCTGGTGTTGGCGCCGGTGAAGGCGCCGCGCTCATGGCCGAATAATTCGGACTCGATGAGGTCGCGCGGGATAGCCGCCATGTTGACCGCAACGAACGGGCCGTTGCGGCGCTTGCCGTAATCGTGCAGCGCGCGCGCCACCAGCTCCTTGCCGGTGCCGGACTCGCCCGTGATCATCACGGTGAGGTCGGTCTGCATGAGCCGCGCGAGAACGCGGTAGATTTCCTGCATCGCCGGCGAGCGGCCGACCAGCGGGATCGCCTCCATCTCGGCGTCGTCGTCAGGCGTCGCGACCCGCTCCTTCGGCTCGGCGAGTGCACGGCCGACGATGGCGATCAGCTCCTTCAGGTCGAAGGGCTTTGGCAGATATTCATAGGCGCCGCGCTCGGAGGCGCGAATCGCCGTCATGAAGGTGTTTTGCGCGCTCATGACGATGACCGGCAAATTTGGCCGCATCTTCTTGATCCGTGGCAGCAGGTCGAAGGCGTTTTCGTCCGGCATCACCACGTCGGTGATGACGAGATCGCCCTCCCCCTGGCTGACCCAGCGCCACAGCGTCGCGGCATTGCCGGTCAGCCTGACTTCATACCCGGCCCGGGAAAGCGCCTGGTTGAGAACCGTGCGGATGGCGGTGTCGTCATCAGCTACGAGAATGCTACCTGCGGGCATCGTTAATCCTCATTTTGCCCCCTGTGATGCAGACGACGACTTCCCGGCAGAGCCGTCGCGACTGCTGTGATCGGGATGTTTCACCGATGTGGAATACATCGGCATCAGCACGCGAAAGGTGGTCTTGCGCGGCTGAGACTCGCATTCGATGATGCCCCCGTGATCGCCAATGATCTTGGCGACCAGCGCGAGACCGAGGCCAGAGCCGGTCTGCTTGGTGGTCACGAAGGGATCGAACAGATTGGGCAGAAGATCGTCCGGCACGCCTGGTCCATTATCCCTCACGCAGAATTCAAGCGGCAGGGATACCCGGGATTTTTGACCGGGGACCGACAGGCGCACGCCGGGCCGGAACGCGGTGGTGAGCTGGATCTCGGCGTCGGGGACGTCGATCAGCGCTTCGGCGGCATTTTTCACCAGATTGAGGAACACCTGGATCAGCTGGTCCTGGTTGGCCAGCACCGGCGGTAGCGACGGATCGTAATCCTCGATGAAGCGGATGTTGCGGGCAAAGCCCGACTGCGCCAGCCGCTTCACGTGGTCGAGCACCGAATGGATGTTGACGGGGCCGCGCACCACGGGCCGCTCGTCGCCGAATACCTCCATGCGGTCGACCAGCGTCACGATGCGGTCGGCTTCGTCGCAAATCAGGCGGGTCAGCATGCGGTCTTCGGACGAGGCCTGCTGCTCCAGCAGCTGTGCCGCGCCGCGGATGCCGGAGAGCGGGTTCTTGATCTCGTGTGCCAGCATGGCGGCCAGCGCAATCACCGAACGGGCGGCGCTGCGATGGGTGAGCTGCCGGTCCATCTTGTCGGCGATGGAGCGCTCCTGAAGCATCACCACGATGTGGCCGGGCCGTTCGGTGAGCGGCGCGACATGCAGATCGACCTGGCGGTCGCCGCCCATGCGCGGTGTGCCAAGATCGACCTTGTATTCATTGACCGGCGAGTTCGACGAGCGCACCTGGTCGATCAGCGCCAGCAAGGGACTGCCGAACGGCACCAGCTCTTTCAGCGACTGCCGCTTCAAGAACTGCGTCGAGATATCGAAGAACGCTTCGGTCGCAATATTGGCTGCGACGATCTTGCCGTCCGGTCCGATCATCAGCACGGGATTGGGCAAGGCATCCAGGATCGCGTCGCTCTCGGACAGAAGCGGCCGGCGATGGTCAGCAGCTGAGCTCATGCAGCGGCGCTCCATGCGAAATCGTCGAAGGCATCCTGAAGTGAGCGGTGGACGAGGCCCGGATCCTCAGATGTGAGGATGTTCCGGCGCCAGGCCTTCAGCGTCTCGACCGGCGCGCCGCTCGCACCGGCCGCGACATCAAGCGCCCAGCCGAGATGTTTTCGCGCGTGCTTCAGGCCCACGCGCAGGCCATAGAGCGCGCAGACGCCCTCATAGAGCGTGCGGACATAATGCAGCTGCGTTGCGAGCGACGGCGTGGCTTCCGCCGCCCCGCCGTTCAGGCGCCGGCCGATCTCGCCAGGCAGCCAGGGCTGGCCCTGTGCGCCGCGGCCGATCATCACGGCATCGGCGCCGGAAGCTTCGAGCGCCGCGAGCGCCTTCTCGAACGTGGTGATGTCGCCGTTGACGACGAGCGGAATGGAAATGGCCTCTCGCACCGCGCGGATCGCATCCCAATCGGCCTCGCCCTTGTAGAACTGGCAGCGGGTGCGGCCATGCACGGTGACGAGCTTGATGCCGGCGGCCTCCGCGCGACGCGCGAGCTCCGGCGCGTTGCGGGTGCGGTCGTCCCAGCCGAGCCGCATCTTCAGTGTCACCGGAACCTTCACAGCGGCAATCGTGGCCTCGATCAGGCTGACGGCATGATCGAGGTCGCGCATCAGGGCCGAGCCTGACTGGCCGCCGGTGACGTGGCGGGCGGGACAGCCCATGTTGATGTCGATGATGTCGGCGCCCTCGGCCTCGGCGATCCGGGCGCCTTCCGCCATCCAATGCGCCTCGCAGCCGGCGAGCTGGACCACATGCGGCCCGATCCCGGCCGCTTCGCAGCGCAACCGCGACATGCGGTGACCGTTAGCGAGCTCATCGCTGGCCGTCATTTCGGAGATGACCAGACCCGCCCCAAGTTCGGCGGCCAGCCGGCGGACGGGTGAATCCGTCACTCCCGACATCGGTGCCAGGAAGACCGGGGTAGCGATTTCAATATCGCCTATTTTCAACGGCTTAGAGCCTGATCTTGCCGGGCCGGTCACAGCGGTCTCATTGAGTGGACAGGGGCCTCATCGCGCCTGCCATGGCCTATCTTGCGCACAATTCTTGTGCAGTCAAGCGCCATGCCTACAGTTTAGACAGTTCTGCAAATCTTTCAAGTGCAGTGCAGCAAAATGCTGAATCCCACAATCCGGGGAAACCCCTTTTTTTGCGGGCCTGCCGTGCTAGAGGCATGCCGGCAATCACCCCATGCCCGGCGCCTCTCCTTAAACAGTCGAATATTTGAGTCCTATGGCGAAATCACAGCGCACCGCAGTCGTTCTTGTCGCGGCCGGTCGTGGCCTGCGCGCAGGCGCGGGCAGCCCGAAGCAATATCGTGAGATCGGCGGCGTGCCCGTGATCTACCGCGCCATGGAAGCCTTCAGCACCCACGCCGACGTGTTCGCCGTGCAACCGGTGGTGAACCCCGACGACAGCGCCATGTTCACGGCAACGGTCGCAGGGCTGCAGCACGAGGCGCCGACCAATGGTGGCGCGACGCGTCAGGCCTCGGTGCTCGCCGGTCTCGAAGCGCTCGCCAGGCACAAGCCCGACATCGTCCTGATCCACGACGCCGCGCGTCCCTTCGTCTCGGCCGGCGTGATCTCGCGGGCGATCGAAGCGGCAAGCCGGACGGGCGCGGCGATCCCCGTCGTTCCCGTCACCGACACCATCAAGGTCACCAGCGCGGACGGCAATGTCGAGGACACGCCCGATCGGGCAAGTCTACGAATCGCGCAGACGCCGCAATCCTTTCGTTTCGACGTCATCCTCGAGGCGCATCGTCGCGCGGCAAAGGACGGACGAGGCGATTTCACCGATGATGCCGCGATCGCCGAATGGGCGGGATTGACGGTTGCGACCTTTGAAGGCGATGTTGCCAACATGAAGCTCACCACTCCCGAGGATTTCGTGCGCGAGGAAGCGCGCCTGGCCAGCCTGCTCGGCGACATCAGGACCGGCACGGGCTATGACGTGCACGCCTTCGGCGACGGCGACCATCTCATGCTCTGCGGCGTGCGCGTGCCGCACACCAAGGGTTTCCTCGCCCATTCCGACGGCGATGTCGGCCTGCATGCGCTGGTCGATGCGATCCTCGGTGCATTGGCCGACGGCGACATCGGCTCGCACTTCCCGCCGAGCGATGCCAAGTGGAAGGGCGCCTCCTCCGACCGGTTTCTGAAATACGCCATCGAGCGCGTCACGGCGCGCGGCGGCCGCGTCGCCAATCTCGAAGTCACCATGATCTGCGAGCGGCCGAAGATCGGTCCCTTACGCGACACCATGCGCGCGCGCATCGCCGAGATCTCCGGCGTCGACATCTCCCGCGTCGCGGTGAAGGCGACGACCAGCGAGCGGCTCGGCTTCACCGGCCGCGAGGAAGGCATCGCGGCCACCGCGAGCGCCACCATTCGCCTGCCGTTTAACGAGAAGATTTGGAGCGTCTAGGCCATGGGCGGCAGCGACGCACGCGCCCTCTCCCGCTCGCTGCTCGATTTGTGCCGGATGCGCAAGCTGACGATCGCGACCGCCGAGTCCTGCACCGGCGGTCTTGTTGCCGGCGCCCTGACCGACATCCCCGGCTCGTCTGACGTCATCGATCGCGGCTTCGTCACCTATTCCAACGACGCCAAGCGCGCGATGCTAGGGGTCGAGGCCAGCACGCTCGCCAATTTCGGTGCCGTCAGCAAGGAGACCGCGACCGCGATGGCGGTCGGCGCGCTGGAGCGTGCTGGCGTCGATCTTGCGGTGGCCATCACCGGCATTGCCGGCCCCGGGGGGGCCACGCCCGGCAAGCCGGTCGGCCTCGTCCATTTTGCCGCTGCTGCGCGCGACGGCCGCATCATCCATCGCGAGCAGCGTTTTGGCGCGATCGGCCGCACGGCGGTCCGCCAGCGCTCGGTGGTCGAGGCGCTGCGCATGCTGATGGAGCTCGCCCGCGGCCCGCAGGCCGCGGCCAAGCCGCGCCGCACCGCCGCCGCAACGAGACTGCGTCCCCGCGTCACCCGCTCGCCACGCCGGCATGTGGTGAAGCGCCGGCCACCGCGGTCGCCGCGGGGCTGATGCACGCTACGCCGCCGCCAGCAGCGCGCTGGCGTGGTCCAGCACACGCTGCTTGACCGCATCGGTATCCGACGGCTTCACCTTCGCGCTCACCGTCAATTCCACGACAGGCGCGGCCGGATCGGCGGCGATCACCTTGGACACGTTGACGGACGGCTCGGTCCGCGCGTCGACGCGGGGATCGTCGCGCAACTCCTTCAAGATCTGGTCGGCGAGCGTATTGGCTGAACCTGCCCGGACCGGAAACGTCACCTTGACCTCGCCCGTGCCGGGATAGGCGCTGTGATTGATGATCGCCGCGCCCCACACCTGCCCGTTCGGCAACAGAATCTGCGTGTTGTCGGCCGCGACCAGCTCGGTCATGAACAGCGACAGCGATCTCACCTTGCCGGCCTTGCCGCCGACCTCGACGTCATCGCCGATGTGGAAGGGCCGGAACAGCAGCAGCATCACGCCGGCCGCGAGATTGGACAGGGTGCCTTGTAGCGCCAGACCGATTGCGAGGGACGTCGCGCCCAACACCGCAACGAGGCTTGCGGTCTGGATGCCAAACAACTGGAGCACGGCGATGCCGACCACCGCCAGCACGCCGTAGCGCGTGACACTGGACACGAACAGAGTGACGAGCGGATCGACGCGATGGCCGACGGCGAGCATGCGCGTGACGACGCGCTGCATGGCGCCGGACAGGTACCAGCCGATTGCAAGCAGCAGGATCGCGTAGATCGCGTTGAACCCATACAGGACAAGCGAGGCTTTCAGCGTGTCGAAATTGATGGTCATGATATCTCCAACCGGAACATTCGGTTGAGAACTCGCAGTTGCGTAGAACGATCCCTTTCGAGCCCGACCGACCGTCAGACGCCCGTTGCTGGATCGCATAGGTGAGGTCGACCTGAATTCCCCGGTATCTATCGGCGGGAATTCGACATTCAAGGCAGGTCCGATCCTTGCGAGGTTCGCTCGATCCGATGGATGACGGGAAGGTTTTGCTCGATCGCCTTCGCGAGCACAGTTCCCGTGGTCCGACCGAGCTCCTTCGCGATCAACGTGATTGGCTTGGTCCCTGCAAGTTTCCTGAGCCGATTGAGGTCGTCGTCGCTCCACGATTGTTTCCAGCGCGCCATGTCTCCTGGGTCCCGCTACACAAGCCCTGCGCCCGACTCGGACTGTAATTGTCCTCCTCACGAAAAGCAGCCGGTCCAGATGTGCCGTCCACGGCAAGGGGTGTTCCGTCACTCCCCAGCGTTTTGGCACAAACTGCACTTGTCACCGTCGCTCATCGAGGCATGAGTGGCCTATTACGCCTCGCAGCCGCCGGATGTGGTGAAGGCGGTGGATTGATCAGGACGACGCCAGCTTCGGCCGGCCGTAGATCGCATCGGCCCGCTTCTCGAACGCGGCCGAGAAGAGCGCAAACGCAGCGTCGAACATCGAGCCCATCAGCATGGCCAGCATGCGGCTCTTGAATTCATAGGCGAGGAAGAAGCCTACATCGCAAACGTCATGGCCCTCCTGCTGGCTTTTGGGCTCGAACGTCCAGCGGTTCTCGAGATTGCTGAACGGACCTTGCAGATATTCGACCAGGATTTTCAGATTGGCGCGATCGAGCGTCACGCGGCTGGTGAAGGATTCCTTGACCAGCTTGAACGACACCGTCATGTCGGCGACGAGCACCTCGGTGCCGTCGGGTTTCGCCATGCGCTGACGGATCTTCAGCGCGCTGCACAGCGGCACGAATTCCGGGTAGCGCTCGACGTCGGCGACCAGATCAAACATCTTGGATGCGCTGTGATTGACACGGCGCTTGCTCGAAAATTTGGGCATAGCGGTTCAGCGGGCCGTTGCGGCCCGCGCAGCCTTCAGTCTCGCAAAGTCCTCGCCGGCATGATGCGACGAACGGGTGAGCGGGCTCGCCGACACCATAAGGAAGCCCTTGGTGTAGGCGACCTTTTCGTAAGAACTGAACTCGTCCGGCGGCACGTAGCGCATCACGGCGTGATGCTTGCGCGTCGGCTGGAGGTACTGCCCGATGGTGAGGAAGTCGACGTCGGCGGAGCGCAGGTCGTCCATCACCTGCTGCACCTCGTGGCGCTCCTCGCCGAGGCCCACCATGATGCCGGACTTGGTGAAGATCGCGGGATCGAGCTCCTTGACCCGCTGCAACAACCGGATCGAATGGAAATAGCGCGCACCGGGCCGCACGCTGAGATAGCGCGACGGCACGGTCTCGAGATTGTGGTTGAAGACGTCGGGCTTGGCCGCGACGACGATGTCAAGCGCGCCTTCCTTGCGAAGAAAATCGGGCGTCAGGATCTCGATCGTGGTCGAGGGGCACGCGGTCCGGATCGCACGGATGGTCTGTGCAAAATGCTCGGCGCCGCCATCGGCGAGATCGTCGCGGTCGACCGAGGTGATGACGACGTGGGCGAGTCCCAGCTTGGCGACGGCCTCGGCGACGTTCTGCGGCTCGGCCGCATCCAGCGCATTTGGCATGCCGGTCTTGACGTTGCAGAAGGCGCAGGCACGGGTGCAGGTGTCACCCATGATCATGAAGGTCGCGTGCTTCTTGTCCCAGCACTCGCCGATATTCGGGCAGCCCGCCTCCTCGCACACCGTGTGCAGGCCATTGGCGCGCACGATGTTGCGCGTGTCGGCATAGCCGCGGGTATTAGGGGCGCGCACGCGGATCCAGTCCGGCTTCGGCGGCGAAGCGGAATCGGGGCGGTTCACCTTTTCGGGGTGGCGCGGGCGCAACGGGTTCGTGATGGTATCGACAATAACGACCATGGGGTGTCCGGTCTGTTCAGGTCCTACCTAGTCGGTCTGGTTGTCTGCTGCAACCCGGCTCGCCCTGCTTCAGGGAACATGGCAGATATGGGCAATATCCTGCTCTGTTCTCTGGCGATTCTCACGTCGAATGGCTCCAACCTCGAAGACTTCCACACCGCGGCTCGGCAAAGCCCTGAAGCGCGGCTTTTTCGACCGCAATGTCCGCGAGGTCGCGCCCGATTTGATCGGCGCGACCATGCTGGTCGATGGCGTCGGCGGGATCATCGTCGAGGTCGAGGCCTATCATCATACCGAGCCGGCGGCGCACTCCTACAACGGCCCGACGCCGCGGAACCGGATCATGTTCGGCCCGCCCGGCTTTGCCTATATCTACCGTTCCTACGGCATCCACTGGTGCGTCAACTTCGTCTGCGAGGCGGAAGGCTCGGCCGCCGCCGTGCTGATCCGCGCGCTGGAGCCGACGCATGGCCTCGCCGCGATGCGCCGCCGCCGCCACCTCCAGGATCTGCACGCGCTCTGCTCGGGCCCGGGCAAGCTCACCGAAGCGCTTGGGATCACCATCGCGCACAACACACTGCCGCTGGACCGGCCGCCGATCGCGCTGCATGCGCGGACAGAGGATGTCGAGGTCGCGACCGGGATCCGCATCGGCATCACCAAGGCCGTCGAGCTGCCCTGGCGCTATGGCGTCAGGGGTTCGAAATTCCTCAGCAAGCCGTTTCCGAAATAAGCTTACGACGCCTGCTTCAGCCGCTCGAGCGCTTCGAGCAGCTTGGCTTTGCGGGCCAGCGCCGCCTCGCGCTTTTCGCGCTCCTCCTCGACGACCTCTTCGGCAGCGTTGGCGACGAATTTCTCGTTCGCGAGCTTCGACTCGGCGCGCTTGATGTCGGCGTCGGCCTTGCCGATCTCCTTGTCGAGACGCGTGCTCTCGGCGGCGACGTCGATCACGCCCTTCAGCGGCAACGCGGCCACCTCGCCCCGGACGAGGAGCTGAACTGCACCATCGGGCGCGCGGTCGGCAAAGGAGATGTCGGAGAGCCGCGCCATGCGCTTGATGACGTCGATCCAGCGCGGTGCACGTTCCCTGGTCTCGGCTGAGGCACCCACGAGCACGAGCGCCGTCAGCGTCGCCGGCGGGATGTTCATCTCGGCGCGCACCGAGCGGATCTGCGTGACGAGGTCGATCACCCAACCGATTTCGGCTTCAGCCTTCGGATCGGCGAAGTCGGCATGGTCGAAGATCGGCATCACCAATGCCGGCGAGATCAGCGGATCGGTCGGACCGGCCGCAGCCGCAAGCATCGCAAGCTGCTCCGGCGTCGGACCGGACGGCTTCAGCGGCCACGGCGCCAGCGCGAGCAGGCCGTCGCGCTTGGCCGTCACCTCCCAAAGCTCTTCGGTGATGAAGGGCATGAAGGGATGCAGCAGCTTCAAGATCTCGTCGCGCGCCCAGGCAACCATGGCGCGGGTCTCGACCCTCAGCGGGCCGTCGGCGCCGAGCAGCGCAGGCTTTGCGAGCTCGACATACCAGTCGCAATAGACATTCAAGACGAACCGGTACATTGCACTCGCAGCTTCGTTGAAGCTATGAGCTTCAAGCGCCTCTGTAACCTCGCGAGTGGCCTGTGCTGTCTCGTGTGCGATCCAGCGATTCAGCGGTTCATTCGCCTTCGCCGGCTCAAAGCCTTCCGGCAAGACGCAATCGTTCATCTCCGCGAAGCGACATGCGTTCCAGAGCTTGGTCGCAAAATTGCGATTGATTTCGACAAGCTGCGACGAAAGCTTGATGTCATGCGTGTGGGCCGCCTCTCGCGCCAACGCAAAGCGGAGAGCATCGGCGCCGTACTCGTCGATGAGGTTGAGCGGGTCGATGACGTTGCCTTTCGACTTCGACATCTTCGCGCCCTTCTCGTCGCGAACGAGGCGATGAATATAGACGGTCGAGAACGGCGCCTCCTTCATGAAGTGAAGGCCCATCATCATCATGCGCGCGACCCAGAAGAAGATGATGTCCCAGCCCGTGACCAGCACGTTGGTCGGGTAGTAGCGCTTCACCTCGGGCGCGTCTTCGGGCCAGCCGAGCGTCGAGAACGGCCACAGCGCCGAGGAGAACCAGGTGTCGAGCACGTCCTCGTCGCGGGTGATGAAGCCTTCGCGCTTGTTGCGGTCGAGCGCCATCTCGCGGCCCTGCTCGGCCGTGATGACTTCCTGCTCGACGTAATAGCCGAGCGCGTGGCTGACGGCCTCCTCCTCGGTCTGGGCGACGAAGACCCTGCCGTCCGGCCCGTACCAGGCCGGGATCTGATGGCCCCACCAAAGCTGGCGCGAGATGCACCAGGGCTGGATGTTCTCCATCCACTCGAAATAGGTCTTTTCCCAGTTCTTCGGCACGAACGACGTCTCGCCCGAACGCACCGCCGCGATCGCGGGTTTTGCGAGTGTCTTGGCGTCGACATACCACTGATCGGTGAGATACGGCTCGATCACGCTGTTAGAGCGGTCGCCATGCGGCACCATGTGGGTGTGCGGCTCGATCCGTTCGACGAAGCCGAACGATTCCAGCCGCTCGACGATGCGCTTGCGCGCAGCGAAGCGGTCGACCTTGTTGAACTCCTCGGCGAATTGCGAGGCGCCTTCAGGCAGGCCCTTCAGATAATCCTCGTTGTCGAGGAGATCGAGGCAGCCTTCCTTGTCGAGCACGCTGATGCGGCGCAGGCCGTGGCGATTGCCGACCTCGAAATCGTTGAAGTCGTGCGCCGGCGTCACCTTGACCGCGCCCGAGCCCTTTTCCGGATCGGAATATTCGTCGGCGACGATCTTAATCTTGCGGCCGACCAGCGGCAGGATGACGTTCTTGCCAACCAGCTTCTGGTAGCGCTCATCCTCCGGATGCACAGCCACGCCGGTATCGCCGAGCATGGTCTCCGGGCGCGTCGTGGCGACCACGATAAAGGTCGTGGGATCCTCGGGATTGAAGGTTTTGCCTTCGATCGGATAGCGCAGATACCAGAGGTTGCCCCTGACCTCGGTCTGTTGCACTTCGAGGTCGGAGATCGCGGTCAAGAGCTTGGTGTCCCAGTTCACCAGCCGCTTGTCCTTGTAGATCAGGCCGTCGCGGTGCAGCTCGACGAACACCTTGACGACCGCCTTCGACAGGCCCTCGTCCATGGTGAAGCGCTCGCGCGACCAGTCGCAGGAGGCGCCGAGGCGCTTGAGCTGGTTGATGATGGTGTCGCCGCTCTCGGCTTTCCATTGCCAGACCCGCTCCAGAAACTTCTCACGGCCCATCTCGCGACGGCCGGGCTGCTGGCGCTCCATCAGCTGGCGCTCCACCACCATCTGGGTGGCGATACCGGCATGGTCGGTACCGGGCTGCCACAGCACGTCGCGGCCCCGCATCCGCTCGAACCGGCACAGGATGTCCTGCAGCGTGTTGTTGAGGGCGTGGCCCATGTGCAGCGAGCCCGTCACGTTCGGCGGCGGGATCACGATGGTAAAGGGCACGGCGTCGCGGCGGTCGGGGCGACCGGCCTTGAACGCAAGGCTGTCCTCCCACACGACGGACATGCGGGCTTCAATATCGGCGGGCTGGTAGTTTTTCTCGATCATGGGGCGCTAGAAAGCCGCGCGCGGGGTTCAAGTCAACGGAAAGCTCAGCGGCAAAAGGGCTTTCCGGCCCGACCGGCAGGTCGATTATGACACAGGAGCAGGGTTTTATCGGGGTCGAGCGGCCTACTTCAGCGGCCGCCGCGAGAGACCCGCTCGATTTCGGCCTTCACGATGCGTTCGACGAGGCCCGGCAGATTGTCGTCGAGCCAGGATTTCAGCATCGGACGCAGCATCTCCTTGACCAGATCCTCCAGCGTCCGCGCATTGCTGCTGAGCACCGTGTGGGCCAGGGAATTGAAGGCGGATTCGACCGCCGAGACGGTCGACTGGGCCAGGATCGGCTGCTGCGGCGGCAGTGGCGGCGCATCGAAGTCGACCGATGCATAGGATGGCGGCGGCGATGTCGAACGGGGCGGCGGCGCTTCGGCGAATTCGAGATCGTCGCGCGGCTCGACCCTGTGGAAGCTCGGCGGCGGTGGCGCGGGCGTCGGCTCCGGGTCCATCGCCATCTCGTCGGTCAGCTCGAGCACGTCGGGTTCGGGCTCAGGCTCGGGTTCGGGGACCCGCACTTCTGGCGCAGGCGTAGCTTCGTCGAGGCCCGCCAGCAGCGCGTCGATGTCGTCCTGGTTGTTGGGGCCGACATCCGCTGCTGGCGCAGGGGGCGGCGCCGGCGCGGGCTTCGCGGCCGGCGGTGGCGCGGGCTTTTCAGCGGCAGGTTTTGCAGGCGCGACCTTGGATGGTGGAATGTCGGCCATCGCCTGGGGCTTTGGTGCGGGCGTGGCGGGTGCCGGCGCGGGCGTTGCAGCCTCTGCGGGCGGCGGCTTGGCCTCATCATCGGCAATGATGCGCCGGATCGAGGCCAGAATCTCCTCCATGGAGGGTTCTGTGACCTTTGCAGGCTGCGTCATCTCCGACTCCACATCATCAACGCCCTCGCATGCGTTGTTTTACACCAAGCACGACAGGATTGGCCGGTTCCGGATGTGCGCCCCGACATTTTCGTCGCGACAGCCAGACTTGTCCCCAGATCACGGCTCAACGTGAGGCGGCGCGCCCCAGCCCCGTCACTCAAGCATTACGCATGCAACATTGGATGCGGGGCGAATCGACCCGCAGCTTCTTGGCAAGGCTATGTCAGGGATTTTGGTGATTGCAAGCAAAGCACCGGTCGGCCATGGCAGTTTGCGAGGCCGACCGGAGGACTACGGGTCTTAGCGTCCGTCGGGCGTACGCACGCCGACCCAGCTATCGCGGACCTGCTGGTAGTGCACGCTCGGATCGTAGACCGTGGTGTTGAGTCCGAGCACCTGCGGTGCAAGGCGGCCAACCGCGTTGAGCACCGAATAGGACGCCACCACGCGGTCATGCTGGGCCGTGACGAGTGCAACGCGTGCGTTCACCAGGGCCTGCTGTGCGTTGAGCACGTCGAGCGTGGTGCGCTGGCCGGCCTTGGCCTCTTCGCGGACGCCGTTCAGCGCGATCTCGGAAGCCGTGACCTGCGCCTGCGCGGACTGCACTTGCGCCTTGCCGGCTTCCAACTGGCCCCAGGCCTGCACGACGTTCGCGCGGGTCTGGTCGCGGGTGGTTTCAAGATTCAGGCGCTGCTGCGCCAAGTTCTCTTTCGATTGGCGGATCAGCGCATATTCAGCGCCGCCTTGAAAGATCGGCACCGAAGCAGTCGCGATGGCGGATGCGGTATTCGTACGGAAAACCTGGAGGGTCTGCTGGTAGGCCGTACTCACGCCAGCTTGAACCGTGACCGTCGGCAGCAGCGCGCCTTCGTTGATCTTGACCTGGAGATAGTTGACGTCGATGCCGTACATCGACGCCGTGACGTTGGGGTTCTCCACCAGGCTGAGACTGACCGCGGAGGCGATCGTCCCGGGCAGGAAGCGATCGACCGGCGAGCCGGGGGCAAGGTTGGTCGGCTCGTTTCCGATGATCCGGCGGAAAGTCGCGCGCGTCGTCGTGAGATTCGATTCGGCGGTCAGCGCTTGAGTCTTGCCGGCAGCCAGCTGCGCTTCGGATTGCGCCACGTCTGTGCGCGTGACCTCGCCGACGTTGAAGCGATCTCGCGTTTGCTTGAGCGTCTGCTCGAGCACGCGCACGTTGCTGCGCTGAACTTCGAGAGTTGCCGCGTCACGCAGGTAGTCCATGTAGCTCGTGGCAGCCTGCAGCAGGACCGTCTGCTCGAGCACACGCAACGCCTCGCGGGACCCCGAGACCTGGCTCTCCGCCGCGCGCGTCCTGTTGGCAGTCTGATTGCCGTTGTAGAGCGTCTGATTAACGGTCAGGCTCGCACTGTTGGACTGGAGGACGCCATTGAATGTCGCTCCCTTCTGCGCTTGCTGGGTATCCTGATATTGATACCCGGTGCCGAGGGTCACATTGACCTTGGGGCGATAGCCCGACAAGGCCTGCGGCACACCTTCGTCGGTCGAGCGCACCTGAGCGCGCTGTGCGTTGAGCTGCGGATTGTTCTGATAGGCGCGCACCAGCGCGGCCTCGATCGTATCCGCCAATGCAGGCGTCGGCCCGGCGAGCGCCGTCAGGAGGACCGAAACCGCTGCTCCGGTGAAGAACTTCACCCCATGCATCCTTGAAAATCCGTTCATTCTCACGTCAGGCTCGTGCCCGCGAGCCTGGTTACCGTATCCAAGTGGAGTCGTTGCCCCGGTGCAACATAGGACGCGACCGAGCGCAACGGAACTACCTCCGGGTAGTTCTCGGTGGAAACTCTTCACGTGCAGCATCCCGGCCACACTTCTGATTCAGAACGGGATTTTAACGGGGTTTCGGCCGTCAGAAGACGAAGGCGGCGGCCCGTTCCAGCCCCGGAAGCACCGGGGCGGCGGCGTCGAACAGCGACCGATGGCCGAATTCGCCGTGGGTACGGGTCACGATCATGGCCCGTGATGGCCGGGATTCGGCCGTGACCCCCACCAGGCGTCCCCCTTCCCTGAGCTGGCCGAACAGCCCGTCCGGCGTCACTTCGGTCGCGCCGTTGAGGATGATCACGTCATAGGGCGCGGCAGCCGGATCGCCCTCGGCACAGGCGGCGACCTTGCAGGTCACGTTGGTGAGCCCGAGCCCGGCGAAGGCGTCCTTGGCTTTCGCAGCCAGAGCCGAATCGCTCTCCGTTGCCGTGACCTGGCGCGCAAGCTTGGCGGCCAGCGCGGCGAGGTAGCCGGTGGCGCAGCCGACGACCAGCACGTTGTCGCTTTCGCCGATCTCGGCGGCCTGGAGCAGCTTGCCGATCAGCTGCGGCTTGATCAGGAAGCGCTTGGCGCCGCCCTCGCTCACATCGAGATCGAGGTCGAGATAGGCCAGCGCCTGCCGGTTCGCTGGCACAAAGGCCTCGCGGGGAACCGTGAGCATGGCATCGAGAATGCCGCGATCGGTGACGTCATTGGTGCGCACCTGGCCATCGACCATTTTTAGGCGCGCGGTCGAGAAACCGGACATTTGCGGACCCTGCAAGGCGGACAATAGCCGCGGACGAAACTTGGCGGCATATTTGGAGCAGGCTCCGCGAAAACGCAACACGTCCGTTGGCCGGTGAACCAACGGCGACGCCACGCAGGCATCGGAGGCGAGATGGCCTATTCGATCGCGACGGCAAGGCGGCCGATCAGGGCCGCCACTTCGTCCAGCCGCGCCGAATCGGGGGTCTCGACCGCGCGGGCCAGACAAGCCAGGCATTCATCGTCGCTCAGCTCGGGAATATCGGCCGGCAGAATCGAGGGGGCCAGGTGGGCGCGGTCGATCTGGATGTCGGGCATGGGAATCAGCTCCGTAAGAGTCCGGCCCCACCAAGCTCGATTCGAATTAAGTCGATTTGGTGCCGTCTGCGTAGTGGGGATGCCGCCGTCCCACACATCCGCTTGAGCGCGATTCTGCTGGACGCAAGCGTAACGACGCGGAGAAACTGATCGTGCGACATCGCGCGCCGCATCAGCGAACGCCAACAAATAATTGAAAACGAAGCGGAATTTGGCTCCCCGGGCTGGATTCGAACCAGCGACCATCCGATTAACAGTCGGATGCTCTACCGCTGAGCTACCGAGGAAAAGGCGAACCAGTCGTTCGCGCGCGGCTGCGTATAACAAAGCCGGTTGCGCTTGCAAAGGACGAATTCGTCATCCTTCGCAAAGCATTGAGGAAGGGCCTGCCGCGTCCCTCTTCGGGCCTGGGTCAAGTCAAGATTACTCAGCGGTGAAGGACGTGGTCTTGGTGCCGGGATCGTAGCGCAGCCGGAGCGCGGTCATCTTGCAGAGATTGACGTTCTTCCAGAGCACCGACTCGTCATAGTTCTGCCAGTCGACGCGGATGTTCCAGACGCAGCCCTCGTCGTCCTCGTCGAACTCGACATAGGTCGAGGCCTGGTTCTGCAAAACCTTGTCCAGCTCGTTGTCCCATTCGTCCAGGCCATCGTCCGGCGCGTTGAAGCCGAGGAATTTGATGGCATAACCGGTCTCGTTGACGACGGTGACGTTGCGGGCATCGGCGGCGAACGACGACGAAGCACCTGCGATCGCAAGTCCGATCGCGATCAGTCCAGACAGAAAAAACTTCATGTGAAATTCTCCGGCTCGTTGCGCGACGCGAGACGCGCAACGGGCCAGTTCATAGCGTTTCGAATTCTCCGCAGCAATGAACCGGCATTCATAGATCGGCGGTGTTTGTCTTCTCCGGCGCAGGTACGGCCGGCGACGTTACCGCGGCACCATTGGCCTTGCCGGTAACAGCGCCGACCAGCGCCTTCACTGGATCATCGCCCGGCGCAAAACCGCTCTGGCGCAGGATCTCGTCGATCATCGGACGCAGCGCGTGGACCTTGAGGAGCTCGCCGGCAAGCCCCTCACCGAAGCCGACGCCGCCGCCCGCGGCCCCGTTTCCATTGCCGCCGAAGGCGCCGCCGGTGTGCAGGATGCGAACGTCCTTGAGGTTGCCGATCGGCCTGACCATCTCGGCCAGTGCCAACGGCATCGTCTCAATCCGCTTCTTGGCGAGCTCGAAATCGATGACGTTGGTGCCAAGCTTGTTCTGCGCTTCGTTCTTGAGCGTAATGACGGCAGCCTCCGCCTCACCGATATTCCTGACGCCGACCGCCTTGATCTTGTTCGACTCGGCTTCAGCCGTGGCCAGCGTCTTGACAGCCTCGGCGCGGTCCAGCGACGCCTTCTTCTCGGCTTCGGCCGCCACGATCAGCTCGGTCGATTTGCGCTCGGCCTCGGTGCGGGCGGCGAGCACCTGGGTCAGGCGGGAACGGTCGGCGACCTCGACGGCGCGCGCGGTCACGACCTTTTCCTCTGCCGAGACGGCGAGCGCTTCAGCGGCCTTGGCCTCGGCGACGGCTTCCGAGGTCTGCTTGCTCTTGGATGCGATCTGGATCTCGTTCTCCTGCGTTGCGATCTGGATCTCGCGCTGCGCGTCGGTCTTGCGCTTGTTAATCGCCAGATCGGACTCGATGACCGCGGTTTCCTTGACCTGCTTGGCGCCAGCCTCCTTCTCCGCGACCGCACGGTCGGTGTCGATGCGTGCGTTCTCCTCGGTCAGGCGCGCGGTCTGCGTCGCGGTTGCGACTTCAGCCCTCGTGCTCGCGGTCTTGTTGGCGATGTCGCGCTCCTGCGACAGCTCGGCCTCCTTCTTGGTCCGCTCGATCGTCAGCGTCTGCTGCCGCGCCTCGAGGTCCTTTTGCGCGATTGCTACTTCGTTGTCGCGCACGATCGAGTTACGGTCGCGCCTGCGCGTCTCGGTGACGGTTTTCAGCTGGGTCAGGCCTTCGGCGTCGAAAAAGTTTTCCGGATTGAAGAACTTCACATCGGTCTGGTCGAGCTTGGTCAGCGAAACCGACTCCAGCTCGAGACCGTTGGATTTCACGTCGGACTCCACGGTCGCCTGCACGTGCTTGACGAAATCGCTGCGCTTTTCCTGCAGCTCCAGGATGGTCATGGTGGCCGCCACCGAACGCAGGCCGTCGACAAATTTTGCCTCGACCTGGTTACGCAGGGCTTCGGCGTCATTCGTCAGCGCGCCCAGCGTCTGGCTCGCGAGCGCAATACTCTCATCGTCGGGCCGGACGCGGACGTAGAATTCGGCGACGATGTCGACGCGGAGGCGGTCCTTGGTGATCAGGGATTCCCGCTCCTTGCGCTCGACGGTCAGCCGCAGCGTCTTCAGATTGACGCTGGCGTAGGAGTGGAAGATCGGCAGGATCATGGCGCCGCCATCGAGCACGACCTTCTTGCCGCCGAGGCCGGTGCGCACGAAGGCCTCGTCGCGGGTGGCGCGCTTGTAGAGGATGGTGAAGACGATCCCGAGGACGACGATCAGCGCGACGCCGATCGTGGCCGGGACTGCGATGTCGAACATGACTTTCTCCAATAATGACTTGCTGGCTGCTTAGATTGATTAGAGTGGACTTGTTAGAGTGGGCCTGGACGGATTGAGTTCATCGTCGGCCTTGACCGCCACGAAGCGGGTGCCGGCGCGATCGACCAGAAGGACCAGGGTTCCCTGCGGCAATGGGCCCGATGCGGGCGCTGCAACCGCCCAGACGAAATGCCTGTTGCCGTGGATGTCGGCGACGCTGACGCGGCCGGGCGGCCCCTGATCGAGCGGGCCGATGACGACCTCGCCGACGCGGCCGACGAGATCGCCGAGGCCAACCACATAGCTTTCATCCCTGGGAATGATCCGCGCGATGGCCCCACTTGCGGCGCGGACCAGCGGCACCGACACCGCCACCGCCCCGACCGACGCGAGTGTCGCCGGCAAGGGACCGGCGATCATCCGCGCAATGTCCTGGATCAGGAAGCCGGTGATGGAAAAGGCGCCGAGCGCCAGCAGCAGGAAGATCAAGAGCGGCACGCCGCCGACATTGATCCAGGAGATGGCGTTGATCACCCCATTGTCGCTGGGATGACCGAAATCGATGTTGGTGCCGAGCATCTCGCTCAGCGACGCCCCGACCAGCATCGAGACGACCTCAATAGAGCCAACGATGAGGATCATGGCCGCCGCGATCGCGAACGGCCTGACCTCCGGCGAAATCACGTGCTCGAGCAGAGCGCTCATGACACATTACTCAAGAGCGCGATTTCAACCGCGCCAGCCTCGCTGCAATCTCCTTGTCGCGATGCAACGTGCTGAGCTCGTCGATGTCGCTCGAATACGGAATGCCTTGCGGCACGCCGGTGGCGCGCGCCACAGCCTTGCCCGCACGCAGTGCTTTCGCCGCGGCCGAGGCGCCGCCCTGTTTTCGGGGTGACGTCGAGGCCTGGTGGCTTGCGAGAGCCTCGCTCTTCTGGAGATCGGCGCGGCGCTGCTCGGCATCCTGGAGCGCCGACAGCACGGCACGCAGCGAGGTGACACTATTCTCGATCTTCTCATTGTTCTCGTCGATGGCGCGGGAGAGCACCTCGAACTGCGCCTCCAGATCCATCTGCCGCGCGATGCCGGCGCGGGCGAGATCGTCGCGGCTATCCGCGATCGCGCCCTCGATCTTCGCGGCGAGATCTGTCATCTCGCGCTCGATCTCGGTGCGCCGAGCATTGAGCCGGTATTCCTCGGCACGCGCGGCCGCGAGCGCGTCGCGCGCTTCGCTCTCCGCGCGCTCGATCTCGCGGATGGCCTGTCCGACCACCCCAAGCTTGTTCTTGCCTTCCGCCTGCTCGATCGCGTCATAGGCGATGCCGGCGATCAGACGTCCGACCCGGGACAGGAAATTTTCGGGAGCGGCAGCGATGGTATCCATAGCGTTCTCCTCCTCTGGCAGACTGTTCGGCGTGACGCCGTAGTGAACCTCGAAACCGTCGTCGGTGCGGATCAGGTGCGCGGGCACGCTCTGCCCCCAGCCCTCCGCGTAGCCGACGTAGTCGAAGGGCACGCTGAAGCGGCCCTGCACGGTTGAAATCGAAATGGTCGCCGGGCCCTTGATCTTGGCGAGCTTGTCGTCGAGCGGCAGGCGGCGGCCTTGCGCTGCGCGATAGTCGGCGCGGTCGCGCAGGCCCAGCGTCACCAGCCGCGACGGCAGCGCGGTCTGCTTGCGGATCGGCTCATAGGCATGGGCATGCAGCAGGACGACGTTGGAGCCCACATTATGGGTCCGCGCGACCTCGTCGAGGATCTCCATCATGCGGTCATAAGCCCTAAACGTCGCCTCCATCGCGGCCCTGGCGGCCGGGTCAGGGGCTAGCCTGTAACGCAGCGCCGAGGGCGCATGTCGGGGCGACGGGCTCACGGAAAGCACTAAAGCACCATTTTAGTGCTTTACAAGAGGGAAGTCGATCACCTTCCACTGATCCTGATGCACTCTGAGGGTTAGTCGCTGTCGCCCCGGGCCGCGTTCAAGGCGGGCCATCACCTCTAGATCACCGCCAATCAAAGACTTCTTGCACGCACGGGTTGCAATTTAAGCAAAGGCGCGAGCCGCGTCCGCGGCATGAGACCGAGGTTGAGACGCACGTCCTCTCAGCTCCGTCATTGCGAGGAGCCCGCGACAAAATTGCGAAGCAATTTTGCGCTGGTGCGACGAGGCAATCCAGAGTCTTTCTGCGGTGGGATTCTGGATTGCTTCGCTGCGCTCGCAAAAACGGAGCTGGACGCAACACCTCGCGCCACCAACTCGCACTGCAACCCGAATTTCGGTAAAGTGGAATATTTCTGGGGAGGCGGGTTGACCGAGCCCCTGGCGTGTTTTGCCCGTCGGGCAGCACAAAGGCTTGTAGGTGGGTTAGCCGAAGGCGTAACCCACTCTGCGTAGCTTTCGAGTTATTTAGTGAAGCGCCTTGACAGAGATATGACGCTCGAAAGACGCATCTGCTTTGAGGGTCCGCGGTACCGTCACGGCCTTCCACAGCCTGTCCGCAGCATATCCACAGGGCGATTATGCCGGATTCGCGAGCCCGCACGAGCCACTTGCTGCGCACAAATCCACAGGCCGCGCTCAGCCGCCGGCCTGGTCGAACATGGTGCGGCAAGCCTCGCTCAAGCTTGAGCGGTTACGGCGCAGGCAGGCCGTGATGGCGCGGACGTTGGGGATTTCGCCGGCGCAGAGCCGATAGACGTCGGGGGTGCAGGCCCGGCGCTGCTCCGGCGTGCCCTGCTGCGCCTGGGCGGCGCTGGCAAACAGCGTCAGGAACAGCCCGACCGTCGAGGCACGACGCGCCCGGCTTCTCACACCCGCAAACCGCAAGAACCTCGCCTTCATGACCGGTCTCCTGTCTGCCCTGCTCGCGCCGGCCCGCGTTGGCCGGCAAGTGCAAAGAGATAGGAGGAATAAATCGCGCCGGATGTGATCTCTTTCACACTGGCGGGGCGGCGGAGGAACCTAGTGTCTCCGCGGGGATTTTCAGGAATCGCTAACCAAACCGATCTCGATCGCCCGATCGTTAAAATGCGAACGATCGGGTCAATCGGGAAACAAGCCGGCTTTGCGACAGTGCGCCATCCGCGTTCGGGAGGGTGTGATGAGCGAAGCCGAATTCAACTTGCTGCTGGATACCGTCCGCGACGCCATGATCAACGAAGATTTCGCGCCCGCGCCGGAGCAGGAATTCGTGCCCCGCTCGTGGAGCTTTCACGCGACGCCCAAGGGAAATCCGATGGCCAGAAATCCAATGGCCAGAACTCCAATGGCCGCGAATGACAATGAGGGTGCCTGGCCCCTCGTCCCCTTTCCAGACGGCTGGTACGCCGCCTGCTGAGGCGTTGTCGCTAAGACCGACGTCGTGCGACGGCCGCGGGGTTGCCTAAACCGCTGATCCCCTATATTGCTCCGCCCTCGTTGAGGCCACGTGGCGGAGTGGTTACGCAACGGTCTGCAAAACCGTGTACACCAGTTCAATTCTGGTCGTGGCCTCCATCACAACTCCCTGATATCCGAGCATAAAACCGCCCCCAAGCGCCGGTCGTGCCGCGCCTGCGGGCATCGCCCTCACCGGGTTTGCCCGGGGTGGTTGGAAACCCCCGATTCAGGTCGCTTGGCATAAAGTTCGCATCACCTGGGTGATGCAGTCCCAACAAGCGAGCGCTGGAGAGCACGTGGGCGAGATCGTCCGACTTATCCCGAAGTCCGAGCTGGAGCGAGCTCGCCTCATTCGTGAGGCGCGCGCGATCTATGACAGCATCTTCCCGCCTTCCGCGCCCGACCAAGGGACGCAGGACGATGAGGAGAGCGTCGAGAACTAGCAGGCTGAAGTCAGGACCGTTTGCCGCGGCGGAAATCGCGTCGCCGGCCTTTCGGCGCCGGCTTTGGCGCCAGTTCCGGCATCTCGGCCTGAACCTCGCGGTAGCGCGTCAACAGCCGTTCAAAGCTCGCGTTCAGCGTCTCGGCGATGTCGGGGCGCCGCTCGAGACCGGCCAGCAGCGTTGCGGCTGCCTCGATGGTCGACAGTCCGTCCTTGCGCGGCTCCCGGCGCAGCCGCCCGTAGCGCGAGGGCTGCGCGGGATTGAGGATCACGCGCTGGCATTTCAGCATCCAGGGATTGCGCCACCACAGCGCCTTGGCCTGGCTCCAGGTGCCGTCGAGCAGCACCACACCCTCGAGCTTGCCGAGGATGGCGCGCTGGCTCTCCGCGACCTCGCCCTTGCGGTTGAGTGCAACGATCTCACCCTCCACTTCGAGGTCGGCCGCGCGGGCCGAGCCGAGATAGAGCACGGCCCAGTGCGAGGCGTTTTCAACGGGGTGACCGAGCGCCTTGGACAGGCTCGGCCAGGACAGGCCGACCCGCAGCGTCGCCTTGGGGAAATGCTTCGCAGTCAGCCGCGCAGTGCCGAGCGCCCTGTCCTGCTCCTGCGGATGCTGGAGGATCAGGAGTCCGAGGCGGCTCTCGATCGGCGTGACACTGTCGCAGATGCAGAGCGGCATCGGCTTCTGGCAGTGCGGGCATTCGGGAACAGGCTCCGGCGCTGCGGCCGTGGTTTCAGCTGGGTTCGACATGCCGCCGCTATACGCTTGAAGCGGTGCTGCAACAACCTATTCCGCCGGCGCCGCGAGTGGCTGCGGCTCGGACCGTCGGCGCAGGCGGTCGATCAAGAGGTAAATCACGGGTGTCGTGTACAGCGTCAGAATCTGCGAGACGAACAGGCCGCCGATGATGGTGATGCCAAGCGGGCGGCGCAGCTCCGTGCCGGGACCGGTCGCGACCACCAGCGGAATGCCGGCGAACAGCGCCGCCATGGTCGTCATCAGGATCGGACGGAAGCGCGCCTGGCAGGCCTCGAAGATGGCTTCCGCCGATGACAGGCCGCGCTGGCGCTCGGCATCGAGCGCGAAGTCGACCATCATGATGCCGTTCTTCTTGACGATGCCGATCAAGAGGATGATGCCGACGAAGGCGATCACCGTCAGCGGCGTGTTGGTGATTTGGAGCGCGAGCAGCGCGCCGAGGCCGGCCGAGGGCAGCGTCGAGATGATCGTGAGCGGATGGGCGAGGCTCTCATAGAGCACGCCGAGCACGATATACATCGCGACCAGCGCGCCGAGGATCAAGAGTGGTTGACGCCCGCTGGTCTTGGCGAAATCGCCGGCATTGCCGTCAAAGCTGCCGCGAATGCCCTCGGGCATGTGCAGCTCGTCGACCGCACGCTGGATGTTTTGCGTAGCGGCCTGGAGCTCCACGTCCGGCAAGGTGTTGAACGACACCGTGGTCGAGGGCACCGACTGCGAATGATAGACCGCAAGCGCAGCGAGCCCGCGCGTCGCGTGCACCACGGCGGACAGCGGCACCTGCACGCCGCCAGCGCCGGCGACATAGATGCGATCGAGGTTGGACGGATCGACCTGGAATTTCGGATCGATCTCCAGCACGGTCATGTACTGGTTGCGCTGGGTGTAGATGATCGAGATCTGGCGCTGCGAGAAGGCGTTGTTCAGGGCATTGTCGATGTCCTGAACCTTGACGCCAAGCGCTGCTGCCTTCTGGCGGTCGATGTTCAATGTCAGCTGAAGCCCGCCGGGATCGCGGTCGCTGGAAATGTCGGTGATGCCCTCGACCGTCTCCATCCGCTTGGCCACGATCGGCGCCCACTTCTGGAGCAGGTCGAGGTCGGTGCTTGAGAGCGTGTATTGAAAGTTGGAATCGCTCTGCCGGCCGCCGGCGCGGACATCCTGGGCAGCAAACATGAAGAGACGGATGCCGGGCACGGCGAACAGTGCCTTCCGCAACCGGTCGATCACGACCTGCGTCGAGATGTGGTCGCGCTCCTCGGGCGGCTTCAGGCTGATGAACATGGTGCCGCGGTTGGAGGTCGCCGCGCCCGGCCCCCCGCCTCCGCTGCCCACGGTCGAGCCGATGCCGGCCACGGCCGGATCCTGCATCACGATGTCGGCGAGGCGCTGCTGCAGCGTCAGCATGGACTGAAACGAGATGTCGGCCGAGGCGCGCGTCGCGCCGATGACGAAGCCGGAATCATCCGTCGGGAAATAGCCCTTGGGCACCTTGACGTAGAGCATCACCGTCAGGCCGATGGTGGCGAAGAACACCAGCAGCGTCAGCAGCGGGAACTCCAGCACCGCGCGCAGGGTGCGGGTGTAGAACGAGACGATGCGCGACAGCGAGCCTTCGATCAGGCGGTCGAACAGCGTGGCGGACCCCGAAGTGGTCTGCCGGATGTAGTGGGCGCAGATCATCGGCGTGACCGTCAGCGACACCAGGGTCGAGACCACAATCGCGAAGGTCAGCGTTAGCGAGAATTCGCGCAGCAGGCGGCCGACGATGCCGTCCATGAAGATCAGCGGCGTGAACGCGGCGATCAGCGACAGGCTGATCGAGACCACGGTGAAGCCGATTTGCTTGGCACCCTCCAGCGCCGCCTGCATCGGCCGCATGCCGTGCTCGAGATTGCGGAACATGTTCTCGATCATGACGATGGCGTCGTCGACCACGAAGCCGACCGAGATCGCCAGCGCCATCAGCGACAGATTGTCGATCGAGAAGCCGGCGACCCACATCCCGGCGCAGGTGCCGGCCAGCGCCAGCGGCACCGAGATGCCGGCCGCGATCGTCGGCGTCACCCGGCGCAGGAACACGAACACCACGACCATGACCAGGATCGCGGTCGCCAGCAGCGTCCATTGCATGTCCATCACGCTGGCGCGGATCGTTGAGGTGCGGTCGACCAGGGTGGAGACGTCGACGCCGGCCGGGATCCATTGCTTCAGCGCGGGGATCAGCGCCTTGACCCGGTCGACCGTGTCGATGACGTTGGCGTCGCCCTGCTTGGTGATCTGGATCAACACCGCCGGCTGCTTGTTGAACCAGGCGATCGAGCGCGCGTTGCGGACGGAATCCTCGATGTCGGCGACGTCGGAGAGCCGGACGAAATTTCCGTTCGAGCTCTTGATGACGATGTCGCGGAATTCCTTGGCCGTGCGCATCTGCCTGTTCAGCGACAGCGTCTCGCTCTGGCGCTCGCCGTTGAAGATGCCGACGGGACCGAGGGGATTGGCGTTGATGATGGCGGTCCGGACGTTGTCGGTCGCGATCCCCGCATTCGACAGCGCGACCGGGTTGAGCTGGATCCGCACCGCCGGCTGGTCGGCGCCGCTCACGGTCACGTCGCCCACGCCCGGCACCTGCGAGATGCGCTGCGCCAGCACCGTGTCGGCGACGTCGTAGATGGCGCTGGCGGACAGCGTCTTGGAGGTCAGCGCGAGCACGAAGACGGGCGCGCCGGCCGTGTTCGCCTTGCGGAAGCGCGGCAGCGCCGGCAGATCGCTCGGCAGGTCGACCAGCGCGGCGTTGATGGCGGCCTGAACGTCGCGCGCGGCCTTGTCGATGTTGCGGCCGATGTCGAACTGGAGCTGGATGTTCGCCGTGCCGAGCGACGAGGTCGACGTGATCTGGTTGATGCCTGCGATTTCGCCGAGCCGCCGCTCCAGCGGCGCAGCCACGGTTGCAGCCATCACCGACGGATCGGCCCCGGGGCGGTTCGCCGAGACGAAGATGGCGGGGAAGTCGACATTCGGAACCGAGGCGACGGGCAGGAACTCGTAGGCGACGCCCCCCAGCAGGAACAGCCCGATCGACAGCAGCGTGGTCGCGACGGGGCGGCGGATGAAGGGCTCAGAGATCGATACCATCACTGCATCCCCTCGGTCGCGCCGGCCGTAGGCGGCGCGTCGGGCTCGGGCGGCGGCAGCGCCTGCTCGAGGCGGCGGTTGATGCGGTCGAGCGCGAGGTAGATCACGGGCGTGGTGTAGAGCGTCAGCAGCTGGCTCAGCAGCAGGCCGCCGATGATGGAGATGCCGAGCGGAAAGCGCAGCTCGGCGCCGGTGCCGCTCTCGATCGCCAGCGGCAGCGCGCCGAACAGCGCGGCCAGCGTCGTCATCATGATCGGGCGGAAGCGCAACAGACAGGCCTGCACGATCGCCTCATGCGCCGGCATGCCCTGCCCGCGCTCGGCCTCCAGCGCGAAGTCGATCATCATGATCGCGTTCTTCTTGACGATGCCCATCAGCAGGATGATGCCGATCAGGCCGATGACCGAGAGATCCTGTCCGCACAGGATCAGCGCCAGGATGGCGCCAACGCCGGCCGAGGGCAGTGTCGAGAGGATCGTGATCGGGTGGATGTAGCTCTCGTAGAGCACGCCCAGCACGATGTAGATCGTGATCACGGCGGCGAGCAGCAGCCAGGGCTGGCCGGCGAGCGCCTTGGCGAACTCGGCGGCATCGCCGGCATAGACGCCGACGATGCTGTTGGGCATCTCGATCCGGTTCTCGATCGCCTTGACCGCCTCGACGGCGTCGCCGAGCGCGGCGCCCGGCGCGAGGTTGAAGCTGAGCGAGATCGCCGGGAATTGGGCCTGGTGCGAGATTGCAAGCGGCGCCGTGGTGCGCTTCAGCGTGGCCACCGCGTCGAGCGGCACCTGGGCGTTGGGCGCGCCGACGACGGAGCTGCTGGCGCCGCCCGGCAGATAGAGCTTGGACAGGATCGAGGGGTCGCGCTGGTACATCGGCAGCGCCTCCAGCACCACGCGGTACTGGTTGGCCTGGCCGTAGATGGTCGAGATCTGCCGCTGGGCAAAGGCGTCGTTCAGCGTGTCGGTGATGGCTTGCAGGCTGACACCGAGCTGGCCGGCGCGGGTGCGGTCGACGTCGAGCTGCGCGCGCAGGCCGCCTTCCTGGGCTTCCGAGGAGACGTCGCGGAACAGGGGATCGCGCCGCATCTCGTCGACGAGCTTCTTCGCCCATTCCGACACCAGCGTCGCGTCGGTCCCGGTCAACGTGTACTGGTATTGCGAGCGGCTCGACTGGGTCGATATCTGCACGTCCTGCACCGGCTGGAAGTAGACGGTCATGCCGGGGATACCGGAGACCTTGTCCTTCAACCGGGCAATCACCGCGCTGACATCGTCGCGCCGCTCGCCGCGCGGCTTCAGCGTCATGACGAGGCGCCCGACATTGGTGGTCGGGTTGACCGAGCCCGCGCCGATCACCGAGACCACGCCGGTTACGTCAGGATCGGCCTTGATGGCGTCGGCGGCGTCGGCCTGCCGCTTTTGCATCTCTCCGAAAGACACATCGGGCCCGGCTTCCGTCACCGCCGTGATCGAGGCGGTGTCCTGCAGCGGCAGAAAACCCTTGGGCGCGACGACGTAGAGGACCAGGGTCGCGGCCAGCGTCGCAAAGGTCACGACCAGCGTGGTGCGCTGATGCCGCAACACCACGAGCAGCGTGCGGTGGTAGAACTCGACGGTACGGTCGATGAAGCGGCTGACGGCGGCCAGCCCCGGCACCGCGAACTCCTCATGGGCGTGCTTAAGCAGCCGCGAGCACATCATCGGCGTCAGCGTCAGCGACACCACGGCCGAGGTCACCACCGCGATCGTCAAGGTCAGTGCGAATTCGCGGAACATGCGGCCCACGAGGCCTGACATGAACAGCAGCGGAATGAACACTGCGATCAGCGACACCGTCAGCGAGATCACGGTGAAGCCGATCTCGCTGGCGCCCTTCAGCGAGGCCTGCATCGCGCTGTCGCCGTTCTCCATGTGGCGGACGATGTTCTCGATCATGACGATGGCATCGTCGACGACGAAGCCGGTGCCGATCGTGAGCGCCATCAGCGACAGATTGTCGAGGCTGAAGCCGGCAAAATACATGATGCCGAAGCTCGTGATCAGCGACAGCGGCAGCGCGACGCCCGCGATCAGCGTGGCGCGCAGCGAGCGCAGGAACAACAGCACCACCAGCGTCACCAGCACCACGCTGAGGACCAGCGTGAACTGCACGTCGTGGACCGAGGCGCGAATGGTGACGGTGCGGTCGGAGACAATGGTCAGGTTCACGCCGGCCGGAATCGCACGCTGGACTTTCGGGATCTCGGCGCGGATCTGGCTGACGACGTCGATGACGTTGGCGCCGGGCTGGCGCTGGATGTCGATGATGACGGCCGGCGTGCCCTGGTACCAGCCGCCGGTGCGGTCGTTCTCCAGCCCGTCGACGATCTGGGCGACGTCGGCGATCGTGACCGGCGAACCGTTGCGATAGGTGATGATGATGGGACGGTAGGCCTCCGCGGCGGCGATCTGGTCGTTGGCCGCGATGGTGTAGGCTTGCTGGGCGCCGTCGAGCGAGCCCTTCGGCCCGGAGACGTTGGCATTGGCGATGGCGGCGCGCAGATCTTCCATCGCGATGCCGTAGGCCGCCAACCGCGCCAGATCCGCCTGGATACGCACGGCCGGCTTCAGCCCGCCGAGCACGGACACACGTCCAACGCCGGAGATCTGGCTCAGCCGCTGCGCCAGCAGCGTATCCGCAATGTCGCTCATCGCGCGGAGCGAGATCGTGTCCGAGCGCAGCGCCAGCGTCATGACCGGCGCGTCCGCCGGGTTCACCTTGGCGTAGGTCGGCGGATACGGCAGCGTCTTCGGCAAGACGCCTGCGGCCGCGTTGATCGCGGCCTGCACGTCCTGGGTCGCGCCGTCGATGTCGCGGTTGAGGTCGAACTGCAGCGAGATCTGGCTGACGCCGAACGAGCTCGTCGAGTTCATCGCCGTCAGCGACGGAATCTGCCCGAGCTGCCGCTCCAGGGGCGCAGTGATCAGCGAGGCGATCACGTCGGGGCTCGCGCCGGGCAACTGCGTCGAGACCTGCACGGTCGGGAAATCGACCTGCGGCAGGGCCGAGACCGGCAGCGCGAAATAGCCGAGCGCCCCGCCGATCAGCAGGGCAATGCCGAGCAGCGAGGTCGCGATCGGCCGGCGGATGAAGGGTTCGGAGACACCCATGAGATGCGCCTGCCGCTCAGGCGGCTGTTGCCGGGATCATGGCTGCTTGGCTCCAGGTCCCGATGGTTGAGCCCCCGGCCCCGGCGCCGGGCCCGTCTGGCCCTTCTGGTCGCCCTCACTGCTGCTCCGCTTGGCGCGGTGCTCGCCGTCCTTGCCCTGTCCGTCCTTCTGGCCGTCCGGCGCGCGCGTGCGCTTGCGCGGGGCGAGATCGGCCGACGGCGTCTGCTCGTCGCGGCCAATGATGACCTTGGAGCCGTCAGACAGATTGGCGAAGCCCGTGGTGACGACCTTGTCGTTCGCGGTGAGGCCGCTGGCAATGACCGCATCATGCTCGTTCTGCTGCGTCACCGTCACGGGCTTGGCCGAGACGATGTCGCCCTCGCCAATGACATAGCTGAACGTGCCGATCGGTCCGCGCTGTACCGCCGATGTCGGCACCACCAGCGCCTGCGACAGGGTTTCGACCTTGAGGCGGACGTTGACGAACTGGCCGGGCCAAAGCTGGTAGTTGGCGTTGGGGAATTCGGCCTTGAGCTTCAGCGTGCCGGTGGTCTGGTCGACCTGGTTGTCGATGCCGGTGAGCTTGCCGGTGTCGATCACGGTGACGCCGTCATTGCCGAACACGTCGACCGCGAGCGCGCCTTTGGCGGCGGCCGCATTGACGCGCATGATCTGCTGCTGCGGCAGGCTGAACCACACCGCGATCGGCTGCAATTGCGTGATGACGACGAGGCCGGTGGTGTCGGCGGCGTGGATGATGTTGCCCTGGTCGACCTGGCGCAGGCCGGCACGGCCTGACAGCGGCGCCACGATCTTGGTGTAGCTCAGCGTCGCCGCCGCATTGTCGATCGACGCCTGGTCGGCCTTGACCAGCGCCTCGGTCTGCGCGACCGCGGCGCGCTGGGTGTCGGCCTGCTGCTTCGAGCCGGCATTGGACGCCGCGAGCTGCTCGTAGCGCGTCAGATCGATGCGCTGATTGGCGAGCTGGGCTTCGTCCTGGGCTTTCTTGGCGACGGCCTGGTCATAGGTCGCCTGGTAGAGCGCCGGGTCGATCTCGCCGAGCACGTCGCCCTTCTTGACGTCCTGGCCTTCCGTGAACTTCACCGCGATCAGCTTGCCGTCGACCTGCGAGCGCACGGTGACCGTGTTGAGCGCGCGGATCGCGCCGACGCCGTCGAGATAGACCGGCACGTCCTGGACCTTGGGCGTCGCCGCCAGCACCGGCACCGGCAGATCGGGCCGCTGCTGGTTGCGACCGTTCCCCGCCTGCTGCGGCTGCTGGTGCATCACGGTCCAGCCGAGATAGCCGAGGCCGCCGAGGATCGCGAGCGTGATCAGGGTCATGACGAAGCCGCGGCCGCGCGACTTTTTCGCCGTCCCCGCTTTCGCGTTGTCCTTCGTATCCGGCTTAAAGAGCATTGACCGGTTTCTCCATTCGCGGCTCCCAGCCGCCGCCGAGCGCCTGATACAGGCTGACAATGGCAAGAAGGCGTGCGAGCTGCGCCTGCGCCAGCGTGTCTTCGGCCTGGAATAGCGTCAGCTGGGTGTTGAGCACGGTCACGATATCGGCGGTGCCGGCACGCAATTGCTGCTCGGCGAGGTCGAAGGCACGCTGCGAGGCGTTGACGACATCGCGCTGCAATTGCAGCTTGATCGTGGTCTGCTTGATCGAGAACAGCGCGTTGTCGACGTCGGTGAAGGCCTGGACGATGGTCTTGCGGTAGGTCTGGAGCAACTCCTCCTGCCGCGCCTTGGCGTACTCGAAATTGCCGAGGATCTTGCCGCCGTCGAAGATCGGCTGGGTTGCGCTGCCGACCAGCTGGAAGAACGCCGCGTGCGGCTGGAATAGCGACACCAGTGCCGAGCTCTGATAACCGCCGTTGCCGGTGAGCTGGATAGTCGGGAAGAACTGCGCGCGGGCGTTGCCGATATTGGCGGTCGCCGAGGCGAGCTGCGCTTCCTGCCGGCGGATGTCGGGCCGCTGCGTCAGCAGCTCCGACGGCAGCCCCGGGGTGACGCGCGGGATCGCGATCCGGTCCAGCGAGCCGCCCGCGACGCGCACGCTCTCCGGTGGCCGCGACACCAGCACCGCCAACGCATTGGTGTTCTGGTCGAGGGTCTGGCGCAGCGGCGGCACCAGCGCCTTCTGGTTGGCCAGCACGCTTTCCTGCTGGGCGACGTCGAGATCGGTGCCGGTGCCGGCCTTGCGGCGCTCGCGGATGGCATCGAGGATGCGCTGCGCGCTCGCAATATTGCGCTGGGCGGTGCGCAGGCGGTCCTGCGAGGACAGCACCTGGAAATAGGCATTGGCGACGGCTGCGAGCGTCGTCAGCGCGACGGTGTCGCGGTCGAACCGGCTGGCATTGGCGGTCTCCTCCGCCGTCTGCAGCGCGTCGCGGTTCTGGCCCCAGAAATCGAGCTGGTAGCTGGCGCTCAGCGACGCGGAGTAGTTGACAACCTCACGGCCGCCATTGGTCAGGCCCGATGCGCTCGAGCCGGATGTGCGCGAATAGGTCTCCGAACCGCCTCCCGACAGGCTCGGCAACAGCGCTGCGCCCGCCTGGCGCGCCTGGGCGTCAGCTTCGACAATCCGCGAGACCGCGGCGGCGATGTCGAGGTTGACGGTCTGCGCCTCCTCCATCAACTGCGTCAGTTCAGTCGAGCGGAAGCCGCGCCACCAATCCAGCGTCGGCGGCGCGTCCGCCTTCCCGGCGTACTTGTATTGCGTGGGGACATCGAGCGCGGGATCTGGAAGGTCCTGGGTCAGCACACAGGCGCCCGAGCTCGACGCCAGGCAGACCACGGCGAACGTACGCAGCGTTCGGGACGCAAGCTCGAGGAAGTGCCCCTTGGCGACGGCCGGAACCCGCTGTGTCACATCCACCCCCTGCCGGGCAGATCACACCGCCACCGCGCGGCCGGATTAGCCGATTCGCGGACGGACGGCCGGAGGCCTTTCTGTAACTCGTTCACGGCGTGATGCTTTCTGCGGGACCTGAGATTCATCCTAGCCGGGCGCGGAACTGCGGGACAGTCCCGCACCTGCGAAAAGCACACCTGATCGCCCCCGGCGTCTGGACGACGAAAATACAAAAAACCACTGTCTCGCAGCGGCTTTTTGATTTGTCGCGTCATTCCGAAGCGCGTTCAAGCTTACCAAGATTTCATGTGATATTGCGGCCACACTGGCCGCGAGACCAGCAAAGGCGGCCTTTGCTCCACTGAAACCTGCGCCGCAACGGACCGTAGCTTGTTTCACACAAGGCAGGACACTTTCAGACATGCGCATCGCGGTCGTCCGCGGCGAAACCATCTTGGCGGCTGGCAAATCGCACAGCTATATTACCAGTCGCTGACCGCATGCAGGGCGCGCTCGGGTCTGGCGACATGGTGAGTTGGGCGCGGCCGGCTTGCTGTCGGACAATATCCGTTCAATTGATGGATTTTCCGATGTCGAATGCCATCTCGGTGACGCCCGAGACTGTGGAGACAACGCTCGCCGATCTGCCACGCATCGTCCGACTTGCGGTTGCCTTCGGCTCCCGGCTCAGGCGCGGAACGCTTGACGTCACCCTGCCCGACGGGCGCTTGATCCGGATGGGCGGACAGGAGCCGGGACCGAAGGCCGCGATGCGCCTGCACAATTACAGCTTTGCCGCGCGCCTGATCAATGGCGGCGATATCGGCATCGCGGAAGCCTATCTCGGCGGTGATTGGGATACGCCGGACCTGACGCAATTTCTCTACCTGTTCTGCGTCAACCACGATCTGATCCAGGCCATGCTGCGCGACAAGCCGCTGATGCGGTTCGTGCAGACGGTGCAGCACTGGTTCAACCGCAACACCCGTCGCCAGGCCCGGCGCAACATCCACGCCCATTACGACATCGGCAATGCGTTCTATTCGGCGTGGCTCGATCCGAGCATGACCTATTCGTCGGCGCTGTTCGAGGGCTCGAGCACAAACCTCGCGGCCGCGCAGACCAACAAATATCGCCGTCTCGCCGAGGCGCTCGACCTGAAGCCGGGCCAGAAGCTGCTCGAGATCGGCTGCGGCTGGGGCGGCTTCGCCGAATTCGCCGCCAAGACTTTTGGTGCACGCGTCGTTGGCCTCACCATCTCGACCGAGCAGCGCGACTTCGCGCGCAAGCGCATCCACGAGGCGGGCCTCGCCGAGAAGGTCGATATCCGACTGCAGGATTATCGCGACGAGCGGGATCGCTACGACCGGATCGCATCGATCGAGATGATCGAGGCTGTCGGCGAGCGGTTCTGGCCGCGCTATTTCGCCCAGCTGCGCGACCGGCTGCTGCCGGGCGGGCTTGCCGGCATCCAGGCCATCACGATCCAGGACCGGCTCTTCCAGGGCTACCGGCGCGAGGTCGACTTCATCCAGCGCTACGTCTTTCCCGGCGGCATGCTGCCCTCGCCCGCGGTGCTGAAGTCGCTCGGCGACCGATTCAACGTCCCTGTCATCGGCGAGCGCATCTTCGGGCAAGATTATGCCAAGACGCTTGCCACCTGGCGAAATAATTTTCGCGCGGCCTGGCCGGGCTTGGTGCCGCTCGGCTTTGACGACCGGTTCCGGCGGCTGTGGGAGTACTACCTCGCCTATTGCGAGGCCGGATTCCTGTCCGGCAATATCGACGTCCGGCAGGTCATCTTCGCAAAGCAGCAATAAGAGTTTGCCGGCCCGCCTTGCAAGGCTCGCTTGTAAGGCCGGCAGCCCTACTTTAGGGTCTCGATGACTTCACGCATCCAGCCGGTAATTGCCTGACATGACCATCAAAAACGACGTTGTCGAAGCCATCGGCAACACCCCACTCATCAAGCTCGAGCGCGTCTCCGAGCTGACCGGCTGCACCATTCTCGGCAAGGCCGAGTTCATGAACCCCGGCCAGTCCGTCAAGGACCGCGCCGGCAAATGGATGATCCAGGAAGCGGAGAAGCGCGGCGAGCTGAAGCCGGGCGGCCTCGTGGTGGAAGCGACCGCCGGCAACACCGGCATCGGGCTCGCGGTGGTCGCGAGCGCGCGCGGCTATCGCACGCTGATCGTGATCCCGGAGACGCAGAGCCAGGAGAAGAAGGATTTTCTGAAGCTGTGCGGCGCCGAGCTCTTGGAATCGCCGGCACTGCCCTATTCCAATCCGAACAACTACCAGCATGTCGGCCGCCGCCTTGCCGACGAGCTGCGCAAGACCGAGCCGAACGGCGTGTTGTTCGCCGACCAGTGGAACAACCTCGACAACGCCAAAGCGCATTACGACTCGACCGGCCCCGAGATCTGGGAGCAGACCAGCGGCAAGGTTGACGGCTTCGTCTGCTCGGTCGGCAGCGGCGGCACGCTCGCCGGCGTCAGCCGCTACCTGAAAGAGAAGAACAAGGACATCCGGATCGCCTGCGCCGATCCGCACGGCGCCGGCATGTTTGAATACTTCAGGACCGGCGAAGCCAAGGCAACGCCAGGCGACTCCATCACGGAAGGCATCGGGCTCGGCCGGAAAACCGCGATCGTCGAGAGCGCCAAGGTCGATGACGCCTATCTCATTCCCGATGCCGAAGCGGTCACGGTGATCTACGAGCTGCTCCAGCACGAAGGCCTCTGCCTCGGCGGGTCCACCGGCATCAACATCGTCGGCGCGATGAGGCTCGCCAAGCAGCTCGGACCCGGCAAGACCATCGTCACCATTCTCTGCGATTCCGGCAGCCGCTATCAGTCAAAGCTGTTCAACGCCGACTTCATGCGCGCCAAGAACCTGCCGGTGCCGGAATGGCTGGAGAAGCGCAGCAACGTCAAGCTGCCGTTCGTCTAGCTCCAGGCTCTCAGCTCCAAGTTGGGCGCGCCGTGCCTTGCGACACGCGCGCAAGGCGCTGGTCCGATGTCGACGGCTTGCCGGCTGCGCGCGCGGGCGGCTCGAAGGGGTTGGTGTAAGAGCCCTCGTTGTCGGCGCCCGGCCAGAAGGTGAGCGCCAGCAGCAGAGCGAGATTGACCAGCCCGCCGAGCATCGTGCCCTGATGCTCCTGGCCGATCGCCCAGGCCGAAAACCGGCCTGCCGCCACATGATCCACGATCATGAGCGCGATCCAGGCCGGGATCACGCAGACCGGATCCCAGCCGATGTCGCGGATGCGCATCGATTGCAGCGTGAAGGTCACAACGCCGAAGAACACCACCGCCGCAATGATGGCCCAGTTTCGGGTGAGATCTTCGGGATGGACCATGCTCGGTGATGTCGTGCGCAACGCGGCCATTGCGATCGCAAAACAGATCGCGGTCATCACGATCGCCAGCACGACCGTGGCCAGAAAGAAATGCAGGCGCCCAAGGCGGGCATTGAGGCCGAACACGAAGCCGAGCATGTGACACACCCCTTTTGGCGCCTTATGCGCAGAAAGAGCTTTCGAACGCGTGAAGCGCCGGGGTGTCGAAAGGTGTTATGGTTTTTAGCTGGCGATGAAATTGCGTAAAAGTTTACGCTTCGGCGCGGTCGTGCGGCGGTGCGGTAGGGTGGGCAAAGCGCAGCGTGCCCACCATTCCGCTGGCGATCGCGGAGAGATGGTGGGCACGGCGCAAGAGCGCCTTTGCCCACCCTACGAGATCAAACCTTGCCGGCCGATCGGCGGCCCCTCCGGGATGTCGCGGGAATCAGCGCAGGATCTGGCTCAGGAACAGTTTTGTGCGGGCATGCTGCGGGGTGGCGAAGAATTCGTTCGGCGTGTTGGCCTCGATGATCTGGCCGGCGTCCATGAACACTACGCGGTTGGCGACCTCACGGGCAAAGCCCATTTCGTGGGTCACGACCAGCATGGTCATGCCCTCCTTCGCCAGGTCGACCATGGTGTCGAGGACCTCCTTGACCATTTCGGGATCGAGCGCCGAGGTCGGCTCGTCGAACAGCATCACCTTCGGGTTCATGGTCAGGGCGCGCGCGATCGCGACGCGCTGCTGCTGGCCACCTGACATCTGGCCGGGGAACTTGCTGGCCTGGTGCGGGATCTTGACCCGCTCCAGGAATTTCATCGCGGTTTCCTCGGCGTCCTTCTTTGGGATGTTGCGCACCCAGATCGGCGCCAGCGTGCAATTGTCCAGCACCGTCAGATGCGGAAACAGATTAAAGCTCTGGAACACCATGCCGACTTCGCGGCGCACCGCGTCGACATGCTTGAGGTTCGGCCCGAGCTCGATGCCGTCGACGACGATCTTGCCCTCCTGGAATTCCTCGAGCGCATTGATGCAGCGGATCAGCGTCGATTTGCCCGAGCCCGAGGGCCCGCAGATCACGATGCGCTCGCCCTTGTTGACCTCGAGGTCGATGTCGCGCAGCACATGAAACTCGCCGTACCATTTGTTGAGGCCGGAAATGTTGACGATGGGATCAGCGGACATGATGACCTCGATCAGTTGCGGCGGTGGATGTTGAGGCGGCGCTCGACGAAGAGCGAGTAGCGCGACATTCCAAAGCAGAAGATGAAGTAGATGATACCGGCGAAGGCAAAGCCGGTGAACGCGGTCGACGGCGTCGACCATTTCGGATCCGAGAACGAAGCCCGGAGCGAGCCCAGCAAGTCAAACAGCGCCACGATCGAGACCAGCGAGGTGTCCTTGAACAGCGAGATGAAGCTGTTGACGAGGTTCGGAATGACGTGGCGGAGCGCCTGCGGCAGCACGATCAGCGAGGTCGTCTTCCACCAGGACAGCCCCAGCGCCGCCGCCGCCTCGTTCTGCCCGCGCGGGATCGCGGCGAGGCCGCCACGGACGTTCTCGGCCTGGTAGGCGCCGGTGAACAGCGCGATGCCGATCAGCGCGCGCACCAGGCCGTCGACAGTGAAATTGCCCGGCAGGAACAACGGCAGCATGTAGGTGGCGAAGAACAGCACGGTAATCAGCGGCACGCCGCGCCAGAACTCGATGAAGGCGATCGAGAAGATCCGGATCAGGGGGATTGAGGCGCGCCGGCCGAGCGCCAGCGCAATGCCGATCGGCAGAGAGGTGACGATGCCTGTCACGGAGACCACCAGTGTCACCAGCAGCCCGCCCCAGAGATTAGTCGCGACGATCGGCAAGCCGCCGTGGTCGAGCCCCATCAGCATAATAACCATCGCGATGGCGACGAAGGTGGCGATGCTCGACGCGAGCGCGCGCCACCCCGTGCGAATGCCGCCGCCGAGGACAAAGGCGATCAGCGAGACGAACGCCGTCGTGATGGCAAAATCGACCCAGACCGACTGGCCCGTCCCCTGGAGCTGGTCGCGCAGCCAGGTCAGCGGGTAGATCAGCCAACGGATCGCAATGCCGACCAGCACGATGAGATTGCCGACAACCCACAGCAGCGGCGCGATGGCCGATGTCTTGCTCAGGCCGAGCAGCACGTGCCCGGCGCTAACGATGCTGTCGTCGAACAGTTCCAGCAGGCCGGCGGTCCAGCTCAAGCCGAAGCCGCTGATGCCGCCGCCATGCAGGAGGAAGAACGCGACGACCGGAAAGGCGAAGAAGAACAGGCTGGCGTTGAGGCCCTTGGCAGGCAGGCGTGGAATCAGCAGCGGCAGGAGCAGTGCAGCCGCCAGGATCAGCGCGAGATTGACGCGCCAGCGCTCGGCCTCGGGATAGAAACCATAGATCAACTGCGGCAGCTTGGCCTGAATGTAGGGCCAGCAGGCGCCGACGGTAAATCCGGCGTTCTCGGCGAGGCAGGCGCCGCGGTCGTTGCCGCTCCAGACCGCATCGACGATCAGGAACCTGATGGACGGAATGATGGTGAACCAGAGCAGCAAGGCGCTGACGATCGTGAGCAGGATATTGGTCGGCGAATTGAACAGGCGGGTGCGCAGCAGGCCGACAAAGCCGGTGGTCTTGACCGGCGCGGGACGCTCGGCGACGAGGTCCCGACGGACGAAGGATGACGCCATGATGTCGGTCATGCGCCGAGGCTCCGGTTCAGGCGCCAGCCGTAGATGCTCATCACGCCGCTGGTGACGAGCGAGATCAGGAGGTAGACGCCCATCGTCATCGTGATGATCTCGATTGCCTGCCCGGTCTGGCTCAGCGACGTGCCGGCCCATACCGACACGAGGTCGGGATAGCCGATCGCGACCGCGAGCGAGGAATTCTTGGTAAGGTTGAGATACTGGTTGGTCAGGGGCGGCACGATCACGCGCATCGCCTGCGGCACCACGATCAACCGCAGCGTGGTGCCGCGACTCAGGCCCAGCGAGGATCCCGCCTCCATCTGCCCCTTGTGGACTGACTGGATGCCGGCGCGCACGATCTCCGCAATAAAGGCCGCGGTATAGGTCGACAGCGCCAGCGCCAGCGCCACGAATTCCGGAATGACGCGCGCGCCGCCGGCGAAATTGAACCCCTTGAGCTGCGGCAGCTGGACGGTGATGGGCAGACCAAACACCAGCATGGTGACAAGCGGCAGCCCGATGACGAGGCCCAGCACATAAGGCCAGATGTGGATCATCTGTCCGCGCAAGAACAATGCCCGCCGCGCATGGATGCGCAAGCCCAGCGCGGCGACGACGCCGAATGCCAGCGCCGCCAGGAACGGCTCCAGACCGGCCTGGCCGATCGGCTGTGGAATGACGAGACCGCGATTGCTGATAAAGGCGATGCCGAGCAGCGAGATGCTCTGTCGCGGATTGGGCAGCGCCGCGAGCACCGCCAGGTACCAGAACAGGATCTGGAACAGGAGCGGCTGGTTGCGGATGAGCTCGACATAGATCTCGCCGATACGCGACACCAGCCAGTTCGGCGACAGCCGGCACAACGCGACGATGAAGCCGATCACTGTAGCGAACACGATGCCCACCGCAGAGACCACGAGCGTGTTCAACAGCCCGACCACGAACACCCGCAGGAACGTGTCAGAGCCGGTATAGGAAATCAGGGTCTGGTTGACGTCGAAGCCGGCGTTGTTCGCGAGGAAGCCGAAGCCGGCGGCAATGTGCTGGTTTTCGAGATTGGCGCGGGCATTCGAGATGATCTCGTAGGCGATCCAGCCCAGCACCGCCGCGAAGGCAAACTGGACGGCGACGCCGTTCCAGCCTGCCTTGCCACCCAGAAGCCGCCTGATCTTCAGCGCGATCTGGAGCGGCGGTTTACGAGCTTCGGTGCTCATTGCCATGTGCCGGCTGATCGGGCTGGATCAGCGGATCGGCGGCGCGTACTGAAGACCACCCTTGTTCCAGAGATTGTTGAGACCGCGGTTGATCGCGAGCGGCGAGCCCGCGCCGACGTTGCGATCGAACACCTCGCCGTAATTGCCGACGGCCTTCACGATCCGGATCACCCAATCCTTGGTCAGGCCGAGCTGTTCGCCGAAATTGCCGTCGGTGCCGAGCACGCGTTTCAGCTCCGGATTCTCCATCTTGGCTTTCTCGTCGACGTTCTTCGAGGTCACGCCGAGCTCCTCGGCGGTGATCATGGCGAACAGCGTCCATTTCACGATGTCGAACCACTGGTCGTCACCGTGGCGCACCATCGGTCCGAGCGGCTCCTTCGAGATGATCTCGGGGAGAACCATGTGGTCGTTGGGATTGGCGAGCTTCAGACGGTTGGAGTAGAGGCCGGACTGGTCGGTGGTGAAGACGTCGCAGCGCCCGGCCTCATAGGCCTTGACGGTCTCGTCGTTGGTGCCGAACGCGATCACCTCGTACTTCATGTTGTTGGCCTTGAAATAATCGGCGAGGTTCTGCTCGGTGGTGGTGCCGGTCTGCACGCAGACCGAGGCGCTGTTCAGCTCCAGCGCCGAATTCACCTTGAGCGACTTCTTCACCATGAAGCCCTGCCCGTCATAGTAGGTCACGCCGGTGAAGTTGGCGCCGAGCGAGGTATCGCGGGAGATGGTCCAGGTGGTGTTGCGCGAGAGCACGTCGATCTGGCCGGACTGCAGCGCGGTAAAGCGGTCCTTGGCGGAGGTCGGCACGAATGTGATTTTAGTCGGATCGTTGAAGATCGCGGCCGCGATGGCGCGGCAGACGTCGACGTCGAGCCCGGTCCAGTTGCCCTTGTCATCGGGCGAGGAGAAGCCCGGCAGGCCCTGGCTGACGCCGCAGGACAGCGTGCCCCGGTCCTTGATGGTCTTGAGCGTTTGTGCGTCGGCGGCCTGGGCAGAGAGGCCGACGGCGAGAGCAAGAGAGAAAGCCAGGGTCACGCGTTTCATGGGCTTCAAGCCTTTCAAAGTCATCTCAAGGTCGGGAACGGTGTCTCTGCCAAGACTTTCCCTACAAAAAGGGTAGCCTTGCAAGAGTCATGCTGGAAAACCTTGCCGAACACTCGCCCATCCCGGGAGGCCATACCTTAATCCTCGTCGCAGGCGCCCGCACTTGAGGCCGTGGCGCAAGGTCCGGTCAGACGATGGATCGAAGGTCGCGGCAGGCCCCTCAACATGCGGCGACTGAATAGCACCCGCGCATCACAGAACGACTGGCGAGCCGGGTCAAGGGGTTGACGGGACTCTTCTGTGTTCTGTTATTAACGTCGGTGGCCCCCAGGCCGCCCCGACCGCGCGATCCGCGCCCGGCGGAAACGCTTTTTGAAAGCAGACGCATGGATTCCTCGCACCCCGCACAGCAGCACGCCGAAACCCGGCTGGTCACCTCCGGCCGCGACACCAAGGCGCAGAAGGGGTTCGTCAATCCGCCGGTGTTCCACGGCTCGACCGTGCTCTATCCGACCGCCGAGGACCTGCACGCCCATCGCGGCGAGTTCACCTATGGTCGTCACGGCAGTCCGACGACCCGGGCGTTCCAGGACACGCTGATGGCGTTGGAGGGGACACAATGCGCTGGCGTCGGCATCGTGCCGTCGGGCCTGTCGGCGATCTCGACCACCCTGCTCTCGGTCTTGAAGACCGGCGACCATCTGCTGGTCTGCGACAATGTCTATCGTCCCACGCGCAATTTCTGCAACGGCATGCTCGCCCGCCTAGGCATCGAGACCACCTATTTCGATCCGCTGATCGGCGCCGGCATCGAGAAGCTGTTCAAGCCCAACACCCGCGCGGTGCTGGTCGAGGCGCCGGGCTCGCAATCGTTCGAGATGCCTGATATCCGCGCCATCGCTCAAATTGCGCATGCGCGCGACGCGCTCGTCATCGACGATAACACCTGGGCCACGCCGCTCTATCACCGCTCACTCGAGCAGGGCGTCGACATCAGCATGATGGCTGCCACCAAATATATCGGCGGCCATTCCGATATCATGTTCGGCACCATCTCGGCCAACGCCAAGACCTGGCCGCAGATCGCGGAAGGCATCCGCCTGCTCGGCGTCTGCGCCGGCCCCGACGACGTTTTCCTGGCGCTGCGCGGCCTGCGTACGCTGTCGGTCCGCCTCGCGCAGCATCACCGCTCCGGTCTCGACATGGCGCACTGGCTGGCCAGCCGGCCCGAGGTCGCGCGCGTCCTGCATCCGGGCCTCGAGACCGATCCGGGCCACGCCATCTGGAAGCGCGACTTCACCGGCGCCTCCGGCCTGTTCAGCATCGTGCTGAAGCCCGTGCCGCAGAAGGCCGTCGACACCATGCTCAACACGCTCAAGCTGTTCGGCATGGGTTTTTCGTGGGGCGGCTTCGAGAGCCTCGCGATTCCCTTCGATTGCAGCGACTACCGCACCGCCACGACGTGGGCGCCCGGTGGCCCGACGCTGCGACTCCATATCGGGCTCGAGAGCACCGACGATCTCAAGGCCGATCTCGATCGCGGCTTTGCGGCCCTCGAAGCGGCAATGTGAGCCTGCTCACAAGGCATTGCGCCTGCGGACGCGCCAAGACACGCCGCGGGAACGTGCAAGCACCGAATGCGTTAACGCCGACGCGCCAACAAGGGGTTTGATCCGCTGGCGTTTGGCGTTAGCCTGCCCCTTCGACTCCAATCCGGACACGGAGCATGGGAACGTTGGTACTGCTCGATCTGATGGGCGGCGTAGCGCTGTTGCTGTGGGGCCTCCATATGGTCCAGAGCGGCATCCTGCGCGCCTTTGGCCCCGACCTGCGACGCCTGCTCGGCAAGGCACTCGGCAACCGCTTCAGCGCGCTCGCTGCGGGCCTGGGCCTCACCGCGCTACTTCAGAGCAGCACGGCGACCGCACTCCTTACCAGCTCCTTTGCCGCCGAGGGTTTGCTCAGCCTCGTCGCCGCGCTCGCCATCATGCTGGGGGCCAATGTCGGCACGACGCTGATCGTGCAGGCGCTGTCGTTCAATATCGCGGCCGTAGCTCCCGTACTGTTCGTTCTCGGCCTCGTCGCCTTCCGCTCCGGCCCGCGCTCGCGGATCAAGGATATCGGCCGTATCGCGATCGGCCTTGGATTGATGCTGTTGTCGCTGCACATCCTGCTCGACACGCTGGCGCCGGCGGAGAACGCGCCTGGCGTGCGCGTCGTGATGTCGGCGATCACTGGCGATCCGGTTCTGTGCATCATCGTCGCCGCGCTTCTGACCTGGGCCGTGCATTCAAGCGTCGCCAGCGTGCTGCTGATCATGTCGCTGGCCTATTCGCAGTTCATCACGCCCGATGCGGGGCTGGCGCTCGTGCTCGGGGCCAATCTCGGCAGCGCCGTCAACCCCGTGTTTGAAGGCGCAAAACGCGACGATCCCGCGAGCTATCGCCTGCCGGTCGGCAATCTCGTCAATCGCATCGTCGGCATTGCGCTGGTCCTGCCGTTCCTGGGCACGATCGCCGGCCACATGCACGCCTGGCAGCCCGATCTCGCCAAGATGATTGCGGCCTTCCACATCGCCTTCAACGTCGGCACGGCCGTCATCTTCATCGGCCTGCTCGACACCATGTCGCGCCTGCTGACGAAGCTTCTGCCGGATCGCGTGCAGGAAACGGACCCGGCCCGCCCCCGCTATCTCGACGAGACGGCGCTGGAGACGCCCTCGCTCGCGCTTGCGGACGCTGCCCGCGAGACGCTGCGCATGGGCGATCTGGTCGAGGTCATGCTGCGCAAGGTGATGGCCGCGATGATGACCGGCGACCGCTCGCTGGTCGACCAGGTCTCGAAGACGGACAATGTGGTCGACAGTCTCGACGAGGCCATCAAGCTCTATGTCACCAAGCTGACCCGCGGCAGCCTCGACGAGAGCGAGGGAAGGCGCGCGATGGAGATCATCTCCTTCGCCATCAACCTCGAGCATATCGGCGATATCATCGACAAGAATTTGAGCGAGCTCGCGACCAAGAAGATCAAGCGGCGCTTCCAGTTCTCGGCTGAGGGCGCAGACGAACTCGCCGCGTTCCACAAGCGCACGATGGAGTCGTTGCGGATCGCCTTCGGCGTCTTCATGTCGGGCGATGCCAACGAGGCCCGCAAGCTGCTGGTGGAAAAGACTGCGCTGAAGAACACCGAGCTCGCCGCCGTCGAACGCCATCTCGACCGCCTGCGCGAGGGCCGCCCCGAGACCATCGAGACCACGTCGCTGCACCTGGACGTGCTGCGCGATCTGCGCCGCATCCACTCGCATATCTGCTCGGTCGCCTATCCCGTGCTGGATGCGGCCGGCGAGCCCTATCGCCGGACCGAGGCGGCGGAGACGAACGCCCTGCCCGCCTCGGGCGCCACGGCGCTGCCGCGCTAGGGCTGCGACGCGACGCGCGGCTTGACTTGCGTGATGGCGACGCCGGAGATCGCGAGCAGCCCGCCGACGATCAGCTTGGGCGTTATGCGCTCACCCAGGAACAGGACGCTCGAGATCAGCGCAAACACCGGAAGCAGCAGGCCAAACGGTGCGACGCGCCCCATCGAGCAACGCCCAATCAGCCAGAACCACAGGCTGAACCCGACAATGCCGCCGATGAAGATCGTGTAGGCGAGCGCCAGCCAGCCACGTCCATCCGCCGTGACAAGGCTCGCCAGCTGTCCATGCTCGAGGAGCAACGACATCAACATGACCTGCGGCACCGTGAGCAGCGACGCCCACCCCATCAACATCAGGGGATCAAAAGGGCCGTAGCGCTTCGTCAAGACGTTGGACACCGCGAACGCGAAGGCTGCCCCGACCACAAGCAGCAGCGGCAGTGCGTTTGCGGACAGGCCAGGCCCCGCCACCAACACGACCACGCCGACGAAAGCAAGCACCACTCCGGCGGACGTAGTTAGAGACGGCCGCTCCGCGAGCAGCGGCCAGGCCAGCAGGACGGTGAAAGGCGGCGCGAGTTGATATGCAACGGCCGACATGCTTCCCGAGCCGAGCCCAAGGCCAACATAGAAGAGCCCGAAGTTCAGTCCACCAAGGAAAAACGAAATAGCTGCGATAGGGCCGAACTGTTGCCGCGTGGGGCTTTTGACAAAGGGAACAAGCAGCAACGCGATGGCCAGAAAGCGTATCGCGAGGAAGAAGAGCGGCGGAAACTCCGTAACCCCCACCTTGATGGCCACGAACTGATAACCCCAGAGCAAGGGAACGGCCACCGCGCAGACTATCTGGATGGCAGACATGGCACCTTTCCTTTCAAGACCGATCAGTCCAAATATCGACGCGCCAATAGCGGAGACGCCCATGGGTTGTTACCTAATGAAACGGTCGAGAAGAGCGTCAACGGTGGCTTGCGACGTGTTTCGTGTCGGTGCCGTTTTGGCGACCACTCGTAGCCCCCAAAGGAAGCAGATGAGAATCCGGGCGGCGCTTGAAGGCTCAACGCCGTCTGCTAGCTTGCGCGCCGCCTTCGCACCGGAAAGTACATCCGCCACCCTGCCCTCCATCGTCTTAAAGAAGCCCGCGACGCGCCGGCCAACTTCGGCATCCTGACCCGCCAGCTCCATGGCGGTAGCCACCAGCAGGCAACCGCGCCGCCCGTTGCCCCCGCTGGTGCGCTCGACGTAACCGGCCAGGTAGGCCTTGAGGCCGTCAATCGGATCCTTGCGCGGGTCGAATTCGAACTCCATCCGCGCCAGGGCATCGGCAATGTAGCGATCGAGCGCCCGCAGGAAGAGCGAATGCTTGTCGCCAAAGGCGGCGTAGAGGCTGCCGCGCGAGAGTTTTGTAGCCCGCAGCAGGTCAGGCAGCGCCGTGCCGTGATAGCCGCGCGACCAGAACACATCCATCGCACGCTCGACTGCGGTCTCGATGTCGAAACCTCGGGGCCGCCCACGCGGCGACTGCACTGGGGATTGGTGGCGCATAGCCCATATATGAACCGATCGGTCTTGAAATAGCAAGCGCCGTTTTGGATCGGTTCCGAACAGCTTTTGGGAGGTTTGCGGCCTGGTCCCGGATCAGCGGTCCAGCGTCTTCGACGTCCGGCCGCGGTTCCTGATGATCAGCATGATGTTGCGGACATAGATGATCGTTGCCAGCGCCTGTCCGAGAATGATGACGGGTTCGCGCTTGACGACGCCGTAGACCAGCGTCATCAACCCGCCGCCCATCGAGCAGAACCAGAACGCCATCGGCACCACGCTGTTGCCGGCGCGCTCGCTCGCAATCCACTGCACCAGGAAGCGCGCGGTGAAAAACAGTTGCGCGACCAGGCCGAAGGCGAGCCAGAAATCGAACTTGGCGACGAAGACGTCGTAGAGATAGTTGTTCAGCGCCTGGCCGTATTGGATGATCATGCCTTCACCTCAGTCACTTCTGGCGCCGGCTTCTTGCGGCGGATCAGCCACCACACGCCGGCGAGATCCATGATCCCGATCCACAGCCGGTCGAAGAAGCCGTAATTGGACACTCCGGAATGGCGCGGCCGGTCGATCACGTCGACATAGGCAATGTCAAAACCTTCGCGGCGGACCAGCGCGGGCAGAAACCGATGCAGCCCGTCGAAATAGGGCATCATCAAGAACACCTCGCGCCGGAATGCCTTCAGCCCGCAACCGGTGTCGCGCGTGCCGTCCTTCAGGATGCCGTTGCGGATGCCGTTTGCTACGCGCGACTGGAATTTCTTGAAGCCGGTGTCTTTGCGCCCGACGCGCTGTCCCGCGGCAAGCCCGACATTTGCGCCGTTCTCGACCGCGGCAATCAGATCCGGCAGGAAGACGGGATTGTTCTGGCCGTCGCCATCGAGCGTCGCCACGATCGCGCCACGGGCCGCGCGCACGCCGCTGCGCACCGCCGCCGACTGGCCGCCCGATTTGGCATGACGCAACTGCCGTAGATTGTCCCGCTGCGCCATGATCGCCGCGAGCCGCTCGCCGGTCGCATCGGTCGAGCCGTCGTTGACATAGATGATCTCATAGGCCCAGCGGGCATCGAGCGCGGCCGTGATCTCCTCGATCAAGGGCGCAATGTTGTCGGCTTCGTTGCGCACGGGGACGACGATGGAAACCGAAGGCTGGGACGACGACAAATCGAAGCTCGTGGTTGGAATTGGCCTGCCTCCGGGGGGAACCGGCAGCCCCGGGAAGCAGCCGCTTTTATGGGGCGGATGCCCCGCGGGCAACCCTTTTGAGGCGCCCGGGAAGCGGTCCCGGCAGCGGCACGATGGTGCCGTCGGCCCGGATGGCAAAAGCGAGGCGGCGCGCCGCAAACCAGTAACGGACAGCCATGGCGCCGATCATGCCGACCAGCGCACCGGCCGTGACGTCGCTCGGGTGATGCGCCAGCAGCACCAGCCGCGTCAGGATGATCACGACCGCGTAGGTGAACATGAACACGCGCAGACGCGGCCATAGCGCTGAGACCGCAAAGGCGAGCGCGAACGCCGTGATTGCATGGCCTGACGGCAGGCTCGCATAGGCTCCCGTTCCCTCGAACGGGATGAAGTTGAACGGATCGGCCTTGCCGCCGACGAAGGGCCGGCCCCGACCGATTAGATATTTCAGGATCTCTCCGGCGAACACCGACAGGGCAACAGACAGAAACAAGAATTGGAGCCGCGTGCCCAAGCCCAATAGCAGTACGCGGCGGGCGCCGTGGAGCCCCGCCGCAACGAGCGCCACGACAACCAGCGCAACTCCCAGCACCGAGAGCACATACTCGTCCTGGCCGAAATCGGTGAGGATGCGGATCGGCCAGAGCGCCGGCGTGCCGCGCGCCGGCATCAGCTGGATCTCGGTCCCGTCGAACGCGACCATCAGCACGATAATCAGAGCGGCGCCCGCCGCACTGAGCCACAGCGAATGCCGCGCCAGCTTTCGCGCGGCCTCGGCGCGGCGCGAATGCGATGGCGTGCGCACGAGCTGAGCCAACGCACCGCCAAAGATCGCGAGCAATTGCGCGGGGTAGCTCGCGCGCGGCGCAATATCGGTTGAGGCCGGCATCCTACTCGGTGCCCTCGGAGCGGAAGATCGAGATCGAGATCGCGCGTCCCTGTGAGAAATTATAGCCGTCGATGCGCGCCCCAACCTTGTAGCGCAGCCCGATCGCCTCGGCGCGCTGGACGAAGCTGCGCTCCGAGCGCTGCTCGATCAGCGCAAACCGGCAGCTTCCCTGCCTGAGGAAATCGGCGGCTCCCGATCCGTCGGTCAGTAGCGTCTGGGTGCCGGTCAGAAACACGAGGCTCGGCTCATGATAGCCGGCCGACGCCGCCTTCGGCCCGACACAGGTGACGTTACGCAGCGCGCGCGCGACCTCGATGCTCGGAAATAGCGGCGTCAGCGACGGCAGCACGATGCCGTAGACCACGACCGCCAGCATCAGCGCCGCGACCAGCGCGTTGAGCACCGAGCGTTCGGCGCGGTTGCTGTCGAAGAGCCACCAGGCGAACAGGCCGAAGATCAGCGAGGCCGCGATGAACGGCCAGGCCACGAAGGCCGGCTGCCGCGTCAGCATGACGGCGCCGACGACCGCGATGATCGAGCCGCCTGCGGGGATCGCGAACCACCAGGCCGAGCCGCGCGCCAGCCAGGAGCGCGACAGCACATTCCGCTCCAGCGCGCCGGCGGTGAGGATCGCAATCGCGGGATAGAGCGGCAGCACGTAATGCGGCAGCTTGGTCAGCACCGCCTCGAACACGATCCAGGACGGGATCAGCCAGGCCAGCAGGAACTGCGCGCCGGGCTCGCGCCGCGCCCGCCACACCGCAGGCGCCGCCATCGCCGCGAGCGGCGCGCCCGGCCAGAAGGTGATCCAGAACAGCGCCAGGTACAGTCCGGGCGGCGCGCCATGGGATTCCTGCGCGCCGATCTTGCTCAGCATGTCGCCGCCGACGGAGTCGGCGAAGAAGGCATCGCCCGCGCGCCAGAAGATCGCGATGAACCAGGGCAGCACCAGCACCAGCAGCCACATCAGGCCCCAGAGCGGACGCAGCTTCCACAGCCAGGAGGAATCGCGGTCCTGGATCGCGAGTGCAACGATCGTCAGGCCCGCGAACATCAGGATCAGCGGGCCCTTGATCAGGATGCCGACGGCGAGCGCGGTCCAGAAGATCGCAGGCCAGCTCCAGGGCGGATGGGTTTCGTCCTCGGCGCGCTGCCAGGACAGATAGGCGCGTGCCATCGCGCCCATTGCGGCGACCACGCAGAACAACAGCATCGCGTCGGTCTTGGCGAGCCGCGCCTCGACGCCGAGCAGCACGGAGGAGCACATCAGAAGCCCGGCAAGGACCGCGGCGCGCCGCGTCACGAAGCCAAGCGCCGCCCAATAGGTCATCAGCACGGCGCCGATCGCCCCCAACAACGACGGCAGCCGGTAGACCCAGATCCGCAGTTCAGCCTTCGGCAGCTTTAGCGCCGTCGCGACTTCGACCGCGGCGGATTGCAACCAGTAGATGCCGACCGGCTTCTTGTAGCGCACGTCCTCCTGGAAGCGGATGTCGACATAGTCGCCGCTCTCGACCATCTGCTTGGTGGCCTGCGCAAAGCGCGCCTCATCGCGGTCGACCGGCGGAATCGTGAAGAAGCCGGGCAGGAAGAGCAGTAGCGCGCACAGCACGAGGAAGGCCACAGCGCGGGCGTGGCTGGCGGTGACAAGGTCGAGCATCAGCACGAGCCGGCTGCCCGGATTCACAGGCGTTTTCGGCTCTCGGGGCGCTCCAAAACGGGGAGTCGGATAGGTCTCGGCCATTGGTTCCGCTTACGCTGAAACCGCCATCGCCACAACCGCTTGAGCCACAGTCATTGAATTCGAATGACAACTGTGTCCGCGGCGCCAACGGCGTCGATCACGGTCAGCCGTGCAAAGCCCGGGCCGGGCGGATCGATCAGGCGCTGGCGCCGCCCGTCGATCTCGCCGAGCGCGGTACCGTTGACCATGACAGTCATCGGCAACACCCCGCCGGCGACCTTCACCGGCATGGCGGAAGCCTCGGCCCCGCCCGAGCGATCCACGTCGATCCGGGAGCCGTTGAGCGGGAACTGGATGTGGAGCGCCTGCTCGCCGCCGGGTCGGACCAGCTCCCCGACCGGACGAAACCGTTTCAGCGGCAACGGCAACTTCGCGTTGCTGGCGACCAGGGTTCCCTTGGGCGGCTTCGGCAGCGGCGTCAACGTCTTGCCGGTCCGCGCGAAGGCATCGAACAGGATGGGCGCAGCGGCGACACGGCCAATCAAGCCAGGAACCGGCGCGCCGTCGGGCCGGCCGACCCAGACGCCGATCGTCATGCGGCCGTCGAACCCGACCGACCACGCGTCGCGATAGCTATAGGAGGTGCCGGTCTTGAAGGCGATACGGTTGTGGGCGGCGTTCTCCGGCGGTGGGGTTCCGAGAAGCACGTTGCCGACCTGCCAGGCCGCGACCTGATCCAGCAGCCGAAGCGGCTCGCGCTCGTCCGTGGCCGCCATGACCTCGCGCAGCGGCTTGGTGGTGCCGAGCCGGGCGAAGCCTGCATAGAGCTGGGTGAGATCCTGCAGCGTCACGCCGACGCCGCCAAGGCCCATCGCGAGCCCCGGTGCTTCGTCTTTGGGCAAAACCAGATTGCCGCCGGCCTGCCGCAGCCGCGAGGCCAGCCGGCTCGCGCCGACGCGGTCGAGCAGCACGATCGCCGGCACGTTCAGCGACAGCTGCAGCGCCTTCTTCACCGGCACCGTGCCCTGGAACGTCATGTCGAAATTTTCCGGCGCGTAGGAGCCGAAGCGGACCGGACGGTCGTCGATCAGGCTGTCGGGGTGGACAAAACCGTCCTCGAAGGCGAGCCCGTAGATGAACGGTTTCAGCGTCGAGCCCGGCGAGCGGATGGCGCGGGTCATGTCGACCTGCCCTGCCCGGCTCTCGTCGAAATAATCGGCAGACCCCACGCGTGCGAGCACGTCGCCGCTCTCATTGTCGACCACGATGATGCCGACCGAGATGTTCGGCCCCAGCGCAATCGCGCGGTCGCGCGCCAGGGGCTCGAGCACTTTCTGGAGATTGGAATCCAGCGTCAGCTTGATGACCGGCGCATCCTTGACGGTTGTCAGCGCGCTGTCGGACGCGTGCGGCGCCAGGATCGGCATCGGCTTGCGCAGCTTTGGCACGGGCACGGCTTGGGCCTGCTTCGCGTCGTCCGCGCTGACCACATGTTCCTCGACCATGCGGTCGAGCACGCGATCGCGGGCGATGCGCGCGGCGTCCGGATAGCGGTCGAGCCGACGCGTCTCCGGCGATTGCGGCAGCGCGACCAAAAGTGCTGCTTCCGCCAGTGACAGCCGCTTCGGCTCCTTGCCGAGATAGGCGATGGAGGCGGCACGGATACCTTCGAGATTGCCGCCATAGGGTGCGAGCGCGAGGTAGAGGTTGAGAATATCGTCCTTGCTCAGCGTCCGCTCCAGCTCGATCGCGCGCACGATCTGGTGCAGTTTTGCGTAGAGCGAGCGCTGCCGCCTCGGCTCCATCAGCCGGGCGAGCTGCATCGAGATGGTCGAGCCGCCGGACACGATGTGGCCGCGCGTGGTGAGCTGCACCGCGGCGCGGCCCAGCGCCAGCGGATCGATGCCATCATGGGCGTAGAAGCGCTGATCCTCATAGGCGAACAACAGCTTGAGATAGGTTGGATCGACATTGGCTTTCGCATCGACCGGCAGCCGCCAGCGCCCGTCGGCCATGGCATAGGCGCGCAGCAGCTTTCCATTGCGGTCGACGACCGTGGTCGAGACGCGGCGCGCCTCGTCGAGCGGCAGCGGACCGAGGGAATAGACCCAGCCGACGAAGCCGATGATGGCAAGGATGAATGTGAACGCAGTTATTGAGAGGATACGAGCACCGTATCCCCGCACTCCGTCATGGCCGGGCTTGTCCCGGCCATCCACGTTCTGACTCGCGGCACCAAAGTCCGTGGATGCCCGGGACGTCCGCGCGAAGACGCGCTTCGCGCTTTTGCCCGGGCATGACGGCGGAGTTGCTGGCTCGTTCGGAGCATCAGTCATTCCAAACACTCACTTCGCCGCCCGCACCTCGACAGTGCCCGTGCCAGTGCGGCCGTAGCGCGAGGGGTTGTACATGTCCTCGACATAGGCCTGCGGCAGCACGTATTTGCCGGGCGAGACCACGCGCACGACATAGGCGACGGTGAAGACCGCCTTGGAGTCCGAGGCGCGATCCACGGCCGCCGTAAAGCGGTCGTCGCGGAACTCGGTATCTTCCGGCTCCTGGCCGTCCTCGATCCAGTCCAGGGTGCCACTGTCACCCGACGACACCAGCTTGGGATTGTCGATCTCAAGACCTGCCGGGAGATAGTCGGACACCATGATGTGGCCGTACTCGGGCTTCGCCTCCGTAATCTTCAACACCACGGCGAAGCGATCGTTCTGCTTGACCTTGCTGATATCGGCGGGCTTGCCGTCGAGCGTGAAGTAATTGCGCTCGATCTTGAAGCCGTTCGATGCAGCCGGCTCCGGCGTGACCGGAGAGCCCGACACCGAGATCACCGCCTGCACCGGCGCGTCGCCGGTATTGGTGATCTTTAGCGGCTTGCCGCTCAGCGTGTCCGCCTTGTAGCTGCGGTAGAGCGCGGTCTTGACGCTCTGGCCGTCGACCTCGATCGAGAGGTTTTCCTTGGCCAGCGCCCGCGCCGCCAGCACCAGCCACGCATTCTCCTGCGTCGAGGTGTAGGGCGTGAGCCCGCGCGCGGTTTCGACCCGCATCACGGCTTGCGTCAGCGTCGCCTTCGGCGCGTTGCCTTCGCTTGCGAGCGAGACCAGTGCTGCGGCATCGCGCAGCTGCGAGCCGTAGTCGGTGCGACCGAACTCCAGCACCGGCTTTGGCGCGAGGCTATCGAGCGCCGCGCCATAGACCCGCTCCGCACGGTTGCGATCGCCGACCAAAGCGAGCGCTGCCGCGAGCTGGGATTTGGCGATCGGCGTCGCCAGATTGTTCAGCTTGGTATCCGCGAGATAGCGGAGGTCGCCGATGGGAGCAGCGCCATTGCGGGCCAGCACATAGAGGCCGTAGGCGAGATCACGGCCACCATCCTTCTCCGGCTCATTGCCGTTGACCACCGAGTTGCGGATACGATCCAGCGCGTTCTTGAACAGGACGTCCGGCACCACAAAACCCTTTTCGCGGGCGCGGGTGAGGAAGTCCGTCACATAGGCATCGAGCCAGGCATCTTCGCCGCCCGCCGACCACAGGCCGAACGAGCCGTTGGATCCTTGACGGGCCAGGAGCCGCTCGATCGCGTCCCGGATGCGGCTATCGACTTCGGTGTCCATCGCAAGATGTGCCCCGGCCGCGAGGTCGTTGACGTAGAGCAGCGGCATGGCGCGGCTCGTGATCTGCTCCGAGCAGCCATAGGGATAGCGGTCGAGCGCCTTGAGGATCGTCGCCGCATCGAGTGCGGTCGACAGGCTCGCCGAGACCGAGACGCTGCCGGTGCCCGGCACCAGGTCGGAGAACATGTCCGATGTCAGCGTCAGGCTCTCGCCCTTCGCCAGCGTCCGGATCGAGCGCCGTGCCAGCACTTGCGTTGCCGCCTTGACGTCAAGCGCATAGTGGCGCGCGAGCGCAAGGCCGTTCGGTCCCTTGATGTCGACGTCGAGCGTCGCCTTCCCTGCCGCGGTCGCGTCGAGCGCAAGCGTGAACGAATTGCGCTGCTTGGCGGCGAGCTTGACCGTGGTTGCGGCATTGCCGGTCATCTTCACCGGACCGCCGGTCTTCACGTCGATGATGTAGTCGCCGCCCTCGCCCTCGACATTGTCGATCTCGAGATTGACCGTGCCGTGGTCGCCATTGAGCAGGAAGCGCGGCAGGGTCGTGGTCAGCACCACGGGATCGCGGATCACCACGTCCGTGTTGGCGCGACCGAGCTTGGTCGCGGTCCACGCCACCGCCATCACGCGCGCGGTGCCGGCGAACTCCGGAATATCGAAGCTCACTTCCGCACTGCCGTCGGCGCCGACGGTGACGATGCCCGAATAGAGCGCGAGCGGCTTCTGCGCGGGCGGCGAGCCCTGGAGCTCGGCAGCGCCGGCGTCGCCGCCTGACTTGATCTGGCCGCGCGTGCCCGACATGCCGTCGATCAGTTGCCCATAGAGATCGCGGATCTCCGCGCTCAGGCGGCGCTGGCCGAGATAATAATCATCCGGCGCCGGCGGCTTGTAATTGGTGAGGTTGAGAATGCCGACATCGACCGCAGCGATCACGATTTTGGCGTCCTCGCCCGGATTGAGCCCGTCGAGCTTGACCGGAATCTTCAGCATCGCGTTCGGCCGGATCAACGCCGGTGGCGTCAGCTTGACCTGGAGCGTACGCGTCTGCTTGTCGATGCCGAACCATTTCAGGCCGATGGCGCGGCCCGGCATGCGCTGGGCTGCCGCATCGAGCGGACGGCGCAGCGTCGCCACCACATAGGCGCCCGTGCCCCAGTCCTTGCCGACCGGAAGTTTTATCTGCGCGGTGCCTTCCTTGACGTCGACGGTCTGCGTCGTCAGCAGGCGATCGCCGAGCACGTTGACGGTGAGCTTGCCGGCGGAGCGGACATTGACCGAGACGGTCATGGTATCGCCGGAGGTGTATTGCGGCTTGTCGATCGAGGTCTCCAGCAGGTCCGGCGTATCGGCGCTGCCGTCGGAATACCAGCCGACGTCGAACTGCACCGAAGTCACGGAGCCGTCTGCATCGTTCGACTTCACGTCGAGCCGGTAGCGACCGGGCTTGGGCGCCAGCGTGATCCGCGTTGGCTTGTCGGCGGCAATGGTGACGTCGCCGTCGGCGACGCGCGATGTCGACTTGACCGGCTCATACTCCCAGTAATTGTTCTGGCGGTACCATTGGTAGCGCGACTCCATCTTCAGGAGCTCGTAGCGCAACCCGTCGCGGGGAAGCGTCTTGCCCTCGGGCGAGACGAACACGATGTCGAACTCGGCCTTGTCGCCTTCCGCGACGTTCTTGTCGCCAAAGAGCGGCTTGATGCCGATCAGCCCAGTCGCCGGCGCAACCGGGAGCACGAGCTTGCGCTCGACGGCGCGGCCGCCGGTCTCGACCATGCGGACGAAGATCTGCGCCTCCTGCGGACGCGTCGAGGCCGGCTGCTTCTGCAGCGTCACCGGGAACGTGGCAACGCCATTGGCATCGGCTTCCGGCAGGTTCTCCAGCGGGGTGCGCTCGTTCGACGTCGTCTGCTCGTCATCGACGCCGAACTGGTAGCCCGCATAGCCGGGGCGTTCGCTCGCGGGCGCGATCAGCATGTCGCCCTCGAGCTGAAGGCCGGATGCGGGCGCGCCATAGAGGAAATGACCGTCGGCCTTAAGCTCCACAGGAGCGTTAGCTTTGATCAGCTTGTCCTTGGCCGACAAGTCGAATTCGATCCGATCGGGGACGTAGTCCTCGACCATGAATGTGGTCTCGCCGACCGATGAGCCCTTCGGATCGGTGAAGGCGCGCACCCGCCAGGTGCCGGTCGGAACGGCCGAGTTCAGCGGCACGGCAAGCGTGCGGCCGCCGGCGCCCTGGTCGGCTAGCACGGCGCGGCGGAATTCGACGCCGTCGGGGCGCTCGATCACCAGGGTCAGCGGTCCACCATTGACGGCATTGCCCTGCCCGTCGCGCAGCAGTGCGGTGAGATAGACCGTCTCGCTGGAGCGATAGACGCCGCGCTCGGCATAGACGAAAGCGTCGGCGCCCGCGGGCACCGCGCGGCCCGCAACGCCGCGGTCGGACAGGTCGAAGGCCGAGGTCTTCAGGCTGAGGAAGGCGTAGTCGGCCTTCTCGCTTGTGACGGTCAGCATCGCCGGCGACAGGCCGCCCTCGCCGCGCGCCAGCCCCGCCTCGAACAGCACGTGGCCGCTCTCGTCGGTCTTGCGCGTCGCCAAAATCTCGTTGTTGCGGGCGACCAGCCGTACCTCGGCTTTGCCGACCGGATCGGTCGAGGCCAGCGAGTTGACGAACACGTGGATGCCGTCATTGCCGGAATAGGCCGTGACGCCGAGATCGGAGACGATGAACCATTGGGTGGCGAGCTGGTAATCGTCGTCGCTGCCCGGGCCCTTGGCCGCTGCCGTCATCACATAGACGCCGGGCTGGAGCTCACCGAGCGCCTGGTCGACCGGAAAAGCGGTGATGACGTCCTGGTTCAGCGTCGTCGCAGTCGCGAGCTCACCGGACCAGACCTTTACGCCGCGCTCGCCGCCAAGATCGCTGAGCTGGTACTTTGACAGCGTCTTCTGGAAGTCGCTGTCGACCACCGTGTTGATCAAATTGCGATCGCCGATCCGGAACACGTTGACGGTAACCGCTGGCGTGTTGACGCTGACCACGGGAATGCCGCGCTGGCCCGTGCGCGGCAGCACATAGGCGCGGCTGGTGAAGCGCACGAACGGCTTGCGGTCGCGCACATAGATGTTGAACTCGGCCGATTTCGGCAGGCCTTCCTTCACGGTCGACGGCAGGCCGGCGCGCAGATTGATGTTGTAGCGCTCGCCGTGCTTCAGCCCGTCGACGCAGAGCTGCCTGCCCTCGGCCGACAGGGCCGGCTTGTCCTGGCCGGCAAGCGCAAGGAACGGCGCGAAGTCGGTGCGCTTGGCGAGCTCTTCCGAGAACTGGAAGCAGGCACGCGGGCTCGCCGAATCCGAGTCCACGGTATAATCGAGCAGCCGGAAGCCGTGCTCGTCGCGCAGCTTCTCGTAATTGCCGCGAACATCGGCGACCTCGCGCATATCGAGCGACAGCCGCAGCGCATCCAGCGCCGGCCGCCACAGTTTGCGTTCGGAGAGCGACTTGCCGAGCACGGCGAGCGCATCCGCCTCCTCACCCGGATTGCCGGCGCGCATGTAAGCGATGTAGGCAGCGGTCGAGGCGCGCTCCAGCAGGAAGGTCTGCTCGCTCGAGCTCTTCGGCGTGATCTGGAAGATGACTTTTGCGAGCCGCAGCCAGTTGCCGGCGTCCTCAGGCGTGACGGCGGCGATCTGGCCGAGCACCGAGAGCCCGGTGCGGTAATCGGTGCGCTTGAAGGCGGCATCCGCGTCGGTGCGCAAGGTCGCCCCGGTCTTGGCGACCAGCCCCGCCTCGCTCTTGATCTGCGCCTCCAGCTTGATGGCGGAATCGGCGAGATCGTCGCGCTTGAACGCCTTGTCTGCGGCTTGCGCGGCGCAAAGCCCAAGCGCCAGCGTTGCGCAGATGGTGACGGCGCGAACCAGACCGATCATGAAGGGACTCCCGGAAATCGCGGACGAACGCCGCGGCGGTGATAAAGTGCGCGGAAAGGTGACGGACTCAAGGCGATGGAACCAAAGGTGCAAATCGTCGCATTCACCATGGCAAGTCACGCCCCAAGGCACGCCCAGAGGAGACCGATCGAAATATCGCCGCGCACGCCGTCCTGGGGCGCAGCAATATCGGACCAGTCGTCCGGCAGCCGTGTCCCGGAAGCTAGTCAGCGCCCCCGGCGATGTGATCCATCGTCCAGTACGCTGCCGCTCGACCCGGCACCCTGACACTCCGCCGTTCCGCTTTGTCGCCGCTCCCTGGAAAACGGTTCGGTTCAGGCTTGGCGAAGCACCAGATTTTTCCTATTGGCATGATATATGACGGCCAGCCCCCGAACCGGGGTGGCCCAGGACGGTCCCGTAGCTCAACTGGATAGAGCATCAGATTTCTACTCTGAGGGTTGCAGGTTCGATTCCTGCCGGGATCGCCAGCCCTGATTTTGTCGACCGGTGCCGGCGTTCGTGATCGACGCCACGGCGTGACGCCCAATTGCAATTCGCGGCCTTTCACGAACGCGTGGGTGCCCTCGCCCCGGTCTTTGAACCGTGCGGGTGCGCCCTATCTATGCGCGGCGGGCAAACTGCGCCCGACTAGGGATTGTCGATGCCGCGAACGGAATTGACGAGAATGGGGATCGCCGTTGCGGTGGCGATCGTCGCGATGTCGTTTCTGGCGCTCGACGCAATCGTGGACGTTAACTCCAGCGTGATCGCAAAGCGGATCGAGCTCGCGCAGGCGTCCATTGCCGACGTCGCGATGAGCCAACATCAGCTCGCCTCCGCCGTTCAGGCCTGCGCGCATCGAGACCAGCAGCAGCAGCCGACGGCGGTCGAGCGATTCTAACTTGGGCCCCGAATGGTCCAGCATTCCGTTTGTTCACGGTCCGACTCTGCTTCGTTCCCAAAGCACGAATCGCGACCGCAAAACGTAGTGCCGCGCATGTCTTAACGGCGCGTTTCGCAAATCCCCCCGAGCACGGGGCTTTCTCATGACTGGTGCTAAGACCCGAACCGGGTCGACTTGTCTGTCAGACGAAAATCGGCCCTTCGCTCGTCGTCGCGCCGATCGCGAGCGAGTTGATGCCACGCCAAGGCCAGTTCGATGAGGCGTTGCCGGTCGGGGCCTTCGGACGCCGCGGCGCGCTTCATTGCTGCCTCGGCTTCATGCTGAGGGTCGTACTTCGTGCACATGCGGGCAACTTTAACCGGCCGATATGGACAAGGGCGTGGCAATTTCGTCCGTATGATTGCGGTGGACGTCGCACCGCGTGCGCGCTTCCGCACGATATTACCGCGACGAATTTGAGGTGCCGACGTCCCGACGCGACTGTTGTGAGCGCCGCGCGCTGCCGCGGGGAGCGCCAGAGAAAAGTTGGGACAGTTATCGCGTGTCGCCGCAACGTTGAGGCGGGCACCGGGCCCGCCCCATTCATGCCGGATGTCGCCGTGAGCCGTTCAGTAGCAGGCTCGCGGATCGGCCTGCACATACTGACCGCTCGGATAGCGGTAATAGCAATTACCTTGTGCGAAGTAGTAGCCGGGGCGCGAAGCAGCGGTGGCACCGGCGATGGCGCCAGTCGCGCCGCCGATCACGGCACCTGCGGCCGCCCCCGAGGCGTTGCCGGAAATCAGGCCGCCAAGGACGCCGCCGACGATGGCGCCGCCGAGCGCGCTCGCGCCCGGATCTGGTGCCGGCGGCGGCGGTTCGTAGGCGACCGGCGGACCCGGCGGTGCGTAGGCCACCGGCACGTCGTCGATATAGTCTTCGGAAATGTAGGCGGGCGGGCCGTCCATCGGCTGCGGATAATAGTACCAAACGCCGCCGACATCCCACCACCAGCCCGGACGGCCGTTGTGGACCTCGTGGCGCCAGCGTCCGCCGTCCCAGGCAAGATTGCCGCGATAGGCGTGGCCGCCCCAGTCGCGCGCCGGTGCCGGACCGCGTGCCATGTAGCGACCGGGTCCCGGCGGCGGGCCACCGGCATTACGCGGCCCGGGACCATGCGGGCCTGGAGCTGCTCCCGAACCTGGGCCTGGAGCCATGTGGGCCTGGCCGCCGGGCTGAGGCGCGGGGTGCACGGCCTGTTGCGGCGGAGGACCCTTGCGCATGTTCGGATTGGCGGGGGGTGGGCTACCTGCGCCCTGCCCTGGCGGCTGGCCGGTGCCCTTCGGCGGCGCTGCGTCCTGCGCTTGCGCTGACACTGCCAGCAACGCCATGGCCGAAACTATGGGAATGATGATCTTCATGCGGCTGGACGCACTCATGCGCGCTTACCCCCCTCAACTTTCGCAATTGCCGTAGTCCACGCGCGATAGACGATTCGGATCGCGCCTGGGTGATGCCGACGGACATGACCGGCCTGTCAAATTGACCCCGACAGGTCGGCTATGTCCCGTTACAAATGATTAAGATCACGGCAATTTTTCGTTCGGGCGTGTCCGGCGAGACCGGCCTAGCGGGCAGGCTCGATCACATTGCAATTGCTTCGCCCCGACATCAGGCAGTCCTGCATCTTGCTGGCGGCCGTGAGGTCGCGGGCGAGCCACAGCCCGACACCGAGGATGACAGCGGCGATGATCAGACCCGCGATTGCGCCGCGCCGACTGTCGCCGGATTGGGGTTTTGGCGGCGCGCCGGGCTTGTTGGCAGGATCAGGCTTGGACATGGCTACTTGGATTTGGGGACCTTGTCGCGCGGTGAGGCCCTTTATCACCTCTGCGACGTCGCGTCACATCCTGCCCTGCCCCTCGCCGCTTAGCCCCTGGTCGCCCTCAGCGCCTCCTTGCGCGAGGTCTCGACCGCCGGGATCGCCTGCTGCCGGCGCGGCGCGCAGCTGGTCAGGATGAAGGCGGTCTGGGTGCACTCCCATGCGGCCCCTAGAACGGTGCTCTCGATGGGCTGCGGGCGGGCAAGTAACAGCACCGCACCTGTCACCGCCACTGCGGCGGCCGTGATTGCAAGGGCCTTCAGGCTCAGCCGGAAAAAGATCATGCCCGTGCTCCGTCTCGTGGCGGACGCTAGGCGCCGCCGTTGGGGTGCCCTTATGAGGGACATCACAATTCGGCAGTTTTTCCGGGCTACGAAGGATCGGCTGGTCGAGCGATTTTCGTTGACCTGATCGGCTGCGATTATGGGTGGCTTCGCGGCGCGTGACGATGTACACGCTTCTGCGTCGCGTGGTGCCTGCTTGTGCCCAGCCGACGTACCAACAGTCACCGATGTAGGATTGAAAGCGAGGAAGGCAAGGCCCGTGAGTGGATTTAGGGAACCCGGGTTTTCAGACCGGCAAAAGGCGGCGCAGGAAGCGCGCAAGAATCTTTTGAACAAATTCAAGTCGCAGCCTGGGCCTGATGATCCCGCGGTTGTGGCGAAGCGTGCCGAGCGCGAGGCTCTCGCGGTCAAGCGCGCCGAAGCGAAGGCTGCGCGCGATGCGGAAAAGGCCGAGCAGAAGCGTCGCGAGGAAGAGGCCGCAGCGCTGGAAGCCGCGCGGATCGCCCGCGAAGCGGAAGAAGCGGCAGCAAAGGCGGCTGAGGTCGAGGCCGAGCAAAAGGCCAAGCGCGACGCGCGTTACGCCGCCCGCAAGTCCAAGCGGAAGTGACCTTCAACAAAATTTGACCTGAAGCGCACGTGCTTCAGGTCAAATCCTGACGGTACGGACCAGCCACGTCCGCGCGAACGCGCGCGTACGTTGTCAGGCCCTCGACCGAAATCGGAGCAGCGCATGCCGGGCTCGCCCCCTCGAGGCGCCCGGCACGACGGCAAGAGATCAGTTCTTCTTCATGCCGTCGTCTTTCTTCATGCCATCCTTCGACATCGTGTCTTTCTTCATGCCGTCGTCCTTGGACATGGTGTCCTTCTTCATGCCGTCCTTGGACATCGTGTCCTTCTTCATCATGCCGTCGTCCTTGCCCATCTTGTCCTGGGCGAACGCGGCCGGCGACAGCGCCAAGCCAAGCGAGAGAGCGGCAGCCGAGACGCCGAGCACGATGCGGGTGCGAATGGTCATGAGAAATAATCCCTTCAAGATGGTGTTTGCCAGCGACTTGTGCCGCTACACAATCTCGACGGATCGACGCGCAGGCTTGTTACGCGACGTTGCGGACTTTTTTTCTGTCAGGCCGGTGCCCCTGCTCGCCAATCGTGCTAATGCCCGGAACAGGGCAAAGCCGCGTGTGCGTCGCAGCAACGACGCGACTTGCAGCCGCATTCGATCTCGAACTATCAGATGAGAGAATATCGGGTGGAAGACCGGCTAGAATGGGCCCTGGGCCGGCCTCAAAACCCGATCCTGCCAACAAGAAAACAGTCCAAGGGGATCACGTCATGCTTACCCGCCGCCATCTGCTCGCGATCGCCGTCGCCGCGCCCGCCATTCTCCGCTTCGGCATCGGTACTGCGCATGCCGCGACCACGCTGAAGATCTCGCATCAATTCCCCGGCGGCACCATCGACAAGGGCGATTTCCGCGACCGGCTCTGCCGCATGTTCGCCGCCGAAGTCAGTAAGCGCAGCAACGGCGACATCGCCGCCGAAATCTATCCGAATTCCTCGCTGATCAAGACCAACGCGCAGTTCTCGGCGATGCGCAAGGGCGCACTCGACATCTCGCTGTATCCGATGCCCTACGCCGGCGGCGAATTGCCGGAGACCAATATCGGCTTGATGCCCGGCCTCGTCACCACCTACGACCAGGGCATGCGCTGGAAGAAGGAGCCGGTCGGCAAGGCGCTGACCGACTTCCTCGCCGACAAGGGCATTATCCTCCTGAGCTGGGTATGGCAGGCCGGCGGCGTCGCCAGCCGCTCCAAGCCGATCGTCGCTCCCGAGGATGCGAAGGGCATGAAGGTGCGCGGCGGCTCGCGCGAGATGGACATGGTGCTGCAGACCGCCGGCGCCTCGGTGCTGTCGGTGCCCTCGAACGAAATCTACGCGGCGATGCAGACCGGCGCCTGCGACGCCGGCATCACCTCCTCCACCAGCCTGATCTCGTTCCGGCTCGAAGAAGTAGCGAAGTCGCTGACCTCGGGCGCGGGCGCATCCTACTGGTTCATGCTGGAGCCTCTGATGATGTCGAAGGCGATCTTCGACAAGCTGCCGAAGAACCAGCAGGACGTTCTGGTCGCCGTCGGCGAGGAGCTCGAGGCGTTCGGCCGCAAGGGCGCGCAGGATGACGACGTCGAGGTCGCCAAGGTCTACGAGAAGGCCGGCGCAAAGGTCTCGGCGCTGGATGCCGCGACGGTCGGCAAGTGGCGCGACATCGCCCGCGACACCGCGTGGAAGGATTACGGCGCCAAGACCGCGACCGCTGCGAATCTGCTCAAGCTCGCCTCCGACGTCGCTGCATGAGCCACGGTCCGCTCCCGGATCGTGACGACACGGCGAATGCCGCCGCAAGGACCGGCCTTGCGGCGGCGCTCGATCGCGGCCTCGCCGTCCTCAATCGCATCATCGTCGCGTTCGCCGCGCTGGCGCTGGTCGCAGCCTGCGCCATCCTGAGCTACAGCGTGCTGAGCCGCGCGCTGTTCAAGGCCGCCAATTACTGGCAGGACGAAGCCGCTGTGTTCCTGCTGGTCGGCGCGACCTTCATGACGGCGGCCTATGTGCAGCAGAATCGCGGCCATATCGGCATCGAGGCCTTCGTCGGCCTGCTCTCGCCGCTGGCGAACCGGATCCGGCTCTGGATCGTCGACGCCGTGACGTTCCTGTTCTGCGTCTTCTTCGCCTGGAAGTCGTGGACGCTGGCGCATGAAGCATATGTCGACGGCCAGGTCTCGAACTCGATGTGGTCGCCGCCTCTGGCCATTCCCTATTCCCTGATGGCGCTTGGCATGAGCCTGCTCTGCGTCCAGATCCTCGTGCAGCTGGCGCTGCCGTTCGCGGGAGCCAAGCGTTCATGAGCGTTTTCGGTATCGGTATCGCTTACGGGGTCGCGACGCTGCTCGTGATGTTTTCGGGCATGCCGATTGCGTTCGCGCTCGGCGCGGTCGCGGTCGTGTTCATGGGCATCTACATGCCCGCGGCATCGCTGGATACGGTGACGCAGAACGTCTACGAGGAGATGGCCTCGATCACGCTGCTGTCGATCCCGCTCTTCATCCTGAAGGGTGCGGCGATCGGAAAATCGCGCGCCGGCCAGGATCTCTATTCGGCGCTGCACGCCTGGCTGCATCGGGTGCCCGGCGGCCTCGGCGTTGCCAACGTCTTCGCCTGCGCGCTGTTTGCGGCGATGGCGGGTTCCTCGCCCGCGACCTGCTCGGCGATCGGCTCGGCCGGCATCCCCGAGATGCGCAAGCGCGGCTACTCCGGCGGCTTCGCAGCCGGCATCATCGCCGCCGGCGGTACGCTCGGCATCCTGCTGCCGCCCTCGATCACCATGATCCTGTTCGCGGTCGCCGCGGAGAAATCGCTGGGACGCCTGTTTCTCGCCGGCATCGGCCCCGGATTGCTGCTGGTCTCGCTGTTCGGCGGTTATGCCGTGATCCGCTTCCGTCAGGAATATGCCGCGGCCGAAGCAGCCTACAAGAACGGCGGCCCGGAAGCCGCGATCCTCGCCCGCGACGAATATACGCTTGCCGAGCGCTTCAACGTGCTGCCGCGCGTGCTCCCTTTCGTCCTGCTGCTGACCGGCGTCATGGCCGCACTCTATGGCGGCTATGCCACGCCGTCGGAGACCGCCGGCCTCGGTGGCCTGCTGGCGCTGGGATTGATCGCGGCGATCTACGGCGTGTGGCGGCCGAGCGATCTTGGCCCGATCATGAAGTCGACGATCCGGGAATCGACCATGCTGATGATGATCATCGGCATGTCGCTGCTCTATTCCTACGTGATGAGCTATCTCCATATCTCGCAATCGGCCGCCGAATCCGTCGTCGCCATGCATCTGCCGCGCTGGGGGCTGCTGTTTGCGATCCTCGTCATGGTGGTCGTGCTCGGCTTCTTCCTGCCGCCGGTCTCGATCATTCTCATGACCGCACCGATCATCCTGCCGCCGTTGCGCGCCGCCAATTTCGACATCATCTGGTTCGGCGTGGTCATGACCATCGTGATGGAGATGGGTCTGATCCATCCCCCCGTCGGCCTCAACATCTTCGTCATCCGCAACGTCGCGCCGGACATCTCGCTGAGCGAAGTGATCTGGGGCACGCTGCCCTTCGTGCTGCTGATGATGGGCGCCGTGCTGCTGCTCTGCCTCGTGCCTGATATCTCGACCTGGCTGCCGGACCTGGTGATGGGGCCGGACGGGAGCAGGTAGAGGCGATCAAGCTCTCGTAGGGTGGGCAAAGCGCAGCGTGCCCACCACTCGCGAATGCGATTACCGAGAGATGGTGGGCACGGCGCTACGCGCCTTTGCCCACCCTACGAGAGCTACGATACCGCTCGCTTCTTCTTCGCATTCAGCGCCGACGCCACGCGGCTTACTGGCGGCTTGCCGAGCACGCCGCTCATCGTATTGGTCGCCGCCAGCAGCTTCTCCATATCGACGCCGGTCGTCACGCCCATGCCCTCGAGCATATAGACGACATCCTCGGTCGCGACATTGCCCGTCGCACCCGGCGCGTAGGGGCAGCCGCCGAGGCCGCCCGCGGCAGCGTCGATGACGCGGACACCCTCCGCCAGGCCGGCATAGAGATTGGCCAGCGCCTGGCCGTAGGTGTCGTGGAAATGCATCGCGAGCTTTGCGGCGGGAATATTGGCGGCCACCGCGCGCAGCATCGCCTTGGCCTTATCAGGCGTGCCGACGCCGATGGTGTCGCCGAGCGAGATCTCGTAGCAGCCGAGCTCCCACAGCGTGCTCGCAAGATCGGCAACCGCCGTCGGCTTGATCTCGCCGTCAAAGGGACAGCCGAGCACGCAGGAGATATAGCCGCGCACCTTCACGCCGTCGGCCCTGGCGCGCGCCAGCACCGGCTTGAACCGCTCGATGGACTCCGCAACCGTGCAGTTGATGTTGGCGCGCGAAAAGCCCTCGGAGGCCGCCGCGAACACGGAGACCACCTTTGCGCCGGCGGCACGCGCGGCGTCATAACCCTTCTCGTTCGGCACCAGCACGTGGAATTCCGCGCCGGTCACGTGGGCAACGCCGCGCAGCACGGCATCCGAGCTCACCATCTGCGGGATCGCCTTGGGCGAGACGAAGGCGCCGACCTCGACCGTGTCGAGGCCGGCAGCAACCAGCGCCTCGATGAAGGCGATGCGGGCCTCCACGCTGACGGGCGTCTTCTCGTTCTGGAGGCCGTCGCGCGGCCCCATCTCGATGATGCGGACGGGATCGCTCATGTCATTCCCCGGAAGCCTCGACCACGGCGAGCTCGACGCCCTCCTGCACGATATCGCCGACCTTGCACTTGATCGACTTCAGCACGCCGGCATAGGGCGCGCGCAGCGTCTGCTCCATTTTCATGACTTCCAGTGTCAGGATCGGCGCGCCCTTCTCGAGCTTCGCCCCCTCCTCGGCCAGCACGGCGACGACGGTACCCGGCAAGGGCGCCGCGATCTTGTCCGCGCCGGCCTGCTCCTCGGTCTCGCCGCCGAACGGATCGACCCAGTGCAGGTCGAAGCGGCCGTTGCGCGTGCGCAAATACAGCTCATGGCCGTCGATCACGGCGGCGACGGAGGATTTCATACCGTCGAGCGTCAGGTCGAAGCCGCCCTCCTTCGGCGCAACCGTGAACGCCAGCTCGCGCTCGCCGATCAGCAGCGTCGACGGCCCGCTGCCGTAGTTCAGGCTGATCTCCTGCTCGGGCCCGTGGCCGACGCGGAACGCAAAGCTGCGCTGACGGCGGCCGACCGGCATCCAGCCAAAGGTCTGCCAGGGTGAATTCGCCTCCCCTTGCGCGGCCTGCCGCTCGTCATTGACGATCGCGGCGGCTGCGGCACACAGCTCGAGCTCACCGGGCGCCGGCGCCGTTGAGGTCAGGGCTGCCAGCTCGCGCTCGATGAAGCCGGTGTCGATCGCATTCGTCCGCACCTTCGGGTGCGTGATCAGCGCGGACAGGAACGGAATGTTGGTGACGATGCCGCGGACGTCGGAGTCTTCCAGCCCGCGGTTGAGCCGGTCGATCGCAACGTCGCGCGTCGGCGCCCAGGCGATCATCTTTGCCAGCATGGCGTCATAGTACGGCGAGACCGTATCGCCCTCGCGATAGCCGGCGTCGATGCGCAATCCGCCGGTCTCCTCGGGCAGCCGCCAGGTCGAGAGCTTTCCGACCGAGGGCATGAAGTTCTTGGTCGGATTCTCGGCATAGACACGCGCTTCGACGGCGTGGCCGTTGAGCTTGATCTCGTCCTGCTTCATCGGCAGCGCCTCACCGAAGGCAACGCGCAGCTGCCATTCGACGAGGTCGATCCCGGTGATCAGCTCGGTCACGGGATGCTCGACCTGAAGGCGCGTGTTCATCTCGATGAAGAACACGTCCTTGCCGTCGGAGACGAACTCGATGGTGCCGGCGCCGACATAATTCACCGCGCCCGCTGCTTTTCGTGCAGCAGCGCAAACGGTCTCGCGCTGGGCGGGATTGAGCGTCGGCGACGGTGCCTCCTCGATCACCTTCTGGTGACGGCGCTGCAAGGTGCATTCGCGCTCGAATAGCGACAGCAGATTGCCCTGGCTGTCGCCGATGATCTGCACCTCGATATGCCTCGGATTGTCGACATACTTCTCGATCAGCATGCGGTCGTCGCCGAACGCGGCCTTGGCCTCACGCTTGGCGCTGACGATCGCGGGCGCAAGCTCGGCCGCCGAGCGGACGATGCGCATGCCGCGGCCACCGCCGCCGGCGGAGGCCTTCACCAGGATGGGAAAGCCGATCTTGTCCGCGGCCTTCGACAACGTCGCATCGTCCTGGGCCTCGCCGTGATAGCCGGGGACCAGCGGCACGCCGGCCTTTTCCATCAGCGCTTTCGAGCCGGATTTTGAGCCCATCGCCGTCATCATCCCGGCGGTCGGGCCGACAAACACCAGGCCTGCATCGAAACAGGCCCGCGCGAATTCGGCATTTTCCGATAGGAAACCGTAGCCGGGATGCACGGCCTCCGCGCCGGTTTTCCGTGCGGCCTCGATCAACCGCTCCGCATTGAGATAGCTGTCGCGAGCCCGTGCAGGCCCCAGCAGCACGGCCTCGTCCGCGAGCGCGACATGCATCGCGTCGCGGTCGGCCTCGGAATAGACCGCGACGGTGCGCAGGCCCATGGCACGCGCGGTGTGGATGACACGGCAGGCGATCTCACCGCGATTGGCGATCAGGAGCGTGCGAAAACGGCGGTAGAGCTTTGAGCGGTCCATCGCATCACATCCTGAACAGGCCGAATTTCGTCGGCTCGATCGGCGCATTCGACGCCGCCGAGAGGCCGAGGCCGAGCACCAGCCGCGTGTCGGCCGGGTCGATCACGCCGTCGTCCCACAGACGCGCGGTCGCGTAATACGGATGGCCCTGGCTCTCATATTGCGCACGGATCGGCTCGCGGAATTTATCTTCCTCGTCCTTCGACCAGCTATCGCCCTTGGCCTCGATATTGTCACGGCGGACCTGGCTCAGCACCATCGAGGCCTGCTCGCCACCCATCACCGAGATGCGTGCATTCGGCCACATCCAGAGGAAACGCGGCGCGTAGGCGCGGCCGCACATGCCGTAATTGCCGGCGCCGTAGGAGCCGCCGATCACCACAGTGAATTTCGGCACCGAGGCGGTCGCAACCGCCGTCACCAGCTTGGCGCCATCGCGCGCGATGCCGCCGGCCTCGTATTTCTTGCCAACCATGAATCCGGTGATGTTCTGCAGGAACACCAGCGGAATGCCGCGCTGGCAGCACAGCTCGATGAAATGCGCGCCCTTCAGCGAGCTCTCGCTGAACAGGATGCCGTTGTTGGCAATAATGCCGACCGGATAGCCCCAGATGTGCGCAAAGCCGCACACCAGCGTCGTGCCATAGAGCTTCTTGAACTCGTCGAACTCGGAGCCGTCGACGATGCGCGCGATGATGTCGCGGACGTCGAACGGCTTGCGGCCGTCGACGGGGACGACGCCGTAAATCTCCTCCGCCGCGAACAGCGGATCGCGCGGCGGGTGCATGTTGAGGTTCGGCCGCGCCGATGGCTTCAGCGTGCCGACGATGCGCCGTGCGATGCCGATCGCGTGCGCATCGTTCTGGGCGTAATGGTCGGTGACGCCGGATTGCCGCGAATGCACGTCGGCGCCGCCGAGCTCCTCCGCGGTCACCACCTCGCCGGTCGCGGCCTTCACCAGCGGCGGGCCACCGAGGAAGATGGTGCCTTGATTGCGCACGATGATGCTCTCGTCCGACATCGCCGGCACGTAGGCGCCGCCGGCGGTGCAGGAGCCCATCACGATCGCGATCTGCGGAATGCCCTGCGACGACATCTGCGCCTGGTTGTAGAAGATGCGGCCGAAGTGGCGCTCGTCGGGAAATATCTCGTCCTGCAGCGGCAGGAAGGCGCCGCCGGAATCGACCATATAGACGCAGGGCAGATTGTTCTGCCGCGCGATGTCCTGCGCCCGCAGATGCTTCTTCACGGTCATGGGGTAATAGGTGCCGCCCTTGATGGTGGCGTCATTGGCGACAACAACGCATTCGCGGCCCGAGATGCGCCCGACGCCGGTGACGACGCTCGCCGAGTGCACGTCGCCGCCATAGAGGCCATGGGCCGCAAGCGGCGACAGCTCCAGGAATGAGGTCCCGGGATCGACCAGCAGATCGACGCGCTCGCGCGCCAGCATCTTGCCGCGCGATGTGTGGCGGTTGCGCGAGACCTCGCCGCCGCCGCCGGCCACCTGGCTGAGTTTCTCGCGCAAATCGGCGACGAGCGCGCGCATGGCGTCGGCATTGCGCGCAAAATCCGACGATGACGTGTCGATGCTGGAATGGAGCGGCATGTGGTCCCGCGTTTCTGGTGACGTGGTTGCGTGGTGGGTTTAAGCCGTTTCCGCCATCAGCTCACGGCCGATCAGCATGCGGCGGACCTCGGACGTACCGGCGCCGATCTCGTAGAGCTTGGCGTCGCGCCAGAGACGGCCGACCGGAAACTCGGATGTATAGCCGACGCCGCCCAGCGCCTGGATCGCCTCGCCCGCCATCCACGTCGCCTTCTCCGCGGAATAGAGGATCGCGGCGGCAGCGTCCTTGCGCAAGCTGCGGGCGTGATTGGCGCTGTCGCAGGCCTTTCCCACGGCGTAGACGTAGGCGCGCGTCGCCTGCCAGGTCGAATACATGTCGGCTAGCTTGCCCTGCATCAGCTGGAAATCGCCGATCGGCTGGCCGAACTGTTTTCGTTCGTGCATGTAGGGCACCACCGCGTCCATGCAGGCCGCCATGATTCCGAGCGGGCCGCCGGAGAGCACCGCGCGCTCGTAGTCGAGGCCCGACATCAGCACGTTGACGCCCTCGCCCACGCCGGCGAGCACGTTCTCCTCCGGCACCTCGCAGTCGTCGAAGAACAAGGGATAGGTGTTGGAGCCGCGCATGCCAAGCTTGTCCAGATGCGGGCCGTGGGTGAAACCCTTGAAGCCCTTCTCGATCAGGAAGGCGGTCATGCCGCGCGGGCCGGCCTCCGGATCGGTCTTGGCATAGACCACCAGCACGTCCGCATCGCCGCCATTGGTGATCCACATCTTCGAGCCGTTGAGCACATAGCGGTCGCCGCGCTTGTCGGCGCGCAGTTTCATCGAGACGACGTCGGAGCCGGCGCCCGGCTCGGACATCGCGAGCGCGCCGACATACTCGCCGGAGATCAGCTTCGGCAGATAGCGCTGCCGCTGCGCGTCGTTGCCGTTGCGGCGGATCTGGTTGACGCAGAGGTTGGAGTGGGCGCCGTAGGACAGCCCGATTGCGGCCGAGCCGCGCGAAATCTCCTCCATGGCGACGATATGGGCGAGGTAGCCCATGTTGGAGCCGCCATATTGCTCCGGCGCGGTCATGCCGAGCAGGCCGAGGTCACCAAAACGCTTCCAGAGATCGGCCGGGAACAAATTGGCCTTCTCGACCTCCGCCGCGCGCGGCGCCACCTCAGCCTCGACAAAGGCGCGCACGGTGTCGCGCAGCATGCCGATGTCTTCGCCCAGATCGAAGTCGATGCTCGGGATGTTCAAGGCGATTCCTCCAGTTCCCTGCGAATTTCTTGTCGGCCCCGAACCTACCCCCGCCCGGGCGCCGTGGCGGTCGAAAAGGTTGCATTTTCCGCCAAGTTTGGCGAGGGTTTTCCAAAGGACTATCGATGCCCTTTCAGGCCGCAACCGCCACGCCCCGTCGCGCCATGACGCCCGCCGCCTTCGTCCGCAGCGTGGTCGCGGCCTATGCCCGTTATGGGCGAGATCCGGCCGAGGCATTGAGCAAGGGGCAAGTTCTGTCCGACCTCGTTGGATCTGCCGACGGGCGTGTCACCGCGGCGCAGTTTGAGGCGCTGGCGGGTCACGCCATGCGCGAGCTCGATGACGAGGCGCTCGGCTGGTTCTCGCGCAGGCTGCCTTTCGGCACTTACGGGATGCTGTGCCGTGCCTCGATCACCGCGCCCAATCTCGAGGTCGCGCTGAAACGCTGGTGCCGGCATCATCGCCTGCTGACGGAAGACGTGCTGTTCGAGCTTGCGGTCAGCGGCGAGACCGCAATCATTTCCATTCGCGAGAAGCACGATCTCGGGCCCCTGCGCGAGTTCTGCCTCGTCACCCTGCTCCGCTATGTGCTCGGCTTCTCCTGCTGGGCGGTGGATTCAGCAATCGCACTCCGCGCGGCGGAATTTCCCTATGCCGAGCCCGGACACGTCTCGGTCTATCCGACCATCTTCTGCAAGCACATCCGCTTCGACGCAGACGGTGCCCGCATCGTCTTCGACAAGCATTATCTCTCGCTGCCGCTGACCCGCAGCGCGGCAGACCTCGACAGCATGCTCAAGGGCGCGTTGCGGCTGACCGTGCTACCCTATCGCCGCGATCGTTTGCTGGTGGAGCGTGTCCGACGGGTGCTCCGCGAGGCGCGCGGACGCATTCTCGGCGCGGAGGATGTCGCCAGCGAGCTTGCGCTCTCTACCCGCACCATGCATCGTCGGCTGCGCGAGGAAGCCACCTCGCTCCGCGACCTCAAGGAGGAAGCAAAGCTCGAGCTTGCCAAGCAGGAGCTGATGCGCGGCCGCACGCCGATCAAGCGGATTGCGGAACTCGCCGGCTTCCGCAACGAAAAGAGTTTTTCGCGGGCCTTCCGCAGCTGGACCGGCGCCAGCCCGCGCGAGTTTCGCGACAGATATCGTTGAGTCTCGCGCGGCCGCTATCCTGCCGGCGCCGCAGCCGCGATCTCCTGCACCGGCAGCGGCACGTCCTTCGCGACGCCCAGCACCGGAAAGCTGCGCACATTCTTCACGTTGGGCATCGCTGCGAAATGCAGGAGCTGCTGGCGCATGCTCTCGACGCTCGGCGCGACGCATCTCAGGAGATAGTCGGTGTCGCCGGAAATCCGCCAGCACTGCTGGATGCGCGGGATCACGGCGATCGATCCCTCGAACGCCTCCAGCACCGGCTGAGCCTGGCTGCCGAGCTGGATCGAGACGAACGACACCACCTCATAGCCGAGCAATCGCTCGTCGATGACGGCGCGCACCGCACGGATCACGCCGCGGCTGAACAGCGATTTGAGCCGCCGCAGGCAGTTCGGCGCGGACACGCCGACGCGCAGCGCCAGCTCGTTGTTGCGAACCCGCCCGTCCTGCTGCAGCTCGGATAAGATCTTCAGATCGACGCCGTCGAGCTGGTCACGCCCCGCCATCCCCCACCTCGTCATGGTCCCGTCACGTGGACCAGCGAAGCACGCGGCGGAATGGGTGCCAAGGGCTCCCCGCAGAGGACGGCCGAAGCGACGCCCCTCAGTGCGTCCAGGGCTCACCGCGGCGGAAGGAGAAGTTGTCGGCATACGCGACCTGGCGGTGCAGCGATTCCTTCGGCTCGATCACCTGGTAGGCGATGCCCTTGCGCTCGCAATAGGCGACCGCCTCGTCCTTGGTGTGGAAGCGCAGCGTGATCTGCTGCTTCATGTCACCGGACGAGGTCCAGCCCATCAGCGGCTCGACCGCGCGGGGCTGCTCCGGCTCGTAATCGAGCTGCCATTCCTTGGTCTTGGACCGGCCGGATTGCATCGCGTTCTTGGCGGGCTTGAAAATGCGTGCGGTCATTGGCGGTCCGGCCTCTCGGTCTTTTCGTTCGATTTTGATGCGTCACGGTAGCGATTGGTGGAAACCGCGGGCATAGTATAGAGACACCTTTCGGGAACTGATCGGTGATTCCGGGCCCCCGGGTCCCTCACCGGGGTATAGTCATTATGCTGCACTGTGACAATTGCGTACCCGCCGTCCGCCCGGGAATCATGCCCGGCGGTCCCGCCTCGCCGACCTCAGCGAAACCGTCCCCTTCGAGAGCTCCCGTCGCATGGCCTTCCTGAACATCAACGCCACGCTCCCCGAGAAGGGCCGTGACCTCAGGCTCGACCTGTTTCGCGGTGTCGCCAACTGGGCGATCTTCCTCGACCACATCCCCGACAACGTCGTGAACTGGATCACGACGCGTAATTACGGCTTCTCCGACGCGGCCGACCTGTTCGTCTTCATCTCCGGCTATACGGCCTCGTTCGTCTATGCCCGCATGATGCTGGAGCGCGGCTTCATCGTCGGCGCCACCCGCCTCACCAAGCGGGTCTGGCAGCTCTATGTCGCCCACATCATCCTGTTCGTGATCTACATCGCCTCGATCAGCTATCTGGCGCTGCGCTTCGGCGATTCCGAGATGATCAACGAGTTCAACGTCGCAGGCCTCGTCGACAATGCCACCGAGACGCTGCGCCAGGGCCTGTTCCTGCGCTTCAAGCCGCTCAATCTCGACGTGCTGCCGCTCTACATCGTGCTGATGGGCCTGTTTCCGCCGGTGCTGTGGTTCATGCTGCGCAAGCCCGATCTGACGATGGCGCTGTCCATCATCCTGTGGCTGTCCGCGCGCCATTTCGGCCTGAACCTGAACGCCTACCCGGCCGGCCAGTGGTACTTCAACCCCTATTGCTGGCAGGTGCTGTTCGTGTTCGGCGCCTGGTGCGCGATGGGCGGTGCGCGGCGCTCGATGACGCTGATCAACTCGCCGATCACGCTGTGGCTCTGCCTCGGCTATCTCCTGTTCGCGCTGGTCATGACCATGGCCGGCCGCTTCCCCACCCTCGGCGGCATGCTCCCGGAATGGCTGTTCTCGGCGTTCAATCCGAACGACAAGACCAACCTCGCGCCTTACCGCTTCATCCACTTCGTCGTGATCGTGATCCTGGTGATCCGCTTCGTGCCGAAGGACTGGCCGGGCCTGGAGTGGAAGGTCTTCGATCCGGTGATCGTCTGCGGCCAGCAATCGCTCGCCGTATTCTGCGTCGGCGTGTTCCTGTCCTTCGTCGGCCATTTCGAGCTGTCGATGAGCTCGGGCTCGCTGTTTGCGCAGCTCTTCGTCTCCATCGCGGGCATCGCGATCATGACGACGGTCGCCTATTACATCTCCTGGTCGAAGCGGCAGGACAAGCCGCTGAAGCCGCCGCCGGCGAAACCCGCGGCCGCTCCGGCGTCCAAAGCTGCTTGAAAACAAGCCTGCTTGAAAAGGCCGCCTGAGACCCGTGGCGGCGGAAGCCTCAGGCCGCCGCCTCGCCGTCGTACTCGGTGAACTTCTTGTAGATCCAGTCGCGGCCGTCGTGACGGCGCCAGACCTTGCCGTAGACGAGCTGCCCGTTGATCGAGCGGCGCGGCACGATCACGGTCCAGAGGTGCCAGATCTCGGTCCAGCTCGACCGTTGGCGGGGTGTTTTGGAGGTGAGATCGAAAGTCATGGCGGACAACTCGCGCGAAACGAAACGCCGCGACGAATGTGATCTCGTGTGAGCCGTTGATGCGGCGTCGTCGCGTGCCGGGACCAGCTTGATAGCAGTCGTCAAAGCGGCCGCAACGACGGCCCGTGCTTAACCTAACCGATCAACCTTACTTGCCGGCAGACCGCCGCCTTGCCGGTTGAAACGCCTGCCTATCTTTCCTAAGATGCATGCGCGATTTGAGAATGCGTGCGCCGTTTCCGAAGCGCGCGTCCGGTTGATTTTCAAGCTCCATTTTTTCAAACGACTGACTGCGCAGGTCGATGATCATGAATTTGCAGTTTGCACATTTGCATCTGACGATGGTTTTATCGCCCCCGACACCGATCGCCAGGCCGCCCCACGAGAAGTCGGCGAGGGCTGCCAACGACAATTGTCGGGTCTGGCCGCTGATCCCGTTTCCGGTGGGCTGGTACGCTTCGGGCTGAGCCCTCAAAAGCGCAACGCCGCGCAAGCGGAATATCATCGCTCGGCGGCGTCCGTTAGGCATTGGGCGCTGAAATCCCCAACTCTGATATGTCCGTGGCGACGGCCAAAGGTTCGATAAAGCCCAGGTAATTCTGCGCCGGCTAGGCTGTATTAGTTCCAGCAAAAATCGCGCAGAGACGGCGGCCTTCGAACAATAAGCGCCATGCGTTCGGCGTCGCGCTTGACCGCGCTTTTTGGCCCCGCCGCGAAGCAGGCGCAGCAGGCGTGAAAAAAGCGGCGACGCTGCCCTATCTCCGCTTCCCATGCAGCAACCAATCGGCGTGCCACGAGTTGCAGGTTCTTCCCTCTGTCCGGTTGGCCCGCGATCAGCCCGCAATCGGCTCCCGCCCGCCATGAATGGACAGTTATCCCGTCTCACGTCCGTGTGAGTTGGAGCGCGGCCGGTGAATTTTCGCGAGCGAACAGAGACCAATGAACAGCAGGCCGTTGGCCAAGGGGATGCCGTGAGCCAGGTTGATACGACCGAGAAACTGTCCGAGGCAGAAGAGCCCCCGACGTCGCCGTTAGCACTGTGCGGGCTCGGAATCGCGACGATCGCTATGGTGGGCTGGATCTGCGCACTGGGCTGGCTGGCCTGGCGCCTGGCGGACTGGCTGCTGTTCTAGGTCCGAACGACTCCGACGGGATCACGCCAGACGCCACGCCCACAGTCGCGGTGTGAATCGTATTCCTGAGTTGGTGGACGGTGACGCTGTTGACGGGACTGGTCAGCGGGAACGGCCGCGCCGCAGGCCGGCGATGACGGAACGAGGCACGAACCGCCTGTCAGAATCACGTCAGAATCACTTGGGAACAGTGTAGGAAATTCAACGTCGGGACTGGTCGGGGCAGCTGGATTCGAACCAACGACCTGCAGTACCCAAAACTGCCGCGCTACCAGGCTGCGCTATACCCCGAATGTCCGGCGAGCCCCGTCGATACACGCTTCCCCAAGCGCCAGCAAGCTTACGAAGCTCCAGCAAGCGTCCCAAACCGCCGAAACCGCGCCCCTTTGCTCAATTTGCGGATCTATTTGCTGCCGAACAAGGGGTGGCCGACGCGATCGCCGGGACGGATGCCGTATTTCTGCGCTGTTCCCGCCACCACCTCGAGGACGGCCCGGGCGGGACCTCTCGACGAAATGATCCTGGTCGAGAGCGGCTCGGTATTCTCGGCGATGCGCAGGATGCGCCCGTCGGCGCGAATGAAGATCATGTCGAGCGAGACATAGGTGTTCTTCATCCACATCGAGACTTCCTGCTCGGGGTTGAAGTCGAACAGCATACCTTTGCCGTCGGCCAATTCCTTGCGGTACATCAGCCCGGTCTGCTTCTCCTCGTCCGTGGTCGCCATCTCGACCGAGAACACCTGCACGCCGTTCTTGGTGACGATCTCGAGCGGCTGGAAGCTGGCCGCGCGAACGGACCCGATTGCGACGGCAAAGCCGGCAACGACGAGGACGGCGGCAAGCCAGCCCCGGGCAACGGACCGGGCGGCCTTTCGATCAAAGCTCATGGAAATGGACTCATGGGGCTGACGGCGAGGGATTGGGCCTGACGGCGCGGGACTGCGGCATCCTTACGCGGCGATCATGACAAAAGCCAGAAGCGCCCGACCCCGGGGCCGCGCGCTTCTGCTCACGAATACGAAAACGGGAAGCCGCCAGCTAGTGCGACTGGAGACCCGGCGATCCGGTCTCGGGATGGATCTCGGCGGCCATCATGCCCTTGGAGCCCGGCCCAAAGCGGACCAGCACATACTGGCCCGGCCGCAGCTCGGTCATGCCGAAGCGGCGCAGCGTCTCCATGTGCACGAAGATGTCGGGGGTGCCCTCGCCGCAGGTCAGGAAGCCGAAGCCGCGCAGCCGGTTGAACCATTTGACCTGGGCCCGCTCGAGCCCGCTGGTCGCGGTCACCGTGACGTGGGTGCGGGGCGGCAGCATCTGCGCGGGATGGATGGCGGTCGACTCGTCCATCGAGACGACGCGGAAGGCCTGATAGCCCTTGGCGCGCTGGATGCACTCGACGACGATGCGGGCGCCCTCGTACGCGGTCTGGAAGCCGTCGCGCCTGAGCACGGTCACGTGCAGGAGCACGTCGGGCCATCCATTGTCGGGCACGATGAAGCCGTAGCCCTTTGAGGCATCGAACCATTTGATGACGCCGTGGACCTCGACGAGGTTGGCGCTGCTCTCACCCAACCCGGTGAAGGGACTGAGCGCGCTATCGCGACCGGCGCCGTGCTCGCCCGGCGCGGGAGCTCCCAGCTTCTTGGACTCAAATCCGTCCGACGACCCCATAACCCCGGACCCCACACATGCCATGCAACCCGCCTCAATGGCGGCGTCGAATCACGCGTCTCTAGAGAACCTTCAGAGAATCTTCTCAATCGACGCGACGCGAATCTTTCGAATCAAAAGATAACACTCCCGGTTGCGAGGCATAGACAAAAAAGAGATTCGCCGGAACCTATGAACAGCTTGCACAGGCGCGAATCAAACTGATGCCTCAATTCCCGACAAAGGGCCCGAGTGCTTCGCCGATGTCGTGATGGATGACGAGGTCGGCGATGTCGTCCTGCCCCGTCGGCTCGCGATTGATGATCACCAAACGTGCACCTGCGTTCTTCGCCATCATCGGAAAGCCCGCCGCCGGCCACACCACGAGCGAGGAACCGATCGCGAGAAAGAGATCGCAGGCCTGCGACAGCTCGGTCGCGCGCTGCATTTCATCCTCGGGCATGGCCTGACCGAATGAGATCGTTGCGGTTTTGACCGGCTCGTCGCATGCGGTGCAGTTGGGCGCGGCGCCGTCCTGGTCGAAGCGGCGCTTCACCCAATCGAGCTGATAGTCCTGCCCACATCCGATGCAGCGCGCGTAAGTGGTATTGCCGTGAAGTTCAATCACGCGATCGGCGGCGAAGCCCGAGGCCTGGTGCAGATTGTCGATGTTCTGGGTGATGACCGCGGGAATCTTGCCGGCGCGATGCAGCGAGGCGAGCGCGCGATGGCCGCGGCCGGGTTTCGCTGCGGCGAACACCTCCTCCATCGCAAAACGCCGGCGCCAGGATTCATCGCGCGCCTCCTGGCTGGCGACAAACTCGTCGAACGGGATCGGACGGTTGCGGGTCCAAATTCCACCCGGCGAACGGAAGTCGGGGATGCCGCATTCGGTCGAGATGCCGGCGCCGGTGAACGGCACGATGATCCCAGCGTTCGCGATCATGTCGCCGAGCCGTTCGACACCGCTCTGAAGGTCCGATGCAATCACTCGCCGCCTCCTGATTTGCCGTCGCGCCAGCTGCAACATCTGCAAGCGACAAGATTGTTGACGCTGTTATCCACCGCCGCGCAAGTCGCGGGCGGCGATAGGGCGGCAATTTTTTCCGGCCTTCGCTTATCACAATCCTGCAATGCCTCCTCCCCATTGACGCCCCAATCAGAAGCGCCAATGCATGTGTTGACGCGACTCAACGTGATTGCGGCGGCAGTGCTTGAGTTCAGCAGTGCACATATACTCAGGTGTAGTGGGGGATTTGACATGACCGAAGAAGAACAACGCAAGATCCGCGAACGCGAAGAGATCGCCGCCCGTGTCGCCGCTTTCCGTGCCACGCAGGAAAAATTCAAGCGCGAGCGCGAGGAGTATTTCGTCTCGACGCTCGAGAACGCCCGCAAGGTGGAACGGCCCTCACTCTGGCCGTAAGACGTCGCGAAAGGACGCACACGAAACAAGACCCTGCGCCTACGAAAAAGCCCGGAGCACCGCTCCGGGCTTTTCGATTCTGCGGCCGTTACCAGTGACGGTAGTAACGGTGGTATCGGTAGTACGGTCCACCATAATAGGCGTACGGGCCGGGGCCGTAGACGTAGGCCGGGCCACCATAGTAGCCATAGCCCGGACCGTAATAGTCATAGCCATACGGATGCGACGCGGCGATGGCGCCTGCGGTGATCGCACCGGCGGCCAAGCCGAACGCCAGGCCCGGGCCAATGTGGCGCGCCTCGGCAGGCGCAGGGGCCGCGACAGCGGTCACGCCGACGGCTGCGACGGTGGCGAGGACTGCGAGTGTCTTCTTCATGATCTCCTCCTTCGCATCTCGCGGAGACAACGCGGACCATCGGGGATGGTTCGTCTTCGGTGGAACCGCGCCGCGCAGAAAAGTCTCGTGTGAAGAGGAACAATTTCGGGACGCGCGGATTGGACCTGCAAGTGCGGAAGCCTCCGCCATCCGGGTCGAGGCGACAGCACGACGACCCCGTCAGCATCTCCGCGGTGCTGGCGGGGTTTTTATCTGCATTGCTGACCCGTATTCGCAGGCTTGTTCCCAAATCCAACGCGCGGCATTGCGACGAGCTCGCCCGCGCCATTGCCAAGTTCCTCAAGGATTCGCCCTCGGCGGAATCGGAACTCGGGAACAAGCGCGCCGCGCACACGTTGAGGTAGTCTTCCCGCAAGAGGAGAGGCGCGTCATGCCTGCCTGGCTCGAAGTATTGCTCAACCTGTCCGGCTATGCCGGGTTCGTGGCGCTTGCGACCCGCGGCGCCGCACGCCGGCAGGAGTCCGCCGACGATGAGGTCTATGGCAGCAAGCGCTAGTTCGCGTGCGGCGGCTGTCCTGCCGTGCGCACCAGCCGGTCGGCCTTGACCGCGGCGCGCGTGTCGTCGACCTCGGGCCGCAGCGAAAAGCTGATCACCACGAAGGCGAGACAGAACAGCGTGCCGACGACAGCGACACGGCGATAGGTCTGGCGGTCGCCCTGATAAAACGACGGTTCTAGAAATGGGGTCATTGGCAAAAATCGGTTTCTTGTTGTCTTTGCCGGACTCCTATCCCAAGGCGCGGCAAGCGCAACGCGATTGGGCTTTTAACCTAACCGAATAGGGTTATCGCGATCGCTGCAAGCTTTCGTTAGTAGACAGCGGAGCGTCTCAGGCCTCGGCCAGCCACTTCAGCGACGCGCGAAATCCGAGGCTGCGATGGCCCGCGACCAGCACGGTGCCGTACACTTCGGCCCCCTCCTCGCTGAACGTGCCGGAGAAGCCGCTGGTCGCCTCGGCGCCGGCGAACAGCGGCCTGACAAGCGGATCGGCGAACGGCGAATGCTGGTTGGTGGCAAGCTCACCCTTCCAGGTGCCGTTGCCGACTGTGTAGGAGCCGCGCGACCAGAAGTAGGGTCCGCCGCCGAGCAGCACGCCATCGCGCAGGATCAATACGCCGCTGTCGCGGCCCTTCACGCCGTCGAGCATGTGGATGTGGATGGAGTAGAGCCCGTTCTTCATGGCAGCGCCCGCCGTGGCCTGCAACGATAGCGCGGCGCGCGGGGAGCGTCGAGCCGGCAGCCTCTCGTCCTTCGGTGACCGGCTTTGTTCAGGCTTCGCCGCCATTTCGTTCCCGGAGAACGAATCGGAATCGACGAAATCGGAACCAGGTAACTCCTAACAATCGGTTTGCGTCGCGCCAACCGATGCGCGGGTCACATCACCGTTGCGGACGGCGCTCGCGACGGCGGCGCTTGCGGCACGGACGAGCACGCGCAGCTTGTTCTGCAAACGACTCCATTTCGTTCCCGAAGAACGAATCGGAGTCGCGAAAATCGGCGCGATGCGATTCCTAACAATCGATGAAGCGCCGTCACGTCTTCAGCCGCGTACGCTCAGGCCGCGCGCTTGTTGCCCTTCTCCGAGAAGCATTCCAGGATCTGGATGCGGAGCTCTTCCGCGGCCGGGCCCTCGAGCTTCCTGAGCTGGTTCCAGAGCCGGATCACTTCGCGCTGTTTCTCGACGGTCATGAGTCACCTCCAAGGCGGGTGACTCACTAGAACAAAATGAGAACAAAAAGTCCAGCCCTCACGCAAAATTTCACGGGCATGTCGCGCTGAACATTTTCGCCGCGCCGGAGACCCATGGACGCCAGGGATTTCAGCGCCCGGTCACATGGCAGCGCCGCGAAGGACGAACATAGTCCGTCACCGCGGCGCGGTTGCTTTTTGGATCTTCAACCTTAAGTGAAGCACGATCTCGAGTTTGAGATGGCTGACGGCCAGGCGCTGAAATCCCAACGCCGTTAGCGAGAGAGCCCCGTGCGCAAGCGCGGGGTTTTTCTTCTTGGAGATCGGACGATGACTTGCGGGGACGGGCGAGCACGATCTCTCTTTGCGCGATGAACTTTTTCAGTGCTGGCGCGTCTCATAAAGGAAGCTTTCCCCAGGCTTCACCCCCATCAGAAAACCCCGCTCCCCCCAAGGCGGGGTTTTCCCCTTTTATCGGCATCACGCCGGCGGTCCGCGCGCTCAAGGCTCACGCAGACGGTGCGCGATCGCCGTGGATCAGACCGAGTCCTTGGCCACCTTCAGCGGCGAGGCCTTGACCGATTTGCTCGCCGGCTTCGCAGCAAACTGCATCGGCTCCTTGGTGAAGGGATTGACGCCCATGCGGGCTTCGGTCGCAGGCTTGTTGACGACCGACATCTTCACGAAACCGGGAATGACGAACTCACCGGACTCGTTGAGCTCCTTGTAGCCAACCGTCGCCATGTATTCGATGACCGACTTCACGTCGTTCTTCGCAAGCTGCGTGCCTTCCGCAATTGCATCGATCAATTGGGTCTTGGTCATCTTCGCCATGTCTGGATTTCCTCTGAATTGGATGCGCGCGAGCGGCGACGGTGCTTGGTCCGGGAAGCGGTAAAACTACGCGGGCTGCGCGTCAGTTCATGCCTGTCGGCCACGAAGCAGCCGGGCTTAGAACCCATTGAGGCCGAAAACGCAAGCAGCAGTTCGACCTGAGTTCCGTCATGTTTCCGCCGGAGAGTGCTGGCTGTGGCAACGGCAAATCGAATTCCACAGCATCCCTAGAGAGTTCTGCCAACCCGCGGACGCATCCGCGCTCGCGCGCGACCAGGTCTCCCGAGACACACGGGCATGCGCGGCAGCACGCGATCAAGCGCGCCCGCCTCGCCGCGTCATGCTCACAGGCTCGGACCGAGGATCGGTCGAGACCGTTCCTCGCGATGACCGCAATCAAGGGTTCTCTTTTCGGACCATCTCCTGCATAATGCTGCATGGCAAAAATAAAAGTGACCTTCAGAACCGCCCGGATTGCAGACAACGAGTGGAAAATCCTGGCTGATTACCCCGACCACGAGCAGCGCCAGATTACCGGCTTCACCAGCAAGGCAGATGCCGACGACTGGATCAACGGCGACCGCAAGATCGCCTGGCTCCGTTCCCAGGGCTATGCCAAATAAGGCTACGCCAAATAGGGCTACGGCAAGTGAGCTAGCCGAGTGAGGTAGCCGCGTGAACACGTGAGATTGCGTCACCTCGCCGTGAAACTTGTGACTCGACAGACATTGTTCAGACTCTGGTAACCCAACGCATCCACTCTCCATTCAGTATCGTTGCGTTGGAGTACCCCACAGTGCTGGATTTTGACGAGCTGCGTGAACTCGCGGCCGATGTTCGTGTGTTTGTCGATGTCGCCGAAGACAAGGCCGAAGCGCTCAGGGCGGTCATCGGCGCCTATGACGTGGTGCTGGCGATCTTCCCGTCCGGAGACGGCATGGGCCTCCACGTCATCAAGGGCAAAGAGATCCTGGACAAGATCACGACATCACGCACGCACGCGGCCTACAGCCACACGGCGATCGCGGTTCCCGACCTCGAGCATGCGGAAGTGCTGAAGCTGCTGACGACGGCGGCGCCGGTCGTGCAGCGGATTGCAGCTTAAGCGCAGACTTCTGCCAGCGACATCAACGCAGCCGTACGCACTGGTTGTGACCTCCGGAACGAGGGCCGCGTCGGAGACGGCAAGCCGCCGAAAACGACGAAGCACGGCACCGGCCACTCAAGCCGCTTTTCGAAAACCGCTCCCGGCGATGTCGGGGGCAGTTTTTCGCATTTCGGATTGGCGCTGCCGGAACGTCTCGCTTCAGTGTCCCCACAACGCGGCCGTCAGGCCGATCGCGATGAAGCCAAGACCGATGATCGCAGTCGCGATTTCGGCGGCGTTTTCCAGACTGAACAATTTGACGATGGCGGTCCCGACCGCACTGAGGACGATGTCGAACACCAGGCTGAGCAAGGCGTCAAGCATGGCCGCTCATCCTGCCTTGCCTTGGCGGACGTCATGCACCACGTCGCCGATGGTGCTGCCCACCACAATTGCAGCGACGACAGGCCAGCCGGCCGACGCAAGCAGGATGGCGCCGTAGCGCATCTCCTCGCCCGGGCGTTTGGCGCTATCGACGGCGGCAAACAACAGCACCGCGATCAGGCAGCCGACCACATATCGTTTGAACCAGTTCACGGCGAAAGACCTCGTTTCCAGGCATTCGTCGCGTCACACGCCACGCTGGTTCATCGGGCGGGCCATCCCGCCCCTCGCCGGCAGGACAGTGCCGACGATCACGCATGCGTGGCCACGAATTTCGGTGACAGTGCACTCAATTCACTCGTCGTCGCCGCCCTGCTCGTCCTGCGGCTTCGGTCCGCGCTTGGCTGCTTTTAGAGGCCGCCCGGTCAGCCGCTCGAGGCGGGCGAGGAAACGATCATTTCCGAGCGGCCGGCCGATGCTTTCCGCAGCGCGCAGCCGGTCGAACAGGTCCGTCTCCGGCGTGCCGTGGAGCAGGTCGGCGAAACGCGGGAAACGCTCCCTTATCGGTGCAAGCGCAGTCACTCCGTCGTCCTTGCCGCGCAGATGCGCACGCGTGCTCGCCCAACGCCAATCCTGTGCCCGCTGCACCAGCCGGGCGCGCACAGGGTTGAGCGATACGTAGCGCAACGCCGCCGCGAGATGCTCTTCGTCCATGGCCACCGCGCCGAAGCGCCCCTGCCAGAAGTGCCCCGCGCGCTTGCGCCGCGCCTGGATCACGCCCGCATAGGACCGGTGCACGCGTGCAAGCGCCCGGCGCAGCCCGTCCGTGTCGGACGGGACCAGAACGAGATGCACGTGATTCGGCATCAGGCACCACGCCCACACCTCGACCCCGGCCGCCTGGCAATTCTCCGCGAGCAGGTCGCGATAGAGCGCATAGTCGTCATCGCCAAAGAACGTACGCGCCCGGCCATTGCCGCGCTGGGTGACATGGTGAGGATGACCTGGAATGACGACACGGGCAAGACGGGCCATACCCCATCATGACCCCAGAGCCGCGCGATGTCAATTTAGTGCACTGTCACCGTAATTTGCCGCTGCGTGTCAAGCAACTCGCTGCTCCGAGACCTTGGCAATCGCATCCTTTAATACGTGACGTCGGCCCCTTACGTGTCCCGTGCTCAGCCAAATGTCGCCGGCTGGCTCGTGCGTCAGGCTGTCGATAGCGGGTTTCTACGGAAATCTCAAAGGTTCGTCCGGCCTCGCCGTCAGTACACCGCATCCGACCGGTGGCGGGTCAATGCCACCTTCTCCCGCTCGCCGGATCAGAACGCTCACGCCGTCAGCGTTCTGTATGTCGCCGGTGCAGCCGCGGCTCCTTTGCCCGTTCAACCGGCGCCAGCGCCGAACATTTCACCATCTCCGACGCCACGGGCGAAATGACAGGGCTTGGCACCTCGCCGCGCAAGTGTGGCCCCTCTGTCTCGCGACCAGCGTAGGCGGCGGCGTTGCCCAAATCGGACCGAAGTCAACCGAACGGTGGAGGCAGCGGCCGCTCGTTTCAGATTGAGTGTTTGTGCTTTGCCGGGGACGTCAACCATTGCGATGAAGGAGTTTAAATTCGATGGCGGACAAGCCGGTTTATTCGACGGACCAAATTATCGCTCAGCTTCAGACGCAGTGGGCGACAAATGATATCGCCTACCACGACTGGGACCAGTCGACTGTCAGCTACTTCATTGGCGACACCACCGCCGTAGGCGACGGCAAGACTGGCGAGAGCAAGGGCTGGACGGCCATGGCCGCGGATCAGACCGCGGCTGCGACCGAGGCCTTTTCGATCTGGAATGAGCTGATCGCGAATATCAACCTCGTCGCGGTGACAACGGTCGATACCGCGAACATAACGTTCGCTTACTCAACCACGACGACCAAGGATGGCACGTACACCGCGCCCACTCTCGGCAGCTCGACAGGCGATGTGAGAAGCATTCTCGGGACTTATTCCGATTTTTCGATCAAGCATCAAGCGATATGGATGGATGCCAATCCAACATGGCCGTCGCTGCAGACCGGTGCAATCGCGACTTTCTCGAGTTACGGGCTGGATACATTCGAGCATGAGATAGGGCATGCGCTGGGTCTGTCGCATCCTGATCCTTACGATGCCTCAGACGCCATCAAACCAACTTACGATGCGAATGCGACCTTTCTGGAGGATCAGCGCAAATATACGATCATGTCGTATTTCGGCTCTGAGAACACAGACAACTCGGGCTGGTCGAACACGGAAACTCTCACATCAAACTTCTTCTCGTCCACCCCGATGGTCTACGACATTGCGGCGATCCAGGAAAAATATGGCGCCGACTTCACCACCCGCGACGGCGACACCACCTATGGCTATAACTCAAACGCCGGGTGGGACTTCTTCGACTTCACTAAAAACGCGAATCCGGTGTTCACCATCTGGGATGGCGGCGGAAACGATACAATTGACGCCTCCGGCTACGACAAGGCCCAGACGATCGACTTGACGCCGGGCGGCTATTCGAGCGTGATGGGCCTGACCGATAACGTCGCGATCGCGTTCGATCCCGGCAATGGATACTCCGGCGGCGCCAACGATGCCCTGATAGAGAATGCGATCGGCGGCAGCGGCGACGATACGATCACCGGCAATTACGGCAACAACCACCTGGTCGGTAATAGCGGAGACGACCGGCTCTACGGTATGACCGGTGCCGACGTGTTGGAAGGCGGCGACGGCGACGATCTCCTGGATGGAGGCGGCACCGGCAACGGCATCTATGTCAGCTTGACCGACGTTCTGACGGGTGGCGCTGGCCGTGACGCCTTTGTCTACACCCCGGGTGATCACCACACCACCATCACCGATTTCTCGATCACCGACGACAAGCTCGACCTGACGCAGGTGACCCAGGTTCACGACATGACCAGCCTGATGGGCTACGCCCAGCAGGTCGGGAATGATCTCGTCTTCGATTTCGGAAACTCTGGTGACTCGCGCGACGTGCTGCGCCTGCAGAACACGACCCGCGCGCAGTTCGAGACCATCGATCCGCTGTCGCTTGAGGTGACAGCCTCGGCAAGCATCACGATCACACCGAATCCGGCCGACAATGTTTCGCCCATGTATGTCTCGGTGGCGCCGCTGTCCGGAGGCGGGTTTGTCGCCACGCGGTTTTCGGCCCTGGACTATCCCGCCCACCGGATCCTCGCCTTCCGCTACGACGCCACGGGCACGCTGGTGGATAGCGTCCAGGTCAACACCGGCCCGTCGGACGCCATCATGGTCCGCGCGATCGGGCTCGGCAGCGGCAAGACGCTCGTTGTCTGGGATTCCCCGAACGGGGGAGAGGGCAGGACCCACGCCATCCTCGCCCGTCTGCTGGACGACACTGGCACCCCGATCGGGGACGAATTCACCGTCAACCAGACGCACTTCGCACCGGGCGGCGACTCATATTATCTTTCGGTCTATGCGTCGAGCGGCGGCGGCGCCGACGTGGAGTACTACGCGCCCTCATCGCTGATAAGCCATGGCAGCCCGGTAAACCTCGCTTACCGCGCCGGCATCTCGGCAGACGGCGACGTGGTTGGCGAAACCAGTCTGGGCGATGACTATCGAGGAATGTTCAACTCGAACGTCAACTATACCTATGCCATCCCAGGGTATGACTACTACGCGCAGAGCGGCGAGGATGGCAAATATCACGCCTTCTACAAAAAGGTAGGCGAAGCTCCGGTACAGCTCGACGACGGTGACTTCTTCCCGGATAGCATCGGACTGGACCAACCTCCATTGCAGGCGATGCGACTCACCGATGGACGCATCCTGTTCTCGTATCTGAGCGGTTACTTTGCCGGCTTGTCGCAGTGGGTGGTCGCCGACAAGGTCACTATAGTGAACGCTGATGGGCATGGATTCACCAGGCCGGGCACGGATGGTGATGACTATCTGCAAGGCGGAGTGGGCAACGACCAACTCTACGGCTTTGGCGGTAACGACGTGCTGTTGGGTATGGGTGGCGGCGACCTGCTGGATGGCGGGGCCGGAACGGACACCGCGGCCTATTCGCGCTCGACGGTGGGTGTCACGATCGATCTGCACCTCACCGGGCCGCAAGGCGGGGCAGGCGACGGTACCGGCGACACGCTGGTGTCGATCGAGAACCTGATCGGCAGCGACTTCGGCGACAGTCTGGACGGCGATTCCGGACCAAACCGCATCGATGGCGGGAAAGGCGACGACATCATCCATGGCAATGGCGGCAGCGACATGCTGCTCGGCAGCGCCGGCAACGACACGATCGTCCTGACCGCGAATGTCCCGATCGGCGAACCGGCGCCGGAGGCCCATGGCGGCGATGGCGACGACAAGATCACGATCAATGGCGACAACGCCGTCGCCTATGGCGACGATGGTGACGACAAGATCACCGTCAACGGCAATCACAACACGGTCTACGGCGGCGCTGGCAACAATACCCTCACCGTGATCGCTGGAGAGGGGAATATTCTGTTTGGCGGAGACGGCGCCGACGCTCTCACCGGCGGGCCCGGCGACGATGTTCTTCGTGGCGGCGACGGCAACGATTTCTATGCCCCCTCTACAGGCCACGACATCTACGACGATACGGGCGGCGATCGGGATTACCTTATATATGATGGCGTCCTGGCGGATTTCGCCATCAGCTATGACCCGATCTCCGGCACCCTCACGATCAGAGACACCCGCCCTGGGGCGCCGGATGGCGTCGCGACCATCAACGGCATCGACGATTTCACTTTCCGGGACGGCGACCATACGCTGGCCGAAATGGTGAAGATTGCCGGCGGACCAAGTGGCCTCAGTCGGGTCGTGGACGGGTATATCGCCGGCGCGACGGTTTTTGCCGACGCCAACGATGATTTGTTGCTCAGCCCCGGCGAGGTCTCCACCCGCACCGGTGCGGACGGCGCTTTCACGCTCGTCGGCGGAACGGGGGTGTTGGTGGCGACCGGCGGGACCGATGTTTCGACCGGCCTGCCGTTCGGGGGGCTGCTTCTCGCTCCCGCAGGTTCGAGCGTGCTCACGCCGCTCACGACGCTCGCGACGCTGCTGAGCGTCGGGACGGTGCTGACGAAGCTTGGCTTGCCGACCGGTTTCGATCTCCTGCACGCCGACCCGGTCGCGCAGGCGGGCGCCGGCAACGCGGATGCAATCGCCGTGCTGATCGCCGGCGCACAGGTGCAGGACACGGTCTCGTTGATCGCGGCCGCGCTCGTCGGTTTGGGCCAGGACCCGAGCGAGACGGCATTCAACGCGATCCGCGCCGTCGCGGGACAGTTGAGCACCCAGAGCGCCGTCGACCTCACGAGCGTCGCGCAACTGACCGCAATGGCCACTGCGGCGGGGCTCAGTGAGGCGGTCGCCGATGCTGTCGCGCATGTCGCGGCCGCGACCAATACGAGCCTGGCGCACCTCTCCACCTCTTCGACGGTGTTAGACGACGTGGCGTTCGTGGAAACGGCGGTCCAGGGAAGCGCGGTGGACGCCGTCACGCAGGCGGGGAGCGACCCCGTGCTGCTCAACGCCGTGGTCGCGGCCTTTGCGGATGGCGTCGAGACCGGGAATGGGTTGCCCACCGCGGGCGGTGATCACGTCACCGCACAGGAACATACGCCGCTCGTCATATCGGCCGCCGCACTTATCGCGAACGACACCGATCCCGACGGCGACACGCTGAGCCTGGTCAGTGTCGGTCACGCGACCCACGGCGACGTGGTGTTCGATGCCACAAATCAAACCGTCACCTTTACGCCGGATGCCGGCTACAGTGGCGCCGCGGCTTTCGACTACACGATTTCCGACGGCCATGGCGGCCTGGCCACGGCGACGGTCGGCGTTACCGTCGCCATCGCGACACCCGCGGCTCCGACGCTGACACTTGCCCACGATTCCGGCGCGTCCGGCACCGACCGCGTCACCAACGATGCAACCATTGCGGTCGCGGCGGTCCCCGGGGCGACACTCACCTATACGGTGGATGGAAGCGTCGTTGCTTCCTATGACCCCGCTGGCCTCACGCAGGGCGTCCACCACGTCAGCGTTACCCAGACCAATGCCGCCGGATCCGTCTCGGCCGCCGGCGAGATCGAGTTTACTTACGACACCGTGGCGCCGGATCTCGCATTCGCCGCGCCAACCGGACCCATCATCACGGACAGGCCAACCGAAATCTCCGGCACCGCCGGGCTTGAGGATTCCGGGCGGACCGTCCAGATCAGCGAAGGCGGATCGGTGCTCGGCGCCGCGATTGTAGGCTCCGACGGCAGCTGGCACGCTGATGTCACGCTCCACGGTGTCGGCGATCACACGCTGGTCGCGTCGGCCACCGACCTCGCGGGCAACACGGATCAGATCTCGACCACGCTGTCGGCGGCCGCCAATGGGGTACCCACCGCGGGCGGTGATCACGTCACCGCACAGGAACATACGCCGCTCGTCACATCGGCCGCCGCACTTCTCGCCAACGACACCGATCCCGACGGCGACACGCTGAGCCTGGTCAGTGTCGGTCACGCAACCCACGGCAACGTGGTGTTCGATGCCGCCCACGATACCGTCACCTTTACGCCGGATGCCGGCTACAGTGGCGTCGCGGCGTTCGACTACACGGTTTCCGACGGTCATGGCGGCCTGGCCACCGGGACCGTTGGCGTCACCGTCAAGTCAGGCACCACCGGGGGCGGCTGGGGCGACGTTCACTACACTTCGTTCGATGGATTCAAATTCAATCTGCAGTCGACTGGCGATTATGTCATCGCCCACGCGACGTCAGGCCCGGAATTCGAGATCGAGGGACGCGCTGAAAATCTGGGGCACACCGGGGTCAGTTATCTGACAGCCGTCGGTGTCGAGGCGGGCGACCACCTCATTGTGTTCGACGAGGCCAAGCCGAGCACGATGCTCGTCGACGGCCATGCCGTCACGTTCGCGGTCGGCGACCGCCTCGACCTCGGAGATGGTGTCGTCATCGGCAGGGCGACAGCGACGACGCACCAGATCGAGACATCGCTCGATTTCGTTCAGATGACCGATCACGGCAGCTATCTCGATCTTTCCGTGCATGCGGGAAGCGCCCGCGGGCCCGGCAGTTTCGAGGGATTGCTCGGCAATCTCGACGGCAACGCCAGGAACGATTTCGGCCTTGCCAATGGCTCGTGGCTGGTCAATCCAAGCACCAAGGTAATCGAAGGGCTGTTTGCGGATGCCTGGCGGGTTGGACCGCAGGACAACATGCTCGTGAGCCTCGGCAACGAAACTTTCGCGCAAAGGCTAAGCGATGCGACGCATGATCATGCGTCGGCGATCTCCGTACACGACTGGCACATGATCTGAGCGTTTGCCAAAGAGATCGCGGCCCGTTCAGATTGACCGGGCAAGCATTCCCGCAGCCGGATCGCGGCGGGGCCTGTGGCTCAACGGTTATAGCCGGCCGCTCATAACGGTCTGGTTGCAGGTTCGAGCCCTGCCGGCCCCACCACGCTTCCCAACCGCAAGGCCGACCACGGCTCGCGCCCGCAACTCAAATATCGAAAACACCCCCGTGCAAAGTAACAGGGGGCGCCGGCATGGATGCTTTTGGGCGGATCCTGCCCGGCCAGGAGTCGCGTCGCCGCTGTGTGCCTCAAGGTGAGCGATGTGACGTCTCCAGCGTTAGGATCCAGCCCGGAAATTACGGTGACAGTGCTGGACTGCACTAAATTTGCTCGCCATCGTATTACGGTGGTATTTCGGTGACAGTGCACTAAATTCACTCGTCGTCGCCGCCCTGCTCGTCCTGCGGCTTCGGTCCGCGCTTGGCCGGTTTTAGAGACCGCCCGGTCAGCCGCTCGAGGCGGGCGAGGAAACGATCATTTCCGAGCGGCCGACCGATGCTTTCCGCAGCGCGCAGCCGGTCGAACAGGTCCGTCTCCGGCGTGCCGTGGAGCAGGTCGGCGAAACGCGGGAAACGCTCCCTGATCGGTGCAAGCGCAGTCACTCCGTCGTCCTTGCCGCGCAGATGCGCACGCGTGCTCGACCAGCGCCAATCCTGCGCCCGCTGCACCAGGCGGGCGCGCACCGGGTTGAGCGACACGTAGCGCAACGCCGCCGCGAGATGCTCTTCGTCCATGGCCACCGCGCCAAACCGCCCCTGCCAGAAGTGCCCCGTGCGCTTGCGCCGCGCCTGGATCACGCCCGCATAGGACCGGTGCACGCGTGCAAGCGCGCGGCGCAGCCCGTCGGTGTCGGACGGGACCAGAACGAGATGCACGTGGTTCGGCATCAGGCACCAGGCCCACACTTCGACCCCGGCCGCCCGGCAGTTCTCCGCGAGCAGATCGCGATAGAGTGCATAGTCGCCATCGCCAAAAAACGTGCGCGCCCGGCCATTGCCGCGCTGGGTGACATGGTGGGGGTGACCGGGAATGACGACACGGGCGAGACGGGCCATGCCCCATCATGACCGCAGAGCAGCGCGATGTCAATTTAGTGCACTGTCACCGTAATTCCGGTCAGCCGCTCGAGGCGGGCGAGGAAACGGTCATTTCCGAGCGGCCGGCCAATGCTTTCCGCGGCGCGCAGCCGGGCGAACGGGTTCGGGCTCTGCCGCGCCGCTCTAACGGCAAGTACCTGACGGCGGCGCGTTGAACCGATCAAGGAAAAGGTCTCTGACTTTTTGAAAAACGACAAGACCCGTTCCGTCAGACACGCCCCTGATTATGTCCGGACAGATCGCGAAAGTACCCTGCTTTGAAACAATTCTGACGCCGTCGATCTTGTGATAATAGTAAGTTAGCGGGAACTCCTGATATTTTTCGTAGTAGGCGAGAAGTCCGACGATGGCGGCTTTGCCTAAAAGCTCCTCTGAGAGTTCATTAGGGACAAACGTCTTGGCAAAGAACGACGCGACCAACGGGGCATTTTTATCATCTTTTTTACGTAGCTGGTTTGCGTACATCTGGGCGAGTTCACCCCGATCGAGCACCAGCGTTCCGGCTCCCTTGTCACCGCGCAACGAGCAGACGAGGCCATCAGTGCTGTGCGCGCAAAGCGTGAGTGCCGGGTTGAACTGAGCGTTTTTCGCCCCTGTCTTGAAATCTTGATAAAATCGATCGTATCCGGAATGCGTAGGCAGCAGCGTGGACGTCAGAGCGGTCTGCAAGAAGTCCTTTTCTCTATCGTCATTGTATGCCTTACCCATGCCAATACCGGCCAGCAGCAAAGCCACAGCACTCAAACCAAGCTTTAGCTTCTTAGGTGGCGCTGGAATCCAGACTGCGACGACAGCCACGACGCAAGTGAGTCCAAGCGCCAAGTATTCTGAGATTGAGTACAGAAATTCCATCACTGACTTCCAAGCATCAAAGGATTTTGGAGGCTGAATATTTTAACGTGCATTGATAGCGTGGCACAGCCAAAGAACAATGTCTCGCCAGAGACGCGCATTCCCTGTTGATAGCCAATACGCTATTGTCAGATGAACGCACTAGGCGCCACGCCGGAGTGCGCCATCGGTATCATGGGCTTTTCGTCGAGGGAGATTCTCGACATCGAGATAAGTACCGAAATTGGCCACAGGACGACGTCCGATAAATGTCAGACTGGATACCGATTTTCCTGATGCCGAACCTTCGGGTTGGCCACGAGGTGATTGCCGAGGAGATGGCGATCGTTCCTTTCGATGACCCGCGCGTTGCCGCATATGAGAAGGAGTTTCCGAACTTCCGGCGTTTCGTGCGGAAATTTACTGACCCCTTTGGGGCTCGCATCGCACCAGGTGTCTTCCTTCTTCATTCGAAGGCGCCCAAGACCTTTCGCTCGATTGACGCTGTTTCGAGCTTTCGCGACCTCCTCTCCCTGTCGGTAATCCCGCTCCAGCGAGCGCGAGGCATCATTCACGGCCACTCGCACAACATCCAGTATTCGGACTATTTCGACTTTTACCCGTGGACCTTCAACGACCAGAACATGCATCTCGTCTGCAACACGCCGGGACTGGTCGGGTTGCACGAGGTGAGCGCGTTCAAGGGCCAGTCATCACCAGTTCTGTCTGCGCTCGACTTCAAGCATATGGACGTTGACGCGCCCCTGCTGAAGGCGCTGCTGGCGCGGTGGCGGGGCCGCTACTCGACGACGAAGCCTGAATGGGTAGACCGGGCCCTCTTCCGATCTTTGAACATGGCGATGGCGGCCTCCAAGGTGCCCGCCGGCGCCGACGTGACGAACTTCGCGTCGGGCCGGAATCTGGGCCTTTGGGTGAGTGCCTTCGAGATTCTAACCCACACCGGCCAGGAAAAGCTCAAGCTCGGCCATGTCTACGACAAGGTCGGGAACGCGCCGTGGAGAAACAAGAAGACCAAGCGAAAGCTGTTCAGCCCTCACCACTCGCAGATCAAGCGAAACCTTGGCTGCTGGGTGTATGGCGAAATCTACCGAGTGCGAAACCACTTCCTCCACGGGGAGCCGGTATCGCCCCAAAGCCTAATCGTGAAGCGGTCAAAGCGAAATCTATTCTCTTACGCCCCTATGCTTTACCGGATGCTCCTTACCGGCTTCCTCAAGCTGCCTGAGCCTTCAAGCATCAAGAGCGTAGAATGGTCCCGGGAGCGCTTTGACCTAATCTCAAACCAGGGAGACATCGAGGAAGCCATCATGACTGTTCTGGTCTCTGAGAAGCAGTACCGCGCCGAGCGAGCCGCACGGCTGGCCACAGCCAGAATGCGGTCACGTCAGGCAACGCCTGTTCAGCCGCCACCCGAAGCCGCGGGTTGATGGCCCGAACCGGACTCCCCATCGTACTTATGGTGACAGTGCTGGACCTCCACCCCGCAAGTGAGACATGCGGCGAGTTGGGTCAGGGTCCGTGCCACTCGCGCGAGACCTCAGCCGGAGACCGACATCGAGCGTGAAATGGAGGACTCGCTAACCTATTAATCGCTCCCCCCGGCTTGTATACTGAGGTGTTTCCTCGGGAGGTTGCGATGGAGATCAGTCTTCGACTCGCTCAGGATATCGTCGAAGCCCTCGATAAGGTCATTGACGCCGTCGAGAAGCTGGGAACGATGGTCTATAAAGCAGGACAGACGGCAAACGAGGTCTTAGAGAGGGGGTTCGCAAAGAGAACAGAAGGCCGACTTCGTGCGCTTTCCACTAAGACCACGTATTTGGTCGAGAGCATGTGCCCACGACTGCTAAATTCGATTGAGCAGTATCTCAATCTCCGCGACGCCCAGCAATGGGACGAGTTCCAAAAGGAGCTCCAAAACACATTAATTGCGGTCGGCGGTCTCTCCGATAAGATCGAAGGCAGTTCGAAGGCCCTCGCCACGACTGACTTTTTTCCGGTCTTGGTCAGTGCCGTCACTCAACGGGAGTTGGTCTTAGCCAACTTCGCAAAAATGAAACCTCCTACCAGCCATGAAGAAATCGAGGCAGCTAAGGCGCTTGTAGAGAAGTATGCGCGGCTACTCGTCGTCCTTTCCAACGCAACTAAACAACTCGGTGGCTACATCGAAGCATTGGAGGCAAAGAAGGCCTAGCGAAATTAGAATGTCTCATTCCAGGGGCGCAGTCCAACACTGTCATCGTAATTCGAAATTGCCAGGAATTACTCAAGCTGACGCGTGTCAGCGGGTTGACGAAGTTCCTTACTACCGTCTTCCCGAAGTCGATCGACGAACCACCATTAATGGCGATTGGGTACTTCCTACGATTCCACACCTCGAACGTAGTGACCGCTTCGAAGAGCCCCTCCTCAAGCGGCGAGCGCGCCCTGCCGGTCACGAGTACGGTGGGCGACCAACCATAAAGATTGCGATACCCGATATATGCGGTCGTCACCGCGACGATGATGCTCGCGAGGCGCGAACGCGGTATAGGCGACGAGCTGAAGCGTAGCTACCAGCATGGATTCTCCCATTACGCGTACCACCGTCCCCACAAAATAAGATTGGAATAGAATCGGCACGCCATACTTCCAGACCAAGCCGCCAGCCGCTCGCTTGAAAAGCGAGGAAGGCTACCCACAATGCGACGACTGCTGTTGAGCCGGGTGCAGTCCAGCACGGTCACCACAATTCCGAGAGAATGCAACCAAAGTCGCCTTCAGTCGCGCGAATTAGCCGATATATTTCAGCTTCTTCCAGCGCTTCCGCCAAGCGGCGTGGTCAAAATCTGTGAGATACTCAGATGCCAGCCTCATTGCAGTTCGCTCAACCGCGTCCTGCACATCCACCAGCGTGTAATCCAAAGTCTCTATTGTACCGCTTCTGGCCCGCCAACCATAAGAACTTGGCTCAACGAGCATACGATTCCAAGAATTCCGAGTAGCGATGTATTCGCTAATATACTCGTGCGGTGATTTCGAGCCGAAGTGGTAAGGGTCGATCCAAGCAGCTAACTGTACCCAGCCCTCGGTCAGGATGTCGATGATGAGGTGCGTACCCGGTACTACTCCCTCTCGATCATTGATCCACATCTTCTCCCCCTCATTGACCGCCGTCTGAAACATGCTCGGGAGGCTGTTCACGTAAATTAGGAGCTTTTGTTGGGGAGGCGCTTCCCAAGTAGGTGGGGAAGCTTGCGATTGAGTGAGGCCCACCATGCGCTCTACGACAAAACGATCCGCTTGCGCTCGTCGCTCTCTGACCCTTCTGATCCATTCGTCTCGATACTTTGTAACCTCCGCAGCGCCGAGCTTTCGACCGAATCCGCCGCTAATCTGAGTATCGTTATGGTCCTGTAGGCAAAGCACTGCGAGATTTTCGCAAGCGGGGTTCGTATTATCGTCGTCTATGTGGTGGATCTGAACATCTTTACCCGGCTCGTTGCAAATGCAGCAGGTATGATCATGTTCGAAGAGTACTTGGACGGCGGTTTGCTCTGGAATCGGAATGCGCATATTCACGCTACTTTTTGAAAAATGCCAAAACGCCGAAGATGCTGCCTGTCAAAGCTAGTGCAAGCGTTACACGGTTCGCCCAGTATTCCCAGTCGGCCTTTTGTTCGGCTCTAATATCCGCGCGAAGCTTTTGCGCCGCCGCCGCGGTGAGATATTGCTTACGAGTCCCCCTCGGTTGCATCCAGCTCTCTGCATCCTCCGGCAAAGGCACGTGGAACTTGTAGGCTTGTCTTACAAGATATTCCGAACGGAATTGGTCAAGCGCCCGCTCGTGAATTCCTAGCTCCTTCCCTACCATATACTTCACCCGCGGCTCGTCGTCGTCGGTTGGCTCGTGATCATCGGGTATCTCTTCATACGCCTCCGATAATGCAAAACGCTCTTTGAGGTGCTTTCTCAGCAGCCAGCGGTATCGCAATTCGTCCAGCATTCGCGGCCTCTCAAGGCAGATCCCGCCTCCTACTACCACTAATTGAGTGGCAATCTCAACGAAGCGGGAGCGGGTGTGCGGCGGCATTCGGCCCTATGGTGATGGCGCACTAATCATTCCCCACCGACGTCCTAGTCCACGCTTAGCTGGTTTAATTCACCACCCGCTTCACACTCACGTACATGTGCCCCCGCCCCCTGCCCCTCTTCCCACTTTCCTGCTATCTCTCCCCCGCCGTCCCGGCCCAAAGCAAAACCCCATCCATCCAAGGGAGCAACAACCATGCGATATCTTCACACCATGCTGCGCGTGCGCAATCTCGATGTCGCGCTGAAGTTTTACCAGGATGCGCTGGGGCTGAAGGAGGTGCGGCGGATCGAGAACGACAAGGGGCGCTTCACGCTGGTGTTCCTGTGCTCGTCGGACGATCTCAAGGCGCTGAAGACGCAGCCGCAAACGCGCGGCGCGCCGCTGGTCGAGCTCACCTGGAATTGGGACGAGGAGACGTATGGCGAGGACCGCTTCTTCGGCCATCTCGCCTATGAGGTCGACGACATCTACTTAACCTGCGAGAAGCTGATGAAGGCCGGCGTCACCATCAACCGTCCCCCGCGCGACGGCAACATGGCCTTCGTGCGCTCGCCCGATCTGCACTCGATCGAGATCCTCCAGAAGGGCGAGCCGAAGGCGCCCGCGGAGCCGTGGGCGTCGATGCCGAATACCGGCCACTGGTAAGGCTCTCGCCACAGGAACAAGGCCCTCGCCCGCCGCGTTCACTCCCCAACGATGCGATTGGAGGAGGAAACAATGGGACGCGGATTATTGTTGTGGCTGCTGGGGGTGCCGATCCCGGTGATCATTCTGCTGTGGCTGTTCTTCGGCCATTGATTGCCTGATCGACCCTGCCATGAAAGCTCCGCCTCGGGCGGAGCTTTTTGCATGAGGGGCGCGCGGCAATCGCGGCTCGCTGACTTCGCGAAATTCCGCTATCACCCGCGAAAACGAAACGCTGCGGGAGGAACGACATGCCAGAGACGAAGCTGACGATCTGGGGCCGCGCCAATTCGGTCAACGTGCAGAAGGTGCTGTGGTGCCTCGCCGAGCTCGCCCTGCCCTACCAGCGCATCGACGCCGGCATGGAATACGGCAAGACCCGCGAGGCCGGCTATCTCGCGATGAACCCCAATGCGCGGATCCCGACGCTGGTCGAAGGCGACTTCAGCTTATGGGAATCCAACTCGATCATGCGCTATCTCTGCATGGCGCATGGGCGCGGCACGCCGATCTATCCGGAGGCGCCAAAGCTGCGCGCCGGCGTCGACCGCTGGCTCGACTGGACGCTGTCGATGGTGCAGCCGGTCGACCGCCCGGTGTTTTGGGGCATCGTGCGCACGCCGCCCGCCGAGCGCGACATGGTCAAGATCCAAAGGGATGCCGATGCGGCCGCCGAGGTCTGGGCGATCGCCGATCGCCTGCTCTCCACGCGGCCCTTCATGGAGGGCAACCAGTTCACGCTCGCCGACATCGCTGTTGGCGCCTATGCGCGACGCTGGCTCGGCGTCGAGGGCATCACCCGGCCGGCGCAGCCGAACCTGACGCGGTGGCTCGCCGAGCTCGGCAAGCGACCCGGATTTGCGCAGCACGTGGCCCCGCCGATGTCGTGACCCGCTGACGCGGCTTAAGCTGCGGTGAGCGCGCGCAAAATCGCTATGAGCGCGCAAACCGCCCGCGCCTGGCCTCTACTGTGCATGGGGTTGTTTTCGCGTTTTCTGTTCGGGCGGCCTAGTGCCGGCCGCGCTCGACCAGCACGACGACGACGATCAGCACCAGCGTGACGATCGCAATGGAGATCTTCGCGGTCCAGGACATCCCGCGTCCGACCCACCACAGCAGCGCGCAATACATCAGCGCGGGGACGAGGAGATCGAGCCGCAACAGGTCCGGCGACATCGGGGCTAGCGCCCGACCGTGGTGCCGACGCTGACCGCGCCGCCGATCTTGACGCAGGTCCCCTCGACCATGGTGAAGCCCCGGCCATAGGCGGCGCAGCCGTTGGGTCTCGCAGACCCGGCGGCGCCCTTCAGCGGCAGGGCCTTGCCCGACTGCGGCTGCTCGCTCGGCGGCAGGCGCAAGGTCTCGGCCCCGGCTGAGGAGGTAGTAGCGAGAGAGATCAGAAAGAGGACGGTCGCGCGCATCCGCGCCTTGTAGCCCGGACCCGCGCCAGGCGCCATCCGGGCCGCCGTCAGAGGAACTTGACGCCGGCCGACTTGCCGCGGCGCCACACCACCTGGCAGCTCCGCCCGGTCCGGGCATCGCGTGCAAATGCCATCCGGATCACGCCCGGCAGCTGGCTCGCGTCCTCGTCCAGCGTGATCCTGGCGCCCGAGGCCGAGATGTCCTCGACCAGGCAATGCCGCGCCGCGAATCCGCCCGCGAGCGTGATCCAGGCGTGCTGCGACAGCAGCTTGCGGCTTGCGCGCTTCTTGGGCTGTGGCATTGGCGAAAAATCTCTCCCGCTCCAGCGCTAGCCCAGGGAACCCTAAGAAACGGTTGAAATCGCCGCCCGAATGATCCCGGGGCGCGTATCCACCGGGCCCAAAACAGCGTTCCGGAACGGCTTGCCCGCGGGCCCAAAGGCCACTATACGTTCGCCCGCTGCCAGCCGCCGGGCACGACTCGCGCGGCCGGCAGGCCTGTCGCCAAATGCGGCCCGGCCTTGCGTTTGCTCCCTTCGTCTATCGGTTAGGACGCCACCCTTTCACGGTGGAGAGAGCGGTTCGATTCCGCTAGGGAGCGCCAAGCAGCCCCCATCCCTCACCGCTCGCCCAGGAAGCTCTCGCGCACCTTCGCGCAGGCGAGCCCGATCGTGTAGACGTGGACCCCCTCGATCACGCAATGGTCCGGCTTGAGCGCCAGCAGCCCGATCGAGGTTTCCTCGTTCAGCTCCCACGGTGCGCGGACGATGATGCAGGGATAGTCCGCGGCGAGCTTGGCGTAGCTGGTGGTGCGAAAATTGCTCTTCAGGACGCGCGTGTAGGTGTTGTGGTCGAGCAGGGCGACCGTGAAGGCGCGCTCATAGGCAGCAGAGAACCTCTCCCGCATCGCCTGGTCGCCCCAGAGCTGCAAGGTCATGTCCCAGCCGTGGTTCATGTCGTTTTCCGGTGCACGCACGAACATGCCGGAGACGTTGGCGCAAGCCGGACCGGCAGCGACCACGGCGTCCGAGAGCCTGGCCCCGATCGCATTCGCGCGCGAGGTTTGCAGCGCGACAGTTCTGGCGTCGATCAGCGTCACCGCGGTCGTAGCGGCACACAGGCTGCCCGCCAACAGGGATAGCGCCACCGCCGGGATGGCCGGGACCAGACGCCTGATCTGCACCACGATCAGGACGAGGACGCCGCCCGTCAGCGCCCAAGATGCCATCATGTAATGCAGCGCAAAATGCTTCGACGTCGCCACGAGGTGCGCCGCAAAGATCAGGACGGCGGCGCTAAGCGTGAGGCTGACCGGATCGCGCCACTCGCGCGTCTTGATGCACCAGGCGAGCACCACGGCCGCGGCTGCGATGTAGGTGCCCGCCGCGAACGGCACGGCCGCGATGATCTCGCGCATGTTGGACCAGAACGTCGCGAAGTCGATGAATCCGGTCTCGCCCTCGCCGTAATGGCCCTTGTGGGTAGCGACTTGCACAAGCCATCCGAACCCGCGCGTGATCGTTCCTGGGTTGAAGATCAGACTGAAGCCAACGAAGCCGATCGCCCCGGTGATCAAGGCGGCGACGAACGCCCGCCGGCTTCTCAGCAGGCACACGGCGAACAGCGCCTGCGGCAAATAGAGATATTTGGTCGAGAAGCCGAGCGCGAAAATCAAACCGGACACGACGCCGAGGCTGGTCGCCGGCGGTCGCTCGTCGAGCACAGCCTTGAGCACGATCGCCATGCCGAACAGGGCGATCGCGACCATGAGGCTTTCCGGAGCGAGCACCGTCTGAAAGTGAAGCGCATCGGGATGAACGAACGCGCCGGCCTGAAACAGCAAGCCGGCAATGGCGCTCCGCGTCGTCCGGCCGACGATGAGCCCGCCTGCCAGCAACGCGCCCGAGAGCACCAGCGCCTCGCAAGTCCGCGCCGCGGTGGTGATCGCATCGTAGTGCTTGAGCCCGAACGCGACGATATCATCGGGCCGGGCGACCAAGGCCCAACCCCTGATGACCAGCTCGACGAGCAAAGTCGTCGTCGTTCCCGGATGATCGAATTTCAGCGAGCCATATCCGGCCGCCGCCACCAGCCCGTTCATGGTGTAGGCCGATTCAGGATCGACCTGGACACCCCAGACCGCCTGCCAGGCCGAATAGAGCAACGTCGCCGCCAGATACAATGACGGCGCGATGAGGATCAGCGATGTTCGGCCCCTCCCGCTCAGGCGCGCGTCAGGAAAACTGCAATCGGCCGACATCATCGTCGTCGCACCGTGGTTTCCACGGCCTAGATCGCCTTGATCTTGAGAAAGGCGAAAGCCACCATCTTCAGCAGCATCCAGCCGTGGCGAAACCTGGAGATCTGGGTCTCGCCATAGGTGCGCGCGGCGTAGCGGATCGGAAGATCCACCGATTTCAGATTGAGCTTCGATGCGCCGAAGATCAGGTCGAAATCGCCGAACGGATCGAAATCGCCGAAATAGGCCTTTCCGGCTTTCAGGCGCTGATAGTCGCTGCGCCGCAGAACCTTGGTGCCGCAGAGCGTATCCGTATAGCGCTGATTGAGCAGCCAGGAGAACAGATAGGAGAAGATCTTGTTGGCGATCAGGTTGAGGAAGCGCATCGCGCCCTCGTCCATGGGATAGACCAGGCGCGAGCCATTGACGAACTCGCCCTTGCCCGACAGCAGCGCCTCGACGAATTTCGGAATCTGCTCCGGCGGCATGGTCAGGTCGGCGTCAAGAATGATCAGCACGTCGCCGCGCGCCGCGTCGAACGCGGTGAAGACGGCGTCGGCCTTGCCCTTGCCCAGCTGGCGCATCACCTTGATGTCCCTGGAAGGATGCGCCTGCTTGACCCGCTCCATCTCCTCGAAGGTGCCGTCCTGGCTATGGCCCTCGATGAAGATAATCTCGATGTCGCCGCAGAAGTCGGGCATCCGCAGGACAGCCGGCTCGATGTTGCCGCGCTCGTTACGCGCCGGCACCACGACGGTGGCCGAGCCAAACTCCTCCCTCGCCCTGCGGCTCGAGCGCGCGACCATATAGTGCCGCAGCGCCACCTGGCGGATTCCCGGCAGCACGCTGACGAAACGATTGAGGAGGCGCCCGAGCCCGAATATCCGGACCGGCGAGAGCACGCGTTGCTCGGACTTGACCGGATCGAAATCCGCAAGCCTCGCCAGGCTGCGCAAGTCGGACGGCGACAGCACGTTCTGATCCGGCTGCGGCATCCGCAGGCCGATGAGCTCGGCGAATTTCAGCACGGGGTACCAGAGATGCGAGAAGTAACCGATCACCAGCCGCGTATCACGCGTGCAGAGCGGATGCAGCTGGGCGATGAACTTCTGACAATCTTCCAGCGAACCGATCGTATCGAGGACGAGAATATAGTCGAACGGGCCTTGCAGCGCTTCCAGTGTCGCGGGGTCTTCGGCATCGCCTTCGACGAACGTGAGATAGGGGTGGCGCTGTCGCGCGATCCCGATTTGCGTGCCGCAAAAATCTATTCCGACGCCATGTGATGGCGCGAGGCTCGCGAGCGTGTCGCCGACGCCGCATCCGATGTCGAGGACGCGACTTCCCGCCGGGATTAGGAACCGGAGATAGCGTTCGTCCTCGTCGTGAAAAAAGCTGTTCTTCTCACGCCATGCCACGCGGTCCGTGGCGACGCGGTCGGCGTGATCGAGGATGCCTGCTTTTCGCGGAGACAGGCCGCCAGACATGACGGTCATGTCCGTGACAAGACATAGGCCCCGTCGGGCCTGCTCGAACGACAATTTATCGCGACATCAGGCACCACGGCGCGAAGCGCCGCAGACATAAAACGACACATAAAAAGCAGTCCCCCCGAACCTGTTGCTACTCAAGCGCAACTGCAGCGGGACTTCAACAGGAACATCATCCGGCGCGCCAGAAATTCTGTCCCAGTCCACCGACGATCCGATGCTGACCGAACGTGCCGTACCGGCGCGGCGAAGGCTAACGACCGCGCTGCGGACGTCTTCAGGTCGTCGTGAAGACCTCACGTCGCCGGTCGCGCCATTTTCGGCTTATCGCGATGAACGGCTCTTCGATGAACCGCCGGGATATCCACGCCATCGGCGTGGTCAACAGCACGCCGAGGACAATGCTCAACAGGATCGACAGCATGGGCCAACCGTCGATGGCGCTGATGCGGACCGCGACGCTCAAGCCGATCATGTGGAAGAGATAGAAGCTGTAGGATATCCGGCCGTAGAAGCCGATCACCGGCTGATCCAGCAAACGAATGCCGCGCTGCAGCTCCCCAAACGCGATCAGCGCAACCAGCAGCCCGGACGAACAGGCTTCGAGCAGGATGATCGGCGCGGTTTGCTTTTGCAGGCCGCAATAGAGAAGCAGGACACCGGCCACGACAGCCACCACCATCTGCCGACCGCCGATAGCTTCCACGAGGCGGCGTCCCGAGAAGTGCAGCGCTACGCCAAGCACAAAAGCGTACAAAGGCGCGAGGTTCGTATAGCCGCCGAGCAGGTGCGCATATGGTCCGATGAACGACAGCCCGAACAACACCGAGATCGCCGCGATCAGGACGCGCGGGCCAAACCGCCGGCCGCCCAGGAAGGTCAGAACGATAACCGGTGTTGCGAAGCACTCCACCGTCATCGACCACATCGGCCCATTGATGTCGTGCCGGATCATCAGAGCGTTCAACATCACGTTGAAGGGCGAAAAATCGGACCCGAAGCCCAGATAGAATCCGAAGGCCTCGTGAAGCCCGGCCAGCAGCAGTACGACCGCAACCGCCGCCGGAAACAGCCGGAGAATCCTGTGACGCAGGAATACCGCGATGTCGTCGTTCCGAGCCAGCGAGCGCGACAGCACGAAGCCGCTCAGCACGAAGAAGAGCACCACCGGCGCCATGCCTGTGACATAGGTGTCGGTGAATCGTCCGAACGCATGGTAGCCGACGACAGAGACCGCAGCCAGGCCGCGCAACGACTCAAGTCTAGGCAGGAATTCGAGTTCTTGAACCACGATCGTCCTGACATCCGAGGTCTGGATTTTGGACGGCTTCTTGATCTTGCAGCATCCGCGTTCGCACTTAGCCACAACACGGCACGTCATGGCAATCTATGGAAATGAGATCGTCGGGGCCGGCCTTGATCGCTCGGGAAGCCGGCCAGGCCGGCGATGCGCCGGCAGAATCTGTCATCCCGGTATGAACCTCCCGGCCCCTCACCTCCGACCAATGTCCGAAGGAAACCAACCTCGCCCACCGCGACGGTGTCACGGCTTGAAGGATCGGGTTCGGTCCATGGAGCAGCACAAATCCACCCCGGACGGCCACTCCGGCGCCCCGCCGGCTGTGACCACGCCCCCGGCCTGGATCCACTGCACCGCGCCCTATTTGCCGGACCGACGCGCCAAAATGCTGGAGCACATGGCGCGCGCCAGATCGGTGCCGCAGCCCCAAGCCGCCAAGGCAACTGAGCCGTCGGGCATGAGCGGCTGGCACATTCTCCGCGCCGCCTATGGCTGCGCAATCCTGTCAGCGATCATCGCGTTCTTTTTCCAATCGCGCGTGCCATTTTACCTCGGGGCATTCATCTTCCTGACCGATGGCGAGCGCATCGAACGCGCGCTCGCAACGATCGGGATCCGGTTCGAGCCGGAAGCGATCGGGCCCGAAATCGTCAAAGGCTTCGTCTCCCTGTTCGGATGGTTTGCGCTGCTCGTGTCGTTGCGGGACCTGGTCCCCGGCTGGCTCGCGGCATGGATGCCTCCGGCCGAGGCGTCGTGGTCAGTCATCGCCGGCATTGCCCTTGCGATCGTCATCGTCGAAGCGCTCGCGCACGCGCGATGCGGCCCGCATTGCCATGGCTCGGATTGGAGATCAGGTGGGACAGCCTGACCTGGAAGGTGATCAAGCTCGCCGTGGCCATTGGCGCGCTGGTTTTGCTGGCGCTGCACGGGCCTGCCTGAATGCCGCCGCTCAGCTCGGGCCAAGAAGCCCGCGTCAGGTCTCAGTAAGCCGGTCGAGAAGCGGCGAGAGCCTCGACTGCACCGCTGGGTCGCAATGACGTGGTTGTGAATGAGCGCACCCGATAGCCGGGACGTTTTGCCGCTTACCCCGGCACACTACCGCCCCGGCCATTTACCGGAAATTTACCCCTGCTCCTGAGCGCCGGTATCATTTGCTTAGAATTTGATCGCTACCGTGGAATTACGGAAACAACCAGAAACACGATCGAGCGCCCATGTCCGTCGCAGAGTTCCTCAGGCAGCGTGCAGTCGAAGTAACCGTGAGCGGCAGCTATTCGCTGCATCGCTGGTACGATTGCGAGGGCAAGCTGCGAAACTTCGCCTGCCGCACCAAGCGCGTCTCGCCCTTCCGCATGATCGTCGACGTGCCGGTCGTCGGCAAGATCGGCGAGCGCGTAACCTCCTACTTCCAGGATTTCGGCGAATTCCAGTGCACCATCAGCGCGACGCTGAAATCGGGCTTCCTGATGGAGCTCGACATGACCCGGGCCCGCCGCGCCTGGATGTCGGAAAAGCTGACCTGGCTCGAAAAGAAGCAGAAGGACGACAGCGTCCTGGACCTGCGCCGTGACGCGCGCTTCGTTCCGCAAGCCTCGCACACATTCCTGACGGTTGCCGACGGCAGCACCCATTCCTGCTTCATCATCGACGTCTCCACGGCCGGCGCTGCGATCTCCTGCGAATACGACCCGCCGATCGGGACCCCGCTTGCCGTCGGCGCCTGCGTCGGACGCGTCGTCCGCAAGTTCGACAATGGCTTTGCGGTGAAGTTCGCCGAGAAACAGCAGCGGGACGACCTCGTCCGCCTGGTCGTGCGCCAGGCCATGCCGCAGCCAGCCTGAAGCCGGTCCAAACCAATCCGTATTGCTGCCCCATCGCGGCCCCATTGCTGGATCAGCTTTTGGGGTCCGTGCCACGTGCCGGGCTTCATTTGCAGACTTTTGAGTTGCGGACTTGCGATCGGGGGACCGGATGGCAGTCGACAAGATCACGGTTGATAAGATCACCTGGGAGAGGGTTGGCCGGGTCACCGAGCCCGGGCGCTACATATACACGTTCGGCTGGCTCACCATTACGGCCGACGATCTCGATATCTGGAAGCAGTATCCGCAAGCCGCCTTCACGCTGCTCGCCCACCATTCCCAGCCAGACGAGGCCGCCGTCGGTGATGAATTCCACCTTGGGGCCTTCGACATCGCGCCCGACGCTCCACCGCCGTTCACCACCCATTGAGAGCAGAAAGCACGGGCCCTGCTCGCCTTGCGGGCGCTGGTGTGACATGCCGTTGCGCAGTGCGCAGGCCTGCTCGGGAACGCATGGCATGCGCGTTGCTTAATCAACGCCATGATTCATATCCCTCCCGCCGACCAGGCCTTCGTGCTGCTGCTCATCGTCTCCTGCCTTGGCACATGCCTCATACGCGCCATCTGGGAGCTCGAGCAGGTGCGAACCCGCCTGGTGGCATCACCACTCCGCGGACGTGCAACGAAGCGTGACTAAGCGGTCCAGCTGGCCGCGCGGTGGCTTGTCCCGCCTCTGGACTCGCTGCCCGCCCACGTGCATCGTGGATTGAAGAAACCTGCACATTGCCTTGATCTGACTTATCAATCGCGATCCGCTGACAGGCGCGCAGCCGTTACGGTTGACGACGAGGTGGTTCTGTCATGCGATTGATTACGCTCGTATTCTACACGTTGCGGTCCTGATGAACGCCAGCTGTCGCGCTTGTTAAGCAACGGGACAGCTGGCGCATGACAGATGGTCGCATCGGGAAACGTAGATAAGCGGACTAAGGGAACCTATTTTCGGCGCCGATGTATCTGATTGAAGCGTTACCCACCGTGATCGGAACGGCCGCCATCGCCCCGGCGCTGCTGATGCTGTGGCTTGTCATTGCCGCCGAAGAGCGCCCCGGGCCGCCGGCCCAGGTCTGGACTGCGTTCCTGCTCGGCGCGGCCAGTATCTCCTTGCTGGGTCTCGCCCGGGCCCCCTTCGCCAAGATGGTCGCGGCGCCCGACAATCCCTGGACGGCGCTCGCCATGCATTCGGTTTTCGGCGTCGCGCTGCCCGAGGAGGCGGTGAAGGTGATCGCCATCGTGCTGGTCTCCTCGACCAAGCGAAGAACCTTCGCCAATCCCATGGACACCGTGGTCTATGGCGCCGCTGTCGGCCTCGGCTTCGCGGCTTACGAAAACCTCGCCTATCTGGTGCAGCACGCCGAGATGTGGCGGTCGCTGGCGGCCTTGCGCAGCGTTCTCACCGTGCCGTTCCACGGCGCGCTCGGCATCATCGCAGGCGCCTATCTCACGATCGCGCGCGCCGGCACGGCGCTGGGCGCAAACCGCCACCACCGCGACTGGGCCCGCCTGTCCAGCCGCCTGCTGATCTTCGCCGGTCCGCTGGCGCTGCATTCGGCCTTCGACTTCCCGCTCCTGACCTTGCAGAGAATGCCTGATCTCGATCCCGGCTTGCGGATGTGGCTGGGCGCCGCGAGCCTGCTGATCGGCTTCAGCTCGATCGCCTTCGCCATGCGCCTGGTGCGGCGCGTCGCGCGCCATCACGCGCCGCGAACCGACGTTGCGCGCGAGCGACTCAGCCAGCTGCGCCGGATGTGGGCGCTGCTGCTCGCCGGCGGCGGTGTCGGCTTCCTCGGCCTCGCCTTCGTGCTGACCTCGATCCATCACTGGCTGATCAATCCCGAGCGCAATCTGACGTTGGCGCTGATCCCGATCGGCCTCACCTCGATCCTGCTCGGCCTTGCGCTTCTGGTCGTCACGACCGCGATCTACGTTCTTGGCCGCAACCGCATCCGCACCAGTGGCGAGGGTTTTTCGTCAGCGCACGGCAGCGGCTGATCCGCGGGATGGCAAGCGGGCTGCGCGCATACTAGATTGAGCCGCATCCGCTTCCCGTGACGTGAGAGGCCATCATGACTTCGCCCGAGGATTTTTCACGGCTGCAATCCGCGATGAGCCAGGCGGTCAAGGCGCATTGGAAGGCGTTTCTGTTTGAAGGCATTTTGCTTGCCGTTCTCGGCATCGCCGCGTTGATCCTGCCGCCGCTCGCCAGCCTTGCCATCACGATCTTTCTCGGCTGGATGTTCCTGGTCAGCGGCATCGGCGGATTGATCGTGACCTATTGGGCGCGCGCCACACCGGGCTTCTGGTGGTCGCTGCTCTCGGCGGCCCTCGCCGTGCTCGCCGGCATGCTGCTGTTGGCCCGCCCGATGCAGGCCGTGCTGACGCTGACCATCGTGCTCGGTGCCTACTTCCTCGCCGAGGGTGTCGCCACCATCATGTACGCACTGGAGCACCGCCGCGAGTTGAGCGGCCGCTGGTCGTGGCTGCTGATCTCGGGCCTCTTCGACATCGCGATCGCGTTCATGGTGATCACGGGACTGCCGAGTTCGGCGGAATGGGCCATCGGCGTGCTGGTCGGCATCAACCTGTTGTTCGGCGGCGCCACCCTGATCGGCATGGCCCTGGCGGCACGCAAGAGCAACAGCTGAGGCGCCTCAAAGCCCCTGACGCCGATTGGGGGGTGACAAGGAGCCAACGGCGCGCTATATGGCCCCCATGATCACCGTTGCCACCAGCTATTTTTGGTACTTTAGCTACGACAGCTCGCTGGCGGCAGGAGGATCGCGCTCAATCTGAAATATTGAAGCAAACGTCCGAACAGCCGCCAGACCTGGCGGCTTTTTTATTGGCCGGCAGGTTCTCAAAATGACAGGAGCCCGCCGTGCTGAGCACGACCGACGATCTTCGTATCCGCGAACTGAAAGAGCTGAGCACGCCCGATGACGTGATGCGGGAGGTCCCGCGCACCCTCACGGCCACCCGTGTGGTCATGGCGGCGCGCAACGCGATCCATGCCATCCTTAACGGCCAGGACGACCGGCTTCTGGTCGTGGTTGGCCCCTGCTCGGTGCATGATCCCAAGGCTGCGCTCGAATACGCCGAGCGCCTTGCTGCGTTGCGCGAAGACCTCGCTGACCAGCTTGAGATCGTGATGCGGGTCTATTTCGAGAAGCCGCGCACCACCGTCGGCTGGAAGGGCCTGATCAACGATCCCAATCTCGACGGCAGCTTCGACATCAACAAGGGCCTGCGGCTCGCGCGCAACGTGCTGTCGGCCATCAACAATCTCGGCCTGCCCGCCGGCGCCGAATTTCTCGACATGACGACGCCGCAATACATCGCCGATCTCGTGTCCTGGGCTGCGATCGGCGCGCGCACGACCGAGAGCCAGATCCATCGCGAGCTGGCCTCGGGGCTGTCCTGCCCGGTCGGGTTCAAGAACGGGACCGACGGCAATGTGCGCATTGCCGCGGACGCCGTGAAGTCCGCCTCGCATCCGCATCATTTCATGGCGGTGACGAAGCTCGGCCGTTCGGCGATCGCCTCGACCGCAGGCAATGAGGACTGCCACATCATCCTGCGCGGCGGCAGCAAGCCGAACTACGATGCCGCAAGCGTCGCCGCGGCTTGCAACGATCTGGCGAAATCCGGCGTCGCGCCGCTGGTGATGGTGGATGCGAGCCACGCCAATTCGAGCAAGAAGCCGGAAAACCAGCCGCTGGTCATGGCCGATATCGCCGGCCAGATCTCGGGCGGCGAGAACCGCATCATGGGCGTGATGATCGAGAGCAATCTCGTCGCCGGCCGCCAGGACGTGGTGCCGGGCAAGCCGCTGACTTACGGCCAGAGCATCACCGACGGATGCATTGATTGGGCGACGACGGCAACCGTACTCGAGCAGCTCGCCGATGCGGTCGAGATCCGGCGCAACACCGCGCGCGCCGGACTGCACGAACGTTCCGCTTAAGCGGGCAACAGGTGGGCGGGGCGATGCTGTTCGCGTCCTGCCCACCGCGCAGCAGTTCCGGCTTAGCAGCCGCGGCAGATGCTCTTGATCTTCTTGTCGAGCAGAGCGTCTTCCTTGTTCACGGGATTGTTCGGGTCGGTCAGATTCTTCTCGTTCGGTACGTCGCCGGCACGCGGCTGGCGGTGACCGACCGGCGCCTGTGGCAACGTTCCAGACGCGGCGCCGCCGGATGTCGATCCCTTGGTGCCGGTCTGCGCAATCGCCGCACCGCCGAGCAAGACTGCGAGCGATGCTGCCACCATGATCTTCTTCATGTCCGTTCCTCCATTCCTCAAACCGGCGTTCTCTTACCGCTCAGATTTCGGGCGGATAGAGATGAACGTCGCCGCAATAGTCGACGATACGATAGCGCGTTTCCGAGGCTGCATCACGTGGTTCGGCTGCGGTATTTTGCTCCGCCAACACATAATTCGGTCCGACCGGCGACTTGCCGGCACCGCCCGGTATGTCGATGACGTAGTCAGGCTGACACAGTCCTGACACCCGCCCCCGCAATTGCCGCATCAACTCCTGCCCCTGGGCCAGCGTCGTGCGCAGATGCGCCGTGCCTGGCGCGAGATCGCCGTGATGCAGGTAATAGGGCTTGATCCGGCACTCGACGAAAGCTCGCATCAAATCCGACAAGGTTGCGACGCTGTCATTGACGCCGCGCAACAGCACGGACTGGCTCACCATGGGAATCCCGGCATCGACCAGCCGCGCGCAGGCGGCGCGGGCCGGTCCCGCCAGCTCGCGCGCATGGTTGGCATGCAGTGCCACCCAAGTGGTCGCGCCCTCGACCTTCAGCGCCGCGACCATGTCGTCGCTGATCCGCGCGGGGTCGGCCACGGGCACGCGGGTATGAAGGCGGATGATCTTGACGTGATCGATGCCGGCGAGATCGGCCATGATCTCGCTCAGCCGGCGCGGCGACAGCATCAGCGGGTCGCCGCCGGTCAGGATCACCTCCCATATCTCGCCATGCGTGCGGATGTAATCGATCGCGGCGCGATAGGCGCTATCCGAGAGCGCGTTCTCCTTGCCGGGCCCGACCATCTCGCGGCGGAAGCAGAAGCGGCAATAGACCGCGCAGACGTGAACGAGCTTGAACAGCACGCGATCGGGGTAGCGATGCACGATGCCCGATACCGGCGAATGCGGGTGGTCGCCAATCGGATCGGCGTTTTCGCCCGGCTGCATCTCTAGCTCCGCGGCGGTCGGAACGAACTGCCGTGCGATCGGATCATCGGGATCCGATTTGTCGATCAGATCGACAAGCGCCGGCGTGATCGCGACCGCATAGCGCGCGGCAACGCGTTCGAGCGCCGGCAGCGCCGTAGCAGGCGCGAGGTCCGCGGCCACGAGTTCGGCTGGCTCACGCAATGTCCGTGCAAGACTGGTCTTCGTCATGTTTCACTTAACGTTTCATTTGCAGGCGGCGTCCACACCACCTGATCAATCCGTGTTGCGCCGCTCGCCAGCATCACCAGCCGGTCGAAGCCGAGCGCGACACCGCTCGCCTCGGGCATTTGGGCGACCGCAGCCAGGAAATCCTCGTCTAGCGGATAGGCCTCGCCGTAGCGGCGCTGCTTCTCCGCCATGGACTCCGTGAAGCGCTTGCGTTGTTCCTCGGCGTCGGTGAGTTCGCCAAAGCCGTTGGCGAGCTCGACGCCGCAGGCATAAACCTCGAACCGTTCCGCGACCCTGGGATCGTCGGCCTTTACCCGCGCCAGCGCCGCCTCTGGAGATGGGTACTCGAACAGAATGGTCAAACGTCCCTGCCCCAGATGCGGCTCGACATGCTCGACCAGAACCTTGCTGAAGATATCCGACCAGGTGTCGTCTTCGGCGATGCGGACCTTGCCGGCGGCCGCCTGGGCGAGCGCGGCGCGGTTAGCCTCGTTGCCCGAGATTGTCGACAGCAGGTCGATGCTGGCGAAACGCTCAAAGGCACCTGCGACCGTCAGCAACTCCGGCTCGGCGAAGGGATCGGCGGTCCGGTCCCGGAAGGCAAAGGTCCCGATTCCGGTCGCCTGCGCAGCGCGGGCGATGACCACCACGGTATCGGCCATGATGGCGTCATATGGGGTGCCCGCCCGGTACCATTCCAGCATGGTGAATTCGGGCAGATGCAGGTCGCCGCGCTCGCGGTCGCGGAACACCCGGGCGAACTCGAAAATCCGCTCCTCGCCGGCCGCCAGCAGCTTCTTGCAGGCGAATTCGGGCGAGGTCCGTAAGTAGCGGCCAGCCCGGCTGCCATCGGGCCGGATGAGCTCGGTCCGGGGGGCGTGCAGATGGGTCTCATTGCCCGGGGAGACCTGGAGGACGGCGGTTTCGACCTCGACGAAGCCCTGCTCGGCGAAAAAGCCCCTGAGTGACCCGGTGATGGCCCCCCTGGCCTGGAGGAACGGCCGCCGGTCGAGGTGCCGGCCGGGTGTCCAGAACGGCGAAATCGGCTTGTCCCCCGTCATTAGGCGATCGTCCCGCAGGCCAGCAAAATGCTGGCATTCAACGACAAAATGCGTATGTTGCGGCCCGAAACGGGCGCCGAGGTCTGAGGCCCCAAGTTCCCCATCCATTTGACCACGTCCTGGCCTGAGCCGGGCCAAGCAAGCAGGAAATATAGCTTTGAGAGTCATCGCCAGTTCTATTCGCAAGGGCAACGTGATCGAGCAAGACGGCAAGCTCTATGTCGTCGTGACCGCCGAGAACATCCATCCCGGCAAGGGCACTCCGGTCAGCCAGATCGAAATGCGCCGAATCTCGGACGGGGTAAAGATCTCCGAGCGCTACAAGACGACCGATCAGGTCGAAAAGGCCACGATCGAAGAGCGCAACTTCACCTACCTCTATGAAGATGGTGACGGCTACCACTTCATGAACCCGGAAACCTATGATCAGGTGCAGGTGTCCAAGGACGTGATCGGCGACGCGGCCGCCTATCTCCAGGAGAGTATGACGGTCAAGCTGTCGACGCACGACGTCAACGTGGTGTCGATCGCGTTGCCGCAGCGCGTGACGCTGGAAGTGGTCGAGACCGAGCCCGTGACCAAGGGCCAGACCGCCTCATCCTCCTACAAGCCGGCGGTGCTCTCCAACGGCCTGCGTACGACCGTGCCGCCGCACATCGCCGTCGGCACCCGTATCGTGGTGATGACCGAAGACGGCTCCTACTCCGAGCGCGCCAAGGACTAGGCAAGAGATCGAGGATCGGAACAGGTGCCGCCGGGGGGCGAGACAGTGGGTAGGAACGGTTTCCGCTTCGTCTCGCTTCTGCTGGCGTCGCTTTCGCTCCCCTTTGCGACGCCGCTCGCTGCGGACGAATTCCGCAGCCCCTCACTCACAGCCTTGCGCGTCGATTGGCGCACAGCGCTCGACCAGCTCCGTACCGAGATCAATAGCCACCCCCAGGTCGCCGGCGATTTCATCTTCGTGCCGCGCCGTTCTGTGCCGCGCTTCGATCCGCGCGCAATGCCGGCGCTGGTGCAGCTCAACGGGGTCTCCTCGCAATTCTTCACCGGCATTGCCCGCAGCCCCGTTCCCGTGCTGCTGCCGTTCGATGCCGCTGCCTATCTCGAGGCGCAACGCAGCGGCGCACGATCCCCGCTGGCTCTGCCGCGCTACCAGGCCGATTTCAATCCGGTCGACGTGTTCGACGCCGGTCCCGCCGGCTACAGCGCGACATTCTCGCTCGAGCCAGGCGCCGGCGACGGCATGCCTTCGCGCACCTTCGCAAAGCCGGTCGAGGTGCAGATCACCGGTTCGGCACTTGTCTACGACATCGCCGATCCCGCCGGCGGCAAGGGCGAGCCGGTGAAGCCGTTGGCGACAATCTACCCGGACCTGCGCAAATTCATCCGCGAAGGCTATGTCCGCTACGCCTTCAGTCGCTTCGGTGCCGCCTATGTGGTGTCGATCCAGTGCCTGGACAGCGTCGCGAAGCCGCGGCGGCTCGCCTGCAAGGAGGCCTACCCCGTTGCCGAGCGCTTCCTGAAGGCGCTGCATATCGCCGGCGGCCAGCGCGCGCGGCCACTGATGGACATTGCCTCTGATCTGATCGATCGCCCGGCCCCACGTTCGACGGATTTCAGCTACCGGCCGAGCGGCGACATCATCCCGAACTCCGGCTATCGCAAGCAGGGCGGCCATCCCGATCCGATGGCCTATTCGCAGATCCGCTTTCCGCTCGAGAAGGCGCCGGCCTTCGTGCATTCGCAATCCTACGCCAAGCGCGACAAGGACGATGGCCCGACCGCCTATCCCTGGCGTGACAATTTCTGCGAGTCACGCAGCTTCGAGGTCTGGCAGTGCGGCGGCGGCTATGGCCACCAGGGCGAGGACATCCGCGCCGCCGAATGCCCGTCGCCGGGCGACGGCCGCGAACCCTGCGATCCCAGGCAGCGCAGCGTCGTCGCCGCGCGCGACGCCATTGTGATCCGTGGCTCCAAGGACCAGGCTGCGACGCTCGAGGTCAACAGCCGCACCGAGCACATCCGCTTCCGCTACATGCATATGAATCCGCAGGCGTTGAACGCCGACGGAGTTCTCAATGGCCGCATCGTCACCGAAGGCGAGAAGATCGGCGTGATCTCCAACTACCTTGACCACCCCGCGGGTACGTCGATGCACCTGCATTTCGACGTCCAGGTATTCACGCGCGACGGCTGGATCTGGGTCAGCCCCTACGTCACGCTGGTCTCGGCTTATGAGCGCATGATCCGCGCCCGAGGCCGCGAGGTCGGCCCGGAGATCGCAAGCACCCCGCAGCCCGTCGCACACGCGCAGCCCGAGGATGCGATCAAGCCCGATCAGCGCGAGGGATCGAGCGGCGAAGAGAACTGACGCGCGGCTCGCGCAGCCGACCGCATTTCGATGACCCATCAATGACAGCGCGCCACGCTCGGCCAGACCCGATTTCGGGCCCGCTCCGCCTGACCCGACCTTCTCTGGCCCCAGAATTGCTTGGCTCCCCGCAGCCAAACAGGATGAAGGGGAAGTTCATGCGTTGTCTCACCACGGCGGCCATTCTCGCAGTCGCCTTCGCCGTGCCGGTTCATGCGGAGGAATTGAGCGGCACGCTGAAGAAGATCAAGGACACCGGCGCGATCACCCTCGGGATACGAGACAGCGCCGTGCCATTCAGCTACATCGACGACAAGCAAAAGATCGTCGGCTACGCGGTCGACATCTGCATGAAGATCATCGACGAAATCAAGGGTGAGCTCAAGCTCGACAAGCTCGAAGTTAATGAGAATATCGTTACTTCGTCCACCCGCATTCCGCTGATGGCGAACGGCACTGTCGATCTCGAATGCGGCTCGACCACCAACAATGCCGATCGCCAGAAGCAGGTGTGGTTCACCAACACGCATTTCCTTACGGCGAGCCGCTTCGTCTCGAAGAAAGCGCTGAAGCTCGATCAGGTCGATGACCTCAAGGGCAAGGCCGTCGTCTCGGTCTCCGGCACGACCAATATCACCCAGCTCAACAAGGCCAACGCTGCACGCTCGCTCGGCATCACCGTGATGAACGCAAAGGACGTCCCCGAAGCATTCCTGATGGTCGAGACCGACCGCGCCGTGGCCTTCGTCATGGACGACATCCAGCTTGCGGCGATGATCGCCTCGTCAAAGGATCCGTCGCTCTACGCCATCAGCACCGGCGCATTTTCCGATCCGGAGCCCTACGGCATCATGCTGCGCAAGGACGATGTGCCGTTCAAGACTGTCGTCGATCGGGCAACCGCCAAGCTCTACAAGAGCCCCGAAATCGAGACGATCTACAACCGATGGTTCATGGAGCCGGTACCGCCGCGCGGCCTCAACTTCCATGTCCCGCTGCCGGCCTCGCTGAAAAAATCGTTCGAGAACCCGTCAGACAATCCCGATCCTGCATCCTACGGAGGATGAGGACAGCTTGAGGCGTAGCCCGGATTGGGCTTTGGTCAATCCGGGCTACAAGTCACTCCAGATACGTCGTCAGTTGCGCGCCCTCATCCGCCACGAACACGGCGATCAGTTCGGCCGGCTCTGTGGTGCTGGCGTTGGCAGAGACCAGATGCGTCGCGCCCGGCGGCTCGAAGAAGGACTGGCTGGCACCGAACGTCTCGACCGGGCCGCCGCCGAGCTGGGAGCGGATCTCGCCTTTGGTGATGTAAGCGGTCACCGAGCCGGCGTGCCGGTGCGGTCGCGAAAACCCACCTGGACCGTAGAACACGCGCACGATGGTGACGCGCTTGCCCGGTACGTTGGGCAATGCGTAGGAGCCGATCGGCTCGACCTTGTCGAGCGGCGAGCTTTCCGCGGCCGAGGCGCAGAGCGGCGCGAGTGCGCCTGATACGGTGTCCATCGTCACCGGCAGCACCTTGCCGATCGTAAGCGCGCAGACGAGTCCACCGACAACGGCCACCGTCGTCGAGCGCAATGGCACAGGGCGCGGCACGGTGACCAAATTCATTGCAGTCATGACAACCTCCCCTCGTTGCAATCAGGACGCCGCGGCATTCGCCGCGACCGGCCGCTTCGCCGGCGTCCAGCGATAGGCCGCACCAAACCGATTCCAGACGTTGATCGAGGCGATTGCTGAGGTCAGGTACATCAGCTCGGTCTCCGAGAATTCACGCTGCACCTCGGCGTAGACCTCGTCGCCGAAGCCGTCGGCAAGCAGGGTCAATGCCTCGGCCCAGGCCAGCGCGGCGCGCTCGCGCGCCGAGTAGATCGGTGCCTCGCGCCAGACCGCGACCAGATGGAGCTTGTCCGCGGGCACGCCGAGCCGCTCCGAGAGAAGGATATGATGCTGCACACAGAAGGCGCAGCCGTTGATCTGCGAGGCGCGCAGCTTGACCAGCTCAAGAAGCTGCTTGTCGAGGCCGGCCTTGGCCGCAACCTGGCCCAGCGCAAGCACCAGATCATAAGCGTCCGGCGCAATCTTCTTGAAATCCTCGTATTCGCTGCGGGCGTGTGACATTGCCGTTCACCTCGTGCTATTGTAAGAATACTGATATAGTATAAGAGCCATTATATGTCGCGCAAGACTGTCAACGTCACAAGGTCGCAACCGGGGCGGACGACGCCCGAGCCGGCCAAGCATAGCCGGCCGCACGTGCCCGCCCCCGGCGAAGGCAAGCGCGGCGAGCAAGGTTATCTCGGCTATCTCTTGCGTCAGGCCCACGCCGCTGTGCGGCTGAAGATGGAACGCACGCTGGCTGATCTCGGCGTCACCTCGCCGCAGTTCGCCGTGCTGACCATGCTGAACGCCTATCCAGGACTATCAGGCGCCGATGTCGCCCGCCTCACCTTCCTGACGCCGCAGACCGTCGGGGTGATCATCCGCAACCTCGAGCGCGACGGCGCGATCCTGATGACGCCGCATCCAGTCCACGGCCGCATCCAGCAATGGACGCTGACGCCGCGCGGCGCGACGCTGCTCAAGGCGTGCCGGGACCGCGTGCTCGAACTGGAGAAGCGCCTGGTGACAGGGCTCGACGGCAAGGCTGAAGTCACTGTCCGCCGCTGGCTTGCGGGAGTCGCAGCCGATCTGCAGGAGGAGGAGGCCTAGTCGCCTCCTCCGTCGCCGCCGTCACCATCTCCAATATCGCCGAAGCCGAAGTCGCCGTCGCCGTCGCCCTGGAAGCGAAGCGACCGTAAACGGACAGGCTTAAAGTTTGGGATTTGAGAGGCTGCCCTATCCGCGCTTCAACGCGTTCTTAACCTCGCCATCCGGCCACACCTCGCCCGCCGCAATGACCCGCACCCGGCTTCGGTCCGCAGCGTTGACCAACACATGCGAACTCATCCGGTCGCCGCTCGGCTCCAGATCCAAATCCGTTTCAGGCTTCCAGCTCAGCGTCGCCGCGAGATCGCCGGGAAAAATCTGCCAGCACGATCCGTCGTCGAGCTCGACGACATGGCTTTCCGCATGCGCGCGTATCTTCATCCCACCCCGAAGTCTCGTTGAAGAAGGCGAGCCCCGGCGACCGGCCGGAGCCCTGCCTCATCTCATCCTCTTCCAATGTGAGCGGAAGGAATGCGGGGCTGCGACACTTTGTTCCGGGGAACATGGCGTCGAAAGCCTGTTCCTCCTGTTCCAGGAACCGGCTCACAGGCGCCGCGTTTCCGGCTACGATAGCCGCATGAAACACGCTGATTCCTCGGCCAATCGCATCACCCGCCGCGCCGTGCTCCAATCAACGCTGGGCGCAGCCGCTCTGCTCGCAGTCCCGACGAACGTCTTCGCGTCGCCTCCCGGCTTCGACGAATGGCGCGAGGGTTTTCGCGCACGCGCAATGGCGAAGGGCATTTCGGCGGCGACCTGGCAGCGCGCGATGGCGCGGATCGAGCCGGACATGAGCGTGTTCAAGCAGATGCGCAACCAGCCGGAATTCCACGAGCAGGTCTGGCAATACATCAACCGTCGCGTCTCCGACTGGCGCATCATCAACGGCAAGATCGCGCTGAAGAACAACGAGGCGCTGCTTGCGCGCATCGAACGCGATTTCGGTGTCGAGCGCGGCACGCTGCTGGCGCTGTGGGGCGTGGAGTCCGCCTACGGCGATCCGCTGGTGCAGCAGAACCACATGACGCCCGTTTTTCCCTCGCTCGCCGCGCTCGCCTGGAACGAGCCGCGCCGCAAGGCCTATTGGGAGGCCGAGCTGATCAATGCGCTGCGCATCGTCGACAAGGGTTGGAGCACGCCGGAGGAGATGCAGGGATCCTGGGCCGGCGCCATGGGCCATTCGCAATGGATGCCGGAGGTCTGGCTCAATGTCGGCATCGACTACGACGGCGACGGCAAGGTTTCGCCGTTCGGCAAGCCCGATGACGCGCTGGGCTCGACGGCAAAGTATCTCGTCAATCGCGGCAAGTGGCATCGCGGCGAGCATTGGGGTTACGAGGTCCGCGCGTCCAGTGAGATGAGCGGCAGCCGCACTTATTCGGCGTGGCAAGCAGCCGGTGTCACTCGCGCCGACGGCCAGGCATTTCCGCAGCCGAACGCATCCGCACAGATGTGGACGCCGGTTGCGGGCGGGCCGACGTTCCTGCTGGGCCCGAATTTCTATTCGGTGAAGAGCTACAATCCCTCGATGAATTATGCGCTCGCGATCTGCCATCTCGGCGACCGCTGCCTGGGCGCGCCGCCGTTCATTCAGCCTTTCCCCGGCTCCGAGCGTGTGCTCACGCTCGCCGAGGTGCAGGAAATGCAAACGCGGCTGACCAAGGCCGGCTTTGATACCGGCGGCACCGACGGCCGCGTCGGCAATGACACCATGAAGGCAATTAAGGATTTTCAGCAGCGCGCCGGGATCACGCCCGCCGATGGTTATGGCGGGCTTAAGGTGCTGGCGAAGCTGCGGCAGGGATCGTAGACGGCCTCAGTGCCGATACTGGGGCTCCTCGGCGTCGAGCTGGCGCCGGATCGCGGCGAGATGCAGTCGCGCGGATTCTGAATCGCCTTCACGCATCTGCTTGTAGGTTGCAGCCGCAATCGCGGGATCGACCGGTTGCACCTTTCGCCCCGTGGACATCGCCAGCACCTGCACCTCGGCGGCGCGTTCCAGATAGTAGAGATCGTCCCAGGCTTCCGCAATCGTCGGCGCCAGCACCATCACGCCGTGATGCTTCATGAAGATGATGTCGGCATCGCCCACGGCGGAAGCAATGCGTGCGCCTTCGCGGTTGTCGAGCGCGAGGCCGTTATAGTCGCGGTCGACCGCGGTGCGGCCGTAGAATTTCAGCGCGGTTTGTCCGGCCCAGATCAGCGGATCGCCCTCGGTCATCGACAACGCCGTGGCGTAGGGCATGTGGGTGTGGAAGGCGACTTTCGCGCGCGGCAGGCGCTTGTGCATCTCGGCGTGGATGTAGAACGCGGTCGCCTCGGGCTCGCCTTCGCCATCGAGCACGTGGCCGTGGAAGTCGCAGATCAGCAACTTTGACGCGGTGATCTCGCGGAAGGCGTAGCCATAGGGATTGACGAGGAACAGATCGTCATGGCCCGGCACGACGGCCGAAAAATGGTTGCAGATGCCCTCCTCAAAGCCATTCCGTGCGGCCATCCGGAAGCAGGCGGCGAGATCCTCGCGCGCGGTGCGGATTGCATCGGTCGCGAGGTCCGGCCGGTTCGAGCGAACGGCTGCGGGTGCGGAGGCATGAAGGCTGTGTGCCATGGCGAAGGAAACCTCTTTCAGGCAGGAGACGGCAGCGTTTTACAGGGCCCACGCCTGCGCGTCAGCCCCGCTGGCCGCCACCCTGCCCTGCGCGTCTCACGCCCGCCGCGGGACGCCGCCGGCATTCATGCCGCCGTCGATCACGAGCTCGCTGCCGGTGACGTAACGCGAGGCATCTGACGCCAGATACAGCACGCCGGAAGCAATCTCGCCAGCCTGGCCGGCGCGGCCGAGCGGGGTTGCGACCTTGGCGCGCTCCTCCGGATCGATCGGCGCGTTCTGACCTGCGCCAGTCGCGCCGGTCGGGATCTTGCCCCAGATCGGCGTGTCGATGATGCCTGGATGCACGGAGTTGACACGGATGCCGTCGCCGGCCGCCGCGCACTCCATCGCGATCGACTTGGCGAACAGCCGCACGCCGCCTTTGGTCAACGAATAGGCTGCGAGGCCCGGTGCGCCGCGCAGGCCCGCAAGCGAGGACATCATGACGATCGAGCCGCCGCCGGTCTTGCGCATCAAGGGCAGGCAATGTTTCACCGAGAGAAACACGCCATCGAGATTGATCGCATTCTGCTTGCGCCAGTCAGCGAGCGTCATGTCGACGATCGAGGGCACGGCAATGCCGATACCGGCATTGGAGACCAGGATGTCGAGCCGCCCGTGGCGCTTCGCGATCTCGTCGACGATCTCGATCCAGCGCTCCTCGCTGGTGACGTCCTGCTCCAGAAAGATCGCCTTGCCGCCTGCCTGGGTGATGCGCCTGGCGAGCTCGGGGCCGCGCAGCTCGTCGATGTCGGTGGCGATCACGGTGGCGCCCTCGCGCGCGAACAGGTCGACAATGGCCTCGCCAATACCGGACGCGCCGCCCGTCACCAATGCGACCTTGCCCTCAACCTGCCCCGCCATGTTCACTCCCTTTTTTTGTTGTTTGAAGTTTGTTGTTTACGGTCGTTATCTAATCACGGATGGTCCCTGGTCCGGTAGCGCGACGTCGATGACGCGAAACTGCACGCGCTCGGCGCCCTGATAGCGGTCGACCGACAAGGAGCCCGCGACATGCAGCTGCTGGCCACGATTGGCGAGCAGCGCGTTGCCGAGCTTTTGCCCGACCGAGCGGAACGCGATGCCGTTGACGATGGCGCCGTCCCCCGACTTGAATCGCAAACGCAGATGCGCCTGTCCCACCTCGTCGGCAAAGACGAGCTGATGCGCCGGCAGCGCCAGCACGGCTTCCGGATTGCCGCTGCCGAAGGGACCTGCCCGATTGAGCGTGGTCGCAAGCTCCGTCGTCACCGCGCGCGCCGAGATCGCGCCGTCGATGTAGAGCTCGTTGACATGCCGCGCCTCGGCGACGTCCTGCGCCAGCGCGTTCTCCAGATAGGCGCGGAATTCGGCAAGCTTCTCTTTCCGCAGCGTGACGCCCGCGGCCATCGCGTGGCCGCCGCCCTTGAGCAGAATGCCATCAGTGACCGCCTGCCGCACGGCCTTGCCGAGATCGACGCCGGCGATCGAACGGCCTGAGCCGGTGCCGATACCGCCGGGCTCGAGCGCAATGGCAAACGCGGGCCGCGAGAACTTCTCCTTCAACCGGGAGGCGACGAGGCCGACCACGCCGGGATGCCAGCCTTCGGACGCGGTAACGATGACGCCGAGCTTGTCTTCCAGCCCGATCGAAGCAAGCGCCTCGGCTTCGGCCTGCGCTTCTGCCGCCTGCTCGATGACCCGGCGCTCGCTGTTGAGACGGTCGAGCTCGGCGGCGATCCGCGCGGCCTCGACGCCGTCGCTCTCGAGCAGAAGCCGAACGCCGAGATCGGCGCGGCCGATACGGCCGCCGGCATTGACGCGCGGTCCCAGCATGAAGCCGAGATGCCAGGCCTCGGGCGGGCCATTGAGCCGCGCCACGTCCATCAGCGCGGTGTGGCCGACATGGTCGCGCCGCCGCATCGCGATCAGCCCCTTGGCGACGAAGGCCCTGTTGAGGCCGATCAATGGGGCGACGTCGGCGACGGTCCCAAGCGCGACGTGATGGAGCATGCCGAGCAGATCGGGCTCGGGCATCTCCGCGTTCCAGAAGCCGCGCCGGCGCAGCTCGCGATTGACGGCGACGAGCGTGACCAGCACGAGGCCGACGGCGGCGAGATGGCCGAGCCCGGAGAGATCGTCGAGCCGGTTCGGATTGACCAGTGCATCGACCTCCGGCAGCTCCGTGCCGGCCTGGTGATGGTCGATCACGACGACGGACATGCCGAGGCGCCTGGCTTCGGCCAGCGGCTCGATGCTGGTGGTGCCGCAATCGACGGTGACGAGCAGCGTGGCGCCCTTGGCCGCCAGCCCGCGAACGGCTTCGACATTGGGACCGTAGCCTTCAAAGATGCGGTCGGGAATGTGGATCAGCGGATCGAGCCCGCAATGGCGCAGATGCCAGGCGAGCAGCGCCGCCGAGGTCGCGCCGTCGACGTCGTAGTCGCCGAAGATCGCGACCGTCTCGCCCTTCGCGGCCGCATCGGCGATCCGCCTCGACGCGGCCTCCATCTCCGTCACGGTGAACGGATCGGGCAACAATTTTCGGATGGTCGGATCGAGGAAGTCGGGCACCGCGTCGATGTCGATACCGCGGCCGGCCAGCACCCGCGCCAGCAGTTCCGGCAGCTGGTGACGCTGCACGATGGCAAGCGCGGTGGCCGCGCCCCGCGCATCCAGCCGGTTGCGCCAGAGCTTGTCGGTGAGCGAGCGTGCCACGCCCAGGAAGGCCTGAGGCATTTCGACGGGCAAGGCGGTGGCGGGCGGCGTCATGATTGAGAGGGTCTCGGGACTCTGGCCCGACGCGATGGCGCGGCGTCCAGCTGGCTAAGGGATTGGCCGGCAATCCCCCGGGAATTGCAACGGCAGCGGCGCACAAAGCGGTGGATGGCCCGGCCGGCGTGACTACCATTTAGGCACTGCGCCGAACAGCAAATTAAGCAGGCGTTAGGTTGAATCCTAGAAAAAGACTCGTATTCGATCTGTAATTTGTTGTCCCGGGTTCGTTGCAGATCAGGCCTCATTGCCAAGGGAAGTTCCCCGATGTCCGCTGCGCTGGGTCTGAAAACCAAGCCGACCACCACCGAACCGGACGACGACGATGATTCCGACATCTCCGCGCTGATCAATCGCCTGACCGCGGAGGTCAACCAGATCGCGGTCGACAAGACCAAGTCGATCCAGCAGATCACCAACCAGATGAAGATGCTGGCGCTGAACGCGCTGATCGAAAGCTCGCGGGCCGGCGCGCAAGGCGCGGGCTTCGCCGTGGTGGCGCAGGAGGTGCGCGGCGTCGGCCAGCAGGTCGAGACCATCGCGCGCGAGCTCGAGACGCAGCTGACGAAGCGCACCGGCGATCTCGTCGCCTCGATCGACCGCATGAGCCAGCGCTCGCGCGGCGAGCGCATGATGGATCTGTCGCTCAACGCGGTCGAGCTGATCGACCGCAACCTCTATGAGCGCACCTGCGACGTGCGCTGGTGGGCGACCGATTCCGCCATGGTCGATTGCGCAGCCTCGCCTGCGCCGGCCGCGGTCACCTACGCCTCGCAGCGCCTCAGCGTCATCCTCGGCGCCTATACCGTCTATCTCGACCTCTGGCTCTGCGACCTCGACGGCAACGTCATCGCCAACGGCCGCGCCGACCGCTTTCGCGTCGTCGGCCAGAACGTCGCCCACACCAAATGGTTTCGCGAGGCGAAAACCTTGCGCTCCGGCGACGACTATGTCGCCGGCGACATCGAGAGCCAACCGCTGCTCGGCAATGCCCAGGTCGCGACCTACTGCGCCAGCGTCCGCGCCGGCGGCCAGGCCAACGGCGCGCCGGTCGGCGTGCTCGCGATCCATTTCGACTGGGAGCCGCAGGCGCGCGCCATCGTGCAAGGCGTGCGCGTCGGCGACAACGACAAGGCCCGCGTGCTGCTGGTCGACTCGCATTTTCGCGTCATCGCCGCCTCCGATGGCCAGGGCATTTTGAGCGAGCGCATCTCGCTGTCGCTCAACGGCCAGCGCTCCGGCTTCTACCAGGACCGCACCGGCACGATGATCGCCTTCCATGCGACGCCGGGCTACGAGACCTATCGCGGGCTCGGCTGGTACGGCGTGATCGTCTGCGGAGCGTGAGGCCGGAGCCGCCCAATCCCAAACCTTGAAAACAACCCCATGCACAGTAGCCGCGGGGTTGTTTTCATGACGTTTTCTCTTTCGATCTGGCGGGTCGAAACCAAGCCCTGGATTCAGTTTTGATCTCGCCGGGAGCGTCCTGTGAAGGCTCGCTCAAGGCTATCCGCTTCGCCGTCGCACGACTTGAATTTTCTCGCGATGCCGTTTGACACGTCGGGCAAAACACCGGCATTCTGCGATGATGGCAAAGCCTGCGAGGCTCGGAGCCGCTTCCGCGGCAAGGCAGCTGATCTGGCGCTCCTGCGATGCCTGGATCGCCTCCAGAGTGTCATCGGCGCTCTCGTCAAAACAAGTTCGATTAGTACCGGACGAACGACCTGACTTCGAGATTCGAAGCGCCGAACGAGTCCTCCAATTCGAAGCCACTGAAGCGGATATGGAGGGCCGCCGGCGTGGCGACGAGCCTGACGACGAAGGCTGGCAGCCTGATCCCGTCGAGGAGTGGCGGAAGAGATTTGACGCGATCCCAGCGGCCCTCGACCGTGTCGTAAGTAAGAAGCTCTGCAAAGATTATCCGCCGGGCACAGCTCTGGTCGTGTACGTCAATCTGGGATGCTACGGTGCATACCTAAAGGAAGGAATTCCAATTCTCCAAACCGGCACCGCAGCCGCCAAAGATAGATTCAGCGTTGTGTTCGCGATGTGGGAGGGCGTCCTCTACAAGTTTTGGGAGGACGGCGCTGCTGTCTCCGAGCAATGGCCGTACGCCCGCCCGGACGACATCTAGCGACACATCTAAGAGCCGAGCGCACGCGACCAACGCCAAATGACGAATGGCGAAGCGGACCCGGCAAACGCCAATTCTATTCCTAGCCCTTCTGCTCTTCTCCGGGAAGCGACCATGTCAAAGCCACCGCTTTCAGATCCTCACGCTCGCGCCGCCTCCGACAGCACGGGAAGCGCACCACGCGACGGCTTTGCCGATCTCGTGCCTGAGCTCAGCGTCTCGGACATTCAGGCCAGCCTGTCGTTCTGGCGAGACCTGCTCGGGTTCGAGATCGCCTATGACCGTCCTGACGCCCGGTTTGCCTATCTCGTCAGGGGCCGCTTGCAGGTGATGCTGTGCGAGCGGAACGGACGCTGGGAGACGGCCGAGATGCAGCGGCCACTTGGACGCGGCATCAATTTTCAGATGGTTGTCGACGGCATCGATACGATCCTGAGCGCGCTCGATGGAGCGAAATGGCACCTCTACGAGCCGCCGAACGAGGTCTGGTATCGGGTCGGTGACCGGGACGTCGGGCAGCGTGAATTCCTGGTCCAGGATCCCGATGGCTATTTGATCCGCCTCGTCGAACGCTTAGGGACACGCGCGCCATCGTCATCCGCGCAGCGCTAGGCGCTAGCGGTATCGTTCCCGGCCGTGTGCAACGTTGCAACTCCGAGCGTCTGCGACGGACGTTCGCCGAACATCGCAAGATAATATCGCGAGAACCGGCCGAGCTCGTAAAACCCCTGCTCCATCGCGACGGCCGCCACGGTGGTCGAGCCAGGTGCGCTCTGCTGCAGGATGGAATGAACGGCGCAGAGCCGCTTGTGCCTGAGGAAGCTGACCGGGCCGAGGCCAAATACTTCATGAAAAGCGCGATGCAGAGTACGCCGCGCGACGCCCAGCGCAGCGCAGACTTCCGACACGTGCACCGGGCGGGTGCCAGCCTCGTCGAGATATTCCTCGGCCCTGCGGATCAGCCGTCTTGCCGAAGGCAGCGAGCCATTGTCGTCGGTCGGCAGCGAGGACATGACGTTGGCGGCGATGCATTCGACGATCGATCGTTTCCAGAAATCGGCGGTCGATCGCGTCAGGCCGGACTTCTGGGTCCGCAGATGCGACATGATCCGAACAAGGCTGCGTGACGCTATTGCGCCGGTCTCGAGGTCCGCGCGGAAATGGCCGCGGCTGCGCCAGGTATCGGGGTCGCTCAACCGCGGCTCGCCGCCAAATAGCGAAGCGACCTCGTTGATGTCGAAGCGCATCGCTGCGTAAGCGGACGCGCCGTGAAACACCCCGTCATGCTCCAGCAGCGGCGGAATCACGAGCACGTCGTTGAGCTGCATGTCGAACGACCAGTGCGCGACACGATCTTCGGCTGCGAGAAGCATCCCGATGATCAGCTTGTCATCGCTGGAAATGCGCTGCGTGCGCATGCCGACATTGAAGGTGCCGATGCTCAGCGAAAAATCGTCGATGCCGATATGCGACAACGTTCCGCGCAGCCGCCCGCGGCCGAGCTGCATCACATCGACATGCGAGCCGTGAACGGCCTGACGAAGTCCTTCGAAACCGTCCAGCTTTCTCGAATCAACCAGAAGGAATTGCCCCATGGTTGTACCCTGTTGCTGAAGCGCGACAATTCTGCGGCAGGTCGCAACAAAGTGCCACCACAACGCGAGGCGGGTGCGACAATCTGCCTTCGCGTTTTGAGACAAACGCTATCGAAATCCAGCAGGCAAATTTGACTGCATTTCGGCTTAATTTCAGTGGTTTGCGACGTGGGTCGTTTGGTCTCACCCAGTGCTCCTGCGTACTGGCACAAACTGCACATCACAGCCGTCCAATCTTCGGATACCGTTTGCAACCTCAGCGGTATCGACCCAAAGCGCTCTGCGGATGGCAGAGCGCACGCGGCAGGGTTTTGCCGCCTGCTCGAAAGCGTGCGCGCGAGGGGAAAAAGATGTCGACGCAATGAAGCGTCGTCCTCTCCTCCAAGCGCCAAGAAAGAGGGACCGGACAATGCGTCCAGCGTACCGGGCAATGGGCCGTCGACGACCTCTGCCAAGGTCTTCGCCGTAGCATCGGGTGGAATACGCGTATCGGAGTACCACCATGTTGCGCGCGGATCTCGATCACTGCGAGTGGTTGCCGGATGATGTGAAGACCGGCGAGATGGTCTTTATTCCCGGCGGAACCTTTCGCATGGGGTCCGACCATCATTATCCCGAGGAGGCGCCGAGCCATCGCGTCTTCGTCGACAGCTTCTGGATCGACCGTACGCCGGTCACCAACCGGCAGTTCAAGCAATTCGTCAACGCGACCGGCCATGTCACTGAGGCGCAGATCGTTCCTGATCCCAGGAACTATCCCGGCGCGCTGAAAGAGATGCTCTATGCGGGATCGCTGGTGTTCTCGCCCCTGCCCCGCATCACCGATCTCACCGACTGGAGCCAATGGTGGTCCTTCCTGCGGGGCGCCAACTGGCGCCATCCCTACGGCCCCGGCAGCAACATCAGGGGTCTCGACGACCATCCGGTCGTGCACATCTCCTACAGCGATGCAGCGGCCTATGCGCGCTGGGCCGGCAAGGATCTGCCGACCGAAGCCGAATGGGAGTTCGCCGCGCGCGGCGGCCTCGACGGCGAAGAGTTTGCATGGGGCGATGCGCTGATGCCGGGCGGCAAGCACATGGCCAACATCTGGCAGGGAAGCTTCCCCGCCCAGAATCTCGGCGAGGATGGTTACGAGCGTACCTCCCCGGTCATGGCCTTCCCGCCGAACGGCTACGGCCTCTACGACATGATCGGAAACGTCTGGGAATGGACCTCCGACTGGTGGACGGCAAAGCACGCCGCCGACGCCGCAAAACCCTGCTGCATCCCCAAAAATCCCCGCGGCGGCGGTGAGGACGCAAGTTACGACCCTCGCCTCCCCGACATCAGGATTCCCCGCAAGGTGTTGAAGGGCGGATCACATCTTTGTGCGCCGAATTACTGCCGCCGCTACCGCCCCGCCGCACGCCATGCGGAGCCGGTCGACACATCGACCAGTCATGTCGGATTCCGATGCGTGGTGCGAGCGGCCGATCCTGATTCAGCGAGATCACCGTCCGCAGGATAGGAGTGCCGGAAAGCTTCAGGAATTTCCCGCCATGTGCCAAGGCGGCGAGCTTCACCATCGGCGACGCCATGGACAAAATCTACGCGGCCAACCCCAACAAGTGAGGCACCGAGATCCGAGATGAATGCCGCGCCATCATGCGTGGTCGTGAACAAGTCGACGTTCGCGGGATGCGAACGTCTCGCAAGGTGAGTGAGATTTCCATGCCGGACGGAAGCCCAAGCAAACGCATGGCGGCTCCAGTGTCTCAAGGTGCCGGGACGTCGTCGGCGCGCGAAGGCCTGCTGGATCTCAGGACACGGATCGGAAAGTCGGTGCTCGGTCAGGATCATCTGGTGGAGAGCATGCTGATCGGGCTGCTCGCCAACGGCAATCTTCTGATCGAAAGCCTGCCGGGCCTTGCCAAGACCCGCGCGGTCAAGACGCTCGCGAAGCATCTCGCGGCGGATCTGTCGCGCGTGCAATTCACGCCCGACCTGCTGCCGTCGGACGTGACCGGCGCGGAGATCTATGTCCAGACCGACAAGGGCGGGCAATTCGAGTTTCAGAAGGGACCGATCTTCGCCAACCTCTTGCTCGCCGACGAAATCAACCGCGCGCCGGCAAAGGTGCAATCCGCGCTGCTCGAAGCGATGGAAGAGCGTCAGGTTACCGTCGCCGGCAAGACCTACAAGATGCCCGACCTGTTCATGGTGCTTGCGACCGAGAACCCGATCGAACAGGAGGGCACGTATTCGCTGCCGGAGGCCCAGCTCGACCGCTTCCTGATGCATGTCGTCATCACGTATCCGGACGAGGCCGTCGAAGGCGAGATCATCAAGCTCAATCGCGCGGAGAACGCGCAGAAGCCGAAGGACCGCGGCGCGGAGCTGCCGCCGATCCCGCAACAAGCAATCCTGGACGCGCGCGGCGAAATCGATGGGATATTCGTCTCCGATCTTGCCCAGAAGTATGTGGTGGACGTGATCTACGCGACGCGATTTCCGGACCGCTACGGCGATCCGCTCGCCAAATGGATCCAGGTCGGCGCCAGTCCGCGTGGCAGCCTCGCGCTCGATCGCTGTGCCCGTGCACGGGCCTGGCTCGATGAATACGAGTTCGTGACACCCGACCACGTGCGCGCGGTGGTCCATGACTGCCTGCGGCATCGCTTGATCCTCAGCTACGAGGCGGTGTCGCAGGGCGTGACGCCCGACCAGGTGATCGACAAAATCACCGAACTTGTCGCTGCAGCGTGAGGCCGTCATGACATCAGCCAACTCGCCCGGTGTCTATGTCAGTCTCGACGACCTGATCGCGCTCGAATATCGCGGACGCAAGGTCTCGTTCCTGCCGCGCCAACCCGTGCACAGCCTGTTGTCAGGTCGCTTCGCGTCGCGCATGCGCGGACGCGGGCTCAATTTTGAGGAGATCCGGGACTATCGCGCCGGCGACGACGTCCGTTCGATCGACTGGAAGGTGACGGCACGGCTCCAGAAGCCACACATCAGGGTTTTCAACGAGGAGCGCGATCGGCAGACGATCCTCGTGGTCGACCAGCGCCTGTCGATGTTCTTCGGCAGCCGGCTCGCGATGAAATCGGTGACCGCGGCACAGGCTGCGGCGATCGGCGCGTGGCGGGTGCTTGGTGTCGGCGACCGGATCGGAGCAATCATCTTCGGTGACCGCGATCTCGTGGAGGTGAACCCACGGCGCAGCCGGGCCAACGTACTCCAGATCTTCTCAGCCATCGTTGCGCAAAACCAGGCGTTGGGCGTCGGTCGCGGTCTCGTCTCCGCGCCGGCCATGCTCAACACGGCGCTGGAGCACGCTCTGCGCCGCGCGCTGCACGATACGGTCGTGGTCATCATCAGCGATTTCGACGGCGCCGACGATGCGACGCGCAAGAAGATCGGCGCGATGGCCCTTCACAACGACGTCGTCGCCCTGCTGGTTCACGATCCCCTGCAAAGCGACCTTCCGCCATCGGCCAGCATGACGGTGACTGACGGCGAGTTGCAGATCAGGCTCGATGTCGGACGCGACAGCGTGCGCAAGAACATCTCGCAGGCGACCGAGGAGCGCCTGAGGGGCGTCTTCGCCTGGACGCACGAGCTAGGCATTCCCGTGCTGCCGCTGAGCGCCGCGGAGGATACCGCCGTGCAGCTCCGTCGCCTCCTTGGCGCGATGCCGGCCAGGCACGGTCGCGGCGGTAGCCACAGGACGGAGCCGACCCTTGGCTGAACACCTGGCTGAATCCTTGGCAAAAGTTCAACCCGCCATGCCCGATCCGGTCGCCGGCCTCATCGACATCCCGTTGCCGCGCGAGGTGAGCCTGTGGCCGCAGACCTGGGAAGCGCGGATCGCAATCATCCTGGTCCTGGCGGTCGTGACCGCTGCGGCGTGGCGCCTCGTGCACCATCGGCGCGGCAATCGTTATCGGCGCGAGGCGATCGCCGAGTTGACCGCGATCAGGCGCGCGAGCCCCTCGGCACGAGGAGAACTGCTGACACGGCTGGCCCTGCTGGTCCGGCGCACGGCGCTCGCGGCCTTTCCTCGGGAGCAGGTCGCGCCACTGATCGGCCCGGCCTGGCTTTCTTTCCTCGACCGGAGCTATGGCGGAGACGAGTTCTCGCAAGGAATCGGTCGTTTGCTTGTCAGCGGCCCCTATCGCCAAATCTCGCCGGATGATGCCGAACTGAAATCGCTCGTCGGTCTCGTCCGCAGCTGGATCAGGAGGCACCATGCTTGAATTCGCCTGGCCCTGGCTGTTCCTGCTGCTGCCGCTGCCGATCCTCGTATGGTGGCTGTTGCCGCCATACCGGGCGCGGCAGGCTTCGGTCCAGGTGCCGTTCTTCGAACGGCTGGCGGCCGCGACCGGACAGACCCCGCAGCGGGGCGCCGTGGTGCTGGAGCGTCGCGCCTTGCAGATGATCGTGGCGGCGGCGATCTGGATCCTGCTGGTCATAGCGCTCGCAAGGCCGCAATGGGTCGGTGATCCCGTGACGCGAGAGGTGTCCGCGCGCGATCTGATCCTGGCGATCGACATATCGGGATCGATGGACCAGCGCGACTTCAAGACGCCGGACGGTACGACGCTGACGCGGCTCGACGGCGTGAAGCGCGTCATCAAGGATTTCATCGCCCGCCGCAAGGGCGACCGCGTTGCGCTGATCCTGTTCGGCACCAGGGCCTACGTGCAGGTGCCGTTCACCCAGGACCTGCAGACCGCGCAGCAATTGCTCGACCAGACCGCAGTCGGAATGGCCGGCCAGCAGACCGCGATCGGCGACACCATCGGGCTTGCCATCAAGACCTTTGCGACCAGCACGGCGAAACAGAAGCTCCTGATCCTGCTGACCGACGGCAACGATACGGCGAGCCGGGTGCCGCCCGAACACGCTGCCGATATCGCGCATCAGAACGATGTCGCCGTCTACACGATCGGCGTCGGCGATCCCGCAGCTTCGGGCGAAAATCGCGTCGATCTCGGCGTCCTGCAATCCGTTGCAAGCACGACCGGCGGTCACTTCTTCCGCGCCGAGGACGGTGCGCAGTTGCAGGCAATCTATGCCGACATCGACCAGCTCGCCCCGGCAAAGCTCGATACGCTGTCATGGCGCCCGAAATTGCCGCTGTTTCAATGGCCGCTCGGCGCCGCCGTCGTCCTCGGCCTGTTGCTGTGGCTTACGCTTCTGCTCGGAAGCGAATGGCATCGCATGAAGATCGTCAGCCATGCATGATGCCGCCACCATATCCTTCCATCTGCTGCGCCCGCTGTGGCTTGTCGCGCTGATCCCGGTTGCGGCCGTGTTCGCGCTGTTGCTGTGGCGGCAGAACGCGCGGGCGCAATGGGGCGGCGTCATTGCGCCGCACCTGCTTGACCATCTGATCGTGCAGCCCGGCCGGGGACGCAGCGTCAACGCGCTTTATCTCGTGGCCGCCGCAATGGTGCTCGGCACCATCGCGCTGTCCGGCCCCACCTGGCGGCGCGAATTGCCGCCCTTTGTCGAAGACAAGGCGCCGCTGATGATCGCGCTCGCGGCCGGGTCGTCGATGACCGAGAGCGACGTCGCGCCTTCGCGCCTCGAACGCGCCAAGCAGAAGATCGGCGATCTCCTTGCGGCACGCGCTGGCGCCAGGACCGGGCTCGTCGCCTATGCCGGAACCGCGCATCTGGTCATGCCGCTGACCGACGACCGCTCCGTGATCGCGCCGTTTCTCGCCGCGCTGACGCCGGGATTGATGCCGTCGGACGGCAAGAACGTGACGAGTGCGGTTGCCCTGGCTGCACAATCCCTCGCGACGGAGCCAGTCGCCGGCACGATCCTGGTGGTCGCCGACGACCTCGGCGCTGCCGACGCCGCGCCGATCCGGCAGGCGGCCGGGCGAAACAATCTGGTGATGCTCGCCGTGACCGCGAGCGCAACGTCCGAGCCATTGGGAAGCGACGTCGTTCGGGTCAGTGTCGACGGTGAGGACATTCTGCGGCTTGAGCGCCGGATCGAGACGCGTTTCCAGGCTGCCGAGGGCGATGCGTTCGGTACGCGATGGCAGGACGAGGGCTTCTGGCTGCTGCTGCCGCTCGCGCTGCTGAGCCTGCTCTGGTTTCGGCGCGGCACGACGGTCGCGTGGGTTGTTGCCTTCGTCCTCCTGACCCAAGTGAGCCCGTCACGGGCCGGCGAGACGTCGCGCCTTGCTAATCTCTGGCTGACTCCGGATCAGCAGGGCCGGCTCGCGTTCGACCGGGGCGACTATCGTGCCGCGGCAAATCTGTTCGCCGACCCGATGTGGCGGGGCATCTCCGCATACCGCGCCTACGACTTCATCGTGGCCGCGCAGGAATTTACGCGGGTCGAGACGCTGGAGGGCACCTTCGCGCTCGGCAACGCGCAGGCCCAGAACCATGCCTTCGAGAAGGCGATCAAGGCCTATGACGATGTGCTGAAGGTCCAGCCGGGCCATCTCGCCGCCAAGACCAATCGCGCAATCGTGCAGGCCGCGCTGGACGCGCAGGAAGCGAAGCGTCGCAAGCAGGAGCAGGACGATAGCGCGGCGCCCGACCAAAAAGCCGACGAGATGCGCGTCGACCCCAAGCAGAAAGGCGGCAAGACGATCAAGGTCACGCCGCAGGACGTCACCACCGCAGGCGCGGCCGAAGCCTGGATGCGCCAGGTCCAGACCTCGCCCGCAGACTTCCTCAAGCTGAAATTCGCGATCCAGGCGGTCGCGCCGGCCCAAGGGGGAGCGTCGCGATGAGACATTGGCTCGCTGCCATTGCGTTGCTGCCCGCGGTCGCGCTGCCGTCGCAATCCGGGCGGGCGCAACAGCCCGTCACGCCCGCCCCGACGGTGCAGGTGACCATCGATCCGCCGCGCGTGGTGGTCGGGCAGCAAGCGACGCTTCACGTCATTGTGCTGGCGCCGAACTACATGACGTCGCCGCCCGAATTGCCCGGCTTCCAGCTGCGTAACGCCGTGACCCGGCAGCTGCAGAGCGTCAACACCAACGAGCAGCGCGACGGTGCGTTCTATGCCGGCGTGCGCTTTGAATATGCCATCTACCCGCAGGAGCCGGGCTCCTATGCTGTTTCGGACCAGAAGGTCCACGTCAAGTATGCTGCCGAGCCTCCGGCGACGCGCGAAGTCGACATCGTGCTGCCGCGCGTTTCGTTTGAAGCCTTCATTCCGGATGCCGCGGCCGAGCTTCGGCCATTTCTGTCGGCGACCCGGCTGAACGCCGAGCAAACGATCAAGCGCTCGTCGGATCAGCTCAAGCCAGGCGATGCCGTCACGCGGACTGTGACGATCGCGGCCGAAGGGACGCCCGCGATGCTGCTGCCCCCGCAGCCGTTCGCCGACGTCGATGGTCTCAAGCTCTATCCCGCGCAACCCGCCCTCGCGGACAAGACGGAGGGTCGCACCGACGTCATGAGCTCGACCCGCGTTGATTCCGCGACCTACATGCTGGAACGCCCCGGCGACTATTCCCTGCCCGCGATCGATATCGGCTGGTGGAACACCGGCGACGGCAAGGTCCAGCAGGTTCATCTCGATGCCGTGCCGCTGAAGGTCATTGCCGATCCGGCAGGAGGTACGGTGCCCATCGACGGGTCCGACGTGAGCCGGACGTGGAGCGGCCTTGTCGACCTCATTGCGGATCACTGGCCATCTGTGCTGGTCGCGACCCTCATTGCTGTCGCACTTGGCTGGTTCGCACCCGGCATGGCGCGGCGAGCTGCGGATTATCATCGTCGCCGGCGGGAGGCCTATCGGCAATCCGAAGCGTTTGCGTTCGACCGGCTTCGCCGCGCCGTTCGTCATCGAGACGCAAGCACCGCGTACTTCGCATTGCTTGACTGGCTGCCACGTCTTGAGGCCACCTCCTCCCGGACTACGATCAGCGCCTTCAGGTCCGTCGCATGCGATCCTGCCCTGGACGGTCAGATCGGCGCCATCGAGCACGAACTGTTCGCAAGACAGCACGATTCGCACCGCTGGTCGCCACGCCAGCTGCTGCGCCACGTCACCGTCGCCCGCCGCAGGCTGCGACTGCGAACCCACCGCCGCAAAAGCGCGCGTCTACCGCAAACCCTCAATCCAGTCGGGGCCTCGAAGGCTCCGGCCCATGGCGGCAGAAGGCCTGCCAGATGACTGAAGCCTACGGAGACTGATCAAGCAGAACGCAAGACTCGGAAGCCAGAGCGAACAACACTTGCAGACCAAAGGAGCGTCGAATGCGCAACGAGACAAATAAAGACGGCGTCGCCGGATCCCCTTGCAGCGATAACTCAGCCATGAACCGTCGGGCCATACTGCTCGGCTCGTCATCAATTGTCGCGGCGGCGACATTGACCTCGCAGGCATTCGCGCAAGCTCAGAAGGCCGCTCCCTCTGCGGCTCCGGCCGCGTCGCCTGCCCCGGGCCGCAAACCGAATATTCTCGTCATCTTCGGCGACGACATCGGCATCCCCCAGATCAGCGCCTACACGATGGGCATGATGGGATATCGCACACCCAACATTGACCGCATCGCACGCGAAGGCGCCATCTTCACCGACGCCTACGGCCAGCAAAGCTGCACCGCCGGCCGTGCCTCCTTCATTCTCGGTCAGGAGCCGTTCCGGACCGGCCTTCTCACCATCGGCATGCCCGGCGATCCCCACGGCATCCAGGACTGGATGCCGACGATCGCCGACGCCATGAAGACCCAGGGCTATGCCACCGGACAGTTCGGCAAGAACCATCTCGGCGACCGCGACGAGCATCTGCCGACCAAGCACGGCTTCGATGAGTTCTTCGGCAATCTCTACCACCTCAATGCCGAGGAGGAGCCGGAAGGCTACTTCTATCCGAAGGATCCGAACTTCCGGAAGCAGTACGGTCCGCGCGGCGTGATCAAGGCATCCGCGGATGGGAAGATCGAGGACACCGGTCCGCTGAACACGGCGCGGATGCCCACGGTCGACGAGGAATTTCTGGGAGCCGCCAAGGACTTCATTGGGCGACAAGCCAGAGCGGACAAGCCATTTTTCGTCTGGTTCAATTCCACCCGCATGCACATCTTCACGCATCTGAAGAAGGAGTCGCTCGGCAAGACCGGCAAAGGCATCCACGCCGACGGCATGGTCGAGCACGACGGCATGGTGGGAGAGTTGCTCAAACAGCTCGACGATCTCGGCATCGCCGACAACACCATCGTCCTCTACACCACCGACAACGGCGCCGAGATTGCGCTGTGGCCCGACGGAGCCATGACACCCTTCCACGGAGAGAAGGGCACCACATGGGAAGGCGGCATGCGCATTCCGATGATGGTCCGCTGGCCGGGCGTGGTGAAGCCGGGCACCCAGTACAACGAGATCATCTCGCTGATCGACTGGTTCCCGACCCTGTGCGCAGCAGCCGGAATACCTGACGTCAAGGAGAAGATGAAGACCGGCTTTGCCGGTGCCGGCGGAAAGAATTTCAAGGTTCATCTCGACGGCTACAACTTCATGCCGTTCTTCAAGGGCGACGCCGCGCAGCCGCCGCGCGACGCGATCTACTACTTCGATCAGGGCGGCAACCTCAATGCCATCAGGTGGAACGACTGGAAGCTGAGCTTCGCATCGTCGAAGGGAAACATCGCGACCGGCACACGGGAGGTCACCGCCTGGTCGCTGATCACCAACCTTCGGATGGATCCGTACGAGAGAGGTCTGGAAGAGGGAGGGGGAGCCATGGAATTCCTTGGCCGGAATATATGGCTGCTCGTGCCGGTACAGGGAAAAATCAAGGAGTTCTTCTCCGATTTCGACCAGTTTCCGTATCAGGAAGGCGGTTCGCTGAACGCGGGCGGCATCAACTACGGACTGCTCCGGCAGCAGGCGGCGCTGAAGCGGCTCAACGAGCTTGAGTCGCTCAAACCGCAATAGCTAGGGAACAGGAGGACAAGTGCCCGTGATGGTCCGGTTCTACGCCGTGCTGCTTGCATGTCTCGCCACCGTCTCGATTGCGGTGGCGCAGCCGGCCGACCCCTTGCCGTCCTGGAACGGCGGTGCGACGAAGACGGCGATCGCCGATTTCGTCGCACGCGTCACATCGCAGGGCGGCGCGGACTTCGTGCCGTCCGCCGAGCGCATCGCCGTGTTCGACAATGACGGCACATTGTGGTGCGAGCAGCCGGTCTATTTCCAGCTCGCCTTTGCCCTCGACCAGGTCAAGGCGATGGCGCCGCAACATCCCGAATGGAAGCAGCAGCAGCCGTTCAAAGCGTTCCTGTCGCACGACAAGGAGACGCTGGCGGCGCAAGGCGAGAAAGGAATGCTGTTGCTGGCCGCCGCCGCCCATAGCGGCATGACGACGGACGTCTACGCGCAGTCGGTCGCCGATTGGCTCGCCCGGGCCCGGCACCCCAGATTCAACCGTCCCTACAACGAGCTCGTCTACCAGCCGATGGTGGAGCTGCTCGCCTATCTGCGCGCGAATGGATTCAAGACCTTCATCGTCTCCGGCGGCGGCGTTGAATTCATGCGGGTGTGGGCGGACAAAGCCTACGGCATCCCGCCGGAACAGGTGGTCGGCTCCTCCGGCGTCACGCAGTTCAGGATTGGCGCCGACGGCAAACCCGTCCTGATGAAGTTGCCGAAGGTCGAGTTCATCGACGATGGCCCCGGCAAGCCGTCCGGCATCAACCGCTTCATCGGCCGCCGCCCGATCCTCGCCTTCGGCAATTCGGACGGCGACCACCAGATGCTGCAGTGGGTGGCGGCCGGCCCCGGCGCGCGCTTCCTCGGGATCGTCCATCACACCGACGCGGCCCGCGAATATGCCTACGACCGGCAGTCCAGGATCGGAAAGCTCGACAAGGCCTGGGACGACGCCGTGCAGCACGGCTGGACCGTGGTCGATATGGCGAAGGACTGGAAGACGGTGTTCGCGTTCGAGCGCGGCGGCACGGGAGCGTCGCAATGACCGGGACAATTGCGGCGGGACATTTCATCAACGAAGCAAAAACTATGGAGGCACGAACATGTCTAGACACATCCGCACGTTTCGGCTGACGGGCTGCTTGCTGGCATTGGCAACCAGCGTTTCTCTCCCGATAGGGACGGTATCGGCGGCGCCGCTTCAGCCGGCGGCGATCCAGCAGGGCGCAACTGGACCATCCGACCTCGTCGAGGTGCGCGCTGCCGGCCGACGTGGCGGCGCGGCCGTGGGGCCGCGCGGCGGAGCCGTGGTCCATCGCGGCGGCGCGGCGGTCGGCCCGCGCGGCGCCGCCTATCGCGGCGGCACCGTCGTGCGAGGACCACGCGGCAACGTCGCGGTTCATCGCACCACGGCAGTGGCCGGGCGCGGTGGATGGGCGCGGCCCGGCCGTTATTACTGGCCGCGAGGCGGTGCGATTGCCGCCGGTGCGGCGATCGGTTTCGTCTCAGCGGCCACGGCTGCTGCCTGGGCCGGCGCGGCACCCGCGCCGGGGATGTGCTGGTACTACACCGATCCGTCCCGGACCCAGGGGTTCTGGGATTACTGCCAGTGATTGCAAGCAGGACCGTGATGGTGACGAAGCATATCGCTGCCGCAGCCGTTGGCTCAGTGTTACTCCTGACGCCCGGCGCACCGGCTCAGGCCCAGACGGTCGCTCCGAGTGAGGCGCGTGCAATCGCCAGGGAGGCCACGATCTACGGCTTCCCGCTCGTGGACAATTACCGCGTCCAGTACGCCTATTTCGTCGACCGCGGCAGCCCTGAATTCAAGGCGCCGTGGAATCATATCTTCAATAACGCGCGTGTCTACACGCCAGAAGACAAGGCTATCCAGACCCCCAATTCCGATACGCCGTATTCCTATGTCGGGGTCGATCTGCGCGCGGAGCCTGTCGTCCTCACAGTGCCGGAAGTTGAGAAAGGGCGTTACTACTCTTTGCAGTTCATCGACATGTACACGTTCAATTTTGCCTACGTGGGAAGCCGAGCCACAGGCAACGGTGCCGGCAGCTATCTGCTCGCCGGACCCAAATGGAAAGGCGAGAAGCCGAAAGGCATCAAGGCGGTGATCCCGTCCGAAACGGAATTCGCGTTCGTGCTCTACCGTACACAGCTTTTCAATCCCGGCGACATCGACAACGTCAAGAACATTCAAGCCGGCTACAAGATCGAACCGCTCTCGGCGTTCCTTGGCAAGCCTGCGCCGCCGGCCGCGCCGGCGATCGATTTCTTCAAGCCGATCGGGACCGACCAGGAGCGAACCTCGCTCCAATTCTTCTCGGAACTGAACTTCATTCTCCAGTTCTGCCCAACGCATCCGTCCGAGAAGGCTCTGATGGCGCGCTTTGCCCGGATCGGCGTCGGCGCGGGTAAACTCTTCGATTCCGACGCGTTGTCTCCGGACATGCAGAAGGCGTTGCAGGACGGCATGGCCGATGCCTGGGCCGCATTCAAGGTCCACAAGGAAACGGAGGTGGACACGGGCAAGGTTTCAAGTGCGGACAGCTTTGGAACGCGTGCCTTTCTGAAGAACAATTACATGAGCCGCATGTCCGCCGCCGTGCTCGGCATCTACGGCAATTCGAAGCAGGAGGCCTACTATCCGGCCTATTTTGTCGATGCTGACAAGCAGAAGCTGGACGGCAGCCACAGCTATACGCTGCGCTTCGCGCCAAACCAGCTGCCGCCGGTCAATGCGTTCTGGTCGCTGACGATGTACGAACTGCCGGCGAGCCTGCTGTTTGCCAATCCGCTCAACCGCTACCTGATCAATTCGTCGATGCTGCCGTCGCTCAAGCGCGACGCCGACGGCGGCATCACGCTGTACGTCCAGAACGAGTCGCCGGGCGCGGACAAGGAATCAAACTGGCTGCCCGCGCCGAAGGGACCTTTCCTCGCGGTCATGCGGCTGTATTGGCCCAAACCGGCGGCACTCGACGGGAAATGGAAGGCGCCGCCGCTGCAGCGGGTGAATTGAGGGAACGTCACATCATGAAAATGAAATCAACCCTGCCCCTGTCATTCGTCTCGTTCGCCGTGACCGGTACGGTCGCGTTCGCAGCGACGCCCACGCCGGAAACGATCCCCATCACCGTCGACAATTTTGTCCGCGCCGAAAGCGATTTGTATTTCCGCGGGATATTGAAGGACAGCGGCGGAATCGGGAAGGTTCTGCACCGCCGCGAGCCGGCGGCGATCGACAAGCAGACTGTGATCCGGCTCAACCGCGATACTCTCTATTCGTCGGCCGTTTTCGATCTCGATGCAGGGCCTGTGACGATCACGCTGCCTGACACGGGCAAACGCTTCATGTCGATGCAGGTCATCAATGAGGATCACTATGTGCCGGAGGTCGTCTACGGCAAGGGCAGCCATACGCTCTCGAAAGACAAGGTCGGCACGCGCTATGTCGCCGTCGCGATCCGGACGCTGGTCGACCCGGCCGACCCGAAAGATATCGAAACGGTTCACCGACTCCAGGACGCCATCACGGTCACCCAGAAGGCTGCCGGCGCGTTCGAGGCGCCGGACTGGGACCAGGCCAGCCAGAAGAAAGTGCGCGACGCACTCCTGGCGCTCGGCTCGACCATTCCGGACTTCAAGAAAGCGTTCGGCACCAAGGCCGAAGTCGATCCCATCCGGCACCTGATCGGATCAGCGGCAGCCTGGGGTGGCAATCCCGACAAGGATGCAATCTATCTCAACGTCACGCCGGCGAAGAACGACGGCACGACGGTCTACAAGCTCGACGTGAAGAATGTTCCGGTCGACGGGTTCTGGTCCGTCAGCCTCTACAATGCCGAGGGGTACTACGAGAAGAATTCGTACGACGCCTACTCGATCAACAGCATCACCGGCAAGAAAAGCGCCGATGGCTCGATCGCCGTTCAGTTCGGCGGCTGCGACGGCAAGGTTCAGAACTGTCTGCCTATCATGAAGGGCTGGAACTACACCGTGCGGCTCTATCGTCCGCGGACCGAAATCCTGAACGGCAAATGGAAATTCCCGGAGCCGCAGCCGGCCAGCTAGAGGATCAACCATGAGCGGCTATGATATCTTCGCTTGGATCGTGCTCGTGATCTTGCTCGTGAGCGCGATCGGCGTGGTCTGCATCGCCGGCTGGCTGCCCGGGCATATCGCGAAATCGCGCGGCCATCCCCATGCGCAGGCCGTGACGGTCGCCGGCTGGATCACGCTGTTCTTCGGCTTCGCGCTGTGGCCCCTCGCCTTCATCTGGGCCTATGTCGACGTGCCCTCGCGCAAGAGCGGAGACGCGTGATGGCCGTCGCGATCCTCAACATCTATCTCTTGCTGCTGTTCCTGCTGGTTCATTTCAAGGTGGTGCCTTTCAATCTGTTCTGGAAAGTTTCGCCGTTCATCGTTCTGGTGCTGGTGATGTTCGGCCTGCTGGTCCCGATGGGATGGGGCGCGCCGCAAGGCAGCGCACTGGTCGTGCGCAACGCGGTCTCGATCGTGCCAGACGTCGCGGGTGAAGTGACGGATGTTCCTGTGGTCGCCAACGCGCCGCTGAAGTCCGGCGACGTGTTGTTCAAGATCGACCCGACGCCCTATGCGGCGCAAGTCAAGGCAATCGACGCGCAGTTCAAGCTCGCCAAAACGCGCCTCGGCCAGATGACACAGCTTTACGAACGTGACGCTGGCCGCGGCTTCGACGTCGAGCAGCGCCAGTCGGAGGCGGACCAACTCTCGGGCCAGCTCGAGGCCGCGCAATGGAATCTCGACAAGACAATCGTGCGCGCGCCTGCCGACGGTTACGTCACCAACCTCGCGCTGCGCAAGGGCGCGCGCGTCGGCACCTTGCCGTTGTCGCCGGTGATGGCCTTCATCGATACCTCCTCGACCATCATCGGCGTCGAGATCAACCAGATCGACGCGCGCTACGTCGCGCCCGGCCAGCAGGTCGAGGCGACGTTCAAGTTCGCGCCCGGCCAGATTTTTGCCGGCAAGGTCGAGAGCGTGCTCCAGGCGATCGCGCCCGGGCAAACGCAGACCTCGGGCTCCGCCGTGATGCCGAAGGCAATCGAGGCCGCGCCCTTCGTCGTCCGCGTCAGGCTCGACGACGCCGAATTCGCCCGGCGCCTGCCGGCCGGCAGTGCCGGGACAGCGGCGATCTACACCGATCACGTCAAGCCGACTCACGTCGTCCGCCGCGTGATCCTGCGGCAGCTTGCGATCCTGAACTACGTCAATCCGTTCTGAAGGCACAACGATGAAGACGATGGGGACATGCGACATGATGAAGAATTTTCGGAAAGGCGCGCTTGCGGTCGTGCTGGCGGTAACGGTTTTCGCGGCGCAGCCCGCGCTCGCCGATGAAGGCGGCATCAGCTTCTGGCTGCCGGGTAATTTCGGCAGCCTCGCCGCCGCGCCCGGCACGCCGGGATGGTCGTGGGCGACAGTCTACTATCATACCGACGTCAGCTCCGGCGCGGGCCAGCAGTTTCCGCGTGGCGGCCGCGTCGACGTCGGCATCAGCGGCAAGGGCGATATCGCCCTTTTCGGGCCGACCTACGTGTTCGCCACACCCGTCCTGGGCGCGCAGCTCTCCGTCAGCGTGCTGGGTGTCGGTGGCAGGAATGAAGCCTCGGCGGCGCTGTCGCTGACGGGACCGCTCGGCAACACCATCGGGATCAATCGCACCCAGGATCTCGTCGCCTTCGGCGATGTCATCCCGGAGGTCGCGCTGAAGTGGAACATGGGCGTCAACAATCTCATGGTCTACGGCATGGGCGACATTCCCATCGGCGCCTACAATTCGTCCCGGCTTGCCAATCTCGGCATCGGCCACGGCGCGATCGATTTCGGCGGCGGCTACACCTACTTCAATCCCCAGACCGGCAACGAATTCTCCTGGGTCGCGGGCCTCACCTACAATTTCAAGAACACCGACACGCAATACCAGAACGGAATGGACTTCCATCTCGACTGGGGCGCTTCGCATTTCGTCACCAAGCAAGTTCAGCTCGGGCTGGTCGGTTACTACTTCCAGCAGGTGACCGACGATTTTGGGGCACCGCCGGCGCTTGGCGGTTTCCGTTCGCGTGTCGCCGGCGTCGGGCCGCAGGCCGGCTTCCTGTTTCCGGTCGGCGACATGCAGGGCTACCTCAACCTGAAGGGCTATTGGGAGTTCGCTGCGGAGAACCGCCCATCGGGCTGGAACACCTGGGTGACGTTCGCGATCTCGCCCGCGGCGCCGGAGCCGGCCTCCGCAAAGCCGATCGTGCGCAAATACTAGAGGAGGCGTTCAGGACGCTCTGATGGAAGGAGATTGGATCAGAGGCACACTTCGCATCGGCTTCCGGACATCGATCATCACGGTGTTCGTTGGCGTCGTGCTGCTCGTGGGCCTGACGCTGGTCTATCTCAGCTTCGAGCGCGTGACCTCGATCACGCGGACGGCGGCGAGCGGCTTCATCGAGAAGGTGGCACAGTTGGGTGCCGATCACGTCGACGAGCAGTTCAAGCATGTCCGCGACAATCTCGACATTCTCTCCGCCCTGCCGTCGATCCAGGAAGCCGATATCGCGGACAATTCGCGGTTGTACAGCCTGATGGCGGCGATGCTGCGCAACAACCCGCAGCTCTTCAATCTCTATGTCGGCTACGAGGACGGCTCGTTCATCGAGATGGACGTGATCGATCGCGCCAGGCCGGAGTTCCGGACGAGCCTGAAGGTCGATCAGGATGCGGCGTTCCGGCTGGTCGTGATCACGCGCACGGCCGGCAGCGCACCGGTCACGCAATATCTGTCGGAAAACATCATCCAGGTCGCGGAGGTCGCCGGGCCCACCGGCTACGACCCGCGGCAACGGCCCTGGTATGTCGAAGCGTTCAAGAACGACAAGACGCTGCTGACGGGGCCTTACGTCTTCTACGCCACGGGCGAGCCCGGCTACACGCTGCGGACGCCGCTGAAGGAGGGCCGCCGTGGCGTCGTCGCCGGCGACATCCTGCTGAACCGGTTCGAGGACATGCTGGCGCAGCAGAAGCTCGGCCGATCCGGGCTCGCCTTCCTGTTCAACGCTGCCGAGCGCATCGTCGGCCATCCCGAGATGAGCCGCCTGATGGCGGAGATCCCGGAGCGGCAGAATGGCCTGCCGCAAATCGGTGCGCTCAAGCTGCCCGCGCTGGTCCCGATCATGCGCTCCTGGCGCGATGGCGGGCCGGCGCAACAATTCTTCGACGACGACGCCGGCCGGACCTATATCGCGGCGGTCCACCGGCTCGATACCGCCGGCTCGGCCAATGTCCGGCTCGCGATGATCGCGCCGCTCGACGAATTCTACGCCCGGATCATCAACGAGCGCCGCACGCTGTTCGCGCTGGCGCTGGCCTTCGTCGGCGCCACGCTGCCGTTCGCATTCTGGCTGGGGTCGCTGATGGCGCGGCCGCTGCGCAAGCTGGCCGAGGAAACCGACGCGATCCAGCGCTTCGATATCGCGGAACGGCCGCGCATTCATTCCGCCATCGCCGAGATCGAGGAGCTCGGCCGCTCGGTCTTCACCATGCGCAGCGTGGTCAGCAGCTTTGCAAGCTTCATTCCGCGCCCGATCGTGCGGCAGCTGATCGAGACCGGCTCGTCGCTCCGCCTCGGCGGTAGCAGGCGTGAGGTCACCGTGCTGTTCACTGACGTCGCCGACTTCACCGCCAAGACGGAGCGGGCTGACCCGTCGCAGGTGATGATTTTCACCTCGCGCTATTTCGCCGCGCTCTCGGACGAGATCATGCGGCACCAGGGCACGGTCGACAAATATATCGGCGACGCCGTGATGGCGCTCTGGAATGCGCCGGCGGACGATCCCGATCATACGGTCGACGCCTGCCGCGCCGTTCTCGCCTGCCTTGCGGCGAACGAGGCCCTCAACAAGGAGTTTCGACGCGAGGGCTGGCCGCCTTATGAGACGCGGTACGGCCTGCATGTCGGCGACGCCGTGGTTGGCAATGTCGGCTCCAGCGATCGGATGAACTACACCGCGCTCGGCGCCACCGTCAACCTGGCCTCGCGGCTGGAAGGCCTAAACAAGAACTACGGCACGCGCGTGCTGGTCAGCGCAGTGGTGCGTGCGCGAGCGGGCCATGCGTTCCTGTTCCGCAGCGTCGACAGCATCACGCCGAAGGGATTTGCCGAGCCGATCGCGGTCAGCGAGCTGCGCGGCGAATTGGCGCAGGCCAATGAGGCCGAGATCATCATGTGCCAGCGCTGGGACGAGGTTTTTGCAGCGATTGCGCAAGACGGTGCGGCCGACACCACGCTGGTCCGCCTCTCCGGCTTCCTGCTCGACTATCCCAAGGATGGCATCGCGCAGTTTCACGCCCAGCGTCTTCGCGCGGCTGCCGGGAATAAAGGAGCTGCGGCATGAGCGCTCGCCTGGTCAGCCGTCGGCAACTGCTGCGCCATGGCGCTGCGCTGACGGTGGCTGCGGCGCTCCGCGCGCCCGCCATCGCGCAGGCCCGCGCAAAAGTCCGGCTCGGTTATGTCCATGTCGTCGCCGTGGACGGGCACATCTGGACCGGCATCGATCGCGGCTCGTTCGCCAGGGAGGGCATCGATTTCGAGCTGCACGAATTCAACACCGGCCCCGAAGTGTTCGAGGCGATGATGCGGGACGAGCTCGACGTCGCCTCGGCTGGCGGCGTCATCTCCAACTACTTGGCGCTCGGCCGCGGCCGGGGCTTTCTCATCAATGACATCGAGGTCGCCACCGCGCAGCTCTGGGTCCGGCCGTCGCTGGGGGTGAACAAGCTGGCCGATCTCAGGGGCAAGCGGATCGCGACGACCATGAAGACCACGGCGCACATCTTTCTCGACCGCGCGCTGCGCGCCAACAACATCACCCCGTCCGAGGTGAAGATCGTCAACGCCAGCATGCCGGATGCCGTCAAGGCGTTCATTGCCGGCGAGGTGCCGGCCATCGCACTGTGGGTGCCATTCAATGTCGCCGTCCGCGAGGCGCTGCCCGACGCCGTGAAGCTGGTCGATGCCTCCGCCTTTTATCCGCAATCCGCCGTGCTCGGCGGCTGGGCGGCGCGGACGGACTATTATGCCGGGAACAGGGACGTGCTGAGCCGGATCATCCGCGGCTGGATCGGTGCGAACGACCACATGGTGCGGAACCCTGCGGCGGCCGCGGAGGCGCTCCAGGCTCACTACAAGCCCTCGCGCCCTGCCGACATCGCAGAAGCCCTCAAGGCGCAAAAACTCTACTCCGCGCGCGAATGGCGGCGGCTCTATGCTGACGGCACCGTGGTAAAGTGGTTGCAGGAGGTCAGCGATTTTTTCATGACGGACGCCGGCGTCACTGGCGCGCTGCACGCGTCCGATTACTTCGACACACAGCTTTACCTGGCGGCCGCCGGATAGAGGCGCGCTCAAGACAAGCCCGGCCACCACCGCCTCGACGTCGATCCATCCCCGTAGAAGCCGTCATGCTGATGCGCGGCAACGCGAATAGCGATATTCGGGCGCGGCGTACCATCATTCGTTCGAGCCAAACGGAATATTTTTCTCGGCATGCGCGTTTCCTGAGCATTTTCCGGCGAGTTTGGGCCGCTGCAGGGGGGAGCGTGCCCGACAACTCTGTTAGGATGCATCCCGCACCACATTCAGCAACGTGAGAGCGTGAGCATCCGCTGGATCGGTCAACTCACGCTCCGAAATGTTGAGGAGATACGTCATGAAGATCGTCGTGATCGGCGGAACCGGGCTGATTGGGTCCAAGCTCGTTGCGAAGCTCAAGCAGCAGGGCCACGAGACAGTCGCCGCCTCGCCAAGGTCGGGTGTGAACGCCGTGACCGGGGAAGGCCTCACGGCAGCGCTGGCCGGCGCGGATGTTGTCGTCGACGTTGCCAACGCGCCATCATGGGAGCCAGCCGCCGTGCTCGAGTTCTTCGAGCGTTCCAGCCAGAATCTCGTCGCGACCGAGGCCGCAACTGCGGTCAAGCATCATGTCGCGCTGTCGATCGTGGGGACCGACCGCTCGCCCGACATCGCCTATTTTCGTGCCAAGCTCGCACAGGAGACCATCGTCAAGGCCTCTTCGGTGCCCTACTCGATCGTTCGCGCCACCCAGTTCTTCGAATTCCTCGGCGCCATCGGCGAAGCGGGCGTGACTGGAGGCAAGATCGTCGTTCCATCGGCGCTGTTTCAGCCGATCGCATCCGACGATGTGGTCGATAGCCTTGCCGAGGTCGCAACGGGACGGCCGCTGAACGGCACGATCGATATCGCAGGCCCCGAGAAGGCCCCCTTCAATGAATTCGTCGCGCGACGTCTGAAGGCGTCCGGCGACAATCGTCCAGTGGTCGGAGACCCCAGCGCGCAGTATTACGGCGCCCCGATCGACGACACCTCGCTGAACCCGCTCGGCGAGGCGCGGCTCGGGAAGACGCCGCTCGCAACGTGGCTCGCAAAGCCGTGAGGACCCACAACGGAGAGTAACGCCGGATCAGCCGGGACCGCACCGGGTCGATGATCGGCTTCCACGCGACGCCGGGCTACGAGACCTATCGCGGACTCGGCTGGTGCGGCGTAATCGTCTGCGCCGTATGACGAGCCGGCCGTCCGGCGCGCTGGGACCGGTGGGCCAGCCGGCCCCCGGTGGTTGCAGGCACAAGGTTTTTAGCCACGGTCGTTTGACACGTCGGGCAAAGCGAAGGCATCGACGATCGTCGCGCCGTTTGCGGGCGCAGTGCTCTTTGCGAGGCCGGGAGGGCCTGCTGCGCCGGACAACGGGCCGCGCGGGGCACGCGACGGCCCAGTATTGAAACCAAGCCTGCGGGCCCAGGTTATTCCCGATGGTCCGGCCGATGCCGGCGTCCGCTTTCGCCCCGTTCACCCGTCATACCGAGCTTTCGCATGACGACGAAGACCCGCTTCAATATCGCCTATGCCATTGCCGCCATCCTTGCGGTCTTTGTCCTTCAGCACCTGATTGCGACGGTCGGCCAGATCGCCGTTATCCCCTACAGCGAGTACCAGCAGCTCTTGCGCGACAACAAGGTCGAGAGCGTCGGAATCTCGGACCGCACCTTGCAAGGCACGCTCAAGGAGCCGCTGCCGGGCGGGCAGAAGCAATTCATCACGACGCGCGTCGATCAGGATATCGCCCAGGAGCTCGAGAAGCACAATGTCCGCTTCACGGGCCAGATCGAAAGCACCTTCTTCCGCGATCTGCTGTCGTGGGTCATGCCGGTGCTGCTGTTTTTCGGCCTGTGGTGGTACGTCGGCCGCCGCATCGCCGAAAGCGGCGGCCTTGGCGGCGGCTTGATGCAGATCGGCAAGAGCAAGGCGAAAATCTACGTCGAGTCCAACACTGGCGTCACCTTTGCCGACGCTGCAGGCGTCGACGAAGCCAAGGACGAGCTTCGCGAGGTCGTCGATTTTCTGAAATCTCCCGCCGACTATGGCCGGCTGGGCGGACGCATGCCGAAAGGCGTGCTGCTGGTCGGACCACCGGGGACAGGCAAGACCCTGCTGGCGAAGGCGGTAGCGGGCGAAGCGAAAGTGCCGTTCTTCTCGATTTCGGGATCCGAGTTCGTCGAGATGTTCGTTGGAGTCGGCGCCGCCCGTGTTCGTGATCTATTCCAGCAGGCACACGAGAAGGCGCCTGCCATCATCTTCATTGACGAGCTCGACGCGCTCGGACGCGCTCGCGGTATCGGCCCGTTCGCGGGCGGTCACGATGAGAAGGAGCAGACCCTGAACCAGCTCCTGGTCGAGCTTGATGGATTCGACTCGCGATCGGGCCTCGTCATCCTCGCTGCAACCAATCGGCCCGAAATCCTCGATCCCGCCCTGCTCCGAGCCGGTCGCTTCGATCGCCAGGTCCTCGTCGATCGCCCGGACAAGAAAGGCCGGGTCGACATTCTGAAGGTGCACATGACCAAGGTGCGGCTCGCCCCCGACGTTGAGGCGGTGGCGGTGGCCGCACTGACGCCGGGATTCACCGGAGCCGATCTCGCCAATCTCGTCAACGAGGCGGCGCTGCTGGCGACGCGCCGCGGGGCCAAAGCAGTCGGCATGAGCGACTTCAACAACGCAGTCGAGCGGATGGTCGCAGGACTTGAGAAGCGGAACCGCCTGCTCAACCCTCGCGAGCGCGACATCGTGGCCTACCATGAGATGGGTCACGCACTGGTCGCTCTGTCGCTGGCCGGGGTTGACCCGGTGCATAAGGTGTCGATCATCCCGCGCGGCGTTGGCGCGCTCGGCTACACCATTCAGCGGCCGATCGAGGACCGCTTCCTGATGACGAAGGAAGAGCTGGAAAACAAGATGGCGGTTCTGCTCGGCGGCCGCGCTGCCGAGTTGATTGTGTTCGGCCATCTGTCGACCGGAGCCGCCGACGATCTGCGCCGCGTTACCGATATCGCCCGCAGCATGGTGACGCGCTACGGCATGTCGGAGAAGCTCGGAAGCATCGCCTACGAGCGCGATCCCGGCAATTTCCTGGCGAGCACGGATCGTCCCTACCCGGTGCGCGAGCGCGAATATGCCGAGGAGACGGCAGCGGCCGTCGACCGGGAGGTCAGGGTGATCGTCGACAATGTGTTCCAGCGGACGCAGGGCCTGCTCACGATGCGCCGATCCATTCTCGACCGCGCCGCAAAGCAGCTGCTGGAGAAGGAGACGCTGGAGCAGAGCGATATCGACAAGCTGATCCGAGAGGTGCCCAAGGAAGGCTTGCGGGCGGTCTGAAGTCGGATGAGGTTTGGTCGAACCGATGCGAGCCGAACGGCCGAGCGAAGCATCCGTCACCGCTGCGCTCGACGCGTCAGGTCGGCCGCTTCCTGCCGGGATCCCGAACAGTATTACGGCGCTCCCATTGACGACACTTCGCTGATCCCGCTCGGCGAGGCGCGGCTTGGAAGAACGCCGCTCGCAACCTGGCTTACGAGCGTCTGAGGATCCGCCCTACGGCCGTCGCGGCGGGCGCTGGCATCAACCACCGCCCTCCACGAACGCGACCGGCGTGCCTTTCGCGACGCTGGTTGCGACGCGTTCGGCGTCCCAATTGGTGAGGCGCACACAACCATGCGATTGCGCCTTGGAGATATTTTGCGGCGACGGCGTGCCATGGATGCCATAGCCGTCGGCGGACAGGTTGATCCACATCGTGCCGACCGGATTGTTCGGACCGGGCCTGATCTTGAAGGGTTTTCGGGAATGAACACCCTTGAAGTGATAGGCGGGATTGTAGCGATAGGTTGGATTGGGATCGATCTCGGTGACCTTCAGCGTGCCCGAAGGTGACGGCTTCTCCTCGCTGCCGACAGTCGCCGGATAAAAGCCGATCAGCGCATTCGACTTGTCGAACAGTTTTACGGTTTGCCGCTTCTTGTCGATCTCGACCCTGCCTGCCTTCACGGGCGCAGCGCTTCCACCGTCGCTCGTGTCGACCACAGTGATGGTCTCACCGGCGCGGTCGAAGTGGCGCCCAGGGTTGAGCGCGGCCAGCAGCTGCTCGCTCATGTGAAACTTCTCGGCCAGCGCTTCGCGCGGACTGGTGTAACCGAGCCTCGGAATGTCCTTCATGTCCTCCATCTTCGACGGAAGCTTACGCAGGAACGGGCCGGCGACGTCCTTCTCGGTAATGGTGTAGGTCGCCGTCGGCGGCCGGTCGTCCGCCTTCAGGGCCTTCCAGACGTCATCCGTCAGCTCATCCGTACCAGGCAGTTGCCGTGCTTCCGCATAGGCGCGCAGCGCCTTCCTGGCGTTCTCGCCAAATTTGCCGTCGATCTCGCCCGGCGAGAAATGGGCCCTGTCCAGTAGCACCTGCAGACGCACGCCCGCCGGGGTCGGCTTCTCCTTCGACAGGGTTTTCTTCGAGGGCTCGGCGGCACCGATCGCGGCCGCGTCCATCCCGGCGGCGAACGCCGGTGCGGCCGCCAAGACCAAGACAAAGACCAAGAGCGTGAGGGCGAAAGCAATCTTCGCTGCCGCGCGTAGTGCCGCCTCCTCGATCATGTTCCAGCTCCGAGGCGGAGACATCCGTCGGATTGGCAACTCGACTCGATCGCGGAAGTTTCCAGTTTTTCCCGAAAAGCGCGCCGGCTCGGATCAACCGACCCGTCGCCCGGCCATCTCCGCCGCAAGCAGCACTGCGGCCCGGCTGGCACCGGTCGATGCGACGCCTTGCCCGGCGATATCGTAGGCGGTGCCGTGCGCGGGGGTGCAGATCGGAAACGGGAAGCCGCCGAGCAAGGTGACGCCGCGATCGAACCCCATCAGCTTCATCGCGATCTGGCCCTGGTCGTGATACATCGTCAGCACAGCATCGAAGGCGCCGGCCTTGGCGCGCAGGAACACGGTGTCGGCCGGAAACGGCCCCTCCACGGCAATGCCCTCGCGCTGGCCGGCTTCCACCACCGGCGCGATGACATCGATCTCCTCGCGGCCGAAATTGCCGCCGTCGCCGGCGTGCGGGTTGAGGCCGGCCACGGCGATCCGCGGGCGCGCAAAGCCGGCGTTGCGCATGCAGGCATCTGTCAGCTTCAGCGCACGCTGGATGCGTTCGGCGGAGAGCTTCGCAGCGACATCCCTGAGCGGAATGTGCGAGGTGACCCGCGCGTTCCAGAGCTCGCCCAGCACGTTGAATTCGCTGGCCGGCGTCTTCAGGCCCGCAACCTCCGCCGAGAACGCGATCTCGTCGTCATAGTCGGCGCGGGCATACCGCATCGCCTGCTTGTTGAAGGGCGTGAAGCAGACGGCATCGACGCGATTGTCGCGGGCGAGCTCGAGCGCGTAGCGGTAGTTCGCGAGGGCGAATTTTCCACCGGCCAGGGTCGCAGTCTTGGGCTCGACGTCCCTGGGATCGAGATGGCCGAGATCGACGAACAGCACATCGCCCTTCGCGGCGCGAAAATCGCGCCCCTGCTCCACCGATGTCAGCTCCGGCGCAACGCCGGCGACGCGTGCACCTTCGTCGAAGATGCGGCGGTCGCCGATGACGACGAGGCGGGCGCGGGCCCGGATCTCGTCCAGCGCCGCGAGCTTTGCCGTCAGCTCCGGGCTGATGCCGGCGGGGTCTCCCATCGCGAGAGCAATGAGCGGCTTTGCGGTCATATGATCACCTTTTCCTGGGCTGGCGTATCGGCGTCCGGAGACGCCGTCTTGCGAAACGGCCGCGCAAGCTGCAGCACGAGCGGAAGCAGCAACAGCGCGATGCCGGCCACCACGAGGCACGTCACCAGCTTGTTGGCAAAGAAGATTCCGAGCGATCCCTTGGACATCAGCATCGACTGCCGGAACGCATCCTCGGCCTTGTCGCCGATGACGATCGCGAGCACCAGCGGCGCCAGCGGATAAAACAGCTTCTTGAAGAGATAGCCGACAATGCCGAAGCCGAGCATCATGACGACGTCGAGATAGGAGTTCGACACCGAATAGGCGCCGACGACGCAGATGATCACGATCAGCGGCGCGATGATCACGAACGGAATCCGCATCAAGGCGGCAAACACGGGCACGGTCAGAAGCACCAGCGCGACCGCGACGATGTTGCCGACATACATCGAGGCGATCAGGCCCCAGACGAAGTCTTTCTGGTCGACGAACAGCATCGGTCCGGGATTGAGGCCCCAGATCATCAGCCCGCCCATCATGACGGCCGCGGTGGCCGAACCGGGAATGCCGAGCGAGAGCATCGGCAACAACGCGCTGGTGCCGGCGGCATGGTCGGCGGTCTCGGGCGAGATGATGCCTTCGACCTCGCCCGTGCCGAAATAGCGGCCGCGCCGCGAGAAGCGCCGCGCGATGCCGTAGCTCATGAAGGACGCTGCGGTCGGGCCGCCCGGCGTGATCCCCATCCAGCAGCCGATGGCAGCACTCCGCAGCAGCGCAACGCCGTGCCGTGGCAGGCGGCCGACCGCGCGGAACACCTCGCGCCAGTCGATCCTGGAGGAGACGGCGCGGGCATGAAACTCCTCCTCGACCGCAACCAGCAGCTCGCCGATGCCAAACAGGCCCATCACCGCGACGACGAAGTTCACGCCCTTGACCAGCTCGTCGATGCCCATGGTGAGGCGGACGCTGCCGGAGACCGTGTCGATGCCGATCGCGGCGATCGCAAAGCCGATCGCGAGCGCCACCACCGTCTTGATCGGCGCCGCGCCGCCCATGCCGACGAAGCTCGCGAAGGCCAGGAAATAAACCGCAAAGTATTCCGGCGGGCCGAAGGCGAGCGCGACCTGCGCCACCCATGACGCCAGGAAGGTGATCAGGATGACACCGATCAGCGCGCCGAACGCTGCCGAGCCGAAGGCGGTGGCGAGCGCCGTGGTCGGCCGGCCGTCGCGCGCCATCGGATAGCCGTCGAAGGTGGTCGCGACCGAGGACGGCTCGCCGGGGATGTTGAACAGGATCGAGGTCACCGAGCCCCCGAACAGCGCGCCCCAATACATGCTGGAGAGCAGGATGATCGCTGACACCGGCTGCATGCCGAAGGTCAGCGGCAGCAGCAGCGACACCCCGTTCGGCGCACCCAGCCCCGGCAGCACGCCGACGAGAATGCCGAGCAGCACGCCGACGACCATCAGCGCCAGATGCGGCACGGTGACCGCGATGGTGAAGCCGTGGAAGAGCTCCGAGAGATTGTCCATCACCCGCCCCCTCAGAACCCGAACGCGGCGGCGAACGCGCCGTGCGGCAGGCTGACCTGGAACATGCGCTCGAACACGACGTAGAGGGCGAGCGCCGTCGCCGCCGCCGCAATCGCCGAACGCAGCACGGATTGATGACGGGGGATCGCGAGCACCGCGAAGACGTAAATTGCCGACGCCAGATACATCCCGAGCAGCGGGATGGCGGCGACGAAGATCGCGGCCGGCACGAACAGGCCCGCCAGCCGCCGCAGCTCGATGGACGTGATCGCGATGGGCACGCTGGCCAGCGTCGCGCCGGGCACGACGCCGCGCGCCAGATTGTACAGGCTGCCGGCGACAATGATGACGCCGGTCAGGAACGGGAATGTGCCGGAATCCACACCCGCACTCGACCAGCCGATGCCGTTGTCCAGACTCTGGACCACCACCGCAACACCAAAACCGCCGGTGAGGATGGCGGTCGCAAGTTCGAGCGTGCGTCGTGAGATCATGGAAGGCTCCAGTCGAGCAATGGACAAGGGCATTTCACTTGCGCAAGCGCGCCCGGTCTTACTTGACCAGCCAGCCCTGCTCGCTTGCAACCTGCCTGAGGTGTTCGAGATCCTCCTTGATGAACTTGTCGAACTCGGCACCAGTGAGGAAGGTGTCGATCTGTGAGGATTTCTCGATGTAGTCCTTCCACTCCGGTGTCGCCTGCACCTTCTTCATGAGGTCGACATAGTATGCCGCCTGGTCCGGCGTGACCTTGCCCGGCAGCCAGACTGTGCGCGGCTGCTCGTATTGCTTGATATCGAGGCCCTGCTCGACGCAGGTCGGCACGTCGCTCCAACCCTCGGTCGCAGTGATCTTGGCGCCCTGCGGCAGCCGCTTCGGGCTGAAGGCGCAGAGCGGACGCTGGGTGCCGCCGCGCCATTGCCCGAGGCTCTCGCTGGGATTGTTGACGTGGGAATCGATATGGCCGCCGGCGAGCTGCACGGCCGCCTCGGCACCGCTCTTGAAGGGGATGTAGGTCAGCTTCACATGACCGGCCTTCTCGATCATGCGCGTCAACACCTCGTCGGTGTCCTTTGACTGCGCGCCGCCCATCTTGAAGTCACCCGACGCGGCGGCCTTCAGATAGTCGCCCGCAGTCTTGTAGGGCGAGTCCTGCTTGACCCAGAGCAGGAACTCGTCCTGCGCCATCGCCGCGATCGGGGTGAGATCGGTATAGTTGAATGCGACCTTAGAGACGAGCGGCTGCTGCCAGGCGTTCGAGGTGCCGAAGATCACCTTGTAGGGATCGCCAGCCGAGGCCTTGCCGTAGACATAGCCTTCGGCGCCGCTGCCGCCGGCCTTGTTGACGACGACGATCGGCTGGTCCGTCAGCTTGTACTTGGTGATGATGTTCTGCACCGCGCGGGCGATGTTGTCGGTCCCGCCGCCGGGGCCGGCGGTCGCCACGAACTCGATCGGCTTCTGCGGCTGCCAGGCAGCACACGCCGGCGCGTTGCCTGCAAGCACGGCCGCACTGACGGACAACAAAAAGAGAGACGTCCCACGCATGATTTCCTCCAACTGATTTTTTCTGTTTTGTTTGACCAGTCGTCTCGACGTCCGTTCAGGCGACGCGTTCCCTGCGCTCCCTGGATGCCGAGACGATCGCGCCTTCTTGCTCGAGCGCTTCGATCTGCTTCTCGTCGAACCCGTGCTCGGCCAGCACCTCGCGCGTATGTTCGCCATAGATGGGCGCGCCGGACAGGACCTTGCCCGGGGTTTCCGAGAACTTGACCGGCAGCCCGATCGTCTTGACCGGGCCGAGTGTGGAATGCTCGACCTCGACGACCATCTCGCGCGCCAGCGTCTGCGGATCGCTCAGCGCCTCCAGCATGTCGTGCACGGGGCCGCAGGGCACGCCCTTCTCGTCGAGTGCCGCGAGCCAATGCGCGCGCGTTTGGGTGCGGAAGCGTTCGCTCAAGACAGCCTCGAGCTCCTTCAGATTCGCCATGCGGTCGGCGCCGTTGACGAAGCGCGGATCGGAGGCGAGCTCGCTCGCGCCGAGCGCTTCCAGCATCAGCAGCCAGTGCTTCTTGTTGGCACCGCCGACCACGAGCCAGCCGTCCGAGGCCTCAAACGCCTGGTACGGCGCGTTGAGCGGATGGGCCGAGCCCATCGCGCGCGGCGCCGTGCCGGCGGCGAGCGCGATGGTCGATTGCCAATAGGTCTGCACCAGCGCCGCCTCGTAAAGCGAGGTCTCGACCCACTGCCCCTCGCCGGTCTTGAGGCGGTGCGTGTAGGCGGCGAGGATACCCATGCTCGCGAGCAGGCCGGCGGTGATGTCCGATAGCGGCGGGCCGCATTTCACCGGCGGGCCATCGGGGCGTTCGCCGGTAAAGCTCATGATGCCGCTCATGGCCTGCGCGACCAGGTCGAAGCCGCGACGATCCTTATAGGGACCGGTGCGGCCAAATCCCGACAGCGAGCAATAGATCAGCGCCGGGAATTTTCCGTGCAGCTCTTCATAGCCGAACCCAAGGCGCTCCATCGCACCCGGCGCAAAGTTCTCGACCAGCACGTCGGCGTCCGCGATCAGCCGCCGCAGCACCGCCTTGCCGCCGTCGGTCTTCAGATCCAGCACGATGCCGCGCTTGTTGCGGTTCATCATCAGGAACGAGGCGGCCTCGTCTCCGATCCTGGGCGGGACCGAATGACGGGTGTCATCGCCGTTCGGCCATTTCTCGATCTTGATGACGTCGGCCCCCATGTCGGCGAGCATCAGGGTGCAGGTCGGCCCTGCCATGACATGAGTGAGATCGATGACCTTGAGGCCGGCGAGCGGGCCGGCACGGCGTGAAGTGGATTGCGATCGATCGCTTTGCATCACGGGTGCGTCCTATTGACCGCGCCACTGCGGGGCGCGCTTGTTGAGGAAAGCATCGAGCCCTTCGCGAAAATCCTGGCTCGTGTAGCACATCAGGATGAGGTCTTCGCCCTCGTCCCGCGTCAGCCGCCGTTGCAGGCGGGCCACCGCCTGCTTGGTCGCGTTGAGCGTCAGCGGTGCATGGCTGGCAACAAGGCGCGCGAGCTCGCCGGCACGCTCGTCGAGCGCTGCGAGATCGTCGACGACCTCGCCGAGCAGCCCGACGTGGGCTGCCTCCGCCGCATCGACCAGGCGTGCGGTGAAGATCAAATCCTTGACCCGCGCAGCACCGATCAGCGCGGTGAGACGGCTGACATTGGACATCGACAGGCAATTGCCGAGCGTGCGGGCGATGGGAAAGCCGATCTTCGTGCTTCTCGTCCCGATGCGCAGGTCGCAGGCGGCGGCGATGCCCGCCCCACCGCCGGTGCAGAAGCCGTTGATCGCGGCGATCGTCGGCACCCGGCATTGCTCGAGGGTGGAGAGCACCCGGTCGATCCGGTTCTCGTAGTCGATGGAGTCCTGCGGCGTCTTGAATTCGCGGAACTGGTTGATGTCGGTGCCCGAGGCAAAGGCCTTGTCGCCGGCGCCGCGCAGCACCAGCACCTTGATGGACCGATCGTCGTTGGCCTGCCCGCAAATGGCGGCGAGCCGCTCATACATGGCGAAGGTGAAGGCGTTGCGCGCCTGCGGGCGGTTGAAGGTGATCCGCCCGATGCCGTCGTTGCATTCAAAAACGAGGTCGTCCGCCTCTACGGTCTGGTCCATTTCCGCGATCCCCGCTGTTTTTTGTCTTTTTGAATGCAAAATTTCAGATTTACAAGATATAATTACCTGACTTTCGTCTATGAGATCATTTTTGCATTCAAAAATAGAGATATCCCATGCTGCATGAGGAGGTCGTCGGCCGCATCCGCGACATTCTGCTCGACGGCGAGATTCCGCCGGGCGCGCGGATCCCCGAGCGCGAGCTGTGCGAACGGCTCGAGATTTCACGCACGCCGCTGCGCGAGGCGCTCAAGGTGCTCGCTGCAGAGGGCCTCGTGCAGCTCCTGCCCCATCGGGGCTCGCGCGCGGCAAAACTGACCGACAAGGACATGCGCGACCTCTTCGAGGTCTGCCAAGGCCTCGAAGCGCTGGCCGGCGAGCTCGCCTGCGAGCGCATCAGTGATCACGAGATCGCGGAGATCGCGGCTGCGCATGTAGCGATGGTGCAGCATTATCGTGAGGGCGATCTGATCCAGTACTATCGCGGCAACCGCGCCATCCACGAGGGGATCGTCAATGCGGCCGGCAATCCCGTGCTCACGGGGCTCTATGCGTCAGTGACCGCGCGCATCCGCCGCGCCCGCTACGTCACGCCGATGACGCCGCAGCGCTGGGCGTTTGCGGTCAGCGAGCACGAAGCCATCCTGAACGCGCTCCAGCGCCGCGACGGCGCCGGCCTCTCCCACATCTTGCGCGCCCATCTGCGCCACAAGCGGGAAGAGGTTTTGCAGGCGGGGTTTGCGGAGACGGAGGCGAATGAGCCCACGCTGAAGATCGCGTGAGACTTGTCGCTGGACCGCCCGTGCGCCCGGAATTCCTCTTCCTGGCAGCTCTTGCGCGCCCCTCCACGACAAGCAGGACGCTTGCCTCGCGCAACCACCGGGAGCATGATCAGGCCAGTCGCGCCGGAGATCGAGACCCCTCGAGGTAAACTGTGAATCTTCCGCAGGGACCAGACCTTCTGATCGAACTCGATGCGCACCGGAACGTCCGGGAGCTGCGCCATTTGCAGACACCTGCGAACGGCGAGTCCGGCCAATCCGCCAAGCAGGCCGCCCTCGCCTATCTGCAGGATGCTGGTGTGCATCGCCATCTGTTGCCTATCAGCGATGACGACTGGCAGCACCTGAACGACACCATCAACGACGACGGACCGACGAGAGCCGGTGGTTTCAGATTTCGATGGGTGGCCCCTCGCGAACTGAAACGGAATTCGACCATCGAGACCTCGATCGTCTGGGTCCAGCAGACGGCTCCACTGGCAGCCTCCGATTTTGTCCCCGATGTCCTGGGCGGCAGCATACGGCTGGTGGTCCATCACCGCGGCGCGATCCCACTGATCACCAGCGCGCGATCGACGACGATCGAGAGCGCACAATTGTCGATCGCGCCTGAGTTCGTCGAGCGAACATTTCCTGGCCGGGTCCTGGAACCGGCATGGGCAGACTTCCTACCTCGCGATCTGACCGAGAGCCTTCTGGCTCCCTTGCTTGGCCTTTCCGACGACAAGACCGGCATCGGAGACGCGCTGCTTGTCGCCTATCGCCTGCGCAAGCGCAGTGCCGTCTATGGCGGCGCGCTGGGCATCGCGGTCAGTGCAACTGCATTCCTGTCCGTGGCAGGCGAGGAGATCGCGCATCGGGTTCTGCTCGATCCTTTCGAGAACGAACTCTTGCGCAAGGCGCCAATCGCGTCGGCATGCGCCGGATACGCCTTTCTCAGCGATCCCGACAGCAAGTCCGGAACTTTCGAGCTGCGTCCCGATACCGGAGCCGACTTGCTCGATCCCGAGCGCGATCCGGTCGCGCTGCTCGACCTTGATCACGCCCCGGGCGGCCGCCGCAAGCTCTCCGGTCCGCGCGTTCAAGTGCTGACGCCGGCGGCGCTGGGTGCCGACTACGATCCACCTGTGCAGCGACCGCCTTTCGCGTTCTCGGCGCGGACCAACGCGTTCGCTGCGGTCAGCGCCTATTGTCATTGCGATTCCATGATGCTGCTGGTCGAGCAGTTCGGGTTCACGAACGCCGACTATTTCGCCAAGATCAGGCGGCCTTTGGTCGTCGAGCACAGGGCCAAGATGCTGGCGGGCTCCGGCGCGCGCGACGGCCGCGGCATCAATGCCTATGTGACACCGTTCCGCGCCGATCCGGTCGGGCCGCCCTGGGACGCCCGGATGCTGTTCGGGCTCGCCGATTTCGCCGACACCTGGAGAAATCCGCTCGGACTCGTCGCCGATGTGCGCTTCGTCTGGCACGAATTCTGCCACGTGATGATCCTTGCCGCGACCGGATCGACGGAATTCGATTTCGCCCATAGCGCCGGCGATGCGCTTGCGGCGATCATGGACGATCCTTCCTCCAGGCTGGTCAAGCTCGACGACGATGCATGTCGCGGCGTGACCTTCCCCTTCATTCAACTGCCGCTGCGGCGTCATGATCGCAAGGTCGAGGACGGCTGGGGATGGAACGGAACGCTCTATGAGCGCCCCAATCCCACCTACGGATTGCGCGATCCGGCCGGATACAATGCGGAGCAGATACTCTCGAGCACCCTGTTCCGTCTCTATTGCGCGCTGGGCGGGGATGCTCGCCGCACCAACGCGGCGGGTGTTGTCGAGCCGGACGTCGAACGCCGCCGGGCAGCGGCCTATTATTGCGCGTACCTCATCGTGAGCGCGATCGGCTCGCTCGGCTGTGTCCAGACAGAACCGACCAGCGAAGCAAGCCAATTCGCCACGGCGCTCATGGAGGCCGACGTCGGCACCTCAGAAGTCGACGACGACGGGACGCCCCGGCTCGGTGGAATGGTGCACAAGGTCGTGCGCTGGGCGTTCGAACAGCAGGGCCTGTACCAGATCGCATCGAACAGCCCACGCAACGAACCGGGACGCCCGCCGGCGGTCGATATCTATATCGACGACGGCCGCGCCGGGGGCTACGGCTACAGCAACAGCGGCTGGCATGCTCTGCCGGGGGCGGTGTGGGTCCGCCCCAATCCCGATGCCGACACCGCGGGCACACAGCCGACGCCGGGACAGCCCAACTACGTCTACGTCAGTCTGCGCAATCGAGGCGACGATGCGGCGATAGCGGCATCGGTGGATGTTTTTGCGGCCACCGGCCCTGCCGCCGATACCTGGGAGCCTGCAGCGAACTATTGGCAGAAGCTGCAGTGGAACAACGCGCCACACAACGTCCCAAGCGGGCAATCCTACACGTTCGGCCCGTTCGAGTGGACTCCACAAGTCGGCAGGAATGCGCTGCTGGTCCGCACCACCGTTGCCGGCGACCGCAGCAACATCGACGACGACTCCCCGCTGCGCTGCGCCACCGGCCCGACGCCGGTGGAAGATCTCGTCCGCAGCGACAACAACCTCGGTTATCGCGAATGGCAGCTTCCGTAGGCGTGGCTACGGCGGGGGGAAGTTCGGGAACGGCTCATTCGTAAGTTGCGCGACCGTATTTGGCGTGACCGATGCGGCCCACTCCGCCACCACAGCATCGAATAGATGACCGGTCTCTGGACATCGGGTCCGGTCCTTAATCAGGTCCACGCAAGCACGGGCAATGACTTTGCCGGCGGCGCTGTCGCTCGGATAGTGCACGCCCGCGCGCTCGCGGTTGAATGCGACCCGGCTGGCGAGCCATTCGAGCTGATCCGTCCAATGCGGCAGCACCTCGGCAAGCAGGTACGACATCAGCCAGCTCTGGAGCGAATGGCCGCTCGGGAACGAGGCATGGGCTGGCGGGCCAAACGCCGGCAGGAGACCGGGACATATGAACGAGGGCCGCGGCCGCTTGTACTTCTTCTTATAGTAGACCGCGACGACCTGACCGATGCGAACGGCAAGGTTCATGAGCACCAGCGTGTAATAGTGAGCGCGGTTGTTGACCGCCAGCATGCTCACCCAGTAGCCGGGCGCATTGTCGTGCTGAAAGACGATCTCGCCCATATACCGCTCGCGGTCGATCTGCATGAGCTGCTGGAGGTGATGAAGCTCGGCATTGATGAATGCGGTCGGGTTTGCACTGCCCTGCTGCCAGCCCAGCAAATCGGGGGTATGCCCGGCGAGATTGACCTGTTTCCAGCCGGGGCCGCAGTTCTCCATGAACTCGGTGAGGAAGAGCAAGCAGAGCACGTCGGGATCCCAGGGTCCGATCCTGCCCTGCCAGTCCCCCGATGGCAGTGTCTGCTGCGGGAAGCTTGGCGCGCAGTTCGGGCCGAGGTCGAATTGCAGGGTCAAGGGCCGGAAGCTGAGCTCGGCCGGGGTGGCTCCGAAGCCCATACCCATTCCCATACCCATTCCCATACCCATTCCCATGCCCATACCCATGCCCATACCCATTCCCATGCCCATTCCCATGTCATCCTCCGGAGCTTGTTCAGCGGGAACTTGTTTGTTGACGGCTAGCAGACGTCGCGGCGCAATTCGTCTCGCTGTTAGCGAGGCAGCCCAGCTTCAATCAATCGTTCGGCAAGCAGAGCGAGACGCGCCGGCTGCTTGATCGGGTACCAGCTGCAATATTTTTCGACCGAGAATGAGGGATCAATCCGCATATGCGCGGCGCCCACCTCGCGCGCCCGCTCGAGCGAACCGGCGGCGACAAGGCTTGCCGCAAGAAGTCGCAAATTGGCGACAAACTGAGGAGCCCCCGCCATGACCTTCGTGCCCCAATGCACGGCCTCGTCGAAGGTCTCGTTGGTGTAGTGCGCGTTAGTGAGCGCCGATTGATAGAAGTAGGCATACGGATCGAGCGGCGACAACGATATCCCGTACGATGCGCGCGCCACCGCACGCGGCCCGTCACCGATATAGCAGTAGGTCGACGCACTCAACGACCAGGCGATTGCGGAATTCGGCGTTCCTCCGATCGCACGGTCAAAGGCATCGATGGCGCGGTCATACGCGGCGAAGAGAAAGGAATTGATATGGCCGAAGATGGCCAGCGCCATGGGATCCGACGGCTCGAATTCGAGCGCACGCGATGCAAGCCTGAGAGCTTCGTGGGAGTCGGCCTTGAAGTCGGTCGTATGCCCTTCGCCGATGTGCAGGATGTACCACTTTGCCATCAGCGCGTAGGCCGCCGCATAGTGGGGATCATGGTCGAGCGCTCGCTCGAACAGGGTTCGTGCCACCTGCATGTCGTCATGACCAAGACGATAGAGGCGGTACATGCCCTGCAAGACCAGGTCGTAGGCGTTCATGCTCTGCGGAATCTTGCGCTCGGCATGCTTCAGTTCGGATATGTGGATGTGCGGCAGGAGCGCATATGCGATGTTTGTCGCGATTTTCTCCTGCACGTCGAATAACTGGCTGATCGATGAATCATATTGGTTGGTCCACAGCATGGACTTCGTATCGACATCGATCAGCTGAACCCGCATCCGCAACAACTCGCCGCTGCGGGTGAGCGTCCCCGTGACAAGATATCGCACGCCCAGGTGATGGCAGACGCTGGCAGCGTCGATGGTCGGGTCGGTGAAACCCAGCGTCGACGTGCTGGATACGACGAACAGATCGCGGATTCCCGCCAGTGATGCCACGATATCGTGGACGATACCCTGCGCCAGATAGGCGTCCGCCGCTTCGAGACCGAGCATCTGCAACGGCAGGACCGCCACGGACGGCTTGAGCGCATGAGCCACCGAGATCGTCGGAGGCCGCAGCTCGTGATGCGCGATCTTGAATGCCCGGATGCGCCGCTCGATATTCTTGAGCGTCAGGAAGCCCAGCTCTGCGGCCTGATAGCGCAGATGATCCTTCACCTGATCGTGGATGGCCCCCGAAATCACGATCCCGCCGGGGCCAGCGAATTCCTGAAGTCGGGCCGCAATATTGATGCCGTCCCCGTAGATATCGTCGTGCTCGGCGATGATGTCGCCGACATTGGCGGACATCCGTATCTGCAGCGGGTTGCCCCCGTCCGATGACGATTTCTCCAAATGGAGCTGGGTGCCGAGCGCGAAGCTGATCGCGTCAAGCGGGCTCTTGAATTCCAGGAGCAGCCCATCGCCGGTGCTTTTGATGACCTCGCCGCCGCTCGAAGCGACGCGTGGCTCGATCACGTCCGTGCGCATCGACATCCATCGCCGATGCGTGCCTTCCTCGTCGCCTCCCATCAAGCGGGAATATCCGACGACATCGATGAAGACAGCGGCGGCAGTACGCCTTTTCGGCCGGCTCTGATCCGAGCCGTCGTCCGGGGACCTGTTGTCGACACTGATCATCATGACAGGCACAACAACTGCTGGGCGGCCACAGTCATTGTGGCGCCGAAAGATTGTAGCAGACAGGGGCTGCCGGGCAAATGTAAGGCCTGCACACCGACTGGGCAGAAATTGCGGTCACGCCAATTGACTTGCACAATCAAAGCGTGCGTTTCTATAAATCCTCGTTCAAAAAAGCGAATGGAGGCACTGAGCGCTCTCCAGAACGCGAAGGTGTGCCCATCGAAATATCGAGAGCCGTCGCAGACTGGTACCCCGCGACCTCAGAGGGCACCGCCGGTGGAGCCCTTGATCGCGCTAGGCGCGATTGCCGAACAGATCGAGCGTGATCGACCGCAGCCAGCGGTGAGCGGGATCGCGGTGGTAACGCTCGTGCCAATATTGCGCGATCTCGATCCGCGGTAGCGCCACCGGCGTCTTGAACACGGTCATGCCGAGCGGCTCGGCGACGATCGTGGCCAGATTGGCGGGCAAGGTCGCGACACCATCGGTCTGCGAGGCCACGATCGCGCCCGCGATGAAGCTCGGCACCTGCAACAGGATGTTCGTGCGCGCGATCGCGCGCGTCAGCACGCGCTGCGTCTCGAGGTGGGCCGCATGGCCGGTCTCGGACGCCGTGATCAGGATGTGCTTCTCCTCGAGAAATCCCCGACGCGTGCGCGCCGCCGCCGGCCTTGGATGGCCTCGTCTCACGACGCTTGCGTAGCCGTCCGAGTAGAGCCGCTGGGAGCGAAGATGCCCCGCCGCACGCGGCAAGGCGCCGAGCGCAAGATCAGCCTCACCCGACTCGAGCTTGAGGGCGAAGTGCCGGGAGTCCAGCGGGATTGCGCGCACCTGAACGAGCGGTGCGAGTTCCGAAAGGCGCGCGACCAGAGGCGGCAGGAACCGCACCATGCCGACATCGGTCAACAGCAGGCTGAAGGTCTTCTCGGATTTACGGGGATCGAACGGCAGCCGTTCCTGCCACAACCGGTCGGCCATTTCGAGCAAGGCGCGGACCTGCGCCGCCATCTCGAGCGCGCGCGCCGTCGGCTGCACGCCGCTGCCACGTCGCACGAACAGGGGATCGTCGAAGCGCAGGCGCAATCTCGCCAGGAGCTTGCTGATCGCCGGCTGCGTGGTCTCGAGGCTCACGGCCGCACGCGTGATGCTGCCCTCGCGGATCAGCGCGTCGAGCACGCGCAAACCGCGAAAGTCGATCCCGTAAGATTCCATTTTCGACATATAAAACATTCCCTCGTGGCTATGGATCGAGCTTCGGCCTTTGCTATCCTGCAGTCAATCGAATGGCCGAAACGGCCACGCGGACAGGGAGGACGCCATGACCAAATTCGTGATCGAGTCGCATTTCCGCCTGCAGGAATGGGTGGCCGAGGAGAAGGGCTACTTCCGCGACGAAGGGCTCGACTACGAGTTTCGCGAGCTGATCCGCTCGACCGAGGGCCAGCACCACAACAAGGTCAATGAAGGCGCCTTCCAGAGCATCGAGCAGGGCCGCAAGGCCGACGTCAGCTGCGCCTGCCACTGGACCGTCAACGTCGCCGCCTCGAACGGCCACGCCAAGCTCTACGCCGACGTCTATTCGGTCGCGCCTTCGGGCATTTTCGTCCCGGCGGATTCGAACATCCGCACACCTGCCGATCTCGCCGGCGTGCCGATCTCGGTCGGATTCCAGTCAGGCAGCCATTATTCGACGATCCAGGCACTCGAGCCGTATCTGGCGCCCGGCCAGATCAACCTCACCTTCGAGGACGGCATGCTGTTCCGCCGGATGGAGCTGTTGTTCGAAGGCAAGAGCGAGGCGGCCTCGCTGTTCAACGGCCCCTATTATTTCGCCGAGCAGCTCGGCTATCGCAAGATCATCGACACCACGTTCATGATCGCGTCCATGATCAATGGCGATCCGGCGCCCGAGGACATCAAGCGCTACTTCCGGGCGCTGAAGAAGGCCCAGCGCGACATCGACCTGCGTCCGGAGCTATTCACCCGCTACTACAAGAACGAATTCCCGGACCGATTCCATGCCGCGATGGATACCAGGCGCTGGGGGCCCGGCGAGCGGATCGTGTTCGAACCCTATTCGCGCGAGATCTACGAGCAGTCGTTCGACTGGATCGAGAAGCACGGCATCTTCGAAGCCGGCACGATGGGCGACGGCGCCTACGACAAGGCGACGGTCGCGTTCGGAAGGATTTGAGGGTCGGCGAGGCCGTGCGCTAGCAGCCGAGCTGGTCGGCGACGCCGCCAAAATCCTTGGCGACGATGTCCCAGTTGCCGGTCGCCTCGAAATCGACCTTCTGCAACGGGCCGTACTCGGTCGGCCGCGCGACGAACGCGGTCTTCAGACCGTACTTCTGCGCGGCGGCGAGATCACCATTGTGGGCTGCGACCATCATCACCTGGTCCGGCTTGAGGCACAGCAGCTTTGCTGCGCCGAGATAGGTTTCGGGATCGGGCTTGTAGTGCTCGAACAGCTCGGCCGACATGATGAGGTCCCACGGCAGCTTTGCAAACTTCGCCATGTTGGTCAGCAGCGCGACGTTGCCGTTCGACAGCGGCGAGATCACGAATTTTGTCTTGAGCCGCGTCAGGCCGGCGACGCTGTCGGGCCAGGGGTGCAGGCGATGCCAGCCCTTGGTGAGATGATCGAGATCGGCTTCGGTGAGGCCTTCGATCGCGAACTGCTCGACCAGCTTCTCCAGCGAGCGGCGGTGCAGATCGTCGAGCATGACATAGCCGCGCTCGGGGTGCTTGCGCACGTCGTCCATTGAGGCCGAGTACACGGCGCGCCAGCCGTCGACCAGAGCGGTCCAGTCGGTGCTGATGCCGCGGCCCTTCCCCCACCAGATAAAGTCGGTGATCAGGCTGGTGCGCCAGTCCACGACAGTGCCGAACACGTCGAAGACGAGGGCTTTGACGGCGGAGAGGTCGGACATGTGCGCTTCCCTTGTTCTTATTGTTGTCGTTCCGGGGCGCGCGGAGCGCGCGCGAACCCGGATTCTGGCGCCATCATCTCTGGATTCCGGGCTCGACGCTTTCGCGTCGCCCCGGAATGACGGAGAGCATCAATCCAGGTGGAACTTCGCGAGCTCGCGGTGCTCGGCCTTGATGTAGCGCACGGTGCCGGTGACCGATCGCATCACCACCGTCTCGGTCTCGATCACGCCGTCCTTGCGGAATTTGACGCCCGAGAGCAGCGAGCCCGTGGTGACACCGGTGGCTGCGAACAGGCAGTCGCCGCGCGCCATGTCCTCGATGCCGTAGATCATCTTGGGATCGTTGACGCCCATCTTGGCGGCGCGCTCGCGCTTCTCGTCGGAATCGAGGATCAGGCGGCACTGCATCTGGCCGCCGATGCAACGCAGCGCCACCGCCGCAAGCACGCCTTCCGGCGCGCCGCCGGTGCCGAGATACATGTCGACGCCGGTGTTGTCGGGGTCGGCGCAGTGGATCACGCCGGCGACGTCGCCGTCGGTGATCAGGCGCACGGCAGCGCCCGTCGAGCGCACGCTCTCGATGATGCTGGCATGGCGCGGACGGTCGAGCACCAGAACGGTGATGCCCTCCGGCTTGACGCCCTTGGCCTTGGCGAGACGGCGGACGTTTTCGGCCGGCGTCGCGTCGAGCTCGACGACACCCTTGTCGTAACCGGGGCCGATCGCGAGCTTCTGCATGTAGACGTCGGGAGCGTGCAGCAACGTGCCGCCGTCGGCCATCGCCATGGTGGCGATCGAGCCCGGCATGTTCTTGGCGCAGAGCGTGGTGCCTTCGAGCGGGTCGACCGCGATATCGACTTCCGGCCCGGCGTTCATGCCAACTTTCTCGCCGATGAAGAGCATCGGCGCCTCGTCGCGCTCGCCCTCGCCGATCACGATGGTGCCCTGGATCGGCAGCTTGTTGAGCTCGCGGCGCATGGCGTCGACGGCGGCCTGGTCGGCGGGCTTCTCCTGCCCGTGCCCGCGCAACCGCGCCGACGACACCGCCGCCCGCTCCGTCACGCGCACGATCTCCAGCGTGAGAATGCGCTCGAGCAATGCGTGCGGCGGCACTGAAATATGGGTCGACATCGGCTAACTCCTTCGAAACAGTTTTGGACAGGACTCCCTGCCCGCATCAACTCGCAACGCCCACAGTTCGTTCGAACGAACCGCCTCAATGTTTGAGCATGACCTTCTCGGAAAACCGCTTCACACCTTTCCGGGTCATGCTCTAGTTCTTCTCGATCCGGATCACCTGCGGCCGTCCGCTGATCACCTTGTCGTGCTGCACAGCGGCGAGCGCGCGGCGCACCGCGTCCTCATGCGTGGCGTAGGTGATCAGGATGACGGGCACGGGGACCGCCTTGCCGTCGCTAGGCGCAGCGCCGCCATTGGGATGGCGCTGCACGATCGACTCGATCGAAATCTTCTGTTCTGCAAGCCGGGTCGCGATCGCAGCCGCGGTGCCCGGGAAATCGCGTGCCAAGAGGCGGATGTAATAGCCGCCCTCGTGCCGCTCCATCGGCGCCTTCTTGGTGTCGCGCAGTTGCGCAATGGGACGGCCGAACGGATTGGCTCGGATGCCCCGCGCAACGTCGGCGATATCGGCCACGACGGCGGACGCGGTCGCGGCACCGCCGGCGCCGGGACCGACCAGCGTGATCGGCGGAATGCCCTCGCCATCGATCGTGACCGCATTGGTGACACCCATCACCTGCGCGATCGAAGAGATTTTTGGAACCATGGTCGGATGCACGCGCTGCTCGATGCCCTTGGCCGTGCGAACGGCAACACCGAGCAGCTTGACGCGGTAGCCAAGATCAGCGGCAGCGCGCAGATCTTCCGGCGCGATGGAGGAGATGCCTTCGACATACACCGCGCTTTGAGCAACTTTCGTGCCGAAAGCGAGGCTGGCGAGAATGGCGAGCTTTTGCGCGGTGTCGTGGCCGTCGACATCGAAGGACGGATTGGCTTCGGCATAGCCGAGCCGCTGCGCATCCTTGAGGCACTCGGCAAACGACAGGCCTTCCTGCTCCATCCGCGTCAGGATGTAATTGCAGGTGCCGTTGAGGATGCCGTAGACCCGGTTGATGCCGGTTCCCGCAAGACCTTCGCGTAACGTCTTGATGACGGGGATCGCGGCGCCAACGGCTGCCTCGAAATTCAGCGCACCGCCGTGCTTTTCAGCGGCCTTGGCGAGCTTCAGGCCGTGCTTGGCGAGCAGCGCCTTGTTGGCGGTGACGACCGACTTGCCGGTCGTCAGCGCCGCCTCGACTGCCGACAGCGCGGGATCTCCGGCGCCGCCCATCAGCTCGACGAAGCAATCGATGCCGGGATGCGTGGCAAGCGCCACCGGATCCTTCACCCATTCGACGCCGCGCAGATCGATGCTGCGCTTCTTGGCCTTCGAGCGCGCAGTGACGGCGACGACGCGGATGCCGCGGCCGCTGCGGCCCGCGAGCACGCGGGCCTGGGTTTCAATCAAACGGATAACTTCGGCGCCCACGGTGCCGAGCCCCGCTATGCCCACTTTCAGGGGTGCAACCATGATGCTTTAGTGAACCTGCAGAAGAGAATTAGCGCCGATTGGCGAGCGGAACGACGTTGTGCAACGTTTCGATGCCGCTTTCAAGGAAGCGGCGCACGCCGCGCGCGGCCTGCCTGATCCGTTGCTCGTTTTCCACCATGGCGATACGGACATATCCTTCACCATGCTCGCCGAAGCCGACACCGGGCGAGACCGCGACGCCGGATTTCTCCACCATCAGGGTCGCAAACTGCATGCTGCCGACGCTGCGGAACGCTTCCGGCAACGGCACCCAGGCGAACATCGAGGCCTCCGGCGGCGGAATCTCCCAGCCGGCGCGGCCGAACGATTCCACCAGCGCGTCGCGGCGCTTGCGATAAGTGTCGCGCATCTCCTTGATGCAATCGTCCGGGCCGTTCAGCGCGGCGGTCGCCGCGACCTGCACCGGCGTGAACGCGCCGTAATCGAGATAGGATTTGACGCGGGCGAGCGCCGCAATCACGCGCTCATTGCCGACCGCAAAGCCCATGCGCCAGCCGGCCATCGAATAGGTCTTCGACATCGAGGTGAACTCGACGGTGACGTCGATGGCGCCGGGCACCTGGAGCACGGAAGGCGGCGGGTTGCTCTCGTCGAAATAGACCTCGGCATAGGCGAGATCGGACAGGATCAGGATCTCGTGCTTTTTCGCGAAGGCGACGAGGTCCTTGTAGAAATCGAGGCTCGCGACATAGGCGGTCGGGTTCGAGGGATAGCAGACCACGAGCGCGAGCGGCTTCGGGATCGAATGCACGATCGCTCGCTCCACTGCCTCGAAGAATTGCGGCGTCGGCTCCGACGGCACCGAGCGGATCACGCCGCCCGCCATCAAGAAGCCGAAGGCATGAATCGGGTAGCTCGGGTTCGGGCAGAGGATGACGTCGCCCGGCGCGGTGATCGCCTGAGCCACGTTGGCAAAGCCCTCCTTCGAGCCCAGCGTCGCCACCACCTGGGTATCAGGATCGAGCTTCACGCCGAAGCGGCGGGCGTAGTAGCCGGCCTGGGCCCGGCGCAGGCCGGGGATGCCGCGGGAAGCCGAATAGCGGTCGGTGCGCGGCTTGCCCAGGGTCTCCTTGAGCTTCTCCAGCACGTGTGGCGGGGCCGGCAGATCCGGGTTGCCCATGCCGAGATCGATGATGTCGGCGCCGGCATTCCGCGCGGCCGCCTTGGCCCGGTTGACCTGTTCGAACACGTAAGGCGGAAGGCGGCGGATGCGGTAAAACTCGTCCATGGCTCTCTGGGCTCCGGGCAACCGCTCAGGATAGAATCGATGGGCGATGACCACCCCTCGAGGAGATCTCGCCCTGCACACAAAAATCGCTTAAAATCAAATGCTTGGAGCGATTTTCGGTGACGAGGACTGAACTCCTTCGCCCTGACTCTCGGCTGAATTGAAGTCTTTTTAGCACGGAGTGGCGGGGGCGCCAGCGATTACCTTGTGCCCCGCGATGGCGTCCCGTGCCTGATTGGCGGTCCTTACTTGGCGGTCTTACTTGGCGTCCTTGGCGGCGACGGCCTGGCGGTCGCGGGCGGCCGCAAGCTCGGCCTCGATCTTGGCGCGCTGGTCGGGCGGGATGACCGCCTGATCACGATCCGGCGGCAGATCGTGCACCGGCAGATAGGCACCGGGCTCCCTCGGATGAGCCGGCGTGTCGGCGGCCGACATGTCCGCGAGCTGGCTCGAACAGCCGCCCAGCGCAAGCGCCGTCGTCAGCAGCGCGCAGCATGCAAGCCGCGACTTTTGCAGGTCCCAAAACGCAAACACCTGGGAATTCCCCTACTCGTCCCATGCGAGGCTGCGGGAGCTTAACCCAACAACCTGCCCAAGCCCAAACCATTGCTGCCCACAAATGGTACGAGCGAGAAATCATCCAAGGCCCACACCGCGAGAGGTGCACTGCGATTGTGACAAAAGCAAGAAGCCTTGTCGCAGTGCAGCACATCTTCGCGCGTGTTTGACGCGAAACCAGCGAGCTTCGCGGTGACGAATACGGAATGAATCGTTACTGTTGCCTTCATGAATAGTGCCACGACCGATACGCCCAAAGCTGGGACAAAATCTGAAACGAAGTTCGATGCGGAAACCTTCGCGATGAATGTCGCGCGGGCCATGGAAAGCGGCGGCAAGGCGCTCGCCGCGTATCTCAAGCCGCGCGAAACCGGCGAGGTGCAGGACCGTCCGCCGGCCGAGATCGCCGAGGTCGTCAAGACGTTCACGTCGGTCGCGGAATACTGGCTGTCGGACCAGTCGCGTGCGTCCGACCTCCAGACCAAGCTCGCCAAGGACTATCTCGATCTCTGGGGTTCGGCGGCACGGCGGATGGCCGGCCAGGAGGCCCAACCCGCGATTGCGCCCTCGCCGCGCGACAAGCGCTTTGCCGATCCGGAATGGAAGTCGAACCAGTTCTTCGATTTCATGATGCAGCTCTATCTGCTCACGACCAAATGGGCGCAGGAGCTCGTGCGCGATGCCGAGGGGCTCGATCCGCAGACCCGGCGCAAGGCCGAGTTCTACATGCAGCAGCTCACCAACGCGATCTCGCCGTCGAACTTCGTGCTGACCAATCCGGAGGTGCTGCGCCAAACGGTTGCCAGCAGCGGCGAGAACCTCGCGCGCGGCCTGACGATGCTGGCGGAGGACATCGCCGCCGGCAAGGGCATGCTGAAGATCCGCCAGTCCGATCCCGACAACCTCGTCGTCGGCGTCAACATGGCGACGACACCGGGCAAGGTGATCTACCAGAACGAGATGATGCAGCTGATCCAGTATTCTCCGACCACGGAGAAGGTGCTGCGTACGCCGCTGCTGATCATCCCGCCCTGGATCAACAAGTTCTACATTCTCGATCTCAAGCCCGAGAAATCCTACATCAAGTGGTGCGTCGATCAGGGCATCACCGTGTTCGTGATCTCATGGGTCAATCCCGACAAGAAGCTCGGTGCCAAGAGCTGGGAAGACTACATGAAGGAAGGCCCGCTCACGGCGATGGACGTGATCGAGCGGGTCACCGGCGAGTTGAAGGTCCACGCCGCCGGCTATTGCGTGGGCGGCACCATGCTCGCGACCACGCTGGCCTGGCTCGCCGAGAAGCGGCGCCAGCGCGTGACCTCGGCGACGTTCTTTGCCGCCCAGGTCGACTTCACCCATGCCGGCGATCTCCTCGTGTTTGTCGACGAGGACCAGATCGCGGCGCTCGAGCAGGACATGAAGGCGTCCGGCGTGCTCGAAGGCTCCAAGATGGCGATGGCCTTCAACATGCTGCGCTCCAACGACCTGATCTGGTCCTATGTGGTCAGCAACTATCTCAAAGGCCAGCAACCGAGCGCGTTCGACCTGCTGCACTGGAATTCCGACGCGACGCGGATGACCCAGGCGAACCATTCCTATTACTTGCGCAACTGCTATCTGGAGAACCGGCTGTCGACCGGCACCATGGTGCTCGACAACACGCTGCTCGACCTCTCCACGGTCAAGGTGCCCGTCTACAACCTCGCCACGCGCGAGGACCACATCGCGCCGGCGGAATCGGTGCTGTACGGCTCGCAGTTCTTCGGCGGCCCCGTGAAATACGTACTGTCCGGCTCCGGCCACATCGCAGGCGTCGTCAATCCGCCAGCCTCGAACAAGTATCAGTACTGGACCAACGACAACATCAAGGACGTCAACGTCGCCCAGTGGATGAAGGGGGCGGTGGAGCACAAGGGCTCGTGGTGGCCGGACTGGCGCGAATGGCTGGGCGGGCTCGATCCGGAGGAAGTGCCTGCGCGCGGCGTCGGAAGCGAAGCGCTGCCGCCGATCGAGGACGCCCCGGGCAGCTATGTCAGGGTTCGCGCATAGCGCAACGGCGCGCACTTTCGTATAAGCTCACGACATCGATTTTGAAGGGGACCGGGTTATGACGCGTGAATTGTTCTGGCTGACCTGCACGGTGATCCTGACCGGGATCCTCTGGATTCCCTACACCATCAACCGCTGCCAGATTCGCGGGCTCAGCGGCGCGATGGCCAACCCCTCGCGCGGCGACAAGCCGCAGTCGGAGTGGGCGAACCGCCTGATGTTCGCGCACGACAACGCGGTCGAGAACCTCGTGCTGTTCGCCCCGCTGGTGCTGATCCTGAACGCGATCGACTATTCCTCGAAATGGACGGTGCTCGCCTGCGTCGTCTATTTCTGGTCCCGCGTCGCGCATCTGATCGTCTATGCGCTCGGCATTCCGGTATTCCGCACCCTCGCCTTCACCGTCGGCTTCCTCGCGCAGGCCGTGCTGGCGCTGGCGATCTTCAAGGTGGTTTGAGACCAACGTCCCGACCACGTGGCAACGCGTAGCGATGCATAGCGAATCCAGCCGGGATTTTCTCCAAAATTTGCAATGTAGCTTCGTCCACGGCGACACTCGTGTCGGCAGGCTGCCGACAAACTGCCTACTCCCAAGGCAGCCACGTGGGAACCGCAGGTGTTGCCGAGAGACGACACTTCCAGAGAATCAGCATCGCTCCGGTTTGCACATACAAGTTGTCGCCCATCCCCATGTATATTTGCGCATCGCAATTGATAGATTCGGGGAAGACATGAATTTGAAGGTTGTATCCGCGCTCGGCGCGCTCGCGCTCGCCGCCGTCGCGACCCAGGCCAACGCCGCCGATCTCGCCGCTCGCCCCTACACCAAGGCACCGCCGATGATCGCCGCGGTCTATGATTGGAGCGGCTTCTACATCGGCGCCAACGGCGGCTATGGCACGTCGCGGAATTGCTGGGACGGGACTGCCGGTTTCCCGGCCGGCATCGCCGAAGGCTGCCATGATGCGACCGGCGCCGTCGCCGGTGGCCAGATCGGCTATCGCTGGCAGAGCAGCGCCTTGGTGTTCGGTCTTGAGGCTCAGGGCGACTGGGCCGACCTCTCGGGCCGGAATGCCAGCACGGTGTTCGGCGTCGCGAACCGCACCCATATCGACGCCTTCGGACTGTTCACCGGCCAGGTCGGCTACGCCTGGAATAATGCGCTGCTTTATGTGAAGGGCGGCGCCGCGGTCACCAGCAATCAATACCGCGGGATCGGTACGGGCGGACTGGCCGGCGCCGAGTTCGATCGCGCGAACGACACCCGCTGGGGCGGTACGGTCGGCGTCGGCTTCGAATATGGCTTTGCCCAGAACTGGTCGGTCGGCCTCGAATACGACCACCTGTTCATGGGCCGGCACGACGTCACCCTCACGGCCAATGGCGTGCTGGCGCCGGCGGTGCCTGCCGGTGCGTTCTCGCGCACTGATAGCATCCGTCAGGATGTCGACCTGATCACCGCGCGCATCAACTACCGGTTCGGTGGCCCGGTCGTCGCGAAGTATTGAGGCTTGGTGTCCCGGACGCGCGAAGCGCGAGCCGGGACCCAGAAAGCAGACCAAGCAAGAAGATGGGCCCCGGCTCGGCAGCGCATCACTGAAGAAGTGCTGCGCTGCGTCCGGGGCACGGCCGTGACTTACACGTCCGCCATGCCGAGCATCAGCCGCATGTTCTGCACGGCTGCGCCCGAGGCGCCCTTGCCGAGATTGTCCAGCCGCGCGACCAGCACCGCCTGATGGTACTTGTCGCTGGCGAAGACGTATAGCTCGAGCATGTTGGTCTCGTTGAGCGCTTCCGGCTCGAGCCGGCCGCCCTTCGACGCCTCATTCTGGAGCGGCATCGCCGAGACGTATCTTGAGCCCGCGTAGCGTTTGGCGAGCGTGGCCTGAAGGTCGGCGCCGCTCGGCTTGCCCGGCAGCGCGTCGAGCTGGAGCGGGATCGAGACCAGCATGCCCTGCCGGTAATTGCCGACCGAGGGAATGAAGATCGGCCGCCGCGTCAGGTTCGAATAGAGCTGCAGCTCCGGCAGATGCTTGTGCTCGAAGCCGAGGCCATAGAGCTCGAACGACGGCGCGCTGCCGTCTTCGAAGCTCGCGATCATCGACTTGCCGCCGCCGGAATAGCCACTCACCGCGTTGACGCTGATGGGATAATCGGGCGGCAACAGGCCGGCATCGACGATCGGCCGCAGCAGCGCAATGCCGCCGGTCGGATAGCAGCCGGGATTGGAGACCTTCTTCGCGGCCTTGATCTTGCCGGCCTGATCCGGTGCCAGCTCCGGAAAACCGTAGGCCCAGTCCGGCGCGATCCGGTAGGCGGTCGAGGCATCCAGCACCTTCGGCCCCGCAGCGCCCATGCTATCGATCAGCGCCACCGTCTCCTTGGCGGCATCATCAGGCAGGCAGAGGATGACGAGATCCACCTCCTCCATCAGCGCCTTCTTGGCCGCCGGATCCTTGCGCTTGTCGTCGGCGATGGTCTTCACCACGACGTCATTCTGGAGCTTGAGCCGCTCATTGATGCCGAGGCCGGTGGTGCCGGAGCCGCCGTCGACGAAGACGGTGGCGGGCTTGCTGGCGGCACCCGACTTCGGGGCGTCCTTGGTGTCAACGAGGCTGGTTTCAGAAAGGCTCATGGCACGCTCCTTTCGAGCTTGTTCGTGTCGTCTGCAAAAGCTTGCGGCCTTGCCTGCCGCATCAACTGTGAAATCTGCTTCGCGTCGGCATCGCCCTCGCCGAGCGCAGTCGCGATCGCCGCAAAGTCGGCGTCCGATTTGTGCTGGTTGAGCTTGAAGCTGCCTTCGACCTCTTCAACCGTCATGACCAGACCCACGATCGCCTTCTTCAACGTCTCGAACCGGCCTGCCGTCATCTTCGCCGAATTCCACGGCGTCTTCGGCAACAGCCAGCTCTCGAACTTGTCGCTCAGCGTATCGATCTGCACCGCCAGCTCATCGTCCGACAACAGCCGCACCGGGCCGCTCAGATGCACCGACTGGTAGAGCCAGGTCGGCACCTGATCCGGCGAGACGTACCAGTCGGGCGATACATAGGCATCGGGGCCATTGATCGCGAGCAGCCAGGACGTTGCGCCGTCCGCAAGCTTTACCAGCGGATTGTGACGTGCAGCATGAAAGGCGGCCTGCGGCGTGCCGTCGGCGGCGTAGGTCAAATAGAACGGCAGCGGCGAGGCGACCGGCTTGTGGCCGTCGAAGGCGCACATGGTACCGAAGCCGCGGTCGCCTGCGAATTTCAGGCTTGCGGCGCGATCCGGCTTGAAAAAGGGTGGCGTGTACATCGTGGTCTCCTGCTGGGCCTCCTTGGGGGCCGCCGGATCAGATCGCGCTGACAGGAGAGAGAATGCCGCGGATCGGGTCCAGCGGCAAAGACGATGATCTCAAACGCGATCGACCGCCCAAACCGCTAAACAGCGGCGGCGGCGACGGGCGAACAGGATGGTCGCGGCGTTGATCATGGCGCGGGGCTATAAGGCCAAACCGGCCTGGCGTCAAGGATTTGGAGCTGTCATTCCGCCCCGCCGCAGCCTTTGGGTCGCTACCACCTAGCCAGGCCGAGATGACTGAAGAGTGTCCCCCAGAAGGAACCTCCGCGTGTCAGCTCATATAGATGAGCGCCTGCTTGCTCGTTTCCACGAGCCGATGCCTTGCTGTACCAATTGATTGCCTGCTGGGTGTCCTTCGGCACACCCGTGCCACTCTCATAGGCCCACCCCAAATTGTATTGAGCCCAGCCGTCGTTCTGATCGGCGGCCTTGCGCAGCAGGGAAATGCCTTTGGCAAGGTCTTGTGGCACACCTTCGCCCTTGATGTGCAAGAGGCCGAGACCCGTCTGCGCGTACGTCGAGCCCTGCTCAGCCGCCTTCGAAAACAGATCGAAAGCGAGGGCAAAGTCCTGGGGAACGCCTCGTCCGTCCCTGTACATGGCGGCAAGGCGGGTCTGGCTGTAGGCATTGCCCTGATCCGCGGCCTTGCCGTACCACTCGGCCGCCTGCTTTTCGTCGCGAGCCGTCCCTGCGCCCGTCTCGTAGAGGTAGGCAAGTTGCTCCTGACTGTAGGCATCGCCCTGTTCGGCAGAGAGACGAAACCACTTGATCGCCTCCGCGCGATTGCGCTTCGTTCCATTTCCGTCCCGGTACATCGCGCCCAAATAGGACTGCGCACGTGCATTGCCGATTTCGGCCAGCGGCTTCAATCTCTCCATCGCGCGTTGGAAATCGTGAGCAAGATATGCGTTCGCACCGTCGGTGAAGTCTGCACTGACTTCGACAACCGAGGCTGCTCCCTTCGGGGTCAGGCCGATCAGCCCGTACTTGAACTCGTCGAGCTTATCGAACCCCTTCTCGATAGCCGGACCAAACTCCGCCGGGCAGACCGGTGCGTCGAGCGTCAGGCGAAGAAGCGCATTGGAGCGGATAGTTCGGCCATCGACAGCGATGGTGCCATTCACCTCGATCCGGCCGTGGATTTCAGCGTTGCCCGTTCTGCCTTCGAACGTCGCCGAATAGGCGATCGGTGCCGGTTTCTCGTAGAAGAATGTGTTTTCGGGAACCGTGAGTGAAGCGACCTCGCGGTATTCCATCGGTCGGCAAACAAAAGGCCGTCCATTCGTCTGGCGCGCAACCAACCGCAGGAGCGATTGTCTTGGATCGGTCAGAGGCAACATCCTGATGCGCGCGGGCCGGTCGAGATCGACAGGTTTGCTGATCTGGAACGTTGATGTGATCGCGTAGTCGTCTGTCAGTTCGCGCGGATTTGGATAGGTGTAATCGCCGGTGCCGGTCAGACCGGCCTGCTCGATCAGCTTTCTGGCGGCCATACGCCGGTCTTCATCATCCAATCCCTGCGCGAGCGTGCGTCCTATTTGCGCGCCAACGCCAGTGCCAGACAGGATCGAGCGGACTTCGCGTTTCCCATCATTGCCGAGGACGTAGTCCGTTTCCGCAGCCATCCGGAAGCGCTCCGGACCAGCCATGGGAATGCGGCTCAAAGTGCCCTTGTCGATGTTGAGAACCGGCTTGCCCGCGAGGTTCGGCGGCAGGGAGCCGAAAGCGAACAGCGGCGCGGTCGGATCGAGATATTGGTCGATCTCCGGGACATAAGCGATCGCGTGGTCGAAATTCGGCGTGGCAATTTCGGTGAGCGTGTATCTTGCGTCGGCGTTCACCGCGACCAGATTGGCTTCGATGCCCTGGGCGGCAAGCAGCGCCTTGAACAACGTCGCGTGCGCCTTGCAATCGCCGTAGCGCGAGGCCAGCACAGCCGAGGCAGGCTGCGACGTCCAGCCGCCGTCCTCGAGTCCAATCCCGACGTAGCGGATGTTTCGAGCCACCCAATTGTAGAGGCGCTCGACCTTCGCGCGCGTGCCGACGGCGTCGCCGGCAATCTCCCGCGACAGTCGCGTCACCCTGTCGTCCGGTCGCGCCATCGGTGCGTTGCGTGCGTTCAGCATCGCCGCGAAAGCGGAATAGTCGGCAAACGTGCTGACCTCGAAACGCTCGGCAAATGCGAGCGTCTCGTCGTCGATCTGGCGGGGTCTGGGCGCGTCTTGCTGGAAGCGCACGTGATGGACGATCCGATCGTTCACCCTCTCTTCACGGTGCTCGACATTGCGCAACGCGACCCGCAAAGGCCTGGATGCCGGTCCATCAACGGTCACCTCGAGCAATTCGGGAGGCTGGCTCGCCGGCTCGCTCCAGGAGCGCGCAAACTCACCCGGAAATCTCGGCTGCTTCGCCTTGTAGACCAGACGCCCGCGGATGCTGTCGCCGGGAGCAACATGGGGATAGGCGATGATTCTGTTCCGAACCTCGTCGAAATAGGGCGACGAGGAATCTGTCGACGCCGGTTGATCGCGGATGGCGCGCTCGTCGACCTCGACCACGGTGCCATCGGCCTTGAGAGTGGCAAGCGCCATCGAGGACAAATCGTCAAAATAGCTGTTGTACTGAAAACTCTGCTGCGCGATCGCCTCGGCGCCCTTCTCGTCGAGCGCCTTGATTTCGAACTCAAAGACCTCCGTGCTCAGCCCCTTCTCGTCGAATGTCACGGCGTAGCGCGCCACCGTTCGCCGCCAGCCCGGATCGACCCAGCCGGGCCGATCAGCGGCGGATGATTCAGCGGCATACGATTTCATGCATGGCGACGCGAGGAGCAACGCCACCAGGAAAGCTGAACAAACGCGTACGATCATATGCTGAGCGCTCGGCCGTTAAGTCGGCAACTCAACTAGCAGGCGAAAATTACCAGCCGCACTCTCGAAAAGAACGACTTTTAAATTTCTTCCGCCCTGCGGGCGTCAACCTGTCCCGGTCTCGCTCAGATCACGCGCCAGAGCCATTCCATGATCGTCGCGATCACATCGCCGAACAGCAGGAGCGCCGCCGACCAGACCAGCGCGGAGGCGAAATTGGCGGCCTGAAAGCTCCAGTAAGGCATCTCGAAAATGCCGGCCGCGAGCGGCACGGAGGCGCGCAAAGGTCCGAAGAAGCGGCCGATGAAGATGCTGGGCACGCCCCAGCTCCGCACGAACGCCTCGCCCCTGGGCAGGATTTCCGGATAGCGCGAGAGCGGCCACATCTGCGCGACCTGCTCCTTGTAGCGGTAGCCGAACCAGTAGGAGACCCAGTCGCCGAGGGCAGCACCGATCGCGCCGGCAATCCAGATTGGATAGAAGCTGATGCCGCTCGCCCCGATCAGCGCGCCGATGGCGACCAGCGCCCCCCAGGCCGGGATCAACAGCGAGATGAAGGCCAGCGATTCCCCGAACGCCAGCAGGAACACGATCGGCGCAGCCCAAGCCTGATGGAGGCGCACGAAATCGGCCAGTGCGTGCGCGTACTGCTCCATTCCAGAATAGCCTTCCCGCCCCGCCTTGAGGTGCTGCTGGTGAAAAGCACTGGTAAGCCAGGGACTTGTGTGACATCAAGTCACAAAGCCGGCTCCGGCCGGACCGAAGCCTCAAATTGCCGGGATTTGGTTAGCTTGCGGCGTAAATTCGCCGGCATTAGCTCCCACCCACAGCGCCCGGCCAGCGCTGCGATAACCTTTCGAAGCCAGAAGTGGCATAGTCGGGCCAACCGATTCGCCGCCTTCGCGGCCATCAAAACGCATCAAGATATATGTCCAAGCAGTTGAAAACAAAAGCCAAAGACGACCTATTCGACGGCAATGAGCCGAAGGGGCGCACAGCCGCCGCGAAGGCAGCGCCGCGCGGAACCGGCGGCGAGGCCGATTACACGGCCGCCGACATCGAGGTGCTCGAAGGCCTGGAGCCGGTGCGGCGCCGGCCCGGCATGTATATCGGCGGCACCGACGAGAAGGCACTGCATCACCTCTTCGCCGAAGTCATCGACAACTCGATGGACGAGGCACTGGCCGGACACGCGACCTTCATCGGCGTCGAGCTCTCCGCGGACGGCTTCCTCACCGTCACCGACAACGGCCGCGGCATCCCGATCGATCCGCATCCGAAGTTTCCGAAGAAGTCGGCGCTTGAAGTCATCATGTGCACGCTGCATTCGGGCGGCAAGTTCGACAGCAAGGTCTACGAGACCTCCGGCGGTCTGCACGGCGTCGGCATCTCCGTGGTGAACGCCCTCTCCTCGCTGCTCGAGGTCGAGGTCGCGCGCGGCCAGAAGCTGCATCGCATGACGTTCGAGCGCGGCCATCCCAAGGGCAAGCTCGAGGATCTCGGCAAGGTCAACAACCGCCGCGGCACGCGCGTGCGGTTCAAGCCCGACGCCGACATCTTCGGCGCCAAGGCCGCGTTCAAGCCGCAGCGCCTGTTCAAGATGACGCGCTCGAAGGCCTATCTGTTCGGCGGAGTCGAGATCCGCTGGAACTGCGCGCCCGAGCTGCTCAAGGGCGTCGAGGATGTTCCGCCGGAAGCGACCTTCCACTTCCCCGGCGGCCTGAAGGACTATCTGGCGGCGGCGATCCACGCCGACACGCTGGTGCATCCCGACATCTTCTCTGGCAAGTCGGGCCGCAACGGCGCGCATGGCGCCTGCGAATGGGCCGTGGCCTGGACCGCGGATGCCGACGGCTTCCTCTCCTCCTACACCAACACCGTACCGACGCCCGATGGCGGCACGCACGAATCCGGCCTGCGCAGCGCGCTGTTGCGCGGCCTGAAGGATCACGCCGAACGCGTCGGTCAGGGCAAGCGCGCCTCGTCCATCACCTCGGAAGACGTGATGGTGGGCGCCGCCGTGATGCTGTCCGTGTTCGTGCGCGAGCCTGAATTCCAGGGCCAGACCAAGGATCGTCTCGCCACCGCCGAAGCGCAGCGCATCGTCGAGCAGGCGATGAAGGATCCGTTCGACCATTGGCTGTCGGGCAATCCGAACATGGCCAACCGGCTGCTCGATTTCGTGATCGACCGCGCCGAGGAGCGGCTGCGTCGGCGGCAAGAGAAAGAGACCGCGCGGAAAACCGCAGGCAAGAAGCTGCGCCTGCCCGGCAAGCTCGCCGACTGCAGCGATGCGGGCTTGGACGGCTCGGAACTCTTCATCGTCGAGGGCGACTCGGCCGGCGGCAGTGCCAAGCAGGCGCGCGACCGCAAGACCCAGGCCGTGCTGCCGCTGCGCGGCAAGATCCTCAACGTCGCCTCCGCCGGCAAGGACAAGCTGACGGCGAACACCCAACTCGCCGACCTGGTGCAGGCGATCGGCTGCGGCATGCTCGCGCAGTATCGTGAAGAGGATTTGCGCTATCAGCGCATCATCATCATGACCGACGCCGACGTCGACGGCGCCCACATCGCATCGCTGCTGATCACGTTCTTCTACCGGCAGATGCCGCGGCTGATCGACGAGGGGCATCTCTTCCTCGCAGTGCCGCCGCTCTACAAGCTGACGCATGGATCGAAGTCGGTCTACGCACGCGACGACGCGCACAAGGAAGCGCTGATCAAAAGCGAATTCAATGCCAACGCCAAGGTCGAGGTGAACCGCTTCAAAGGCCTCGGCGAGATGATGCCGGCGCAGCTCAAGGAGACCACCATGGATCCTGCCAAGCGGACCATGCTGAAAGTCGTCTTGCTCGCCGACGATCGCGACACCACGGCGGATTCCGTCGAACGCCTGATGGGCACCAAGGCCGAAGCGCGCTTCGCCTTCATCTCCGACAAGGCCGAGTTCGCGAGCGAAGAGCTGCTCGACGTCTGATGCGGCGATTCCCGCTGAAAAGCCCCGGCCCGTGGCCGGGGTTTTTCAATTGGGATGGCGAAAGCGCGACTCGGCCAACGACTCACAGCGGCCGGTCGGCAAGCCAAGGCTGAGGCAGGATCGCCTCCGTTTCGGACAAAGGCGAATTCCTAACAGAACCCTACCCGGGCAGGCGATGCGGAGACCGGCGTAATACATTGAAATTACGTCGCTTTTTGGGGACTTATTGACGGCACCTCAAAACCCGGATGGCGGGCGTTTTCCGGCGACTGTGCCTGCCCTGCAACAGCATTTCGGCGAGAACCGTCTATAGTCCGGGCATCAGATCACACGGACTTCAGAGCGCTCGCGCCTGCTACGGACCTAAGGTTGGGGATTTAATCATGAAGAAGATTGTACTCGCGCTGACCGCGGTTGCGGCGATGACCGGTTCGGCTTCGGCGGCTGACCTTGCGGCCCGTCCCTACGTGAAGGCTCCGATGGCGGCTCCGGTTGCCAACTGGACCGGCTTCTACATCTTCGGCGGTGGCGGCGGCGGTCTCTCGAACTCCGACCAGTCCGTCCAGTCGACCGTCGGCGCGGTTCCGCTGACCATCACCCAGCGTCAGGGTGGTTCGGGCTGGTTCGGCACCGTCGGTCTCGGCTACGACTGGCAGTTCAGCGGCACCTGGGTCGCCGGCGTGTTCGCTGACGGTCAATTCGGCAGCATCCGCTCCACCGTGCAGGATCCGATCCTCGGCTACACCGGCAACCAGAAGCTGGAAGACTCCTGGGCCGCCGGCGTCCGCCTCGGCTGGCTGGTCGCTCCGAACGTTCTCTCCTATGTCAACGGCGGTTATTCGGGCGCTCACTTCGGCAGCACGAGCTTCACCAATCTGGGTGGCGTTCCCGCCGGTGTCCATCTCGCCGGCTACAACCGCAACGGCTTCTTCGTCGGCGGCGGCGTCGAGAACAGCCTGAACATCTTCGGCATCTCCTCGCCCGGCTGGTTCATGAAGACGGAGTACCGTTCGGCCTTCTACAACGCCAAGACCCGGGATGAGCTCTCCGACGTCACCAACCTGCCGACCGGCGTCAACAGCATCCGCGCCAACAGCTGGAACCAGACGATCTCGACCTCGCTGGTCTACCGCTTCAACTGGACCGGCCCGGTCGTCGCCAAGTACTGAGCTGAAAAGTACTGATCTGATCCGAATTCAACTTCAGACGCTAAAGCCCCGGCATTGCCGGGGCTTTTTCGTGTTCGGAGGCCTGAGCGATTGATGCTCGCCTTCAACGAGCTGCTCGCGCCGGCGATGCCCGAGGTGGTCTCGGCGAACATGCGTTCTCGCGCGGCCTTGCATCCCTGCCCATTGTATCCGAACAGAAGCTACGGCTAGTCTGGCCGCAAGCTCTCGCGAAGTGCGGCCGTCCTTTTGTTCCGCAGGCCACGACAGAATCAGACCGACAGGGAGGAACGCATGCGCAGATTTCTGCTGATCGCAGGCCTGTTTGCCCTCGCTGTCGGGCTGCTCTGGATCGGACAAGGCACGGGCACCGTCGCCTGGCCGCGATCGAGCTTCATGGTCAACCAGCTGCAATGGGCCGGCTATGGCGCCGCCATGGCAGGCTTCGGGCTGGTGCTGATCTGGCAAAGCAACCAATAGAAGAAACCAGGAAGTGAAAGCATGACATCCAACCGGTTCGATCTCCGCGGCAAGGTCGCGATCGTCACAGGAGGCAATGGCGGCATCGGACTCGGCCTCGCCCATGGGCTTGCGGACGCCGGCGCCGATATTGCCGTGGTCGGACGCAACGAAACCAAGTCGGCGGCTGCCGTTGCCGATCTCAAGGCGCGCGGCGTGAAGGCGATTTCCGTCACCACCGACGTCACCGACAAGGACGCGGTCGCGGCGATGATCGACCGCGTCGTTGGGGACCTCGGCCGCATCGACATCCTGATCAACAACGCCGGCATGAGCATCCGCAAGCCGCCGCACGAGCTCGAGCTCGACGAGTGGAACAAGGTGATCGACACCAACCTTACCAGCGCCTTCCTGTGCTCGAAGCTCGCCTATCCGGCGCTGAAGGCATCGGGCAACGGCAAGGTGATCAACATCGGCTCAATGATGTCGATCTTCGGCGCGAGCTTCGCGACCGCCTATGCGGCCAGCAAGGGCGGCATCGTGCAGTACACGCGCGCCTGCGCGAATGCCTGGGCGCCCGACAACATTCAGGTCAATGCGATCCTGCCGGGCTGGATCGACACCGATCTCACCCGCGGCGCGCGGCAGCAGGTGTCGGGTCTGCACGAGCGCGTGCTGGCGCGCACGCCTGCGGGGCGCTGGGGCGACATCGACGACTTCGCCGGCATCGCTGTCTTCTTGGCCTCGCCCGCTTCGAATTTCGTCACGGGCACCGCGATCCCCGTCGATGGCGGCTTCTCGGTGATGGCCTGAGGCGCCTTTCGCGTAAAAAAGAAGCCCCGGCGATGCCGGGGCTCTAAGTTTTTGGCAGTGATCTTTTTTGCTGGTTGGTCGTTTGTTGCTCAGTAGCGGCCGATGACCGGCGCATCGAACTTGTAGCTCGCGCGCACAACCGCCCACTGGATGTCGCGCGGCTTGGCATCGAAGGTGTAGTTACCCGAGGTGCCGCCGAGCTGATAGGTCTGGCTGCCGAAGGCCGCGTAATTGTACTCGAGGCCGACGATCCAGTTGCGGGTGATGCCGTATTCCCAGCCGGCGCCCACGGTCCAGCCGTTGGCCCAGTGGGTCTGACCGCCGTTGCCCGTCGCCGGGCCGACCGTGTCGGTCACCGACAGGCGGTTGTTGACGCCGGCATAGCCGCCCTTGATGTAGAACAGGTTGTTCTGAACCGCGAAGCCAGCGCGACCGACGACGGTGGCAAGAACGTTCGCACGCCAGGAGAACACGTCGTCGCCCGCGCCGAACGCGGTGTTCACGATGGTACCCTTGTTGTTGAGGCCGGAGATCGTGCCTTCCATGCCGAACACGTAGTTGTTGGCCTGCCAGTTGTAGCCGATCTGGGCGCCGCCCATGATGCCGCTACCACGCTGACGATAGCCTTGGCCGGGCGTCAGATCACCGAACGGCGCCCCGATTCCATTGTTGATGAACTGCTCGTTGGTCCATGCGCCACCGATGTGGCCGCCGACATAGAGGCCGGTCCAGTTGAACAGAGGCTCGATATAGGCCGGCGCCTTGGTGTAGGGCCGCGCGCCGAGATCGGCAGCGGAAGCAGCGCCGGTCGAAACCAGAGCGGTCGTGCAGGCGAAGGCGGCAATCAATTTGTTACGCATGATACTGGTACACCCCGTGTCCTTTGATGGGTGCACGCTCACAGACAGTTCTTACTCAAATTTGAATCAAGAGAGTTAAGGCGCCGGATTGACGCATTGCGGTCTATAAATCCGCGTGCGCTGTTGCGCGAACGCAACGCAAAGCGCGCGATTTAACGCGACATTATCCCTACTGAATCCCTGACGCCGGCGCGGCCTTTGAACGCACGTGCTCGGGCCGCACACCGAGCGCAACGAAGCGCGCCGCAATCCCCTGAAGCCATGGCGATGCGGAGATCAATCGCAGGAGCAGCGGCACCTTGAGCGGGTGATCGCCGCCCTGCAGCGCGCCCCTGATGATGTTGTTCTGCACGATCACCTGCATCGCCTGGGTCATCTTCACCGGGAACTCGCGGCGGCGCCGCACGGTATCGAGCTCGTCCTCGGATGGACAGCCGCGCTGAAGCTTCTCCGCGAGCAGGTTTGCAGTCGCGACCGCGTCCTGTACGGCGAGATTGACGCCGACGCCGCCGACGGGCGACATCGCATGCGCGGCGTCGCCGATGCAGAGCAGGCCCGACCGCGTCCAGCGTGGCAGGCGGTTGATCGCGACGGTCAGCAGCTTGATGTCGTCAAAACTCTTCACGTCGGCAATTCCGGATCGCAGGACCGGCGCCATGCGGACGACGTCGTCGAGCAGTGCCTGCAACCCCCTCGCCTTCACCGCATCGTATTGCCCTTTGGCGATGACATAGGCGCACTGCCAGTAATCGCCACGGTCGAACGTGACCATCATCCTGCCGGGCTCGATCCGTGCAAACAGATTCTCGGTCTCGTCCGGCTTGCGGCCGGCACGGAACCAGAGCACGTCCATCGGCGCGCCGATCTCCTTGACCTCAAGGCCGGCGCGCTCGCGCACGGTCGAATGCCGGCCGTCGCAGGCGACGGTGAGATCGGCCTCGATGTCCACAGTGCCGTCTGGCGTTTCCGCGCGCACGCCGGCGATGGTCTCGCCGCGGCGGATCAGGTCGACCGCCTCCGTGCTCATCATCACCTTGAGCGAGGCGAAGCGCCCGCCTGCCTTGCGCAGGAAATTCAGGAAATCCCACTGCGGCATAAAGGCGATGAAGGGGTATTTCGTGTTGAGCCGGCTGAGATCGGCGATCCGCACCTTGGTGCCGCCGAACAGGCCATCCATCGTCTGCAAGCGCTGATGCGGCAGCTTGAGGAAGCCGTCGATCAGGCCGAGCTCGTCCATCAGCTGTAGCGTCGAGGGATGCACGGTATCACCGCGAAAATCGCGGAAGAAATCGGCGTGCTTCTCCAGCACCACGACATCGATGCCGGCGCGCCCGAGGAGATAGCCGAGCATCATTCCCGCGGGCCCACCGCCGACAATGCAACACCGGACTCTCACGGAGTGACCTACGGTGTGCTGAGGCGTATCTGTTTCAGCCATCAGATCCTCGCTTGCGACTTTAGTCCGCTGTGCGGTGCAACAAGTCCGAATTGGTTTGCCGTGAGAGCGAATGGTCCGTAGCGTTGCTGACGAGTTCGATTGATTTCAGGATGATCTTGCTGTGCGCACCCTCCTCATAGTGCTTAGCATCTGGTTGTTGATCAACGTGCTTTTTGTCGTGATCATGCTTCCGGCGCGCAAACCGCGAAGACTGGATCCGCGGGCGACGGGTGCGCTTGCACCTGTGCGGATCGATCAGCATGGCTATCCGTTTGAGGAGCAGGAGAAGCTCCTGCTCAGCCATGTCATCATCTCGATCGCCATGGGAACTTTCTTCTCGCTGGCGCCACCCCTGATCGAGGCCATCGACTCTGCCAAGCGCCTCTTCAGGAAGCGCCGGCCTTAGCGGACCAGTCCCCGCCCGCTTCGGAGCCCCCGAGACAGCTCAATTGTTGCTGCGGTTGGCCGTACGAAAACTCTTGACCTCGGAAACGCTGCCGTCGCGATAGGTCAATTCGACCGACATGAACTGCGTGGCCGGAGGCAGCTTCTCGTAGAGCAGCATGCCGGCCGTGATCGCCGAGGGATCGCGGAGGTCGCAAGGCGGCAGCTTCAGCACCTTGTCCGGCACCGCCGTGTCGATGCCGATCCGCGCCTCGCGGATCGCGCAGCGATATGACACCAGATGGGAATAATACACCAGCAGCCCGTTAAACTGACGGAACGACAGCCAGCTCGTGGCGGTCATGTCGAGGATCTTGCGCTGGTCCCGGATCAGCGCCGCTTCGGGATCGAACTTGATCGGGAACGGGCCCTGCATGTCACCGGACGCGTCGACGTAGCGGACCTCGATGGTGCCGGCCTGCGCGTCCGGGGGCAGCTCGATCGACGGGTTCGGCATCCGCTTGCGCGTGCGCGGATCGAGCGCGTCGATGAAGCCGGTCTCGCGGAAATCACCATTGCCTGCCATGCGCCAGGACACCCCGAGGGTGGGATCAGCGAAGGAGAACGTTACGCTCCAGCCGCCATTGTGGCGCGAGAAGCTCGCGATCGGCGCGTTGGTGGTCTCTTCCTTCGGCACGCGCGGCACCGAGACCGGCGGCAGCGCCGCGAGCTTCTGCGGCGGCGGGTCGGCCGGACGCGCGGCCGCGGCATCCTTCGCGGCTCCGCTGAGGAAGACGTCGTCGACCATCTGGTCGAAATAGACCGGCACCTGCTTGTGCTTGACGGTATCGGCCATCTCGCTGACCAGGCGGCGCGTGTGCTGCGCGACCTGCACGAGGTTCTCGCCGGGCTGCAGCAGCTCCTTGGCGAAGGTGCGCGTGAACACCGAATTGGGATTGGCATCATCGTTGGAGAGGCGATCGAGCGCGGTCTGGCGCGGACCTGCCGAGAACACCGAGAACACGCCTTCGGGCAGCTGCGTCATCGGCGCAAGCCCACCACCGCCGGCGACTGCGCGCGTGCCGCTGCGCTCGAACGGATTGTTGCGGCAGGCGTCAAACACCAGGATCGAGGTGCGCGCCTTCTTGTTCTGGAGGCGCTCGACGACACGATCTGCGAGAATCGAAGCGTCGCGCACCAGCTCTTCCTGGCCTTCGGCCGCCGCCGGCACGTCGGTCGGCAGCAGATAGTTCTGGCCCGCAATCTCGAACCCGTGGCCGGCATAGAAGAAGAACGCGGTGTCGCCGGGCTCGATCGCCCGGTCGAAGGCGAGCAGCGTCTCGGAGAATTGCTGACGGTTCTGGTTTTCGGCGACCATCACGGTGAAGCCGAGTTGCTTCAGCGTATCGCCCATGGTGCGGGCGTCGTTGACGGCCTTCAGGAGCTTCGGAACGTTCCTATAGTCATTGTTGCCGACGACGAGCGCGACACGCTTTTCGGCATGTGCGGCACTCGCGAAACCGCTGAGGCCCGCCGCCAGGCCGAGCGCCGCCAAAATTCTGAAAAACCGACGCGTCATCGTGATATTCCCGCTGCAGAACGGCTCCCCGTTGGCTCCATGCGGAACCTTACGCCGTTGATGTGATAGTCGGTCCAGCCGTAACGGCGGTTCAACCGGTCCGTCCCCGCGGCGCCATGATTTGGCCTATAGAAGATTCTCGTGGAATCTGCTTCTTCTTGGGCGGAATTCCGTTCGAGACGAGGGCTGCCGTGTATCGCTGGTGCACCGACGAGGTCGAGCCGCACGATCGCTTCGATTTCTGGCGCGAGGTCCGCGCCAAGGGGCTGTTCGGGGTCACCGCCGAGCTCGAGCGCGAACGGCGCGGCGACTTCTACGGCGAATTCTCGCTGAGCCAGGTCGGCAATGGCGCCCTCGTGGAGCTGAAGGCGTCTTCCTATGCGGTCGAGCGCAGCCAGGCCGACATCGGCTACGCGCCGGGTGACAGCATCTGCGTCTACCAGCAGCTCGGCGGCGGCGGTTGGTTCGGCGGCATGCGCTCGAGCGATTTCGCGATCGCCAATGGCGGCTTTGCCACCAGCCATACCGACCTGCCCTACCACACGAGGCCGTTGGGCGATTCCGGTTTCCATCTGCGGATCCTGAAGATCCCCGTCAGCGGCCTCGCGACACAGGACAAGCGCACGCGCGAGCTTGCGCCCAAGGTTTTCAACGATCCCGCTCTCGCGCCTCTGCTCGACGCCTGCTTTGCCGACCTCGGCGACGCCGCCGCGAATGATGGTTCGTCCGGCGCGGTCCCGCTTGTACAGGCCTTGCTTGTACAGGCCTTGGGGCAGCTGGCGCTGATAGAGCGCGGCATCGTCAGGCCGGGCAGCCGGCGCGGACAGGCCGCGCTCCGGACCGGCCGCCTCTCGCTGGCGCGGCGCCTGATCGCGCGCCATCTGCAAGACCCCGATCTGGCGCCGACGCGTGTCGCCGACCTGCTCGGCGTCTCCGTGCGCCATTTGCACATGCTGTTCGAGGTCGCCGACCGCAGCTTCTCGCAGACCGTGACGGAAGAGCGGTTGAAGCAGAGCCGCCGCTTGATGTGCGAAGCGCCGGAGCGGCTGATCGCCGACATCGCCAGCGCCTGCGGCTTCGAGAGCCTGGCGACCTATTACCGGGTCTTCAACGCCGCCTATGGCATGGCGCCCGGCGATTTCCGGGCCCGGGCCGCAGGCGCGCGTTAACCACCGAGCTGGCTGCTGCGGCGAAAAGCCCAGCCGCGCCCGGTATTTGGGCAAAAACCTGAGGGTTTTTAGGGTCTTCCCGCGCCTGCTCCATTGACTTTGGCCGATTCCGCCCTATGTTCCGGGTCGACGCGGCTCGGTATCGAAGAGCGATTCCTGAGCTGGCGCTTTGTTCGCGTGAGTCAGCACCCCCAGCTTCTTTGAGAGCGCGCCGTTTCGGGGTGGAACGCGACAGCCTTATTACCCTCGATTCCGAACGGCGGTTTCGACCAGAGGCTCAATGTCCTTTTCCAATCTCGGACTATCCGAAAAAGTCCTCGCCGCAGTGGCGGCCACCGGTTACACCACCCCCACCCCCATTCAGGAACAGGCGATCCCCCACGTCCTCGCACGCAAGGATGTGCTCGGCATCGCCCAGACCGGCACCGGCAAGACCGCAGCCTTCGTGCTGCCGATGCTCACCATCCTCGAAAAGGGTCGCGCCCGCGCACGCATGCCGCGCACACTGATCCTGGAGCCGACCCGCGAGCTCGCAGCGCAAGTGAAGGAAAACTTCGACCGCTACGGCGCCGGCCAGAAACTCAACGTCGCCCTGCTGATAGGCGGCGTCTCCTTCGGCGACCAGGATGCCAAGCTGACCCGCGGCGTCGACGTGCTGATCGCCACCCCGGGCCGGCTGCTCGACCATACCGAGCGCGGCGGTCTGCTGCTCACCGGCGTCGAGCTGCTCGTCATCGACGAAGCCGACCGCATGCTGGACATGGGCTTCATTCCCGACATCGAGCGCGTCTGCAAGCTCGTCCCCTTCACGCGGCAGACCCTGTTCTTCACCGCGACCATGCCGCCGGAGATCCGGCGCATCACCGAAACTTTCCTGCACAATCCGCAGAAGGTCGAGGTTTCCAAGCCCGCCACTACCGCAGTCACCGTCACGCAGTGTCAGGTCCCGGCCGGGCGCGAGGCGCATGAAAAGCGCGAATTGCTTCGCCGCCTGCTGCGCGAGGCCAAGGATCTCCAGAACGCGATCATCTTCTGCAATCGCAAGCGCGAGGTCGCGGTCGTTCACAAATCGCTTCAAAAGCACGGCTTCAGCGTCGGCGCCCTGCACGGCGACATGGACCAGTCGGCCCGCACGGCGGCACTCGAACAGTTCCGCAAGGGTGAGTTGCCGCTGCTGGTCGCCTCAGACGTCGCCGCCCGCGGCCTCGACATTCCCGAGGTCAGCCACGTCTTCAATTTCGACGTCCCCCACCATCCCGACGACTACGTCCATCGTGTCGGCCGCACCGGCCGCGCAGGCCGGTCCGGCATGGCGATCTCGCTCGTTACGCCGCTCGACCAGAAGTCGATGGTCGCGATCGAGAAGCTGATCGGCCAGAGCATTCCCCGCGCGGAAGGCGATTACGAAGTACATGCGGGTTCGGGTGAGCAGGGCGACCGTCCGCGCGAATCGCGCGGACGCGATCGCGAACGTTCCCGCGGCGGACGCGGCAAGCCGCAGCGCGGTCGTGACCGTGAGCGCAGCCACGAGCCGCGCGAGGCGCGACACTCCTCGGAGGCAGCGCCTTCGACGGATGCAACGCCTGCCGCTGAAGCACGGTCTCCTCGCGAAGCGAGGCCTGTTCGCGAAGCAAGGCCTCCGCGCGAGGCAAGGCAGCCGTCCGAGCCGCGCGGAGGATCGCGCCAGCCGGCCAATCCGTCGCATGTCCCGTCGATCGGCCGTCCCGAGCCGCGCCGCCAGCGCGAAGCCGATACCGAGCCCGGCGATCACTCGCACCTCCCGGCCTTCCTGCTCCGACCGGTCCGCTCCCCCGCCGGGGCCTGAAACCACGATACACGCGTGAGTTGAGCGGTCGACCGTTTACCGACCGTTCATCATCGTCCGTTAGCCTACGAACATAATTTAAGCATTGCTGCGGTCGCGAGCGCATCGACCGTTGTGGGGTATGTTCTGTGGTCAAGGTTCTCGATGAACATGAACGCACGATGGCGTTTGCCGAGGTGGCGCTCGGTCAGATCCGGTCGCTGAAGCAAACCGCAATTCCCCGCAATTACGAGATCTGGTACGTCTACGCGACCGGCTACAATGCCCCGCTCAACAAGATCATCAACGAGACGCTGGCACGTAGCGGCAAGCTGACCGAAGCCGATCTCGAGCAGATCTACGACACCTATCTCTCCCACATCAAAACGACCGACCGCATCGACAAGGTCGGCGCGCGCGTCATCGGCGAGATCGACGACGTGATGTCCGTCTTGAGCGACGCGCTCGGGATGACCGGTGCCTACGACACCAGCCTGTCGCGCGCGACCGAGCAACTGTCCTCGGCCAAGAGCCGCGAGCAGATCAAGGCGATCGTCGAGACGCTGCTGCGTTCGACCGACGAGATGCGCGAGACCAACAAGGCGCTGGAAGGCCGGCTGACACTGTCGAAGAACGAGATCAGCAATCTCCAGCACAGCCTGGAAGCGATCCGCGCCGAGAGCCTGACCGATCCGTTGACCGGGCTCGGCAACCGCAAATATTTCGACCGCATGATCGGCATGGCCGTGCAGAACGCACTCGCCTCGGGCGAGCCGCTGTCACTGCTGCTGTTCGACATCGACCATTTCAAGTCGTTCAACGATTCCTACGGCCATCTCACCGGCGACCAGGTGCTGCGCCTGGTCGGCCTGTCCATGAAGCAGACCATCAAGGGCCAGGACATCACTGCGCGCTATGGCGGCGAGGAGTTCGCCGTGCTGCTGCCCAACACGGCGCTGCGCCAGGCTCTCACCGTCGCCGACCATATTCGCCGCGCCGTGATGGCGAAGGAGCTGAAGAAGAAATCGACCGGCGAGATCCTCGGCCGCGTCACCATCTCGGTCGGCGTCTCCATGCTGAAGCAGGGCGACGACACCGATGCCCTGATCGAGCGTGCGGATGCCTGTCTCTACGCCGCCAAGCGCAACGGCCGCAACCGCGTGATCTGCGAAGTCGACCCGGAATACGCGGTCGAGACACACAACCGGGTGGCGTGAGGCGGGACACGGCGGGCCGAGAGACGCGGGCCGCGCTTGACATTCCAACCTGACGGACGACATCTTCCTCGCCACCTGCAACGTCTGATCGCGCGTATCGAGGACTTGTTGTCGTGCCCAATCCTCATGATTTTCACAGGCCACAACCGTCTTACACCAGGGACGAGCTGCTGAAATCGATCGAAGGCGGCTATTTCGGTCCGGGCAATGCGCAATTGCCGGCGCCGCCGATGCTCATGATGGACCGCATCACCGAACTCAGCCTGAACGGCGGCGAGTTCGGCAAGGGCCATATCGTCGGCGAGCTCGACGTTGTGCCGGACCACTGGTTCTTCGATTGTCACTATCGCGGTGACGCGATGATGCCCGGAAGTCTCGGCCTGGATGCGATGTGGCAGATGGTCGGCTACTGGCTCGGCTGGTCGGGCTCACCGGGCAAGGGCCGCGCCATCGGCGTCGGCGAGGTCGAGGTCACGGGCGCCATCACGCCGACGACGCGATCCGTGCGCTACGAGGTCACCATGCGCATGGTCCGCCGCGGCAAGCTGGTGCTCGGGATAGCCGACGGCCGCGTGCTTGCTGACGGCACCTGTGTGTTCGTGGCGAAGGATATGCGGGTTGGTTTGACCAAGGCCGCGGAGTGACGTGCCGTAGGGTCGGCAAAGGCGCGCTTGCGCCGTGCCCACCATCTCTCCACACCGGGACTTCAACGGTGGGCACGCTTCACTTTGCCAACCCTACGAACCGACTTCTTGGCTGGCCGTTTTTTCGCAACGGGCTTCTTCGGCTCCGCCTTCTTCGCGACCTTCTTCCCCTTCGGGCGCTTCTTCACCTTGGCGCGCTGGGCGGCGGCGAGCGCCGCCCTCGCCCATTGCGCCAGCTCCTCGGAATCGTCGAACAGCCGCGCCGGCAGCTCCCAATAGGAGTTCACCAGCACGGTCTTGGCGCGGGTCGAATACTGGAAGGGCTTTGAGCCTTCCGCTTCAAAATCGGGAATGGTCACCTCGTCGGCGCGGAAGAACAGGCCGGCGCGAAGGGCGAGTGCGAAGTTGATGCCGTCGGCGGAGATGCCGTAGCCGGAGAACATCTTTCGGATGGCGACGGGGCCGAAATCGGCGAACAGGTCGATCAGGAATTCGCGGTCCATAGGCATGCTCTCTCGTGCCCCGGATGCAGCGCAGCGTGAAACGGTGCGCTGCTGAGCCGGGGCCCAGCCGTCTTTGTACTGGTGACTATAGCGTGGGTCCCGGCTCTGCACAGCAGCACAAGCGCGCTGCAGCGCGCCCGGGACACGAGAGCAACGACGGAGAAATCTACCCGTCGATCTGCGCCGGGCGCAGCTCGACCGATTCGCCGCAGCCGCAGGCGGAGATCTGGTTGGGATTGTTGAAGACGAACTGGGCCTGCATCTTGTCGGCCTTGTAGTCCATCTCGGTACCGAGCAGGAACAGCACGGCCTTGGGGTCGACCAGGATCTTGACGCCCTTGTCCTCGACGACCTCGTCGGTCGGGCGGATATCATGGGCGTATTCGACCGTGTAGGACTGGCCGGCGCAGCCGCCATTCTTGACGCCGACACGCAGGCCGACGATCTCGGAATCGGCGCGCTGGGTCAGCTCGCTGATCCGCTGGGCAGCGGCATCGGTCAGCCGCATCACCTGCGGGCGCGGACGCCGCGGCTTCGGGGTGGATGCTGGTGTCGAGCCGGACGAGATCTGGGTCATGTTATTTATGTGGTCCGTTGCGGAGCGAATTCAATATCGAGGTTACGCGTCACCACATGTTGAGGACGAGGCGCGCCTCGTCGCTCATGCGTTCCGGCGACCAGGCCGGCTCCCAGACGACCTTGACGTCGACCACGCCGACGCCGGGAACGCTGGCGACCGCGTTCTCGACCATGGTCGGCAGCTCGCCGGCGGCCGGACAGTTCGGCGTCGTCAGCGTCATCTGCACGTCGACGGAGCGATCGTCCTTGATCTCGACCTTGTAGATCAGGCCCAGCTCGTAGATGTCGGCCGGGATCTCCGGATCGAACACGGTCTTGAGGCCGGCGATGATCTCGGTCGTGAGACGCTCGGTCTCCTCCGGCGGCAGCGCCGAATGAGTCTCCATCGGATTGGCTTTGATTTCGGCCGTGTCACTCATGCGAACAAATCCCGCGCCTTCAGCAGCGCCTGTGCCAGATGATCGACTTCTTCCCGCGTATTATACATGCCGAACGAGGCCCGGCATGTGGCCGTCACGTTGAACCGCTCTAAAAGCGGCATCACGCAATGGGTGCCCGCGCGCACCGCGATGCCCTGGCGGTCGATCACGGTGGCGACGTCATGGGCGTGCGCACCCTTGAGCTCAAAGGAGATCACCGGGCCCTTGCCTCGTGCGGTGCCGATCAGCCGCAGCGAGTTGATCTCGCGCAAGCGATCCTGGGCGTAGGTGACCAGATCGTGCTCGTGGGCAGCGATGCGCTCCTTGCCGATCGAATTGACGTAGTCGATGGCCGCGCCAAGGCCGACGGCCTCGACGATCGCGGGCGTGCCCGCCTCGAACTTGTGCGGGGGATCGCCATAGGTGACGACCTCGCGTGAGACCTCGCGGATCATCTCGCCGCCACCGTTATAGGGGCGCATCGCGACGAGATGGTCATACCTGGCCCAGAGCACGCCGATGCCGGTCGGACCGTACACCTTGTGGCCGGTAAAGACGTAGAAGTCGCAGCCGATGTCCTGGACGTCGACGGGCAGATGCACGGCGCCCTGGCTGCCGTCGACCAGCACGGGAATGCCGCGGGCATGGGCGATCTTCACGACGTCCTTGACCGGCACGATGGTGCCGAGTGCGTTCGACATCTGCGTGATCGCGACCAGCTTGGTCTTCGACGTCAACAGCTTCTCGAACTCGTCGATGAGGAAATTGCCCTCGTCGTCGACCGGCGCCCACTTGATCACGGCACCCTGGCGCTCCCTCAGGAAATGCCAGGGCACGATGTTGGAGTGGTGCTCCATGATCGAGATGACGATCTCGTCGCCCTCCTTGATGTTCGGCCCGCCCCAGGACGAAGCGACCAGATTGATCGCTTCCGTCGCGTTGCGGGTGAAGATCACTTCCTCGGTCCGCGCGGCGTTGATGAACTGCGCGGCCTTGGTGCGGCCGCCCTCATAGGCTTCGGTCGCGGCGTTGGCGAGATAATGCAGGCCGCGATGGACGTTGGCGTATTCGGATGTATAGGCCTGCGTCATGCGCTCGAGCACGGCGCTGGGCTTCTGGGCGGATGCCGCATTGTCGAGATAGACCAGCGGCTTGCCGTAGACCTGCATGGCGAGCGCCGGAAAGTCCTCGCGCACGCGCGCAACGTCATAAGACCCGTTCATGACTGCGGGATGCGTGCTCATGACCGACGCTCCAGCCAGCGCTCGGCAATGCCGATCACATGCTCGCGCAAGCCGTCATCAGCGATCTGCTCGATCGCTTCGCCCACAAAAGCCTGGATCAGCAGCGCCTGGGCCTGCTTCTCCGGCAAGCCGCGCGCCTTCAGATAGAACAGCAGGTTTTCGTCCAGCGCGCCGGCGGTGGCGCCGTGGCCGCAGGAGACGTCGTCGGCAAAGATTTCCAGCTCCGGCTTGTTGTCAGCCTCGGCTTCGTCAGAGAGCAGCAGCGCACGGGTCATCATCTTGCCGTCGGTCTTCTGCGCATCGGGGCGAACGATGATGCGGCCCTGGAACACCGAATGGGCGCGATCGTCGATCACAGCGCGAAAAACCTCGCGGCTGACGCAGTTGGGTACCGCATGATCGACGACCAGCGTGGTGTCGGCATGCTCGGTCTTCTGCAACAGGTTGACGCCGTTGATCGAGAGCTCGCTGCCCTCACCCGCCAGCGTGATGAAGCCTTGCAGGCGGCTGACGGCAGCACCGGTGGTCATGTTGAAGAAATTCAATTTGACGTTGGCGCCGACCGTCACGAAATGCGAGGTTACGTTCAGCGCGTCGGGCGCGTCGTCCATCAGGCGGATATGCGCGACATCGGCATCGTCGCCGACCGTGACGAGCACGGCGTCGTCGATCTGGTAGGCCTTGGCGCCAGCCGCCACGAAACTCTCGACGATGGTGGCGCGAGCGCCCTTCCCGATCGCGACCTGCGAACGGGTGAAGGCCGACGCGGAAGCTGCGGTCGCGATGTGGATGATCTGGATCGGTGCGGACAGCTGGGCGCCGTCGGCAATCGACAGCACCACGCCATCGGTCGCCATCGCCGCGTTGAGCGCGATCACGGCGTCGGTGGCAGCGGTCTTCAGGAGACCCGCATCCTTCTCCAGCGTCTCCCGCAACGTCTTGAAACTCGCCTCGGTGGCGAGCGCCTTGACGTCTGACAGATCGGCGGCGAACACGCCGTCGACCAGCACCAGCTTGCGGGCACCCTCGATCGCATGCGCCTTGATGGCATCCGAGGCGCGTTTCAGAGCGGCCGCATCGGGCGCGGCCGCAAGCGGCAGCACCTCGCCGACCAGCGCGCGCAGGTCGGTGTATTTCCATTCCTCGATCCGGCGGTGCGGCAAGCCGAGACGCTCATAGGTCTCGAACGCCTCGCGGCGCGCCGCGATCACGGACGGCGAACCCGGCAGCCGGCCTTCGGCGCTGGTGAAGAGATCGCTCACCGCGCGGCCCTTTCCGGTCTTTGCCACAGCAACGTTCATTGCAAGATTCCTTACGCGGCATCCTCGAACTGGGTGTAGCCGGACGCTTCCAGCTCCAGCGCCAGTTCCTTGCCGCCGCTCTTCACGACGCGGCCCTTCGACATCACGTGCACCACGTCGGGCACGATGTAGTTCAGCAGCCGCTGATAGTGGGTGATCACGACCATCGCGCGCTTGGGCGAGTGCAGCGCGTTGACGCCGTCGGCTGCGATACGCAGCGCATCGATGTCCAGGCCGGAATCCATCTCGTCGAGGATGCACAGGCTCGGCTCGAACAGCGCCATCTGGAGCACCTCGTTGCGCTTCTTCTCGCCGCCGGAGAAGCCAACATTGACGCCGCGCTTGAGCATGTCCTGGGGGATGTTCAGCGACTTCGAGACCTCGCGGACCTTCTTCAGAAAGTCCGGCACCATCAATTCGCTCTCGCCGCGGGCCTTGCGCTGGGCATTCAGTGCGGTCCGCAGGAAATTCATGGTGGTAACACCGGGAATCTCGACCGGATATTGGAACGCGAGGAATACGCCCTTGGCAGCCCGCTCCTCCGGAGCCATCTCCAGGAGGTCCTCGCCTTTGAACAGGATCTGGCCGCCAGTGACCTCATAGCCGGGCTTGCCGGCAATGACATGGGACAGCGTCGACTTGCCGGAGCCGTTCGGCCCCATGATCGCATGGATCTGACCCTCGTTCACAGTCAGAGTGAGCCCATGGAGGATCTCACGCTCCTCGACACGAACCTGCAGGTCTTTCACTTCAAGCAAAGCCATCTTGGCATCCAGTTCATTCAATTGATGTTGGAGCGCCTGAGCGCACCGCGAGGGTCGGCAATTAGCCAACCGACCCTTCAAGCGAGATCGAGATCAGCTTCTGCGCTTCCACCGCGAACTCCATCGGGAGCTGCTGGAGCACGTCCTTGACGAAGCCGTTGACGACCAGGCCAACCGCTTCTTCCTGAGAGAGCCCGCGCTGGACGCAGTAGAACAGCACGTCTTCGGAGATCTTCGAGGTCGTCGCCTCGTGCTCGAACGTCGCCGAGGAGTTCTTGGCCTCGATGTAGGGCACGGTGTGCGCGCCGCATTTGTCGCCGATCAACAGCGAATCGCAGGCCGTGAAGTTACGCGCGCCGGTGGCTTTCCGGTGCGCGGTGACGAGGCCGCGATAGGTGTTCTGCGACTTGCCGGCGGCGATGCCCTTGGAGATGATGCGGCTCGACGTATTCTTGCCGAGGTGGATCATCTTGGTGCCCGAATCGACCTGCTGGAAGCCGTTCGAGATCGCGATCGAGTAGAACTCGCCACGGGAATTATCACCGCGCAAGATGCAGCTCGGATACTTCCAGGTGATCGCCGAACCGGTCTCGACCTGGGTCCAGGAGATCTTGGAATGGTTGCCGCGGCAGTCGCCACGCTTGGTGACGAAATTGTAGATGCCGCCCTTACCTTCCGAATTGCCCGGGTACCAGTTCTGCACCGTCGAATATTTGATCTCGGCGTCGTCATGCGCGACGAGCTCGACCACGGCGGCATGCAGCTGGTTCTCGTCGCGCTGCGGCGCGGTGCAGCCTTCGAGATAGGAGACGTACGAGCCCTTGTCCGCGATGATCAGCGTGCGCTCGAACTGGCCGGTGTTGCGCTCGTTGATGCGGAAATAGGTCGACAGCTCCATCGGGCAGCGCACGCCTGGCGGCACGTAGACGAACGAGCCGTCGGAGAACACCGCCGAGTTCAGCGTCGCGTAGAAATTGTCCGAGGTCGGAACCACCGAGCCCAGATATTTCTGCACCAGCTCGGGGTGCTCGCGGATCGCCTCCGAGATCGGCATGAAGATCACGCCGGCCTTCTTCAGCTCGGCCTTGAACGTGGTCGCCACCGAAACCGAATCGAACACGGCATCGACCGCGATCTTGCGGCGGGCCGGATCTTCCTCGCCCACCTTGGGCTCGACGCCCTCGAGCATGGCCACTTCCCGCAAGGGGATGCCGAGCTTCTCGTAGGTCTTCAGGATCTCCGGATCGATCTCGTCGAGCGAGGTGATCGTCTTCTTCGGTTTCGGCGCCGAATAGTAATAGAGGTCCTGGAAGTCGATCTTGGGATAGTCGACGCGCGCCCAGGTCGGCTCCGTCATGGTCAGCCAGCGCCGATAGGCCTCAAGCCGCCACTGGAGCATCCAGGCGGGTTCGTTCTTCTTCTCGGAGATGAACTTGACGGTCTCTTCCGACAGCCCCTTGGGGGCCTTGTCGGATTCGATCAGGGTCTCAAACCCATAACGATACTGGTCGACGTCGATGCGCTTGACGCGCTCGACCGTCTCTTGGACGGCTGGCATTCTATCCTCCGCTCGCGGTTTCAAGGACCGCGGTGGATCAAACTCGGACGAGTATTACGATGTTTCTCTGCGGAAAGCACGGGCTTAGAACCGTTCAAGCCGTGTTTCGTCGCTTAGCCTCTAAGTAGGGTATTACCGAGCTTTCGCCAAGCCTCCAGGCACCGATTGATGTCCCCCGGCTGCGTGGACCAGCCCAGACTGAGGCGCACCGCTCCTTGGGCCACGCTGGCATTGTACCCCATCGCCGAGAGCACGTGGGACGGCTGGACCTTGCCGGAGGAACAGGCCGAACCGGAGGAGACGGCGATGCCTTCGAGGTCGAAGCCGATCACGGCAGTCTCGGCCTTGAGCCCCGACGCGGTGAACAGGACGGTATTTGGCAACCTCTTCACGTTTTCCGCGAAGATGCTCGCCCCGGCAATGCCCCGAATACCATTTTCCAAGCTATCTCTTAGACTTGTCATGCGCTCCGCATCTTCCGGCAGAGCCTCAAGGGCGGCTCTCACCGCTGCCCCAAAGCCAGCGATACCGGCGACATTCTCGGTTCCCGCCCGTCGGCCGAGCTCCTGTCCGCCGCCACGCAGCACCGGCTCCAACCCGGCAAGCCCCTCGGCGACGACCAGCGCGCCGACGCCTTTGGGGCCGCCGATCTTGTGCCCAGAAAAGCTCGCAAGATCCGCGCCTACCGCGTTAATATTGAAACCAATTTTGCCGAGCGCCTGGATCGCGTCGACATGCAGGAGGCCGCCCGCCTCGTGGACGATCCGCGCTGCTTCAGCCACCGGCTGGAGCGCGCCGGTCTCGTTGTTGGCCGCCATGATCGAGACCAGCGCCGGAGGGCCGGCGGCGACGAGCGCGCGGAGGTCATCGAGATCGACCACGCCGGAGCTTGTGACCCGGATCCGGCCGATGTCGTTGGCCGGGAATCGGCCGCCCGCCAGCACCGAGGCGTGCTCGACCGCGGAAACCAGGAGCCGCCGCACCGGCTCACCCGATCGGCTGCGCAAGCCGGGCGACAGCGCCAGCGCATTGGCCTCGGTTCCGGCGGAGGTGAACACCACGTTCCGCGGCAGCGCGCCGATGGCTGCCGCAAGCGAGCTACGTGCGTCCTCGACCAGCCGCCGCGCCTCCCGTCCCTCGGCGTGGACCGAGGACGGATTGCCGATCAGCTCGTAAGCGGCCAGCACCGCTGCACGCGCCTCGGCGCGCAGCGGCGTGGTCGCATTCCAGTCGAGATAGACGCGGCTTGGCATGCGTCCTCTTAGCACCTTTTCTCCTTGCGCCAATCAGCCGCCGCCGCACATCAGGCCGGCTGTTGCTGCGCAATTCCGCCAACGCCCCCAGGATACGCAGAGCATGCCGACGTGGTAGAAGATCAAGAGCCCGAAGGCTAAAATCCGCACCCAATCCAGATCGATGCGTCGTTCCGAAATCGAAACTTGCTGCGGTGTTGACATGGTTCTCTGCTCCTTGACGGGACGGCAAACGCGGTTTTCCGGCCATGACTGACAGCCAAGATGCCCCCGAAACGGAGCGCGTCGAAACGGTTTGGGATCAGGACCGGGCGCTAGGGGATGAGGCGTCGGCGTCCGGGACGAGCGGTTGGCGCGGCGGGATCAGTGGCGAATGGACGATGTTCGCTGCGATCGCAGCCGTCGCGCTCGCCATCGGTGTCGTCAATGCGCTCTCGGGCGCGCAGGACGCCGCCTGGCGCGGCGACAGCTATGACATTGGCCGGCGGCTGTTCTGGGAGCTGTCGAGCATCATCGTCATCCTGCTGCTGGTGCCGATCCTGACGCTGGCCGTGCGGCGCATGCGCCAGGCACATGGGCTGGCGATACGGATCGGAATCGCCGCGGTCGCCCTGCTCGGCTTCTCGGCCTTCCACATCACTGGCATGGTGGGCTTGCGGAAACTCCTGCTTTGGCTGGCGGGAGGCGGCTACGACTTCCACTTCTCGCCGGCAACGGTCCTGTACGAGTTCCGCAAGGATGCCGTGACCGCCTTGCTGCTGGGAGCAACGCTCTGGCTGATCGAAAGCCGGCGTGAGCTGAGGAAGGCCGCCCGCGTGGCCGCGTCCATGCCGGCCGCTGCGCAGGAGCAACCATCATCCGATCTGATCTGGCTCCGGGATGGCACCAACCGCGTCCGCGTCGCGCCGCGTGACATCCTCTGGGTCGCCTCCGCCGGCAACTACATCGAATACATCCTCGCCAACGGCACCCAGCACCTGATCCGCGGCACGTTGGCCGCAACCGAAAGCGAGCTCGCCCGCTTCGCCATCGTGCGCGTGCACCGGACCAGGCTCGCCAATCTCGACCGCGTGAGCGGCGTCGACTTCAAGCCCTCAGGGGACTTCGAGCTCACGTTCGACAACGGGCAGACGCTCGGGGGCAGTCGCCGCTACCGGCCCGCGGTCGCCTCGCTTGGAGGGCGTACCGCGCCTGTGTGAATCGCCACCGTCGGTCGCCCGACGGTCGATAAACGATCGTGATTCCAATCAGTTGCCGCCACAGATGCGAACCGGGCCATGACCCCGCTCCACCCCGGCTGCCATTGGCATGACACCGCGATGATGAGCCTAAGTTCTTGAGCACATTGGCAGATGTCGAAGATGCTTGCTTTTAGCCCCGCAGCCTATGTTAGAACGCGGCCGTCAAGTCACCGCGCGCCATTTGCGCATCACCGCGAGGCGCACGCCTTCTCGTCCTTCCATTCGCGCTCTCGCCGGCGTCGCTGCCGATGAGGCCACAATCGGTTGATTGCGGAGAACCGCCTCTCCAGGACATCAATCAAGAGATCACCCATGCCTGAAGTTATTTTCACTGGCCCCGCCGGCCGCCTCGAAGGCCGCTATCACCCGGCCAAGCAGAAGAACGCGCCGATTGCGATGGTCCTGCATCCGCATCCGCAGTTTCACGGCACGATGAATCATCAGATCATCTACCAGTGCTACTACGCCTTCGCGCATCGCGGCTTCTCGGTGCTGCGCTTCAATTTCCGCGGCGTCGGCCGCAGCCAGGGCTCGTTCGACCACGGCACCGGCGAATTGTCGGATGCCGCAGCAGCCCTCGACTGGGCGCAGACGATCAATCCCGAGGCGCGCGCCTGCTGGGTCGCCGGATTCTCGTTCGGCGCCTGGATCGGCATGCAGCTTTTGATGCGCCGTCCCGAGGTCGAAGGCTTCATCTCCATCGCGCCGCCGGCCAACCTCTACGACTTCTCGTTCCTCGCGCCCTGCCCGTCGTCGGGCCTGATCGTGCACGGCGAGAAGGATGCGGTGGTGCCGCCGAAGGACGTCAACACGCTGGTCGAGAAGCTGAAGACGCAGAAGGGCATCGTGATCGACCAGCAGGTCATCCCCGGCGCCAACCACTTCTTCGACGCCAAGCTCGAGCCGCTGATGGAAACCATCACGGCGTATCTTGATATGCGCCTCGCCAACGTGCGGTGAGATTGACATGACCGCGTTCGTAGCCCTGCTGCGCGCGGTCAATGTCGGAGGTACCGGCAAGCTGCCGATGACCGAACTCAAGACGATGTGCGAAGAGCTCGGTTTCGGTGCCGTGCGCACCTACATCGCCAGCGGCAATGTGGTCTTTACCAGCCGCAAATCGGAATCCGCGATCAAAGCCGCGCTGGAAAAGCGTTTGCACACCTACGCCGGCGTGCCGCTCGGTGTGCTCGTGCGCAGCGATAGCGAGATGGCAAAGGTTTTGGCCGACAATCCGTTTGCTAAAATGGCGCCCAACCGCACGGTCGCGATCTTCCTCGACAAGGCGCCGCCCGCGGACACGCTCGCCGAAATTCGCGGTCAGAAGGGCGAAGAGGTCAAGCTCGGCCGCCGCGAGATCTACGTGCATTACCGCGACGGCATGGGGACTTCAAAACTCGTGATCCCCGCCGCCAAGACCGGCACCGCGCGCAACATGAACACCATCGCGAGCCTAGCGAAGATGGCCCTGGAGCTCTAGCTAGCTGACCGAGGATGACATCGCCCGGTTCGGGAGAGAAACATTGAAGGCGTATCTGGTGCTCGACCTGTCGGTGAACGACGTCGCCGGCTTCAAGACATATATCGCTGAAATTCCCGCCTTGATCGCCAAGCACTCCGGGCGCTACATCGTCCGCGGCGTGGAGCCGACCACGATCGAGGGTGATTGGGCGCCCGAGCGCCTCGTCATCATTGAATTTCCGGAGCGCAAGAAGGCGCAAGCTTTCCTGGACGATCCCGACATCCAGGACCTCTTCAAGCTGCGCCACGCCACGACGACGAGCAAGCTGCTGCTTGCCGACGGCTGCACCTGATCGCTGTGGCGCCGCCTAGGCCAGCTTCAGCGCGACGATCCCCATCAGCACCAGCGCGATGCCCGCAAGCTTCATCGCGCTCAAGGCCTCGCCGAACAGCACGACGCCCATGGCGAAGGTTCCGGCGGCGCCTATTCCGGTCCATACCGAATAGGCGACGCCGACCTCGAGCACCTTCAACGCACGCCCGAGCAGGAAGACAAAGGCGGCGAGCAGCACCAGCGAAACGATGCTCCAACCGATGCGCGTGTAGCCTTCGGCATATTTCATCGAGATTGCCCAGCCGACATCGAGTGCGCCGGCGATCACCAGCATCAGCCAGGCCAGAGACTGCGACATAGCTCAGGCCGCAAGCTTCAAGAGATGCGCGTCGTGGCGCACCAGGAAGGCGCGCAGCAATTGCGGATAGTCGGCGTCGACCGCAGTGCGCACGCTCGGACGTTTTGCGAGCTCGCTCCGCCACGCGCGCACCTTGGGGACATCGCTGAAGATGCCATGCTCGGTCAGTTCATCGAACAGGTCGAAATAGCGGAAGACCGGCGCGAACACCGCATCGACCATGCTGAACGCTTCGCCGGCGAAGAACGGGCCTGCGCCCAGCGCCGTCTCGACGCGCGCGAACTTCGTCACCAGCGCCTGACGCTTGCTTTCGAACGTCGCCGGATCGGTCGTGGTCTCCAGGCCCCAGAGATCGCCGAGGATCGCCGAGCCGAACTCCATCCAGGCGCGGTGCTCGGCACGCTTGAGGGCATCGGCCGGATGCAGCTTTGCGCCGGCTTGCGTCTCCTCGATGTACTCGCAGATCACGTTGCTCTCGAACAGCGCGACCTCGCCCTTGTCGGTCGTCACCACCAGCACCGGCACCTTGCCGAGCGGCGACAATTTCAGAAACCAGTCAGGCTTGTTGGCGAGATCGATATCGATCCGCTCGAACGGAACGCCCTTCTCCTTCAGCGCGATCACGGCGCGTTGAACGTAAGGGCAAAGCTTGTGGCTGATCAGTTTGAGCGAAGCGGTCATGACTAATCCCGACAGTTGGATGCAGTTGCATCAATATAGATGCATCTGCATTCATCCGTCAAGGTCGACCACCTCACTCAGGGCCGCGCGATCACCCCGCCCGTCATCGGCATCGGCACGCCTGTCGTGCTCGGATAGGACAGAGGCAGGCCCTTCAGGCCGCGCGCTGCGAGGAAGCCGAAGGCCTGCGCCTCGATCGCGTCGGAGGCCCAGCCGAGCGTCTCAGCTGCCTCGACGGTCGCCGTGCCGACCCGCTCCCGCAGCCTGCGCAGCATGGTCAGATTACGTGCGCCGCCACCGCAGACGATCCAGCTTCGCGGCCGCCGCGGCAGCAACGGAATGACGCGCGCGATCGCAGCCGCAGTGAAAGCGGTGAGCGTCGCGGCGCCATCGGCCGGCTGGACATCGCCGAGCTTCAGCGCGGCGAAGTCGTTGCGGTCGAGCGATTTCGGCGGCGGGCTTGCGAAGAACGGCAATTCCAGCGCGCGGGCGATCCAGGCCTCGTCGGCCTTGCCGAGCGCCGCAAACTTTCCTTCCGTATCGAACGCCTGGTTCATGGTGCGGTACATGAAATCGTCGAGCAGCGCGTTGCCGGGCCCGGTGTCGCAGGCGATCAGCGTGTCGTTGCCATCGATATAGGTGATGTTGGAGACGCCGCCGATATTGACCACGACGATCGGCCCTTCGCGCGCCAACGAATTGGCAAGCGCCCGGTGGTAAACTGGCACGAACGGCGCCCCCTGCCCGCCAGCCTCGACGTCGGCGGCGCGGAAGTCGTGCATCACGGGGATATGGATGGCTTTGGCTAGCGCCAGCGCATCGCCGATCTGCACCGTCAGCCGCCGCTCGGGCCGGTGCAGCACGGTCTGGCCGTGGAAGCCGACGATGTCGATGTCTTCGGGCTTCATCCGGTTCTGGGCGACAAAGGCGGCCACCGCCTCGGCATGCGCCAGCGTCACCGCGCGCTCGGCCTCGGCCAGGATCCCGGGCCGGGCATCGCGTTGCAGCAGATGCACGGCCTCGGACAGCGCCTGGCGCAGCAGGTTGCGCTCCGCCGGGCTATAGGGCCGGTAGCCGGACGGCCCGAACGCTTTCACCTGCTTTCCGTCGGTTTCGATCAGCGCGACGTCCACCCCGTCCAGCGAGGTGCCGCTCATCAAACCGAGTGCCGTCAACATCATGGATCAGCGTCCTCAAAACCCTTCCTCCGGCATGCCGATCTTGTGCCAGAGGGACACATCTTATAATGCCACAGCGCCAAGTGGCGGGCAGCAATCCAGTTCCAGCGGAAGTCTCCTAAATTGCTCCCAAAACAGTAAACCAAGAATTGTCAGGCATGCCGACAGATGACTGCATTTAAATCGGATTTCCTCAACACCCTGCAGGAACGTGGTTTCATCCACCAGTGCTCCGATTTCGAGGGGCTGGACGCGCTCGCCGCCAAGGGCGAGGCGATCGCCTATGTCGGCTACGATTGCACCGCTCCTTCGCTGCACATCGGCAACTATCTGACCATGATGCTGCTGCACTGGTTTCAGCACTCCGGCAACAAGCCGATCACGCTGATGGGCGGCGGCACCACCATGGTCGGCGACCCCTCCGGAAAGGACGAGACGCGCGCGATCCGCACCGTCGCCGAGATCGAGGCCAACAAGGCTTCAATCCGCGGCGTGTTCGCAAAAGTGCTGCGCTACGGCGACGGCAAGAGCGACGCCATCATGCTCGACAATGCCGAGTGGCTGACCAAGCTCAACTACATCGACATGCTGCGCGACGTCGGCCGGCATTTCTCGGTCAACCGCATGCTGACGATGGATTCGGTCCGCCTGCGCCTCGAGCGCGAGCAGGAGATGAGCTTCATCGAGTTCAACTACATGATCTGCCAGGCCTACGACTTCGTCGAACTGGCCAAGCGGACCGGCTGCCATTTGCAGATGGGCGGCTCCGACCAATGGGGCAACATCATTATGGGCGTCGATCTCGGCCGCCGCATGGGTACACATCAGCTGTACGCGCTGACCACGCCGCTGCTGACGACCGCATCGGGCGCCAAGATGGGCAAGACCGCGCAAGGCGCGGTGTGGCTCAACGCCGACCAGTTTTCGCCGTATGATTTCTGGCAGTACTGGCGCAACACCGAGGACGCCGACGTCGCCAAGTTCCTGAAGCTGTTCACGACGCTGCCGATGAGCAAGATCAAGAAGCTCGAAGCGCTCGGCGGCTCGGAGATCAACGAGGCCAAGAAGGTGCTCGCCACGGAAGCGACCGCGCTGCTGCATGGCCGCGACGCAGCGAACGAAGCGGCCGAGACCGCACGCCGCACCTTTGAGGAAGGCGCACTCGCCGAGAGCCTGCCGACGGTGGAAATTCCGCGCGGCGAGCTGGAGGCCGGACTCGGCGTGCTCAACGCCTTCGTCAAGGCGGGCCTCGTCGCCTCCAATGGCGAGGCACGGCGCCAGATCAAAGGCGGCGGCCTGCGCGTCAACGACGGCCCCGTCACCGACGAGAAGATGGCGCTGTCGGCTGCCAATCTGACGCCGGAAGGCGTGATCAAGTTGTCCTTCGGCAAGAAGAAGCACATCCTGCTCAAGCCTGCATAGGCGTATGAGCTTTTGATGCTTGTCAGGGCGCGTCGATGCGCGCTCCCTGACGGCAATGGATCAGAACACGCCCCGGGAAACGTCGACGGAACAAGGAAGCACGCAGCAGGACGCGGTGCGCACCGCGCTTGTCGTGCTCGCGCTGTGCTTCACGCTGGCCGTGCTCGGGCGGGGCTTAAGCGAAAGCTTCACCGTCTTCCTCAAGCCGATCTCCGAAAATTTCGGCTGGGATCGCGCGCAGGTGGTTTCGATCTACTCGCTGACCTGGCTCATCAGCGGACTGACTGCGCCGCTGGTTGGCCGCCTGTTCGATCATTCCGGACCGCGCATCGTCTACGCGCTCGGCCTGCTGCTGCTCGGCTCGGCCTTCCTGATCGCAGGCCATGCGCAGGCGCTCTGGCAATTTCAGCTCTCGATCGGATTGTGCGTCGGCATTGGCGTCGCCTTTATCGGCAACGTGCCGAACTCGATCCTGCTCGGCCGCTGGTTCGGGCCAAAGCTGCCGACCGCGATGGCGGTGGTGTACTCGGCGATGGGCGGCGGCGTGCTGGCGCTGCTGCCGGCCTCGCAGCTGCTGATCGATCATCTCGGTTGGCGCGAGACCTATCAGGTCTACGGCTTCGCCGCGCTTGGTCTGCTGGTGCCGCTCATGCTGCTGCCGTGGCGCCTGTTCGCGTCGGGCTCGCCTCATGTCGTCAAGAAGACCGATCCGGATTTCATCGACGACGGCTGGACGCTTCTGAGCGCGATGCGTCACCATGCCTTCTGGGCGCTGTTCTCGACCTTCTTCTTCACCGCCGTCGGCATGTATGCGATCGCGGCCCAGATCGTGGCCTATCTGATCGATGCGGGCTTTCCCCCGCTCCAGGCCGCAACCGCCTGGGGTTTTTCCGGCGTGGTGCTGGTGTTCGGCATGATCGGGGTGTCCGCGCTCGACGGGCTGATCGGGCGCCGGCCGTCCGTGCTGCTGAGCTACGCGATCTCGATCCTCGGCATCGCCCTGCTCTGGCTGTTGCAATATTTGCCGAACCTCATCCTGCTGACCGGCTTCGTCGTCTGCTTCGGCAGCATGATGGGCTCGCGCGGACCGCTGATCACCGCAACTGCGATGAAGATTTTTCGGGGCAAGCGGGTCGGCACCATCTACGGCACGATCTCGATCGGCAGCGGTTCGGGCTCGGCCTTCGGCTCCTGGAGCGGCGGCCTGATCCATGACGCCACCCACGGCTATAACGCGCTGCTCGTGTTCGCACTTGCGAGCGTGGTGCTCGGAATGATCCCATTCCTGATCGTGCCCGCCTTGCGGCGCTAGGTTTCCCGGAGGTAACCTGAACTCATTCGTGTCACCGGGGAACTACGGGCGGGCACGACGCGTAGATGCTCAGAAAATGCGGATGGCGCGCGGCTAAAATCACAGCCTGCGGTGTTTTGACCGATATGACAAAAATGTCAGCGCAAATTGACCTGGCGCAGCTTGCAGGGCGGAACCGAATGCGGTCCTAGTCGCAGCATTGGATGGAGGGCACAAACCAATGAACTTTCCTTATCTCACTCGCTTTCAGCCGGTTCTCTTGAGCCTGTTTCGCTTCATCACGGGACTGCTGCTGTTCCAGTACGGTGTCGCCAAGCTGTTCAAGTTTCCTGCGCTGCCCTACTTCGCCGACATCCCGCCGCTGATCTACGCGGCCGGCACGCTCGAGCTGGTGCTCGGTGCGGCCCTGATGCTCGGCCTGTTCACCCGGCTATCAGCTTTCATCCTGTCGGGCGAAATGGCGTTCGCTTACTTCATGGGCCACATGCTCAAGACAGGCACGCCGGTGCTCCTGCCGCTGCTCAACGGCGGCACCGCCGCGATCCTGTTCTGCTTCGCCTGCCTCTACGTCTCGGCAGCTGGCGGTGGTCCGGTCAGCGTCGATGCGCTGATCGGCAAGGAGAGTGACGCACCGGGCGGCGCCTTCGCGCGGCGCTGAGGCGCGCGCAACCGATCCGCAGACCCGGCACTGGCATTTCGCCGGTGCCGGTTCAGCGCGAGCCCAGCACGTTCCAAATGAGAACGAGGGCCGCCACAAGAAGCACGGACATGATGATGCGGTGAACGAATCGGTTCATTGCCCGTCCAGCCAGGCTCGATCACAACCAAAGTCTGGAATCGTTCTGTTCCCGCAAAAATACCGGCGCACGGCATCGCGTCGCGATTTGCCTGCACGATTGCGCATAGGGCTGCGAAGGATCACCCGCGCGGCGGCCGCGCGCACGCCTGTCTTCATGATTGGTAAGAACTTCATGTTAGCCATGAGAGCAATAACAAACATGTCGTAGGGGCTGTGATGAAGCTGCTGAGCCATTTGAAGATCCGCACCAAGCTTGCCAGCATGGTGTGCCTCGCAGCCCTCACAGTCACGGCCATCATCGCGGGATCGACCGTGCTCAGCAAGAGCCGCATGATGGACGACCGGGTCCAGCAGATGAAGGCCGCGGTCGACCTGCTCCACGGCCTCGCGCAGAGTTTCCAGGATGACGCCGCCGCCGGCAAGATGACGGCGGACGAGGCCAAGCTGCAGTTTCGCCAGCGTGCCCGCAACATGAAGTTCGGCGGCGGCCAGGGCTATCCTGTCGTCTACAATCCCGACACGTCGATCCTGGTCAATGGCGCCAATCCGCAGCTCGAAGGCAAGATCACAGGCGCCAAGGATTCCAATGGCGTCCTGATTGCCGATGCTCAGCTCAACGCCGCCAGGCAGGCGCCGCAGGGCGGCGTCACATCCTATCTCTACCCGCGCCCCGGCCAGACCGAGCCCGTCCGCAAGACCGTGTTCGTCCGCCAGTTCACGCCCTGGAACGCCACGTTCAGTTACGGCCTCTATGTCGACGATATCGATGCTGACGTGCGCGCGCTCACGCTCGAGCTCGCCGCGATCGGCGGCGGCTTGATGCTGCTGATGGCAGCGCTGTCCTGGCTGATCGCCCGCGACGTGCTCAGCGCACTCGACCGCCAGAAGACCCGCATGCAGGACATCGCCGACGGCGCCATCGACAAGCCGGTCGAGGAGACCGATCGCGGCGACGAGATCGGCCGCATGGCCGAGACGCTCGAAGTGCTCAGGCAGACCGCCTTGACGGCGCGCACGCTGGAAGCCGAACAGGTCGCGGCCAAGGCCCGCGGCGAGCAGGAAAAGCGCGACGCTTTGATTTCCCTCGCCGACCGCTTCGATGCGTCGGTCGGTCAGCTCGTCGGCCTGATGGCCTCGGGCTCCGGCGAGCTGGAGACCACGGCCAAGTCGATGTCGTCGACCGCCGAGGGCACCAACCGCCGCGCCGCCGTGGTCGGCTCGGCCGCGACCGAAGCCAGCCAGCGCGTCCAGACGGTGGCGGCCGCCGCCGAAGAGCTCTCCTCCTCCATCACTGAAATCAGCCGTCAGGTCGCGCAATCGGCCGAAGTCACCGGCCGCGCGGTCGAGAGCGCACGCCACACCGACACCATCGTGCGCGCGCTGTCCGACGGCGCCCAACAGATCGAGCACGTCGCCGAGCTGATCTCCAGCATCGCCGCGCAGACCAATCTGCTCGCGCTCAATGCCACCATCGAGGCCGCGCGAGCCGGTGAGGCCGGCCGCGGCTTCGCCGTCGTCGCCTCCGAAGTGAAATCGCTGGCGAGCCAGACCGCGGAAGCCACCCGCGAGATCGGCGACAAGATCGCCCAGATCCAGGGAGCGACCAAGGAGGCCGTGGACGCCATCGGCGGCATTACCGCGACCATCGAGGAGGTCAGCCGCATCGCCACCTCGATCGGCGCCGCGATCGAGGAGCAAGGCGCGGCCACCGCCGAGATCGCCCGCAGCGTCTCGCAAACGGCCGAAGCCACCAGGGAAGTCACCACGAATATCGGTGGCGTCAGCACGGCAGCCAACGAGACGGGCAATGCCGCGGGCATGGTCCTCACTGCCGCGTCAAACCTCTCCAAGCAGGCCGAGCAGCTCTCGGGCGAAGTTGGCACGTTCCTGGCGGGCGTGCGCGCGGCGTAAACGGCGCGGTCTCGATTGGTCCGGACCGTACCGTGCGACCGCATTCGTGGCCTATCCTTCGAGACGATCGCTTCGCGATCTCCTCAGGATGAGGTCGTGCTTATGGTGGGATTCGATATCTGGCAGCAAGACCTGACCTCATCCTGAGGGCTCGCCGGAGGCGGGCGTCTCGAAGGATGGCCACAGATGATTTGAGCCGCGACGAAGCGGCCTTCTGCGCTTAACGCTGCGAGAGCTTGCAACCGCTCGACAGCGGCCTTGCCGTGGTCGTCGGGCTGTCGCCGGACTGCGACGACGGCAGCTCGTCGAACGGCGTGTTCTGTTTGCCGGTATTGAACTCGAAGATCTTGCGGAACACGCCGGGCACCATCGCGGAGATCGGATTGACGCGCATCACGGGAGCCGCAGGCGTGCCGACGACCTCGTAGGTGACGCCGATCAGCCCCTCCTTGTCGCCGCCGCCGAGGAAGAGGCCAAATAACGGGATCTGGCCGAAGATGTTGTTCACGCCATACATCGGCACGAAGGTGCCGCTCATGCACACCTGGTTGCCGGGATAATCGATCGACCCCTCGATGGTGGCGCCGATCATCGGCCCCTTGACCAGGCCATCGCGGACCGTGAGCGCGCCGTTCTGCCGGGTGAACTCGGCACGCAAGGCGCTGAAGGAAACGCCGCTGCCCCCCGGAGTGCCGTTCGGCGCGCCCGCGGCGACGCGCTCCAGCTGCGCCTCGCCCTTCACCGTGAAGTCGCGCACGTTGATGAGACCTTCGCGCGCCGTGGTCGGCTCGGATGTCGGCGGCTCCATCGCCACCACCATCTGGCCGCCGATCGCCTTGGTATAGGTGTCGGTGAACTTCAGCAGCGATCCGGCATCATTGGTCTGGAGATAGATTACCTCGCGGCTGCCCTGCGCACGCCCGCCGCGCAAGTCCGCCGCTACCGGCGTGTTCTGGCCGATCCGGCCGCTCAGCGAGAACGCCTTGATCGCCCCGCTGCGTTTCGACACCTTGGCATCGACGCTGCGCATCGCCTCGCCGTTGAAGCCCGCGACCGTACCGAGTTTCACGTCGATGTCGAAATCGACGTTCTTCAGCTTGCTCTTGCCGTCGTCCTTGGAATTGCCTGAGATCGCCGACTTCAGGAAGCCGCGGCCGTCGAAGACGTCGCCGCGCATCGTGCCACGGACCACGCCGTCCTGACCGCGCTCCACCTTCAGCGACGTCTTGTCGCCATCGGACGGCGCGTAGATCGGGAAGTTCGCATTCATGAGGTCGCCGTTCGGGTCGACTTCCAGCGAGCCCTTGATCGAAGCGCCGCCGCCTTCGATGACGATGTCATCGAGCCGGGTCGACTGTGCCGTCGGCACCACCTTGAACGTCGCCTTGCTCGACTTGCCCGGCAGCTTGACCCAGCCGGGCAGGATGTTGTCGAGCTTGACCGAGGTGAGGTCAGCCTCGATGCCGAGCTTCGTGGTCTGGTCAGGGCCACCGGCAATCCTGCCCGACACCTTGACCGGCACCGACCCGCTGACGGCAGGACTGAGGTCGAAGCCAAGGCGCGCACGGCCGGCGTCATCCAGCGTCGTCTGCAGCTTGACGTCCGCATCGCCATCGGTCGCCTTGCGGTAGTCGAGCGAGGCCGCCTGCCCGTTGATCTTGACGTCGCCCTTGACCTGGTAGCCCTGGTTGTTGGCGACGATCTTGAGATTGTTGGCCTCGAGCTTCTGGTTCATCACCAGCTTGTCGGCAGCAAAGCCGTTGAGATCGGCAGTGACGGCGTAGACGGTGTCCGCCCTGGTCAGCTCGCCCTTGACCGGCAGGCCGAGCTGGATATTGGCCGTGAAGGTGCCCTTGGCCGTGTTGGGATCGACGACGGTCGACGACAGATCGCTCAGGCGATCGTTGGACAACATTTCGGCCGCCGCCGGCACTGGACCATCGACACGGAATCGGGTCCGCGACGGCGAGGGTTTCGGCGCCATGTCCGGCACCTCGAAGGTGAAGTCGGAGATGGTGATCTTGCGGCCCGCGGGCGTGTCGGCAATGCCCTGAGCGATATTCACGGTGGCGGTGCGTCCGGTCACGTGGGCCTTCAGATCGGCGTCGTGCACAATCGGCATGCCGTCAACGGGACGAACCGCGACGCCGCTTGCCACGATGTTGACCGACAGGCCGTCATCGGGAATGGGCGGTCCCTTGCGCGGAAGGTTCCGCGTCGGCGAGTTGATGCCGACCTCGATGCGTTGAAGCGTGCCGCGCTCGATCCGCTCGATCACCCATTGGCGCAACTCGGGCACCACCAGTGTCGGCCACATCCGCTTCAGCGCGGAGGCCGACATCGGCGTTCCCGCAAAGCCGAGCGTCAGGCGCGGCTCGCCGGAATAATCGATCGCACCGGTGCCGGCGACGCCGATCTCGCCGTTGGAGATGTCAGCCTGCGTCAGCAGCATGCGCTTGTGATCGGTGTCGAAGCGGAAGCCGATCGCGATACGGTTGAAGACGAGCGGCGGCTCGTTGTCGATGCCACCGAGCAGGATCGAACCGCCGCTGAAGCCGAGCTGCCAGTCGTTGGTGGTGCCGTTGGGCGGCTCGAGGTGGGCGAGCAGAGTCATGCGATTGGCGCCGGAGATGATCTTGAACGGTGCGACCAGCACCCGCCGTCCCGCATCCCACTCGACGTTGATCTCAGCCGAGTCGATCGCCATCGGATAATCGGGCGTGTCGGTGTCGATGATATTGCCCGCGCCGATCGTGACCTTGCCGCGGAAGAACGTCGGCACGCCGTCGCGGCCGAGCTCACCCTTGAGCTCGCCGGTCAGAGGCAGGTCGGCCGTATAGGTGAGGTCCTTGACGCGCAGCGCGAGCAGGATGTTGGCGGTCGAGACCTTGTCGGCGCGGATATCGATCGAGCGTACGCCATTCTCGCTCGGTCCGATCGTGGCGCGCAGCGACCACGGGCGCGCGCCCTCTTCGCCGAAGCTGAGCGCGACGCCGCCATGGGTCGGTCGGCGCAGGCTGAGCGTGATGTTCTCAAACGTCCATTTGCTGCCGCGCTGCTGATCGTCGACGATCAGATTGCCGTTCTTGAGACCGATCTCGTTGAGGTTCTGGCCGTCGAGTCCGGTCAAGCTCAGGCTGTCGAGCCAGTCGAGGCCCTGAAGAATTCCACTCTGCGCGACCGGCTGAGGTGCGGCCAGGGACGCGTCGGGGGTCGCAGGCGCCATCCCGAACGGCGGCGGCGGAACGCCATTGCGCGGGAATGTCGGCGGCAGGCCCGCTTCCTTCTTGGACGCGACGCCGGTTGCGAGCGGCTTCGCCGTGTCGCCGGCTGACACCGTGACGGTCCCGTCAGGTGCGATCCGGATCGCAAGCTCGGCATCGACGAGGTTGAGGCTTTCGGCGCGCAGATGCCCGGTGAGAAGTGCTGCCCCCGACAGCCGCACCTCGGCCTTCGGTGCGCTGGCGACGATGGCATGGTCGTGATCGCGGACGATGATGTCGCGGATACGCACAGCAATCCGGACCCGCCCGGCGCGCTCGATCTGGGTGCCGCCGACCTCCACGGTGTTACCGTGGCCGATATTGTCCTCGATGGCAGCGGCGAGCCAGGGCGTCGCCAGGTCGAGATTGATCGGACCGGCACCAAGGCGCCACCACAGCGCTCCAAAGCAGCCGACGAAGATGACGATCAGGGCGCCGAGGACGAGAGCCATCCAGCGCAGCCAGCGTCCGCTCGGCAGCACCCGCCGAAACGCTGAGAAACCGTCACCGACGGGGATGCGCGAACTGGAACGCGACAACAGGCGGCGTGCGCGATGACCCGCCTCCTCTTCCTGGTCTTGATCCCAGTCGGCCTCGTCCCATTCCGGCAGCGTGTGATGACCGCCGCGCCGATCGACGTCCCGATTGTGATCCTGGGGCGACGTATTCCTAGCCATTGCCTCTCGATACAGGCGCCCGTCATAGGATCGAGCGCCGCCGGGACCGCAGCCGTCGACGGGAATCGACGCTTCCCGCCCCGGCATTGGCGCCATACCTCGAATGTTCCTGCTGTTCGTCATTTCGCCCCGGGAGCGCGTTCAACGAGCAGTGGGGTGGTGCGTGGAATTCCTTGTAACCATACTCCGTCGCCGCCAAAATTGCCCAGCCGAGGGCGCGAATCCGGCATACCGGACGAGAGCTGCAATACCGCTTTGGTTGACCCGTCGAAAGCGACGAAAGGAAGGCGTATGTCCAAGAAATCCCGAAAGAAATCGCCCAAAACGCCCTCCGGCAGTCCGACCGCTAAAAAGAAGACCCAGAAAACACGGGCGTCGACGCAAACACGTGGCGCGAAAACACATCCGACATCGGCAAGCAAATTAAGCAAAGCAGGCGCCAAGGCAGCATCGCATAAGGCCGCATCGAAACGGTTAAAATCTTCTGAAAAAACCTCTAAGCCCGCCGCGTCGGCGTCGGCCGTTTCAGCAAAGTCGTTGTCAGCAAGGTCCCTGTCAGCAAAGTCCCTGTCAGCAAAGTCCCTGTCAGCAAAGTCCTTGGCCGAGGGCCAGAAGGCGCCGGCCTTCCGCCTGCCGCGCGACGGCGGCAACGTCGTCACCCTGTCGGACTATGCCGGCCAGAAGCTCGTCCTGTTCTTCTACCCTCGCGCCGACACACCGGGCTGCACCCGCGAGGCGATCGACTTCACCCGGCTCAAGGACGCCTTTACCGCTGCCGGCACCGCCGTTCTCGGCATTTCGGCCGATCCGTTAAAGGCCCAGGAGAAGTTCCGCGACAAGCACAGCCTCGGCATCCCCCTGATCTCGGACGAGCAGCATGAGATGCTGGAGGCGTATGGCGCGTGGGGCGAAAAATCCATGTACGGCAAGAGCTTCCTCGGGATTCTTCGCACCACGGTGCTGATTGGATCCGACGGCAAGGTGGCCAGGATCTGGCGCAATGTCCGGGTCGACGGACATGCGGACGAGGTGCTGCTAGCTGCAAGAAGTCTTTAACCAGCCCGTTAAAATCGAGCGTTCCCGTTTCCGAAAAATTAACCATGACTGGCCCAGATTGCTGCGGCAATTGAGCCGCAAGGAACCGTTCCGATCGGCGCGGGAGTGCCGATGTCGAAAAGTTCTGCCCAACATTCGCAGTACCCTCATCATCACCCCCACGACCACGGACGCGCCTTCCATCGCCGTGCTGCCCCGGCGGCCGCTGCGATTCCCCTGCCCGATGCCGACGACGCCTACACGATCCTGCATCACGGCAAGCAGGTTCGCCTCGGACCTGTCGTGTTCTGGATCGTGGTCGGCACCGTCGTGCTGCTGGGGCTGTGGTCAGCGGCGACCGCCACCTATTTCGCCTTCCGCGACGACGTCCTGACCCGGCTGATCGCCCGTCAGGCCGAGATGCAATACGCCTATGAGGACCGCATCGCCGAGCTGCGCGCCAAGGTCGACCGTACCACCAGTCGGCAATTGCTCGACCAGGAGCAGTTCGACCAGAAGCTCGACCAGATCATGAAGCGCCAGACGGCGCTGGAGTCCAGGGCCACGGCGCTGGGCGCCATGCCTGATGTCACCGGGTCAATCCCGCGCGCGGCGTCGCAGCGTGGCGACGCGAACCAGACGACGACGCAAGGCACACCCAAACCGTCGCCAATCAGCGACACCGTGATCTTCGTAGCGCCGCCTGACCGCGAAGCCCGGCTCGAATCGCGTGCGCCGGCCGTGATCGCCCCGCCGATCAATCAATTCGCCAAGAATCAGGGCTTCGACAATGTCCTGGTCCGGCTGACGAACTCGCTCGATCAGGTCGAGCGCCGCCAGGTTGCGGCGCTCAGCGCCGTCGAGGAAGGCATGGATTCGCGGATGCGGCGGATGCGCGGCGTGGTCAGCGACCTCGGCCTGAACCTCGCCAATCTCGAGGCCGCCGTGCCGCGCGCCGCGATGGGCGGTCCGTTCGTGCCGGTGAAGCTCACCGCGAACGCAGGTCCCTTCGAGAAGCAGCTCTATCGCATCAACGTCACCCGCGCCGACATGGACCGGCTCAATCGCACCCTGGCGCAGGTGCCCTATCGCAAGCCGGTCGTCGGCGAGGTCGAATTCACCTCCGGCTTCGGCGTGCGCAGCGATCCCTTCCTCGGCCGGCCCGCAATGCATACCGGCCTCGATTTCCGTGCCGCGACCGGCGATCCGGCGCGCGTCACGGCCAACGGCAAGGTGGTCTCGGCCGGCTGGTCCGGCGGTTATGGCCGCATGGTCGAGGTCGATCACGGCAACGGGCTGTCGACCCGCTACGGCCATCTCTCCGAGATCAACGTCAAGGTCGGTGAGATCGTGAAGATCGGCCAGGTCATCGGCCTCGTCGGCTCGACGGGACGTTCCACCGGCCCGCATCTACACTACGAAACCCGCATCGATGGCGAAGCTGTCGATCCGCAGAAGTTTTTGCGCGCCGGCGTGCGTCTCAGCGCGGGCTAGGCCCCTCGGACACGCCGCGCCGACAAGCCTCGAAGCGAGAAGTCGCAGCATTCACGCGCAATCCGCGCGATCTGCCCGGCCAGCGGATCGACGGCGTCCGCACGCGTCACGGCAAAATATCTGATCTGCGGGATGGCCGGCGACGTCCTGATCGTGCGCAAGAGACCGATCTCGATCTCATGCCGGAAATACTGCTCGGTGAGAAAGGTGATGCCGAGCCCCGCCACGGCAAGCGCCGAGAGGACACTCAGGCTGTTGCACTTGACGACGCGATTGAGCTTGATGCCGCTCACGCCCAGCCAATCCAGAACGAGCTTCTGCAAGCCTGATCCTTCCCCCTGGGTGAGGATCGGGTAGCGGGCGATCTCCTCCAGCGCCGCCTCATCGGCCTTGGGGCCGACGCCGGGCGCCGACATCCATTGCAGCGTAACGCTGTCGAGAGGCAGTGCGTTGAAGTCGGCACTGGCCGGCGGATCAAGACCAATCACGAGATCCAGGCGACGATCGGCGAGCTTGTCGAGCAGCACAACGCTGGACTCCACTTCGGGCTCTGGAATGACCGCCGGATAGGCTTCCTTCATGGCCACAATCAGCTTGGGGAGCCAGGTCAGCGCCACGAGTTCGGTGACGCCGAATCGGAAAGCACCACTGAAAGCCAGCGGGCCTGCCGCGACCTGGCGCATTCGCGCCTCGAGCTCCAACAGCTCAGCGGCGAGCTCGATCAGATTTTCGCCGCTGCGCGTCAGGCTGATCTTTCGACTGTTGCGATCGAACAGCGCGCTCCCGACCGTTGCTTCCAATTCGGCGATGCGCTTGGAGATAGTCGATTGCGCCAGGTTCAGCCGCTCCGCGGCGCCAACCACCCCGCCCAATTCGGCGATCCAGTAAAACGCTTCGACCTGCTTCAGTGTCAGACTCACCATGGCATCAATGCCCATCAATCGAAAAAAGCGATCTCAGACGTAGAAAAATATTCACTTTTCTTCAAGCCCACCACACGGCAGGCTTCAAGCGAAATCTGCGCTCTAGCGCACAGCCCATCGGTTTTGCCCATATGCTCCTGCCCGGTCATCGACTGCTTCCCTCACCGCCCTCGGTCCCGCCTGCAATCATCGCCGACTTTGCGGCGGCGCAGGTCGCGATCGTATCTGACAACATGAACCGGCTGCACGGCACCCGAACGCTCCGCCCGTTCCATGGCAACGGGCACCTGATCGGCACCGCGATCACCGTCAAGACTCGTGCCGGCGACAATTTCATGCTGCACAAGGCTTATGAGCTGCTCCGGCCAGGCGACGTGCTCGTGGTCGATGGCGGCGGCGATCTCAACCAGGCCCTGGTCGGTGAGATCATGATGACACGCGCGAAGGCGATGGGAGTCGCCGGCTTCGTCATCGACGGCGCCGTTCGCGACGTCGCTGCGTTCGCCGAAGCTGGCTTTCCCTGCTTCGCGCGCGGTGTCACACATCGCGGTCCCTACAAATCAGGCCCCGGAGAGATCAACGTGCCGGTCTCGATCGACGGCATGGTGGTGATGCCGGGCGATGTCATTCTCGGCGACGAGGATGGTGTCGTGGCCTTCGACCGATCCGTTGCCCCGGAGCTACTCGACCGAGTCAGACAGCAGGAAGTGCGCGAGGCCGGCGCACTGGCGGCCATCAGAGAAGGCCGCGTCGACAATTCCTATATCGGCACCGGCAACGCTCCTGCCCAAGGCGCAACGTCATGAGCCGCGCTGGTGCCATCGCCCTCGCCCCGAGGGTTCAACGGATCAAACCATCGCCAAGCATGGTCGCGCGGGATCGGGTCCGCCAGCTCCAGGCCGAGGGACGCGACGTCATCGATCTCACGGCCGGCGAGCCTGATCTCGATACGCCGAAGCATATCCGCGAAGCGGCTGCGGCCGCGCTCGAAGCGGGAGAGACGCGCTACACGCCAGTCAACGGAACGCCGACACTGCGCAAGGCGATCATCGAAAAGCTCGCCCGCGAGAACGGCGTTCGCTATGCCATGAACGAGATCTCCGTCGGCGGCGGCGCCAAGCAAGTCATCTACAACGCACTCGCCGCCACCCTCGGAGCTGGAGATGAGGTGATCATCCCCGCACCCTATTGGGTCTCGTACCCCGACATGGTCGAGGCCTGCGACGGAACGCCGGTGACCGTGAGCTGCGGCGAGAACGCGGGCTTCAGGCTGTCGGCCGAGGCTCTGGAAACAGCGATCACGCCCAAAACGCGCTGGCTCATTCTGAACTCTCCGTGCAATCCCACGGGCGCGTTCTATTCCGCCGCCGAGATCGGCGCGCTCGCCGATGTGCTGCTGCGGCATCCCCATGTCGCGGTCATGACCGACGACATTTACGAGCACATCCGCTTCGACGGCGGGGCAACTCCATGCATCGTTGCCGCCGAGCCTCGGCTGAGGGTACGGACTCTGCTGGTCAACGGCGTCTCCAAGACCTATGCCATGACTGGCTTCCGGCTTGGCTACGGCGCGGGGCCCGCAGAGCTCATCGCCGCCATGAACACGATCCAGTCGCAGTCGACGTCCTGCACGTCCGCGATCAGCCAGGCGGCGGCGACCGCAGCGCTCGAAGGCGATCAGGGTTTTGTCACTGAGGCCCGCGAGATGTATCGCCTTCGCCGCGATCGTGCGGTCGCCTTGCTGAACGGCATTCCCGGCCTTTCTTGCCTTCCGCCCGACGGCGCCTTTTATGTGTTTCCGTCTTGCGCCGGCCTGATCGGGAAGACCACGTCCGAAGGCAAGACCCTGAAGACCGATCTGGACGTCGTCATGCACTTCCTCGATGCCGCCGGCGTCGCAGTGATCGATGGCACGGCCTATGGCATGTCATCCTATCTGCGCATGTCCATCGCGACCTCATTGCCGAAGATCGAGGAAGCCTGCACACGGCTGGCGCGAATCTGTGCGGCCTTGCGCTAGTTGCAGAAGGATGAAGGAAACAGCCATGAGATTGTTCCAGATCGCCACCGCCGGACTCCTGTTGATCACCGGGGTCGTCGGCGCCGCAAAGGCCGACGAGCTTGCCGATGTGAAGGCCCGCAGCAAGCTGGTCTGTGGAACGCTCGGCACGGCCGAGCCGTTCAGCTTCCAGGATCCGAAGACGCGTGAAATCGTCGGTTACGACATCGACATCTGCCGCAAGGTCGCGGAGTCGCTCGGTGTCGCGCTCGAGATCAAGCCGATGGCCGTTGAGGCACGTATCCCCGAGCTGATACAGGGCCGGGTCGACATCCTCGCGGCCAATCTCGGCTGGTCGAAGGAACGCGCGCAACAGATCGACTACAGCTATTCGTACTTTGTCAGCGAGCAGAAGGTGCTGGTGTCTGCCGATTCCGGCATCGCGACGCTCGATCAGCTCTCCGGCAAGCGGGTTAGCGCCCTCAAGGGATCGTCCTCGGAACAGGGCGTCAGGCGTGTCATACCAACGGCAGAAACTGTGACTTTTCAGGATTCATCCTCGGCCTTTCTTGCGGTCGTTCAGGGAAAGGTCGATGGCTTTTGCGCCTCGGAGCTGATCCTGGTGAAGCTCCGCAAACAGGCGCAGGCGTCCTCGCCGATGTCGATCGTCGAGAAATCGGTCTTCCTCGAACCTTGGGGGCTCGGCGTCCGCAAGGGCGAAGCGGCTTTCAAGGATCAGGTCAACAAGGTGCTGGCCGATCTGGATGCATCGGGAGAAGCCGGCAAGATTTTTGCTAAGTGGTTCGGGCCGGGAACCGTCTATGACATGAAGCGGGATTTCAAAATCGAGGAGATCAAGGGCTGATCCCCTCACATCGAGCGCGAAACTGAACATCCGGAGTGCATGATCTTACGATGGGCTATGTCTTCGACCCGGCCGCAGTCCTGACCGGCCAATATCTGGACTGGTTCATCTGGGGACTGGCGACGACGATCGCGCTGACCGTAGCGGCCTGGCTGCTCGGAATGACGATCGGGATCATCCTGACGCTGGTCCGCATGCTTCCGTTCAGGCCGCTCGAATGGCTGGTCGCGGGTTACGTCGAATATCATCGCAACGTTCCGCTGCTGGTTCAGATCCTGGTCTGGTATTTCGGCGTCCCTCAACTGTTGCCTCGCGCCATCCGCATGTGGGTCAACAGCCACCACAGCGAGTTTCTTCTCGCGATGGTGGCGCTGGGCCTCGCCAGCGCGGCCTATATCACCGAGGATTTGCGCAGTGGAATTCGCTCGATCCCGAAGACGCAATACGAGGCCGCGCGCTCGATCGGGTTCAACTACCTCCAGGCGATGAGCTACGTGATCCTGCCGCAGGCGCTGCGCATCGTGATCCCGCCGCTGATCAACCAGACCCTGCTTCTGTTCAAGAACACCAGCCTCGCCATGGCGATCGGCGTCGGCGAGCTGACCTATCGCACGCGTGAGGTCGACAGCTACACGTTCAAGACGTTCGAGGCGTTTGCTGTCGCAACCATCCTTTATCTAGCGATCTCCTTCGCGATCATGGCGCTCGGCAGCTTCGCTGATCGGCGGCTGAAACTCGAGATCCGCTGATGCTGGAGATCCTCGAGGACAACTGGCTTCTGTTTCTGATCGGGCAATATCCGCACGGCCCCGTCGGTGGCCTCGCCATGACGCTGCTCCTCGCCGCGGCTGGTTTATCTCTCAGCTTTCCCGTCGCGATTGCGCTCGCGCTGGCGCGTCTCAGTGCGCGTCGCTGGCTTCGCGGACCGGCCACCGCCGTGGTTTACATCGTGCGCGGCCTGCCGCTGATCATGTTCATCTTCTGGACCTATTTCGCGCTGCCGCTGTTGATTGGACACACGGTCGGAGGCGTCGAGACGCTGCTCTTCGCACTTATCGTCTACGAGGCGAGCTATCTGTCGGAAATTATCCGGGCCGGGATCGAAGGCCTGCCGAAAGGCCAGGTTGAGGCGGCAAAGGCCCTGGGCCTCGGCTACTTTCCGACCACCTTCAAGATCATCCTGCCGCAAGTCCTGCACAACATGATGCCAAGCCTGGTCAGCCAGTTCGTCTCCACGATCAAGGAGACCTCGCTCGGCTACGTCATCAGCGCCAACGAGGTGACCTTTGCGGCAAGCCAGGTCAACAACCAGCTCATGACGCAACCGTTCGAGGTGTATGGCTTGCTTGCGCTGACCTATTTCACGCTTTGCTTCACCCTGACATCGGCGGCCCGCTGGCTGGAACGGCGGCTGACCGCCGAACGCGGTGGGCTCGGCGCCCAGCCGGCATGAGGGCAGCCATGATCCGCTTCGAGTCCGTCGAAAAATGGTTTGGCCAGCACCAGGTCCTGGCCGGCGTGACGGGCGAGGTGAAACGCGGCGAGGTCGTCACACTGCTCGGTTCATCGGGCTCCGGCAAATCGACGCTCATTCGTGCGGTGACGCGCCTGGAAGCCATTCAAGGCGGACAAGTGCTGTTCGAGGGAGCGGACGTCGCCGGGCGTGGTGTCGATATCAACCGTTTGCGTCAGCGCGTCGGCTTCGTATTCCAGGCGTTCAACCTGTTTCCGCATCTCACTGTCCTCGGCAACATCACGCTGGGGCTGGAACGCCTCCGAAAGATGCGCAAGGCTGCGGCCAGAGACCGCGCCATGAGCGAGCTTGACCGCGTCGGCCTGGCAGACAAGGCCGACGCCTTGCCGTCGCGCCTGTCCGGCGGACAGCGGCAACGCGTCGCGATCGCGCGCGCGCTCGCGATGGATCCGGACGTCATGCTTTTCGACGAGCCGACCAGCGCGCTCGACCCGGAAATGGTCAACGAGGTGCTGCGGGTGATGAGGACGCTGGCGCGGGATGGCATGACGATGGTTGTCGTCACGCACGAGATCGGTTTTGCGCGCGAAGTCGCGGACACAGTCTGGTTTCTGGACAAGGGTCGGATCGTCGAAAGCGGTGCACCGGCCGAGGTCCTTGATGATCCGCGTCACGACCGTCTGCGCTCCTTTCTATCGAGGGCGCGTTAGGGCCCTCTTATTTTCATCCCTAGCGCCGGCCGCCGCCCATCCCGCCGCCGGGACCGCCTAAGCCGCCACCACCCATTCCGCCACCGGGGCCCATCGGCCCACCGGGCGAGCCCATACCGCCGGGGCCTGACGGGCCGCTCGGTCCTGTTGGCGCGGGGCCTGGGTTTGCACCAGGATTAGATCCGGGCGCAGCTGGTCCGCCCGGCCGGCTGTTACCCGGGTTCGGCGTGCCGCGGTCCGGATGCATGATCGAGCCGCCGGGTGACCGGCCGGGACTGCCGCCGCCTGGCTGAGGCGTGCCCGGTCCCGGGCCGATCGCTTGCGTCGATTCGACCTGCAAGCCGCGCGAGCGATCGAACACGCCATTGACGACCATGCGCGCTTCACCGGCGGCCGGCCCGAAGCGTGAGCTGTCGCGGGCCACCAAGCCGGAGCCGAGCTGCAGGCTGGAGCCCGCACGCTGCACATAGGCCTCGATCGAGAGCCGGCTTGCGCCGACGAGATCCGAGAAATCGTCGATGCGCGTGCGCGCAGCCTGCATCGCGCCCTGGCTCGCGCTGCCCTCGATCTGGACGCGCTGGCCGACCAGCAAGGGATCGACGCCGCTCAGCTTCAACCCGCCAATACGCAGCCCGTCGGGCCCGCGCTCGACCAGGCCCGTGACGCGTTCGGCTGCGTCCTTCCGAGGCTCGACCAGGCTTGCAACGATCACGCCGTCGGTCCGGCGCAGGCCGTAGACGGCGACCTGCGTGCCGGCGCGGAGCTTGCTCTCCTTGCTGCCCGCGACGACCTTCTGGCCCAACACCGTCAGCTCATTGCCCTTGACCTGCTCGATCGGCCCGGAGACCTCGCTTGCGATCGCGATGTTGCGCGTGACGAGCGTGCCGTCGGCCTGCCGCGTCGCGACCACGCGGGCGAGCTGGCCGATGCGCAGCGCCTTCGGGCTCGCCGCCTCGCCGTCGATGCGCACCGACACGTCGCTCGCATAGGTGACCCGCTCGCCATTGACGTAGATGCTGCCGAAACGCTGGATCACGCCGACGATGCCGGTGCCGCCGATGCCATGATCGTCACCGCGCGTGATTCCGGTGCCGCCGATGCCTTGATCCGTGCCGCGCTTGACCTGCGCACGCGCGATCACCGTTCCGGCGAGCCAGAATCCGGTCAGCAGCAGTCGGCGCGAGATCAGCGGCGGCCGGCTCATCAGGAGCTGCCCTCTTTGCCATTATCCTTGCCGTTTTCCTTGCTGACGTCCTTGGCCTCGCCATCCTCGTCGGCGTCTTCGCTGTAGATGTAGATGCCGAAGTTCCAGCGCGCGTCGCCGCCCTTGTCCTTGGCAAGCGCGCGATTGGCCTCGCGGTTGGCGGTTTTCAGCGCATCCATCGCGAGCTCGCGCGAGCGTGCCTCGAGGCGCCTCGCAAGCTTCGGCGAGATGTTGTTGTAATGCACCGCGCGCTCGAGGAAGCGCGGCGCCGGCCCCGATACGTTCTCGGCGGCGGCCGCAATATGGTCGTGCAGATTGCGGCCGAGATAGTGCCACTTGCTGTCGTCCGCGCCACTCGGGACGAAAGCCGCCTCCACAAGCTCGATCTCGTCGGCCGCATTGATGGTGACGAGCTGGCGGTCGACCCATTCGTCGAGCACTGCGCGCGGGCGCACGTCCTTGGTGACGGAGGCGACGAGCTGCTCGAATGACGGCGCATCGCCCTCGGCCGTGCGCGGCAAGGCCAGCGGCTCGCCTCTCGCATCGGTGAACTCAGGCGCGGCGAGCCAGCGCGCGATCACCGCGCTCGTCAACGACAGCGCCGCCGGCGTCTCGTGCACCGGTGCGCCGGCGCCGCGCAGCCGCGCCACCTCCTTGCGGTGGATGCCGGTGAGCAGGCTGACGCGGCTGTCGGTCTGCTCCTTGCCCTCGAGCGCGAAATCATGCTCGGCGACGTTGACGAAGAGCTCGCGGAGCAGCTGCGCCAGTGCCGGAAAGGTCATGCCAGTGCGGATACAGAGCCGCACGAGCGGGCGCAGCAGCCGCGCCAGCGGCGCGTGCAGCTTTGCTGCGGCATTCGGCTCTGGAGCCGCCGCTTTAGGCCCGGACCTGGCATTCATGTCTGAATTGTACCCGCGCCATACGTGGGACACAATCCCACATCTTTCAGTTTCGCGATTGACGTGGTAAATTTTCCCACATATACGGAACCTCACTGAGGGCGCGAGGTAAAGGGACAACACCATGGCTGACCGCTTGGTCCGCAATTCCAGCTCACTGCGTGCTGTGCCGTTTCCCGACCGGAGCCGGGCCGGCGCGATCGAGCCGCTGCTGCCGGCGCTGCTGCGCGGCGTGATCTTCATCTCGGTGCTGGCCGCACCGTTCGTCGCAGCACTGCTCGCGGGCTGACGCCATCATGCATCACACAAGCGACACCCCGCGCCGTCCGTCGGTGCTGCACATCTTCAAGATCTACTATCCCGACCTGTTTGGCGGCACGCTCACGGTGATCCGTGACATCTGCGCCAGCCTGAAGGACACCTTCGCCTCCGCCGTGCTGACCTGCTCGCAATCGGCCGACCGGCGCGCGATCATCGTCAACGACGTGCCAGTCGAGCGTGTCCGCTCGTTCGGCAATGTGATGTCGCTGCCGGCCGCGCCCGCCTATCCCTGGCGGCTGTGGCAGAAGATCGCCGAGCACGATCTGCTGGCGCTGCATGCGCCCTTCCCGCTCGCCGACCTCGTCTTCGCCCTCGGCTTCGGGCGCAACCGGCCGCTGGTCGTGCACTGGCATGCCGACATCATCACCCATTCGGGTCTGCGCTGGCTCATCGAGCCCCTGATGCGGCGGACGCTGCGCCGCGCCAAGTCGATCATCGTCTCCGACCGCGTCCTGGTCGACGAGACGCCGCTGCTGCGGGAATTCGAAGACAAATGCCATGTCGTGCCGTTCGGCATCGACACCAGTGTCTATGACTGGCCGAAGATCGAGCCACACCACGTCAACGATCGCGGCCGCCTCGTGCTCGCCTGTGGCCGGCTCGTGCCCTACAAGGGCTATGACGTGCTGATCCGCGCAGCCGTCAACCGTAAGTTCGAGGCCTGGATCATCGGCGAAGGTGCCGAGCGGCCCCGGCTCGAGCAGCTGATCGCCGAGCTTGGCCTCGGCGACCGCGTTCGCCTGCTCGGCTCCGTCAGTGACTGCGAGCGCATCAAGCTGATGTGCCTGGCCGACGTCTTCGTGATGCCGTCCGTCACCAATGCCGAGACCTTCGGCCTCTCCCAGCTCGAAGCCATGGCCGCCGGCCGCCCCGTTGTGAACACCGCGCTCGACACGGCGGTGCCGCGTGTTGCCCGTCACGGCATGGAGGCGATCACCGTGCCGCCGGGCGACACCGAGAAACTCGGTGAAGCCATCGACGCACTGATCAGCGATCCCGAGCGCCGCCGCCGCATGGGGCTTTCGGCCCGGACCCGCGCCGTGAGCCGCTATTCCGCCACCGCCTTCAGGGAAGGCATGGAATCCGTCTACCGCGCGGCCGTCACCGCCCCCTGCGGCGATGCCGCGCCCGTCGCCGAGGCGCCGCAGCCAACGGGCTGGCTCGACAGCTTGCGGATCGCTGCAGCGCTGGCCTGGTCCGACATGCGCCACCGCTATGTGCGCTCGCTGCTCGGTCCGTTCTGGATGTCGCTGCAGATGGCGATCGTGGTCGCCGTGCTCGGCTCGGTGATCGGCCAGATGTCGAACGCCGACATGCTGGCGCGGCTGCCGATGCTGGCCCTGTCGATGACGGCCTGGACCTTTCTCAACAGCGTGGTGCTCGATGCGACCACGGCGCTGCAGAACTCCGCGAGCCTGATCCGTGACCGGGCGCTGCCGCCGGTGATCTTCCTTCTGCAATGCACGTTCCGCCAGGGGCTGTTCGCCCTGCACAATGCCTGCGTCCCGCTCCTGCTGTGGCTGCTGCTGACGCCGCACGATCTCTCCGGCGCGCTCGCAGCGCTCCCGGGCCTGTCGCTGTTCGTGATCTGCACCTTCGGCCTGAGCCTCGTCCTCGGCGCGCTGGCGACGCGGTATCGCGACCTCAAGCCGATCATCGAATCGACGCTGATGCTCGCCTTCCTCGCCTCGCCCGTGATCTGGTCCGCCGACATGATCAATCACCGCTCCACCGTGATGCGGCTCAATCCGCTGACCCATCTGTTCGCGGTGTGGCGCGAGCCGCTGGCCGGCGGCCATGTCGATGCGACCAGCATCATCTATGTCCTGGTGGCGCTGGCGCTGCTGCTCGGTGCGAGCGTGCTGACGCTGGTCCATCTGCGCAAAGCCGCGTTCTGGATCTGACCGATGGCCTCGATCAACCTGCACAATGTCTGTCTCGATTATCCCCTCTACGGTGCCTACGACTTCTCGCTGAAGCGGCGCCTGCTCGGCCACCTCATCCGCGAGAAGGGCGAGACGCGGATCATCCGCGCGGTCGACAATGTCACGATCGAAGCCGAGGCCGGCGTGCGCATCGGGCTTGCCGGCCCCAACGGCTCCGGCAAGTCGACGCTGCTGCGGCTGATCGCCGGGGTTTATCCGCCGAGCAGCGGCCGCGTCGCGGTCAGCGGCAATGTCGTGCCCCTGCTCGGCCTCAATGCCGGCGTGAACCTCGACTTCATCGCCGAGGACAACATCGCCCTGTTGCTGCGGATCAGCGGCCGCAAGCCGACACGCGCCGTGCTCGATGAGATCTGGGCCTTCACCGAGCTCGAAGAGCGCATGCAGCGGCTGCCGTTGCGGATGTTCTCCTCGGGCATGCTGATGCGCGTGCTGTTCGCGACCGCGACCGCCTTTCCGGCCGACATCCTCCTGCTCGACGAATGGCTGAGCGTGGTCGACGAGCATTTTGCCGGGAAGGCCGAGCGGCGGCTGCAGAACCTGGTCTCGCAGGCCGCGATCGTGATCATCGCCTCGCACGACCAGCCGCTGCTGCGCCGCACCTGCACCAGCATCATCAATCTCGACCACGGCCGCATCGCCTCGACCGTCGCGGTCGAGCCACCGTCGCCCTTTTCCTTCGAGCTCCGCGAGCAACGCGCATGAAACAGAACATCCTTGTCGTGTCCGAGGCGCTCGGCGAGCCCAACCACAAGCGCGGCATCTTCCATTTCACCCGCGAATTGATGCGCTCGCTCGCAGCCGAAGGCCATGATCTCACCCTGCTGGTCGAGACCACGCGGCGTTACCGCAAGCTGCGCCGGCGCGAGCGGCGCACAAAGCTGTTCCCGACGCAGTCGCGCAATATCGAGCTCCTGGCGCTCTATCGATTCCTCGACGAGATCAACATGAGCGAGCCGGCGACGCGCAGCGGCTTGCGGCGCACGCTCGACTGGGTCCGCCACAAGGCCACCATGTCGGTGTCGTTGGACTATATCGCCTGCTTCCTGCGTGCGATCGGCCTGCGCGGCCTGCACGCGCGGCTGATCGAGAACAGCACTGCGGCGCTCGAATACATCCCGCCGGATCTGCGCCACCTCGAGCTGTTCCGCGACTTCCAGCTCGAGCCCGGATTCTACAGCTATCAGGACTCCTCGGCCTTCTTCCTGCTGCCGCCGCCACGGATCGACGCGCGCAATTATGACGTCATCGTCATCGACACGCCGACACGGGTGTCGGTGAAACGCAGGCCGGATGCCAAGGTGATCTGCGTCGTGCACGATCTGCTGCCGCTCACCGATCTCAAGCTCAGCGACGTCGCAACGCGGCTGTTCCTGTCACGGCTGCTCACCAGCCTGCGTCAGGCCGACGAGCTCGCCTTCGTTTCAAACTATAGCATGATGCGGTTCAGGGATCTGTTACCGCAATTTGCGCACCTGCCGGCGCGGGTCGTGTATCCCCGCACCCGGTTCGACGCCCCGGATGTCCTGCACCTCCCAGCCCCGTCGGGGCGTCCGGGGCGGCCGAGCTTTGTCGTCATCGTCTCGAACGAGCCGCGCAAGAACGTCGCCACCGTCATTCGCGCGTTCCGCAACATCCCCCAGGCCGATCTGGTGGTGATCGGCCTGGCCGGCCAGATCAGCCGGATGCGCAACCTTCCGCCAAACATTCGTTTCGCCGGCTATGTCGACGAGCACGAGAAGGCCGCTTTGATCGCGGACGCGCATGGCCTGATCATGCCGAGCTTCGCCGAAGGTTTTGGCGTGCCGATCATCGAGGCGCTGGCTGCGAACACGCCCGTGCTCTGCTCCGACATAGCCGTGTTCCGCGAGGTCGCGGGCGAGCTCGCCGATTACTTCGATCCGTTTGCGACCGAGTCGATCGTGACCTCCGTCACCCGCGTGCTGGCGCGGCAGGAGGAATGTCGTGGCCGAATCCGCGCGCGCCGCTCCGAGCTTGCCGAGCGTTTCGGCTACCAGACCCAGGCCCGCGATTTCCTCGGGCAACATTTGGCCCCGGAACGCCTCGTCGCGGCGCAATCGGCATGACCGTCGCCACGCTTCGACCGCGCAACGCCCGACCCTGACTACTGGCTGCGTTCGTGACCGACCTCGCCGGTGATGACGTCGCCGAACAGCTCCCAGGCTTGCCCGTTGAAGCGCATCAGCTGCATCTGCTCGATCGGGAAATAATCGTCCGGCGAGGTATTCACCATGATGCCGGGCAGCATCAGGTCGGTGTGGAAGTTCTTCAGGTTGGCCGCCTGCTTCATGACGTTGTCGCGCGTGAGCGTGTCGCCGCACTGTTTCAGGACCTGCGCCATCGCCTCGGCCTGCACGTATCCGTAGATGTTGTTGGAATTGGCCTTGTCGCCGTCAGGGTAATATTTGTCCATGAATTCGCGCCATTTGATCACGGCCGGATCCTTGTCCCAGGTCGGATCGGTCGGATCCTTCAGATAGACGGTCGAGATGATGTCCTTGGCATAGTCGAGGCCGGCAGGCTTCAGGACCGAGGCGACCGAGGTCGCGGTGTTGGCCAGGAAGAACTTTGGCTTCCAGCCGAGCTCGCCGACCTTCCGGATCGCCTGCGCCGAGCCCTTTGGCGCTGCCCATGAGAAGAAGATGTCGGCACCGGAATCATGCAAGGCGACGATCTGCGAGTCGATCGAGGGATCGCTGACCTCATAGGACTTGTCGGCGATGATCATGCTGGCCTTGTCGGCGATGATCATGCTGGCCTTGTCGCCGAGCCCGTCCTTCAGGCCCTTGAACTGGTCCTTGCCGGCGTCGTCGTTCTGCCAGAACACCGCGATCTTACCGTTCGGGAAATTGTCGCGAATGTACTTTGCGTAAATCCGCCCCTCGCTCTGGTAGTTCGGCTGAAAGCCCATGGTCCACGGAAAGTTCTTCGGGTCCCCGAACTTGGTGCCGCCGGAGGCGACGAAGAGCTGCGGCACCTTCTTGGCGTTCATGTATTTCATGATCGCGGAATTCGAGGGCGTGCCGAGTGCCTGGAAGATCAGCAGCACCTCGTCGCTCTCGACCAGCTTGCGCGCCTGCTCGATCGCCTTCGGCGGCGAGTAGGCATCGTCATAGCTGACGAAGTTGATCTTGCGGCCGTTGATGCCACCCTGATCGTTGATCATCCGAAAGAACGCGGCCTCGGTCTTGCCGATCACGCCATAGGACGACGCCGGTCCGCTATAGGGCATGATGTTGCCGATCTTGATTTCGGTGTCGCTGGCGCCGGGATCGTATGTCTTCTCTGCCACGGCCGGTGTCGTGACGAGCACTCCGGCAGTAAGCATGGCAAGGGCAGCAAGGCTTTTGCGACGACCCGGCATCGTTCTCTCCCCTATGTAGTCTTGTTTTGAGGGGAGTGTCGCAAGGCGGCCGGCGACTGGCAAGCGGCAGGATTTTCCGCGGAGTGAAACGCTGGCTCAGGAACTTAACCCACGCGCTGCAGCATTCTCACAGCCCGTCCGTCGATCACGATCAACGCGCTGCCGATGACGACCGCACCGGCGATCTCTCGCATGGAGATCGGCTCGCCCAGCACCAGCCATCCCAGAAGAATGGCGGTCACGGGAATGAGCAGCGTCACCAGCATCACATTGCTCGCGCCTGAGCGTCGTATGATCTGAAAGAAGACGATGTAGGCGAGCGCCGTCGAGAGCGCCGCGAGGCCCAGCACGGCAAGCCAGGTCGCCAGACCCGGAACAGGAAGACGCCACGGCTGCTCCACTGCACCGGCGACGATCGCCATCATCACAGTCGACGCCATCAGCTGAAACGTGGCCGTTCCCAGTGGCGGTGAGTCCTTCAGCAGCCTCCGCGCGGCGAGCGCCGCAAAACCATAACTGAGCGCGCCGCCAAGGCAGAGCAGGATGCCGAACCCCTGCCCGGCGCGCGACTCGACACCCCACCCACGCAGGATGACCACGCCGGCGAGGCCCAGCGCCACGCCGGCCACCCGCCGCGCCTGCAACGCCTCTTCACCCGCCGCCGCCATCACCAGCACAGTGAACAGCGGCGTGGTCGCATTCAGGATCGACGCCAGTCCGCTCGGAATGAAAGTCTGGCCGGCCACGATCAGCGAGAACGGAATGACGTTGTTGAGCAGCCCGATCACGACAAAGGCTCGCCAGCCCCTCGCGCCCTTGGGAAAGCTGATCCCCTGCACACGCAGCAACGGCAGCAGAATGGCCGCGCCAAGGGCAACGCGCAAAAACACCAGCGTCAGCGGCGGCAACTCCCGCAACGCCGCGCCATTGAAGAAGAACGACCCGCCCCAGAGGATCGAGAGGACCGCAAGCAGCGACCAGTCTCGCGCGTCGATCCGGTTTTCATTCAAAGGCATGCGTCTTACCTCGGCGGTCGGGCCTGCCGCCTAGGCCAGCGCGACGCATCTCGCCACCCGATTTCCGACGAGACGAGGCTCATGACGATCGGCGAAAGCGGGCGTCGCCTGCAATATCAGTGATCACTGCCCCGATCACCAGTGCCCCGCCAATGAGCGCATGCACGGCCGGCACCTCGCTAAATCCCACCCAGATCCAGAACGCCATCAGCGGCGTCTCCAGCGTTGCGATCAGGGAGGCTTGGCCCGAAGGCAGCAGGCGCGAGCCGAGCATGTAGAAGGTCAGGCCGAGCGCGACCTGGAGGCAGCCGAACATCGCAAGGATCGCAAGGCTGTTGCCGCCGACATGGGCGATGTCGTGGGCGAACGGCAGGCTGACGAGGCTGCCGATGAAGTTCGACAGTGCTGCCGCCGCAACCATCGAGGTCTCCTTGTGGCGCCGAACGACGACCGTCATGGCCGAGATCGCGAGCACCATCAGGCAGCTCAGGGCCACGCCGCCGATATCGGCGCCGGCTCTGATGCCGCCGACGGTGATGGCGACGCCGGCAAAGGCAACGAGGCTCGCGATCAGGGTGCGCCATCTCGCGGCTTCGCCGAGCCACAGCCACGCCAGCGCCGCCGCCACGAACGGCTGGGTCGCGATCAGCACCGCGACGTTCATGACATCGGTCATCTGGAGCGCGGGAATGAACGAGATCATGCCGAGCGCAGATAACGACGCCACGAGCAATCCGCCGCGTCCCGGCACCACCAATTGCCGCAACGCGCCCGGCCCCTGCATCAGGACGAGAAGCACCGAGATCAGACCGCCGCCGAACAGGCCGCGCCAGAACAGGATGGTCCAGGGATCGAACGGCAAAAGCCGCGTGAAAAACGGCGCCGTGCTCCAGGCAATCGCCGCCGCGGTAACGAGGGCCATGCCGAGACCGCGCTCCGATCGAGGCTGCCCCATGTCATATGGCTCCGATTAGGAGGTTTTCGTTTTGGTTGAGAGAGGAACTCGAGCACGCTCTCAGCCAGCGTCACACTCCTGAGTAGCACGAGTTCTCCTTTCTGCCGCAATCTTGACGTGTAGTTCCACCGCCGATACGGTATGGAGGGCGAAGCGATGAAATTAAGTCTCACAAGCGGCATAATGGGCGCAAGTCTGATGTTGGGGTATTCTTTGCTGGTCGGCCCAATGGCTCACGGAGCACCGCAGACGTGCTCGGTCGAGAAGCTCCAGGGCCGCTACGTATTTACTGGCCAGGGCACGAACTATCATTACGGTGCGTTCGACTTTGACGGGGCGGGAAAGTTTTCAGGCAAACAGACCTCGCTGCGCCATGCGATCGTTCAACGCGAAGCTCTGAATGGTACGTACACGATTGATCAGGACTGCACCGGCGTGATGACCCTCGAAGGTCAACCAGGTGGCACGGCGCACTGGGACGTCTTTTTGACCGACGATGGGAAGAAGGGACGCATGATCCGAACGGATTCCGGTGTGGCGGGCCTGCGCACCTTCGAGCAATAGAGCAGCTCAAATCAACGGACCGTCCCCGGCGGTCGGGCCGCGTTCGTGCTTGGAAGCGTCGGCGATCAGACAGCGCCTTTCGGCCGCGACACTAGCTCGATCATCCTGCCTTCGTCGTCGTCGGGCATCGCGGCCTTAGCCTGCGCGTAGGCCTCGACGGCGGCGCGCGAGACCAGCGGCTTGTCGGCCAGCAGGCTCTCGGCGAGCTTGACGGCGTAGGCGGCATCCTTGTGCCGGAGCGCGGCCGTGAACGTCGCGCCGCTGAAGTCGCGGGCGACCATGCGCTTGGAATGGCGCTGCACCTGCGGGCTGGCGGCGACGCCCGCCTGGATCGAGTCCAGCACCAGCTTCATGTCGAGCCCGGCCTGCTCGGCGATCGCGAGGCCCTCGGCGAGACCCGCGATCTGGATCGCGCCCAGGAGATTGTTGATGAGCTTGTAGACCGTGCCGGAGCCCACTGCGCCGAAATGGCGGATGGTCGAGCCGATCGGTTCGAGGAACGGTCGCGCCCGCTCGAGGTCGGCCGCATCGGCGCCGGCAAGCAACGTCAGCTTTCCGGCCGCGGCCGCATCCGGCAATCCCGTCACGGGGCAGTCGATGTAGATCAGCCCGCGCGCATTGAGCTCGCGGCCCATCTCGCGCGCATGATCATAGGAAACGGTGGAGCACTCGATCGCAATGGTGCCGGCCTTGGCCGTCTTGGCCGCGCCGTTGAGCCCGAGCCAGACGGCGCGCGAGGCCTCGTCATCCGCGACCATGGTCACGACCGCGTCGGCATCGATCGCGGCATCCTCGGGCGAAGTCGCCCAATGCGCGCCGCGCGCGATCAGGTCTTCTGCTTTTGCCCTGCTGCGATTCCACAGCGTCACCGTAAAACCGGCATCGAGATAGCGGCCGGCCATGCCATGGCCCATCCGCCCCAATCCGATGAAGGCAACGCGGGGCATGATCAGTCCACGTCCTCGATGTCGGCGCCGGTGGTGCCGAAAGCACGTTGTGCCAAGGTCGCGGCCATGAAGTCGTCGAGCTCGCCGTTGAGCACGCCCGAGGTGTCGGAGGTCTGCACGCCGGTGCGCAGGTCCTTCACCATCTGATAGGGCTGCAGCACGTAGGAGCGGATCTGGTGGCCCCAGCCGATTTCGGTCCTGGCGGCCTGGTCGGCGGCGGCCTTCTCCTCGCGCTTCTTCAGCTCGATCTCGTAAAGCCGCGCGCGCAGCATGTCCCAGGCCTGCGCCCGGTTCTTGTGCTGGGAGCGGCCGGCCTGGCAGACCACCGCGACGCCGGTCGGGATATGCGTCAGGCGCACCGCGGATTCGGTCTTGTTGACGTGCTGACCGCCGGCGCCGCCCGACCGCATGGTGTCGACGCGGACGTCGGCTTCCTTGATGTCGATCTTGATGCTGTCGTCAATGACGGGGAATACCTGCACGCTGGAGAAAGACGTATGCCGCCGCGCGTTGGAATCGAACGGCGAGATGCGCACCAACCGGTGCACGCCGGCCTCGGTCTTCAGCCAGCCATAGGCATTGTGGCCGGAGACCTGGATGGTCGCGGACTTGATGCCGGCCTCTTCGCCCTCGGACTCTTCGAGGAATTCGACCTTGAAGCCGTGCGTCTCGGCCCAGCGCGTGTACATGCGCAACAGCATCTGCGCCCAGTCCTGGCTCTCGGTGCCGCCGGCGCCGGCATGGACCTCGAGATAGGAGTCGAAGCGATCAGCCTCGCCCGACAGCAGCGCCTCAAGCTCGCGCCGGGCGACTTCCTTCTTGAGGCTCTTGAGTGCGGCTTCAGCTTCGGCCACGACACCGGCGTCGCCTTCGGCCTCGCCGAGCTCGATCATGCCGATATCGTCTTCGAGCTCCTGCTCGACCTTGCCGATGCCCGAGAGCGAATCCTCCAGCGAGGTTCGCTCCTGCATCAGCCTCTGGGCTTTCTGGGGATCGTTCCAGAGATTGGGATCTTCTGCGAGCTTGTTCAGCTCAGCGAGGCGCGCCGTCGATTTCTCGACGTCAAAGATGCCTCCTCAGCAGCCCGACCGACTGCTTGATCTCTTCTACCAACCGTTCGATTTCGGCGCGCATGTCGTTCTCGGGTCTCGCGGAATCTGCGTGTAATTGAGATGGGGATGTAGCGGCGGCGGCTGCAAAGCGCAACCGCCGGAGCTTCAAGTCACCGTTGTTATCCTTAGGCCCTAGTACAGGCCGCCGGTGCCCGGCCGCATGAAGAAGCCGGAATCCGGCTGCTGCTGCGGCGCCCCCGGCGCGCCGCGGCCGTCAGCATCAGCGACGCCAATGACGGAGTAGTTATCCGGCGGCGCCGTACCCGGCTTGAAGGCTTCCAGAATGGTTCCGCCGGTCTCGCCGGGGCCGGCGCGCATGCCGGTCTTGGAGACAACGCGAACCAGCTTAATGCCGGCCGGCACCTTGAACGGGACCGCGGGCTTGTCGGCAAGCGCAAGCTTGAGGAAATCGCGCGCGATCGGGGCAGAGAGATGGCCGCCGGTTGCGGCATTGCCTCTGCCGAGCGAGCGCGGCTTGTCGTAGCCCATGTAGATGGCAACTGCGATGTCCGGCGAGAAGCCGACGAACCACGCGTCCTTGGCCTCGTTGGTGGTGCCGGTCTTGCCGGCGATCGGCTTGCCGACTTCCTTCACGACGGTCGCGGTACCGGCTTGGACCACGCCCTCCAGCAGCTCGGTGATCTGATAGGCGGTCATGGAATCCAGCACCTGCTCGCGACGATCGATCAGCTGCGGCTCGGCCTGGTTCTTCCAGCCGCCGGGCGCGTCGCAGCCGCGGCATTCGCGCTGGTCATGCTTGAAGATGGTGCGGCCGTAGCGATCCTGGATACGGTCGATCAAGGTCGGCTTCACGCGGCGGCCGCCATTGGCGAGCATCGAATAGGCCGTGACCATGCGCATTGCCGTGGTTTCGCCGGCGCCGAGTGCATAGGAGAGATAGTTCGGCAGCTCATCGTAGACACCGAAGCGGCGCGCATATTCGCCGATCAGGGGCATGCCGATGTCTTGCGCAAGCCGCACCGTCACCGTGTTGCGCGACAGCCGCAGCGCATTGCGCAAGGTCATCGGACCCATATACTTGCCGGCATCAAAGTTTTCCGGCCGCCACACACCGGCGCCCTGGCCCTGATCGATTTCGATCGGCGCGTCGAGCACGACAGTCGAGGGCGTGTAGCCGTTGTCGAGTGCGGCCGAATAGACGATCGGCTTGAACGACGATCCCGGCTGCCGGTAGGCCTGGGTGGCGCGATTGAATTGGCTCTGGTCGAACGAGAAGCCGCCGACCATTGCGAGCACGCGACCGGTCCAGGGGTCCATCACTACCATCGCGCCCGATACTTCGGGTATCTGGCGCAGGCGGTATTGGCCTTCGACCGGTTGTCCTTCCTTGGTGTAGAGCGGATCGGCATAGATCACGTCGCCGGGTTGGAGCACCTGCGACACACCCGTGGCAGCCCTACCCTTCCCGGCTCCCGAAGCCGCCTTCGCCCATTTGACGCCGTCGAGCGTGATCAGGCCGGTCTCGCGCTGCTTGCTGACGGCGCCGCCGAGCTCGCGGTTCGGCTGGAAGCCGATCCGCGCCGACTGGTCGCTGGTTTCCAGCACCACCGCCATGCGCCACGGCGAGATGTCGGAGAGCGACTTGATCTCGGCGAGCTTCACGCCCCAGTCGCCCGAAATATCGAGCTTGCTCATGGCGCCGCGATAACCCTGCTGCTCATCATAGTTGACGAGGCCGGCAACCATGGTCTTGCGCGCCATGACTTGGATCTTCGGATCGAGCGTGGTGCGCACCGAGAGGCCACCCTCATACAGCTTCTTCTCGCCATAGCGCTCGAAGATGTCGCGGCGGACCTCCTCGGCGAAATATTCGCCGGCGAATGTGTGGGCGCCGTTGGAGCGGTTGGTGACGGCCAGCGGCTCCTTGCGTGCCTTCTCGGCGTCGGCCTGCTTGATCCAGCCGTTCTCCTGGAGGCGGTCGATCACGTAGTTGCGGCGCTCGATGGCGCGGTCGCGGTTACGCACCGGATGCAGCGTCGCCGGCATCTTCGGCAGCGCCGCGAGGTATGAGGCTTCCGCCACGGTGAGCTCGTTCACCGACTTGTCGAAATAGACCAGCGAAGCGGCTGCGATGCCGTAGGCGCCGAGACCGAGATAGATTTCGTTGAGATACAGCTCGAGGATCTTGTCCTTCGAGTAGGTCTTCTCGATCCGCATCGCGAGCAAGGCTTCCTTGATCTTGCGCGCGAACGAGACCTCGTTGGTCAGGAGGAAGTTCTTCGCAACCTGCTGGGTGATCGTGGAGGCACCCTGCGGACGGCGGTTGGAGCCGTAGTTCTGCAGATAGACCAGGCCGGCGCGGGCCATGCCGGTGTAGTCGATGCCGCCATGCTCGTAGAAATTCTTGTCCTCGGCGGCGAGGAACGCGTTGATCACGAGCTTCGGCACCGCCTGGATCGGGAGGTACAGCCGCCGCTCCTTGGCGTATTCGCCGAGCAGCGAGCCGTCGACCGCGTGCACGCGGGTCATCACCGGCGGCTCGTAATCCTGGAGCTGAGAGTAGTCGGGCAAATCCTTGGAGAAATGCCAGATCAGGCCTGCCACGGCACCGACACCGACAAGGAACACCACCGTTCCCGCGGCGAACAGGAAGCCCATGAACCGCACAAGCAAGCGCATTATGTGTTTATCCGTTTAATCCCTGGATCGGCCCAAGAGCAGACCAAGATCAGCCTCAAGGCGCCCCAAACGGACGCCATCCTCACGTCGCGAACTCCCCGGCCTACTCAATACCATCGATGCCGGACCGAAAGACGCTTGCCGAACGGGATTCTCGTCGATTCCGGAACCCCCTGCGCCGGTTTTATAAAGCGTCCGCTGTGGCCAAACTAGGGCTTAACATCGGAACCGGCATTCCCTGTTTAATTGCTGGCCCCCGCCGTCGCCATCCGCTTGGCCAGGAACGTGTCGATCGCCTGGGCCATCGAGCCCACCGCGCGCGACCGCCAGCCCTCGGACACGAGGTGCTCGAGGTCGCCCTTGTTGGAGACGTAGCCGATCTCGACCAGCACCGAGGGCACGTCGGGGGCTTTCAGCACCCGGAAACCGGCCGACTTCAGGGGATGCTTGTGCATCCGTACGGTCGACTTCATTTCGCCCATCAGCAAATGCGCAAAACGGTTTGAAAAGGTGCGCGTTTCCCGCTGCGTCAGATCGATCAGGATGTCGGCGACGTCGGTCGGCTCTTCCGCGAGATTGAAGCCGGCAATCGCGTCCGCGCGATTTTCGGCATCGGCCAGGCGCTGGGCCTCGGCGTCGGAGGCCTTGTCCGAGAGCGTGTAGATGGTGGCGCCCTGCGCGTCGCCCTCGGCCTTCGGCAGCGCATCGGCGTGGATCGAGACGAACAGCGCGGCGTTCAGATTGCGGGCGACTTTGGACCGGTCATTGAGCGGAATGAAGGTGTCGTCGTCCCGCGTCATTACCACCCGGTATTTGCCGGCCTTTTCCAGCCGGTCGCGCAGCGCCAGGCCAAAGGCGAGCACCAGGTTCTTCTCGCTCTCGCCGTTCGACTGGGTGCCGTTGTCGATGCCGCCATGGCCGGGGTCAATCACAACGACCGGACGGCCGTCGGACGGTGCCCCTGACTTTTGCGGCGCCGATTCGGGCGCGGCAGCAATCGTTGCCGGAGGCGCGGCGGCAATCGCTGGCCGCAGTTCGGGTCGATTCTCCGGGGCGGGCGTCTGCACGAAAGCCGCGCGGTCGACCTCCTCCAGCTCGAGCACGAGCCGGGCCGGCTGGCCGTTGGCCGCCTCGAGTACATAGGAATTGGCGATCTTGGCGGGCCCGGTCAGGTCGAACACGATTCGGGAGCCACCGGGCATCACGAGCCCGTAGCGGAAGGCCTTGACCAGCCCTCGCCCGGCCCCGCTGCCCGGGCCCAGCTGAAAATTGACCTGGGGAACGTCGACCACGACCCGGTAGGGATCGGCGAGCGTCGTGGCGCGGAAGCTGACGGTCTGGTCGAGGTCGAGAATGAAGCGGGTCTGCTTGCCGTCACCGGCCAGGCGCGCGGCGGTGGCGATCGGAAAATTCGTCGTCGCAACAGAGGGTTGCGATGAGCTTTCGGCCGCGTTCAGACGCGAGGAATCGGCGCACGGCGACGCCGCGGCACACAGCAGCGCAACCCCCAGCAAAACCCTTTGATTTGTGCGGCTCGCCACCGAATCCGTGCCTCCGAGCAGCCCTCTTTAACGCAATAGAACCACAGGGTTAAACGATCCTTAATGACGGAAACACGAAACTGTCCGACTGTGACCGGCGTGCGACGCTCCCTTGCACGGATGGCCCATTCCTCGTATGTACGGATTGCTGACGGCCAATAATTTCCGGTTGTGTCGCATTCAGCCTCCCGGTGCAGCGCCGGAACTCCCAAGGTTTGGGAATTCCAGCGTTTTTCTGTTCCCCTCTAAGACCAGCGCGGTGCGCGGCAGCGAGGTGGAGCGGGGCAAGCCCCGGCGGCGGACGGTTTCCGGTTACCAACTGTTTCCGGAGCAGTTTTGACAGCGACGCGGCCAGTTACCCGATCCCTTAATCCCTAAGGGGGCGGTTCTTGATCCAAGGCGAGCGCGCACGCGCCATGCCCGGCCAACAGCAACTGATTAGGGGCGGCCCCGCCGCCCGATGTTTCATACGGGCCGACGCTTGATGCGCCAGACTGTGCCGACGAATTCTGAAGGACCTTTCGCGACGCTGCGGAGTGACGCTCCCGCGCGCCGTTTCGGTCCTGAAGCTTCCGGTTCGGCAAGGCGCGAGAGACGGCGTTTCGGCCTTCCCCTCACCCCCGAATCAGGTGGACCGTCGCGTCACCCGGCAGCGCTCTTCGCGCCCACGGTCGATCGCGCCCGCCGCCGCCAAGAGTTAAGACATGCCCAACAAGATGTTGATCGATGCCACCCACCCGGAAGAGACCCGGGTCGTCGTGGTCCGCGGCAATCGCGTCGAAGAGTTTGACTTCGAGACCGCGCAACGCAAGCAACTGCGCGGGAATATCTACCTCGCCAAGGTCACAAGGGTCGAACCCTCGCTCCAGGCCGCTTTCGTTGAATATGGTGGCAACCGCCACGGCTTCCTCGCCTTCAGCGAAATCCATCCCGACTACTACCAGATTCCGGTCGCCGACCGGCAGGCGCTGATCGAGGCCGAAGAGCAGGCCCATCGCGAAGCCGAGGAAGAGAGCGAGAACCGCTCCCACGGCCGCCGCCGCTCGCGCCACCGCAACGCCCGCCGCCGCGGTCAAGGCGAACGTGTCCGCAGCGAGATCGTCGAGGGTCTCGCCGATCCGGCCGGCCAGCCGGTCGAGGGCCAGGCCCTGCCGGAGCACGCCGAGGGCGCTCTGCATGAGGGCGAGCATCTGCACGCCGATGCCGAGCATCGCGGCGAGCATGAAGGTCACGACCACGATCATCATGAACATGATCACGACGATCACGGGCATGACGATCATGAGCACGATGATCACCATCACGCTCACGATCATGACGACCATGGCCATGACGACGCGCACGATCATCACGACCATGATCATGCCGACGAGACGCCCGCGCCTGTCGCGGCGATCGGCGCCGAGCCCGCCGTCGTTGCCGAGCCTCAGGAAGCTCCCGCCTTCGAAACGCATGACGAGGAAACGCATGGCGAGGCTTTTGCCGAAGCCGTGACCTCCGTCACCGAGCCGGCCGATGCCGTCTACTCCGCCGGCGAGAGCACTGAAGCGCCGCATCAGGACGCCGAAGCGAGGGCCGACGAAGACGACGAGGACGATGACGATGGTGAGGAAGCCGAGGAGGAGCACGTCGAATCCGTCGGCGGTGACGACGTGCTCGAGGAAGTGCCGGAGCGCACGTTCCGCCCGCGCCGCCAGTACAAGATCCAGGAAGTCATCAAGCGCCGCCAGGTGATGCTGGTGCAGGTGGTCAAGGAAGAGCGCGGCAACAAGGGCGCGGCGCTGACGACCTACCTCTCGCTCGCCGGCCGCTATGCCGTTCTGATGCCGAACACCGCCCGTGGCGGCGGCATCAGCCGCAAGATCACCTCGGCCCAGGACCGTTCGCGCCTGAAGGAAGTGGTGCAGGATCTCGACGTGCCCGAGGGCATGGGCATCATCCTGCGCACCGCGGGTGCCGCCCGCACCAAGCCAGAGATCAAGCGCGACTTCGAGTACCTGATCCGGATGTGGGAGACGGTACGCGACCTGACGCTGAAGTCGCAGGCCCCGACGCTGGTCTACGAGGAAGGCTCGCTGATCAAGCGCTCGCTGCGCGACCTCTACAACAAGGAGATCGACGAGATCTCGGTGGCCGGTGAATCCGGCTACCGCGAAGCCCGCGACTTCATGAAGATGCTGATGCCCGCCAATGTCAGCGCGGTGAAGCAGTATCGCGACGGCCAGCCGCTGTTCTCGCGCATGGGCGTCGAGAGCCAGCTCGATGCGATGTTCTCGCCGACCGTGCAGTTGCGCTCTGGCGGTTACATCGTCATCAACCAGACCGAGGCGCTGGTCTCGATCGACGTCAACTCCGGACGATCGACGCGCGAGCACCATATCGAGGACACCGCGCTCAAGACCAATCTGGAGGCGTCCGAAGAGGTCGCCCGCCAGCTCCGCCTGCGCGATCTCGCCGGCCTGATCGTCATCGACTTCATCGATATGGACGAGAAGCGCAACAACCGTGCGGTCGAGCGCAAGCTGTCCGACTGCCTGCGGCAGGATCGTGCACGCATCCAGGTCGGGCGCATCTCGCATTTCGGCCTGCTCGAGATGTCGCGCCAGCGCATCCGCGCCAGCGTGCTGGAATCCTCGACCGATCCCTGCCCGCATTGCGGCGGCACCGGCCATGTCCGCTCGGTGTCCTCGGTGGCGCTGCAGCTGCTGCGCGGCCTCGAAGAGATCCTGATGAAGGGCGCGACGCATAACCTCGTGGTCCGCACCCGCACCGACGTCGCGCTCTATGTGCTGAACCACAAGCGTGGTCATCTGCGCGATCTCGAAAACGGCTTCAAGGTCTCGCTGTCTGTCATCGCCGACCCCAGCGTCAGCGGACCGCAGGCCTACGTCATCGACCGCGGCGAGCAGGTGCATACGCTCGAAGCCGCCAAGGCGCTGCTGGCGGCACAGGCGGCCGCAAGCCCGCCGCCGCTGGCCGAAGAGGCCTATGACGACGAGGAGCTCGATACGGAGCTGGAATCCGAGGTCGAGACCGAGGAAACCGAAGGTCTCTCCGAAGAGCAGGCAGCAGGCGATGCTTCGCCCGAGCAGGACGGCCAGCGCCGCAAGCGCCGCCGCCGCCGGCGTGGCCGCGGCGGTCAGCGCGACGGCGAGGCGCGCGAGGACGGTGCTCCCGCTTCTCCTGAAGGGGCCGTAGCGGTCGCAGGCGAAGGTGAAGAGGACGCCGAGGCCGAACAGGACGGCGAGGAAGGCGAAGAACAGGCCGCCCGTGGCGAGCAGCAGGGTAGCGGCGACCGCCGTCGCCGGCGTGGTCGCAGGGGTGGACGTCGTCGGCGCGGTACCGGCGAGGAGGGTCTCGCCGGCTCCATCGGCGACGAGCTCACGGGCAATCCGCCGTCGGAAGCAACCGAAGCGGTCGCTGATTTCGATAGCTCCGGCAACGAGACAGCTCCCTCGATTGCGCATTCGGAGCATATCGCGCCGGTCGAAACGTCCCAGCCCGAGTTTCGGTTGCAGGCGCCGGTGGAAACGCCGGTGCAGCCCGCGCCCTCTGAGGAAGAGCCCGCATCCGACGACAAGGCGGCACGACGCCGCTCCACCGTCCGGGAGAAGGTGAGCTTCCTGTCGAGCAACTCGAGCGAGCCGGCAACCCCGGTTGCAGCAGCGCCGGAGCCGGTTGCTCCGCCCGCGCCTGAGCCTGCGCCGGAAGCGGCAAGCGAGACGCCGGCCGCACCGCGTCGCGCCGGCTGGTGGTCACGCCGTTTCGGCGGCGGCGAATAGAGCCAGCGTCCGAATAAAAAACGCCCGGCCTGGCCGGGCGTTTTTCATTTCACGCCTCGCCTGAAGGTTACGGCGGCGGCAGTTCGTCGTCACCGAGCGGCGCCACCTCGCGCGAAGCGATCTGGCGAAGCTGGTCGTAGAGATCAGGCGCCTCGCTGGTGCAGAGACAGACGCCCTTGGCGGACGGTGCCTCGCCGGCGTTGAGATAGGCGTGGCCCATGGTGCTATCGAGATAGATGCCGTCGCCCTCGCCAAGGATCTCCGGCGCGTAGAACTCGGTGTGAACCGCGACGCGTCCGCTCGTCACCAGAAAATACTCTTCGCCGGCATGGCGCAGCAGCGGACCGAATTCGTCCAGCGAGCGCGCGCGGACCTCGGCCACGATCGGCACCATGCGCTTGCCGATCAGGTCGGTGCATTGATAGGTGTAGGTGTAGAATTTCGTGGCGATCAGCTGCCCCTGCCCGGCCCGGCTGATGCTCCGCCGCGCGGTGACCGGCCTGCCTTGCGTAGGCGCTGCGACCGCCGGATTGAACAGCTCCGCGATCTCCATCTTCAAGCCGGAGGTAAGCTGGAGCAGCTTGTCGTAGGTCAGCGACATCAGGCCATTCTCGACCTTCGACAGGGTCGACAGCGCCATGCCCGTTCGCTCCGCCACCTGCTTGAGCGTCAGGCCGCGCGCCTGGCGCGCCGCCTTGAGGCATTGGCCGAGCTGGGAGTTGGCACCTTCGGGCGTCGTGATCTCGCTCATGCGGTATGTCTATCACGCTGCGGGGAAAAAATATTGGCCGATCGGCCTAATCTTTTCGGCGTGATCCGCCGCACAATACCTCTCCAGGGTGCCTCCCGGGCACACACGCCAAGATTTGTGCATGAATTGCCCCGATTTGGCGAATATTGGTGCGCTGAACGCGGTTTCCGATATGCTAAATCGTTTTCACAATTTGAAAGGGCCTGGCGTTGTCCGAACTTTGCGACACGAGTGCCGTCGAGCTGCGCCGTCTGCTGACCGCACGGGCGATCTCGCCCGTCGAGCTGCTCGACGCCTGCCTGTCCCGCATCGGCGCCATCAATGCCGCCGTCAATGCGGTTGTGACGCTCGACGAGCCGGGTGCACGTGCCGCCGCGAAGAAGGCTGAGGCCGCGATCCTGCGCGGCGAGGATCATGGCGCGCTGCACGGGCTCCCCGTCCTGATCAAGGATACGCAAGACACCGCCGGAATGCGCTCGACCTACGGCAGTCCCCTGTTGCGCGACAATGTCCCTGCCGCCGACCAGGGCTCGATCGCGCGGCTGCGTGCGGCGGGCGCCATCATCTTCGGCAAGACCAATACGCCGGAATGGGCGGCGGGCGGCAACACCCGCAATCCCGTCTTCGGTGCGACCGGCAATCCCTTCGATCCCATGCGCTCGGCGGCCGGCTCCTCCGGCGGATCGGCGGTCGCGCTCGCCTGCGGCATGGCACCGCTCGCATCGGGCTCCGACACCGGGGGATCCCTGCGCAATCCCGCGGGCTATGCCGGTATCGTCGGCATGCGTCCCTCCTACGGCCTGGTGGCGAGCGAAAAGCGCGCCTTCGGCTGGTCCAATCTGTCGACCGACGGACCGATGGCCCGCAGCGTCGCCGATACCGCGCTAATGCTGTCGGTGATGGCGAGCGATGATGCCCGCGATCCGCTCGCCTACACGCTTCCCGGCGAGCCTCTGCGCGGCCGTGCCGAGCGCTGGTCCGCGCCGCGCCCCGCGGAGCTTGGCAAGCTGCGCCTTGCCTTCACCGAAGACTTCGGCTTCGCACCGACCGAGCAAGCCATCCGCCGCGTGTTCCGCGATCGCGTGAAGAGGCTTGCGCCGCTGTTCGCCGAAAGCCGAGAGGCGACGCCGGACTGCACCGGCGCAGACGACGCCTTCGCCGTGCTGCGCGCCGGCCTGTTCCTGGCGATGCACGGCAAGAACTACAAAGAGCGGCCCGAGATGCTCGGCCCCAATGTCCGCGCCAATGTCGAGGAAGGCCTGAGCTACACGCTCGAAGATCACGGTCGTGCCGCGACGACGCAAACTCGGATCTATCGTGCCTATCAAAGCTTCTTCGAGACCTGCGACGTACTGATCAGCCCGACGATCACACTCAGTCCGCGGCCGTGGTCGGAGCTTTATCCCGCCGAGATCGACGGGGCGCCTACGAAATCCTACTTCCACTGGCTCGCGCTCGCCTATGCCGTCACGCTTCCCGGCCATCCCGCGATCAGCATTCCGCTCGGCGTCGATGAAGCCGGCTTGCCCTTCGGCCTGCAGATCGTTGGCCCGCGCGGTGGCGATGCCATCGTGCTCGCCATTGCCGCAAGCCTGGAGGCCGCGTTCGCGGGCGATGCGCAATTGTGCCGGCCGGTGCCTGACCTGGCGCGACTTGGGACGGCGCCGCCGCTGGCGTCCGCGCCCGGCTTCCTCACCTGGGAATAGACCAAGCAAACAGGCAAGCCCGCCGGGTCGCCGGCAAAGCGGAGATCAGCATGGCCGAATTGTCGAACCGCAAGACCGGCATCGTCGCCTTCGTCCTGCTCTATGTGGCCTACTGCATCTCCTACATCGACCGCGCCGCGATCTCGCTGGCGCTGGCGCAGATCGGCAAGGACTTCAATCTCCAGGCTGCCGATCTCGGCATCGTCATCAGCGCGTTCTTCTTAGGGTACGCCGCGATGCAGGTGCCGGGCGGATGGCTCTCCGACCGCTTCGGCTCGAAATATGTGGTGATCGTCACCATCGTGATGTGGTCGCTGTTCACGGCCTTCACCAGTCTCGCCTGGTCGCTGACCTCGCTGATCGCGATCCGCTTCGTCTTCGGCATCGCCGAGGGCGGCTTTCCGCCGGCAAGCATTCGCGCCATCGCCGAGGTATTCAAGAGGGACAGCCGGCCCAAAATGTCGGCGCTGCTGCTGTCGTCGAACTATGCCGGCAGCATGGTCGCACCGCTGATCATGGCGCCGTTGATCGTCTGGCTCGGCTGGCGCCACGCCTTCAACGCGATCGGCATCGCCGGCATCGTCTTCGCGGTGATCTATTTCGTCTTCGTCCCGTATCTCGGACGCCCGGACAAAGCGGCTACGGGCCCATCGGCAAAGGCCGAACAGCGCGCGCCGATGCGCGAGCTCATGAGGAATCCGCTGCTGTGGCAGCTGATGGTCGTGTGGTTCGGCCTCAGTTGCGTCAACAAGGGCCTGGATTCCTGGATGCCGCTCTATCTGCTGCAGCAACGCGGGCTCGACCTCAAGACCGTCGGCGTGGTGGCGCCGATCCCGTTCGTGATGGCGACATTCGCGACGGCGATCGGCGGCTGGGTCATGACCACGTTCTTTGCCGAGCGGGAAAAATATCTGCTGATCGGCAGCTCCGCGTTGACCGGCATCTTCCTCTACGCCATGTACAAGGCGGAGACGATCACGGTGCTGATCGCCTATCAGTCGCTGGTCTACTTCTTCAAATCCTTCGTGCTGGCCGCTGTGATTGCGCTCCCGACCAAACTGCTCCGCGACGACCAGATCGGATCGGGCGTCGGCATGGTCAATCTCGGCGGCCAGAGTGCAGGCTTCGTCGCACCGGCGGCGATAGGCTTCATCGTGACCGGAACCGGATCGTTCGATGCCGCCTTCGGCTTCCTGGTGGCGATGACGGCGCTGTCGGTCGTCGTCGCCACGACCATCAACACGGCGCAGCCCAAGCTTGCGCCGAAGCCAGCCTGACAGGAGAGTTCTGCCGATGCAAAGCGCAATCATTCTCGGCGGCGGCATGGTGGGCGTCGGCGCCGCCTTGCATCTGAGGCAACGCGGCTGGACCGTCACGCTGGTCGACCGCAGGGAGCCCGGCCGCGAGACCAGCTACGGCAATGCCGGGATGATCCAGGCGGAAGCGGTACGGCCCTATCCGATGCCGCGCGATCTCGCCTCGCTCGTGAAGATCGCGACCGGCCGCACCAACGACGTGCGCTACAGCTTGTCCTCGCTGCATCGCCACGTCGAGCCCCTGCTCCGCTATTGGTGGCATTCGGCGCCGAAGCGGCATCGCGAGGCGATCGCCGCCTGGGCGCAGCTGATCGCCTATGCGACGCCCGAGCACGACATCCTCATCCGCGAGGCCCATGCCGACAATCTGATCCGCCGCGCCGGCTATCGCGCGCTGTTTCGCGACGCCGCCGCGCTCGACGATTCAATCAAGGCCGCGGAAGCAGATCGCCGCGAGTTCGGCGTGAATTTTCGCGTGCTCTCGGGCAGCGAGCTGACCAAGGCCGAGCCGATTCTGCGCGACGATCTCCCCGGCGCGATCCATTGGCTCGATACCTGGACCGTGTCCGACCCCGGCGCCCTGGTCACGGCCTATGCCGATCTGTTCGAGCGGCTCGGCGGCACCATCGTGCTCGGCGATGCGCAGTCGCTGCAGCAGACCGCGACCGGATGGTCGGTCGACACCGACAATGGCCGCATCGATGCCGCCAACGCCGTCGTGACGCTCGGGCCGTGGTCGCCGGATCTCCTGCACAAGTTCGGCTACCGGATTCCGCTGGTGCGCAAGCGCGGCTACCACATGCATTACAGCGGCGGCGCCTCGCTCGATCTGCCGCTGGTCGACAAGGGCAGCGGCTATGCCATGGGGCCGATGGCCAAGGGCATCCGCATCACCACCGGTGCGGAGTTGACCGGCCCGGATGCACTGGCAACGCCGGTGCAGCTCGCCAGCGCCGAAGCCTCGGCGCGCGAGCTGATCGATCTCGGCAAGCGCGCCGAACCGGAGCCGTGGTTCGGCACCCGCCCCTGCACACCGGACATGGTGCCGGTGCTCGGTCGCGCCCCGCGCCACCCCGGCCTCTGGATGAATTTCGGCCACGGCCACCAGGGCTTTACGCTCGGCCCCGCCACCGGACGCCTGCTCGCGGAGATGATGAACGGCGAGACGCCCTCGATCGATCCGACGCCGTACCGGCCGGAGCGGTTCTAGGGACGAACAGACCCGACTTTATCGAGCAGGTTAAAGCTACAACCGCGCCCTGGCCGTAAGATAGACGTTGAGCCGACCTCCTCTCAGTCAATACGAGAATAGGCAGCTTTCAATTGCACTTGACGAGGGGATGAGCACATCCCATGATTGCACATAAACTAAATTGCGTATTTTCATGAAGCCCTCGCAAGATCCGGCCACGAGCCCGTAAGTTTGCCGGACAAGAGTCCAATGCATGTTGGGGCTGCGCGGGATTGAGGTCGTTCAATGTCTGTTGGGCGTAACGCTAGAGTCGCAAAATGGATACTCGTTCTTTCAACCTTGGTCCTCACGATCCCAAGCGCTGCGAAAGCTCAAAGCAGCTACCTATGCGACATTGTTGCCGCGATCGAAGTCATCAAATGCTATGGGCAAGGCGAAGTACCGGAAATCGCCCAATACGATCTTCCTGGACTTTCGGCCGTATTGGTTACTAGAGAACTTGAAAACAGTCTCCCAGATAAGTTGTCAACTCTAGAAGACTATAGAGAAGCAGCTGAAACCTTTAGACGTTCGAGCCTTGAACTCTTTAGGCGGTCAATCGAAGATTTTCGCGCTAATGCGGAAGAAGAGCGAAAAGCCGGACACCAACATTTGTACGAGGCGCTAATCGACGTCTACGGTCGAATGTTCGATTTTTATAGGGATGGTATGACCAGCTATCGCACTCGAGTCCAAAAATATCGCGATTCAATTTATCGCATCATTGTTCCATAGCAGACGCTGAAATTGCCGAGGTAGCTTATCCCGATGGGCAGTTTTCTCTCCGCGGCGGCCTTCGCGTTTTCGATTTTCGAGTTACTCGCTTTTGCAAAGCCGCCAACCCTAAAACGGCGCTATAACTTTTCGCTTGGTGGCGCTGTTCTTCGAATTACGCCGCGGTTAGCTGGAATTCTCCACTACATCGTTCTGGCGATTTCAATATCGCTGATATTGTTTCTTCTCCTAGCGTTGCACGAACTTATTGGACCATTCGACGCGATATCTCGCAATCGAGTCAACATCACCCTTGGCTTCTTGTGGGGACCGGTCTTTGGGATCTGGGTTAACTCGGTCCTGAGACATCCCGGTGGGAAGGAATTATCGAGGCTTCAAGTTGTCGCGGGAATCGCTCTGACCGTGCTCTTTGTGGTCGGATCTTTCGGGAATGCCGTTGGAAGCTTTATCGAGAAGTATGCCGATTCATTGAGCGGGGTAAAAATTGGTGTTGCTGAGCTGTCGTTCGCGAACAAGGGACACGGAGGAACACCAGGCGCGGCTTCATATTCACCTGCAGGTACTCACGGAAACAGTGTCGAGTCCTCGCTAGGCTTGGAATACGTCATGCACCTTCATGACTACTTCATAGAACCGGATGTTCAGTTCATGAAGGAGTTCTTCAAAATATCGGATACAGCTTTAGAGCGGCAGCTCGACCAAGTCCGCCGATTTGCGGTGGACTATATTGAACCACCTCTAAGCTGTCTGCTGGAGTGGCAACAAACTTCCGATGATGCACTAGCGATAGAAGATCACCTTCGGGGATTCGCAAATGTTTATCGGAGGCTTAGGCTTGCAGCGAAAGATCCAAGGCTCCCAAGATTCGGGCCGGAGTTAGTGCAGCGCTCCGAATTTTTGGTTTCTGACGTCGACGTTGCGTCGCCCGTTCCATTCTCTTGCACTTATCTTCAAACGGCCGTTTCGAATCCAAATTGGATTAAGCAGTCTGACGTAGACCAAGTGGCGGCCAATCGCGAGTACCTTGAGCGCCCGTATCTGGCCATTACCTTGGCCGGATTGATGGCGCAGGTTAACCAATATCAAAACGCAGGTAGCATTCTTAGCCAATGGATCGCTCAGCACGAGCGAACTTCGTCCAACGCTGAAATTGAATTCGCTCCAAACAGCGCAGCCACTCCCGGACAATGGCTCAATATTCGAGCGAGATCTATACTCGCCGCATTTACAGAAGAGTGGCTGAGAAAAGATGAAGCGAGCGTCAATACTCGCTTGAGAGACGAACATCTATCGAATTTGGGTTTCTTACGGCGCGGCTTAGGTAATATTCTAAGTAAGGTTCCCGCATTTGAGAACCTGCACCGCAAAGCCGGTACGGAATTGGATCCAACATATAAGGAAAACTGCAAGCTTGAAGGAAAGCTCTGGAGACGCCTCTATGTGTCTTACGCCTCGATTGAACTAGCGTATCTTCAGAACACCCTGGTCCATGCTTCCTACGAAGAGAAATATGCAGAAACCACCACTGCGGGTTTATCGCAGTTGTTAGGATTCGATTTTTCGTGCCTTGATGATCCGCGTCTCTTCCGCGCACAAGTCCTAGAGGCCTTCAGTCGGAACGCCTTTCTGTATATCCGAGCCCGCGGGAAAAAAGATTCAGCAGAAGCCCGCAACAACCGTCTAAAAACAGCTCTCCGCGCGGCGGAGATAGGCCTCGAAGAAGTACGAAACTCAAGATCAATTATGGATAGACGCGAACTTTCGGCAAAATACTCCGACAGGATTACGGCAAACGACGCAGTCTCAGTCCAAGAGGCGTTGACCTCCACCAAAAAGTTGCTCGATGCGGTCGTTAGGGAGGAGTAACTCCTGCTTGAACCGCCGTAACCACAGTGACCGAGAGGGCGAGCAGCAGAAACAATAGCGCAGCTTTCATGGGATCCTCCTGATTAGGCATTATACATCGAGAGCGCATCGAACTCTATCCGTAGATTACACAGACAACCGAGCTCCATCTGTGACATAAATCACGCAACAGCTAACACCGCCAGCGCGGCCGTCAGACGCATTAGCGGATCATCCCATTCGCGCGGCTTGCGCTGGCGGAACAGCCGCATGGTCGGATACCACGGGCTGTCCTCGCGATCGCGCAGCCAGCGCCAGTCGAGCGCGTATGGCGTGAGCATCCAGACCGGGCGGCCGAGCGCGCCGGCCAGATGCGCAACCGAGGTGTCGACGGCGATGACGAGATCGAGCGCTGCCACGGCCGCCGCCGTGTCGGCAAAATCCCCGAGCGCAGGCGCGAGATCGATCACGTCGTCGCCGAGCGCCGCCAGCACCGCACCGTCTTCCGCGCGCGGCTCCTTTTGCAGGCTGTAGAGCTGCAAGCCCGGCATCACGAGCCGCGGCAACACCGCCGCGGCCGACAGCGAGCGCTGCCCGTCGCCCTTGTGCCTGGGATTGCCGGCCCAGACCACGCCGACCTTCAGTCGCCTCTCGCGACCAAGGACGGCTCGCCAGCGCGAAAGCTTCCCGGGGTCGGAGTGCAGATACGGAACGTCCGCGGGCAGATTGTCGAGCGTGGTGCCGAACAGGCGCGGCAGGCTCATCAGCGGCAATTGCAGATCGAATGGCGGCAGCGCCTCGCCGCGTGGAATCACGGTGACATCAGGCAATTGCCGCAGCAGCGAGGCGAGTGCGGGCTGCACCTGCAGGATGATCTTGCCGCCCTTCCCCGTCACCATCGACAGATAGCGCACGAAATGCACGGCATCGCCGAGGCCGTATTCGGCGAATACCAGCAAGGTACGGCCTGCGAGCGGCTCGCCCCGCCATTCCGGCTCGCTGAAAGTCGGATCGCCCTCCGACAGCGTCTTGCATTTGCGGCGCCACCGATAGGCCTCGAACCCCTCGGCGAAATGGCCGTTCATCAGCAGGAAATGCGCGTGGTTGTATTGCGCGAGCGGCTGCTCCGGATCGAGCGCGACCGCGCGGGTCGACGCCGTGAGCGCCTCGTCGATCTCGCCGGCGTTGCGCAGCGCGACCGCGAGGTTGGCGTGGCCCTTGGCATAGGACGGATCGGCCGCAACCGCGCAACGATGCGCGGCGACCGCATCGGTGACGCGCTGCTGCTTCTCGAAGATGATGCCGAGATTGGTATGGGCCGGCGCGTGATCGGACTTGAGCAGCAGCGCGTGCTCGCAGGCCGCAACGGCGTCGTCGAGCGCGCCGAGATCGGAGAGGCAGGCCCCGAGATTGGTGGCGATGATGTGATCAGCGGGATCGCGCGCGAATGCTTGCCGGTAGATCTCGGCGGCCTCCTGCAAATGGCCGGCTTCATGCAGGACAAGGCCAAGCAGGCGCAGCGCCGCGACATCGTCGGGCGCGAGCGCGATGGCACGGCGATACTGGACGATGGCCTCTTCGAGCAATCCTTGTCGATAGAGCGCCGCGCCGAGATTACAGATCAAGCCGACATCGTTGGGATCAAGCTGGAGCGCGCGGCGATAGGCGGCCACGGCATCGCCCGACCTGTTCTGGTCCGCAAGGACGTTGCCGAGATTGAGCCAGACGCCGCGAAAAGCAGGCTCGCGCGCGATCACGGCGCGATAGGCCTCCTCCGCCTCGATCAGCCGTCCCTGCTCGGCGAGCGCGACGGCGAGGTTGAAGCACGCGCGCGTCAGATGCGCATCGAGCGCGATCGCGCGGCGATAGGCGGTCTCGGCCTCGCCGAAGCGCGACAGTTCGCCCAATGCCACGCCGAGCTTGTTGTGGAGACCGGCATCGTCCGGCTTCCGGCGCAGCGCGCGCTGGAACGCGGCCACGGCGCCGGCGTGCTCGCCTTTCACCGCGAGCGCATCGCCGAGCGTGGCCAGCGCCGGCGCATGGTCGGGATCGATGTTGAAGACCCGGTTGAGCAGCGCTGCGCCGTCGGCGGCGCGGTCGGTGACGAAGGCGGCAACGGCGGCCAGGTGCAGCGCCGGCACATGATCCGGCTCAACCTTGAGCACCTCCGCGCAAAGCACGTCCGCCTGATCCGGCCGTCCCGCCACAAAATGCTCTGCCGCCTCCAGCACAATCCGATTCACAGCCACGTTGCCCACGATACCGCCCACCCCTTCGGCGTCAGAGATGCCAGTTAAACGGGCGAGATCGCGAAATCCGTCAGTCGGATTGCTTGGCGAGGACAGCCCTGATGCGCGCGGCATCGTCCGGCGTTGCCGGATTGTAGACGACCATGCCGAGATCGGGCCGGCCGTCGACGGCGAAGGCCGAATATTCGAACGAGATCGGGCCGAGCACGGGATGGCGCAGATGCTTGACGCCCTCGCCATAGCTGCGGACGTCGTTGTCGCGCCACAGCCTCGCGAAGTCGGGGCTGAGACCGCACATTTCGTCGACGAAGTCGGCGACATGCGAGACCGCGCCGGCGCGGGCCGCGTCCGCCCGGAACGCTGCGACCACGAAACGGGCCACGCTCTCCCAGTCGTACTGCGCGGCGCGCACGCGAGGCACGGAGAAGATCAGCCGCAGGATGTTGCGTTGCTCCGGCGGAAGCTTGGCGTAATCGGTTAGCACCAATGTTGCCGCGCGATTCCAGGCAACGACATCCCAGATCAAGGTCCTGATAATCGCCGGGCTGGTCTCGAGCCCATCGAGCACCCGTTGAAGCCGCGGCGACACGCCTTCGGATGCCTGGTAGCGGACCTCGGGCGGGCGGCCGAGCCCGATCAGGAACAGATGCTCGCGCTCGACGTCGGTGAGCATCAGGGCACGGGCGATCCGGTCGAGCACATCGGCCGACGGCGCGCCGCCGCGGCCCTGCTCCAGCCAGGTGTACCAGGTCGGGCTGATATTGGCCCGCTGCGCCACCTCCTCGCGCCGCAGCCCCGGCGTGCGCCTGCGGCCGCCGCCAAACCCGAAGGCGGCCGCGTCGAGCCGGGTGCGACGGTCCTTCAAATAGGTCCCGAGCAGGTTCTCGCTGGAGGTCTCGCTCATCCTGTTAGCTATTATACCCTGATAATGTCCCTACTTTACCCGGATAATCCTAGCGCAGATGCTGCCTCCTACCAACCTTTTTGCCGATCTTTGGAGAACTGCTCATGCGTGTATTCGTCACTGGCGCCACCGGCTTCGTCGGCTCCGCCGTCGTTGCCGACCTGATCGCCGCCGGCCATAGCGTCACCGGCCTTGCCCGCTCCGATGCGGGTGCCGCATCGCTCGCCGCGATGGGAGCAAAGGTCCACCGCGGCTCGCTGGAGGACCATGTCTCCCTGCGCAGCGGCGCGGCCGCGTCAGACGGCGTGCTGCACCTCGGCTTCAACCACGACTTCTCGAAATTTTTGGACAATTGCGAGCTCGACCGCCGCGCCATCCTCGCGCTCGGCGAGGAGCTCAAGGGCTCTGACCGTCCGCTCATCGTCACTTCCGGCGTGGCGCTGCTGGCGCCCGGACGGCTTGCGACCGAGGACGATGAGACGGCACACCGCTTTCCACGCGTGTCGGAATCAACGGCGCTGTCGCTGGCCGGCGTCCGCACCGCCGTGGTCCGGCTGCCGCCGACCACCCATGGCGAAGGCGACCACGGTTTCGTGCCGATCCTGATCAACCTCGCACGCCAGAAAGGCCTGGCGGCCTATATCGGCGACGGGATGAATCGCTGGCCGGCCGGCCATCGCTTCGACGCCGCGCGCGTCTATCGGCTTGCACTCGAGCAAGGCGCAACCGCACCACGCTATCACGCGATCGCCGAGGAAGGCATCCCGTTCAAGGCAATTGCGGAGGTGATCGGCAAAAGGCTCGGCGTGCCCGCGGTCTCGAAATCGCAGGACGAAGCGGCCGAGCATTTCGGATGGTTCGCGCAATTCGCCGGCGTCGACGTGCCGACATCGAGCGCGAAGACCCGCGCGTTGCTCGGCTGGGCGCCAAAAGAAATCGGGCTGATCGAGGATCTCGACCAGCCCTATTACTTCAAGGTCTGACGGCGGGGTGCGCCGTCGCTGAGCTACTTGCAGATCAGTCGGTCGTGACCGCGGTTTCCATGTCCGTCGGATCGATCTGCTGGTTCAGCCGCGCGTTGAGCTTGTCGCGATCGAGCTCGCCCTCCCACCAGGCGACGATCACGCAGGCGACGCCGTTGCCGCAGAGATTGGTCAGCGCGCGGCACTCGCTCATGAACTTGTCGATGCCGAGCACGATCGCCATGCCCGGCACGAGCCGCGGATCGACCACCGCGAGCGTCGCCGCGAGCGTAATGAAGCCCGCACCGGTGATGCCGGAGGCGCCCTTCGAGGTCAGCATCGCCACCACCAGGATGGTGAGCTGCTGGCCGAAGGTGAGATCGAAGCCGAGCGCCTGCGCGATGAACAGGGTCGCCAGCGTCATGTAGATGTTGGTGCCGTCGAGATTGAACGAATAACCGGTGGGCACCACCAGGCCGACCACCGACTTCGAGCAGCCGAGCCGTTCCAGCTTCTCCATCAAGGACGGCAGCGCGCTTTCCGACGAAGAAGTGCCAAGCACGATCAGCAGCTCGTCCTTGATGTAGGCCAGGAACTTGAAGATCGAAAACCCTGCAAAGCGCGCGATGGTGCCGAGCACCACGATCACGAACAGTGCCGCGGTCAAATAGAACGTCGCGATCAGGCCCATCAGATTGAGGATCGCACCGGTGCCGAACTTGCCGATGGTGTAGGCCATCGCGCCGAACGCACCGAGCGGCGCGGCACGCATCACGATGGAGATGACGCCGAATACGGCATGCGCTGCGTCGTCGATGAAGCTGCGGATGGTGTGGCCGCGCTCGCCGAGCCCCATGATGGCGAAGCCGAACAGCACCGAGAACAGCAGCACCTGGAGGATCTCGCCTTGCGCGAAGGCGCCGACCACGGTGTCGGGAATGATGTGCAGGATGAAGTCGACCGACCTCTGGCCCTCGGCCTGCTTGGCGTAATTGGCGACGGCTTGCGCGTTGGCCGCCGCGTTGCCGAAGCCTGCGCCCGGCTTCACGATGTTGCCGATGATGAGGCCGATGACGAGCGCGAAGGTGGAGACGATCTCGAAATAGACCAGCGCCTTGACGCCGATGCGTCCGACCTTCTTGGCATCCTGGATGTGGGCGATGCCGGAGACCACGGTGCAGAAGATGATCGGGGCGATCACCATCTTGATCAGCTTGATGAAGCCGTCGCCGAGCGCCTTGATCCAGTCGTTGGTGGCAATCGTCGGCCAGAGCCAGCCGACGATTGCGCCGAGCACGATCGCGATCAGCACCTGGACATAGAGAATTTTATACCACGGCTTGGCCGCGCTCGGTGCGGCCGGCGCGCCGGCCATCGTTGTCGTTGTCATTGTTCGCTCCCCCCTCAAAATTGAGAGCCAGCCAAGATCAACTTGGCCGGCTCTGTCAATTGGAACCATTCCGTATGGTGAGTTCTAGACGCGGCGGTCGACGATCCGGCGTATCGCCGGCATCAGCGCGGCACCCAGCGCGTTCTTGACCACCGAGGCCGCAATGAACGGCGCGACGCCGACCGCCCAGGCCTTGGTTGCACCAAGGCCGATGCCGTAGGCCAGCCAGCCGAAACCGGCGATGAAAATGACGACATGGCCGACCGCCATTGCCGCAAACAGCAGCACGACGTTGCGATCCCAGCCCCGTTCGGCGAACCAGCCGATGACGAAGGCAGCCAGCACGAAGCCGTAGAGATAACCGGCAGTCGGGCCGAGCAGCGGTGCAATTCCACCGACCGGACCTGCGAACACCGGCAGCCCCATCGCGCCTTCGGCGAGGTAAGCGATCATGGTTGCGCTGCCAAGGCGCCAGCCATAGGCCGAGCCAATCATCAGCACGACCAGGGTCTGCAACGTCATCGGCACATAAGGCAGCGGCAGGTTCACCTTGGCCGACAACGCCATCAGTGCGGAGCCGAGCGCGACCAAGACGACGGCGCGCAAGGCGCCGACGGTCTCACCCGGTCGGGTCGGCCACATCACTGCGGCAAGAGGAGAATGCGACGTGGCGGCGGACTGTACGGTTCGGTCAGACAAGATGCACTCCGGAAGGCTGTTTGAAACTGGCGGCTATTTAAGCCAGTGAGCGATCCGGTCAACTGCCTCCCGCATCTCCGCGGCCGAGCGCGCATAGGAGAATCGGATGAACGAGCGGCCATGGATCGGATCGAAATCGACGCCGGGCGTTGCCGCAACCTGGGCCTTCTCCAGCATCTGCTTGGCGAAATCGAAACTGTCGGAGGTGAAATCCGAGACGTCGGCATAAAGGTAGAACGCGCCGTCCGCAGGCAGGAATTTGCTGAGGCCCGCCTTGGGCAATCCCTCGATCAGGATGCGCCGGTTTTCCTGATAGCCGTGCTTGATCTCCTCCATCTCGGCCGCGCCGTCGAAGGCGGCCTCTGCCGCAATCTGCGACAGCGACGGCACCGAGATCGAGAGGTTCTGCTGCAGCCGTTCGATCGGGCGCACCAGGATCTCGGGCACGACCATCCAGCCGACGCGCCAGCCCGTCATGCAAAAATACTTCGAGAACGAGTTGATCACGAGTGCGTGCGGCGACAGCTCTGCCGCCGTCACCGCCGGAAAGGCATAGTCGAGCCCGTGATAGATCTCGTCGGAGATGAAGCGGATGCCGGCATCCTCGGACGCCGCGATCAGGCTGGCGAGCGCCTCCCGGGACATCATCGTTCCCGTCGGATTGGCGGGGCTGCCGACCAGCACGCCCTTCAGCGGCGCCTTGCGATGAGCGGCGAGCAGTGCCTCGCCGGTCAGCGCGTGACGCGTCTCATTGGTGGTCTCGATCAGCACCGGCTCACAGCCGAGCGCAGTGAGGATGTGCCGGTACGGCGGATAGCCGGGCACTGTCACCGCGACGCGATCGCCGGGCTCGAACATCGACAGGAAGGCCAGGATGAACCCGCCGGAGGAGCCCGTGGTCACCACGATTCGCTCCGGGCTGATGTTGCAGCCATAGGCATCGCGGTAATGCCGCGAGATACGCTCGCGCAACGAGGGGATGCCGAGTGCTGACGTATAGTCGATCCGCCCCGCCTCAAGTGCGGCCTGTGCGGCCGCGATCGCGGTCTTCGGCGCGCCGGCCGCGGGCTGGCCGACCTCCATGTGAATGACATGGCCGCCAGCCGCCTCGATCCTGGCCGCCGCGGCCATCACGTCCATCACCATGAACGGGGGAACATCACTGCGGCGGGAGGGCTCGAGCCACTGCGCCACCCGGTTCCTCAATGTCGCATCGTGCATCGATTTCTGCTATTTCGCTGGCGGAACGGTCCGTTCGGTCCGGAAAACAGGGCGCTTGCGCCCCAGACTAGCCGCATTATACGGCTCATAAGGGCATATCGCGTATCCGGTCCGCCGCCAATCGCCAAAACCAATCACAAAAACCGCATTCCAGGTCCCTTGCCAAGTCCGCTTGCAAAGCCCGTTTGACCCAGACCGTTTGATGTTGCTCCAGATCGCATTGCGCAAGAAGGCCTCCGCCCTCACCGCCCTCGTCACGGCGGCTGCGATCGCGCTGCTGCCGGTCCCGGCGACGCAGGCGCAGGAAGGCCGCGGACCGCCGGTCCTGCGCGACACCGAAACCGAGCAGCTGTTGCGCGAATATACGCGCCCGATCCTGCGGGTTGCCGGTCTGGAGAAGCAGAACATCCAGATGGTGATCATCAACGACAACTCGTTCAACGCGTTCGTCGCCGATGGTCGCCGCATCTTCGTCAATTTCGGCGCGATCCTGCAGTCGGAGACGCCGAACCAGTTGATCGGCGTGCTCGCGCACGAGACCGGGCATCTGGCCGGCGGCCATCTATCGAAGCTGCGCGAGCAGCTCGCCAATGCCCAGACCCAGATGATCATCGCCATGCTGCTCGGCGCGGGCGCGCTGGTCGCGGGCGCCAGCCGCGGCTCGGGCAGCTCCGGCAATAACGGGCTCGCCAATGCCGGCGCGGCTGCGATCGCCGGACCGCAGGAGATGATCCGCCGCTCGCTGCTGTCCTACCAGCGCCAGCAGGAAGAGAACGCCGACCGCGCCGGCGTGAAATTCCTGACCGCGACCCAGCAGTCGCCGAAGGGCATGTACGAGACCTTCAAGCGCTTCACCAGCGAAAGCCTGTTCGCGGCACGCGGCGCCGATCCCTATCTGCAGTCGCACCCGATGCCCGCCGAGCGCGTCGCGGCGCTCCAGGAATTCGCGAGCACCAGCCCTTATTGGGACAAGAAGGACGATCCGGCGCTCCAGCTCCGCCATGACATGGTGCGCGCCAAAATCTCCGCCTTCATGGAGCGGCCGGAACTGGTGTACCGCCGCTATCCCCTGACCAATGACAGCATGCCGGCGCGCTATGCCCGCGCCATCAGCACCTATCTGCACGGCGATTTGCGCAGCGCGCTGACCCAGATCGACGCGCTGATCGCGGTGCAGCCGAACAACCCGTACTTCTACGAGGTCCGCGGCCAGGCCCTGCTGGAAAGCGGCAAGCCGGCCGACGCGATCGCCCCCCTGCGCAAGGCTGTCGCACTCTCGAACAATGCGCCCCTCATCGAGATGTTACTTGGGCAGGCTCTGGTTGGAACCGATAATAAGGCCTACACGGACGACGCCGTTCGGATTCTCCGTGCCGCAGTGGCGCGGGAGCCCGAGGCCCCTCTCGGCTACATGCAGCTCGCGATGGCCTATGGCCGGAAGGGAGACTATGCCGAGGCTGATCTCGCCTCCGCCCAGGCCGCCTACCTGCGCGGCGACAACAAGACCGCTCGCGAGCTCGCCACGCGTGCGAAAACCCGTTTCGCCGTCGGCACGCCCGGATGGGTCAAGGCCGACGACATCGTGGCGTCGAAACCGCCGCGCAACTAGCCTGATCACGACATCCGCCACCTTGACGTCACGACACTCCGATTAAGTCCGCCGGGACGTTTATTCGAAACCTGCTCTGGATAAGAGGATTTGCCAATGCCTTCGTTGCGCCTGCTTGCTTCCGCGCTGTTTGCGCTCGCCATCTTCGGCGCAACGGGACCGGCTTCGGCCGAAAGCTTCTCGGATTCCCAGCGCACCGACATCGAGGCGATCATCAAGAGCTACCTCGTCAGCCATCCCGAGGTGCTCGAGGAGGCCATGACCGAGCTCAGCAAGCGCCAGGCTGATGCCGAAACGAAGAAGCACGAAGCCAGCATCGCGCAGAACTCGAATGCGATCTTCAATTCGCCGCGCCAGGTCGTGCTCGGCAACAAGGACGGCGACGTCACCTTCGTCGAGTTCTTCGATTACAATTGCGGCTACTGCAAGCGCGCGATGAGCGACATGCTCGACCTGATGAAGGCCGATCCCAAGCTGAAGGTGGTGCTGAAGGAGTTTCCGGTGCTGAGCCAGGGCTCGGTCGAAGCCGCGCAGGTTGCGGTCGCCGTGCGCATGCAGGATCCCTCCGGCAAGAAATATCTCGACTTCCACCAGAAACTGCTCGGCGGCCGCGGCGCCGCCGACAAAGCGCGCGCGCTCCAGGCGGCCAAGGAAGCCGGCCTCGACACCGCGAAGATCGAGAAGGACATCGCGAGCCCCGAGGTGCGCGCCACCATCGAGGAGAACTTCAAGCTCGCCGAAGCGATGGGCATGAACGGCACGCCGAGCTACGTGATCGGCAAGCAGATCGTGGTCGGCGCCGTCGGCCTCGACGGCCTCAAGGAAAAGATCGGCGTCGCCCGCTGCGGCAAGGCGACCTGCTGACAAGGCGACTTGCTGGTCAAGCGTGTCTGGCCAAGCGTCTTACAACTTCACGCATGTAACCAGGCCGGCTGAAAAGCCGGCCTTTTTCGTTGGCCAAAGCCCTACACAAATCCTGGCGTGGATCCGGCACGGACGTTCATCCCGTGTTTAGGAAACAAATGCCGCGGAACAGCAGATGTTCCGGAACAACTCAAATCTCCTTTCGTTGGTGGCGCGGGCAATGACGCAAGGAAACACGTGAGGAGAATACGATGTTGAACCGCTTTATGATCTCGGTTGCCGCACTCGCGCTCATCGCAGGCACCGGTCTGGCGAACGCACAGGGCACGATGAAGAACGACAGCGGCGGCGCCGGCGCACAGCCGATGCAGCACTCGCAGTCTTCGGGCGGCGCAGCCGAACATGGCGCGACTGGCAAGGAATCCGCGAGTCCGCAGAAGGGCACCGTGGGTCAGGCCGGCGGCTCCATGAAGCCGGGCGAAGAGAAGTCCTCTGGCGCGATGGAGAAATCCGGCGGAGCGGAGAAGTCCGGCGGGATGGAAAAGTCCGGCGCGATGAACAAGAACGCGGCTGACGAGAAGGCCGGCGCGGCGAAGGGTGAGCACGCCCAGAGTGCGCAGGACAAGGGCGCCCAGGACAAGTCGAAGAGCATGAGCACGGATTCGACGACCAAGTCCGGCGGCAAGGACATGAAGGCCGAGGACAACAAATCCGGCGGCGCCGCCAAGAGCAATAATGCCGAGAACCGTCCGGCTGCGACCGACAGCAAGTCGCAGACCACGACCGGCAATGCCGCGACCTCGGCGACCGCTGCTCCGCCGCCGGAGAAGCGGACCCAGATCGTGTCGGCGATCAAGTCCGAGAAGATCGAGGAAACGACCAACGTCAACTTCAACGTTTCGGTTGGCGCGGCCGTCCCGGCAAATGTCCGTTTCCATCCGCTCCCGGCACGGATTGTCGAAATCTACCCGGAATGGCGCGGCTATGACGTGATCTTCGTGCACGGCCAGTACATCATCGTCCGTCCCCAGACGCGCGAGATTGTCTACATCATCGAAGGCTAAGTCGCTTCGCTGATGCCCGAATGAGCCCTTGCCGAGCGATCGGCTGGGGCTTTTGGCCTATTGGGCGGCCTCCCCGCCGGTCCGGGCCGGCAGCCACGCTTCGGACTGGTTAACAAGCAATTTCCGTGGTTTCCGCACAGGTTTTTGCACACCGGATGAGGTGCCTGAAGCGGTCCCGGAGGCCCTTCAAGGCTTCCCCTGGCTCATTTTGTTACCTATAACCCCCGCCACGCCAAAACACGCGCCGGGACAGGAATGGCCGAACCAGCAACCGACACGATCCTCGTTCTCAACGGGCCGAACCTCAACATGCTGGGGACGCGTGAGCCTGAGAAGTATGGTCATGCGACGCTGGCCGACGTCGAGGCGCTGTGCCGGGAGACTGCGGCGACGTTCGGCCTCAAGGCCGACTGCCGGCAGTCCAATCGCGAAGGCGAGCTGATCGACTTCATCCACGAGGCGCATGCCCGCGGGATGAAGGGCATCATCATCAACGCCGGCGGCTATTCGCACACCTCGATCGCGCTGCACGACGCGCTGCTTGCGGTGCAGATTCCGACAGTCGAAGTGCACGTGACCAACATCCACGCCCGCGAGAGCTTCCGTCACCACTCCTACACCGCGCGCGCAGCCTTCGCCTCGCTCTGCGGCTTCGGCATCGAGGGCTACCGCCTCGCCATCCAGGGCCTTGCCGCCAAGGTCGGCATCAAGCCCAAAGCCTGACGCTCCCTCATCACTCAGAACATTCGGATCAAACGACATGGCGCGCCAGCCAGACGACAAAGCAGCCGCAAAGTTTTCCAGCGAGGATTCCGCACTCGTCCGCGAGCTCGCTCTGCTGCTCGATGAGACCAGCCTCACCGAGATCGAGATCGAGCGCGCGGGCCTGCGCCTGCGCGTCGCCCGCAACATCAGCGTCGCCGCGACCATGCCCGTTCCGGTGGCGCATACGGCCCCCCTGCCGGTTGCGGCTGCCGCACCCGCGGCCGCTGCGGCCGACATGTCGAAGCATCCGGGCGCCGTGTCCTCGCCGATGGTCGGCACCGCCTATTGGGCGCCCGAGCCCGGCGCCAAGCCGTTCGTCGAGGTCGGCTCGAAAGTCTCGGTCGGCCAGACCCTGCTGATCATCGAAGCGATGAAGACCATGAACCAGATCCCCTCGACGCGCGCCGGTACGGTGACCCAGATCCTCGTCGAGGACGGCCAGCCGGTCGAGTTCGGCGAACCGCTGGTGATCATTGAATGAGCGAGTGGCGAATGGCGAATAGCGAATGGTCGCCGCATCGCCATTCGCTATTCGCTACTCCCTATTCGCCAGTTGAGGCACCATGTTCGACAAGATCCTCATAGCCAATCGCGGCGAGATCGCCCTTCGCATCCTGCGGGCCTGCAAGGAACTCGGGATTGCGACCGTCGCCGTGCACTCCACCGCCGACGCCGACGCCATGCATGTGCGCCTGTCGGACGAAAGCGTCTGCATCGGGCCGCCGCCGTCGAAGGACAGCTACCTCAACGTGCCAGCGCTGCTCGCGGCCTGCGAGATCACCGGCGCCGACGCCGTGCATCCCGGCTACGGCTTCCTCTCGGAGAATGCGCGCTTCGCCGAGATCCTCGGCGAGCACAATCTGCAATTCATCGGCCCCAAGGCCGAGCACATCCGCCTGATGGGCGACAAGATCGAGGCCAAGAAAACCGCCAAGAAGCTCGGCATCCCCGTGGTGCCCGGCTCCGACGGTGCGGTTGGTCCCAACGACGATGCGATAGCGATTGCCAGGAAGATCGGTTTTCCCGTGCTGGTGAAGGCGGCTGCCGGCGGCGGTGGCCGCGGCATGAAGGTCGCGCAGACCGAGGCGGATCTCCAGGTGGCGCTGTCGACGGCGGCCAATGAGGCCAAGTCCGCCTTCGGCGACGCCTCCGTCTATCTGGAGAAATATCTCCAGAAGCCGCGCCACATCGAGATCCAGATTCTCGGCGACGGCCGTGGCGGCGCGATCCATCTCGGCGAGCGCGACTGCTCGCTGCAGCGCCGCCACCAGAAGGTCTGGGAAGAAGGCCCCTCGCCCGTGCTGGCCGCGGCTGCGCGCGCCAAAATCGGCGAGACCTGCGCGAAGGCGATGCGCGAGATGAAATATCTCGGCGTCGGCACCATCGAGTTCCTGTTCGAGGACGGCGAGTTCTACTTCATCGAGATGAACACGCGCATCCAGGTCGAGCATCCCGTCACCGAGAGCATCACCGACATCGATCTCGTGCTGGAGCAGATCCGCATCGCCGCCGGCGGCGAGCTGCCGGCCAAGCAAAGCGAGATTCAGATCATCGGCCATGCGATCGAGTGCCGCATCAACGCCGAGAACCCGCAGACTTTCCGCCCCTCGCCGGGCCGCATCACGCAATATCATCCGCCTGGCGGGCTCGGCGTCCGCATCGATTCCGCGGTCTATCAGGGCTACACGATCCCGCCCTATTACGATTCCCTCGTCGGCAAGCTGATCGTTCACGGCAAGACCCGCGCCGAATGCCTGATGCGGCTGCGCCGGGCACTGGATGAGATGGTGGTGGAAGGCATCGAGACCACCCTGCCGCTGTTCCGTGACCTCGTGCGCCAGGACGACATCATCAACGGCGATTACCACATCCACTGGCTCGAGCAGTACCTCGCCGGCAAGCCGGAACCGGCCGCGCAGTAATCCGTCCGTGGAACCCTTTGGCCCCAATCGCATTATGGACGGTTGGGGGCAGTTCCAAGGGGGCGTTTTGAACTCCGCTACACCTAACAAGGCGAGACCGTCGTGACAGCTGGGGAACAGCGGCGGCGTGCATTCTGGCAGATCCTGCTGTTCGCTGCAGGACTTCTGGTGCTGACCGTGATCAGCGCCGGCTCCGTCTATCTCGTCAATCAGGCCCGAGACGACAGCAAATGGTTGGTTCATACCCTCGAGGCAGAGAACCAGATCAATGCTCTGCTGCTCGAAGTCCGGCGCGCGGAGAGCGCCCTGCGCGGCTATGTCCTGACGTTGGGACCGGAATTCCAGGACGACCACGAGAAGGCCGTCGCCGCAATCATTCCTGCGCTTGACCGGGTCACACGCCTCACGGGCGACAATCCCGCGCAGCGCGACAGCATCGAGAAACTGAGTGCGGCGATCGAGACCCGCCTCGGCCAATTCGCGCGCGAGATCAAACTGATCGGGCAGGGCCAGCAAGCCCAGGCCGCAGCGCTGGCTCGCGAGGCGGCCGCCGGCAACACCACCGCCACGATCGGCAGTGTCGCGGGCGCAATGATGGCCGAGGAGGAGCGACTGTACCGGCTCCGCTCGGCGAATGCCGACCGCAGCCAGACGCTCGCTGCCTCGATGACCGGCATCGGCTCGGGCCTCGTTGTGCTGCTGGCCCTGATCGCGGTCTGGCTGGTGCGGCGCTCTGCCCGCGCCCGCGACGACGCCGAGACACGCCTGCGCGATGCCAACCTCAATCTGGAGGCCACCGTCGACGAGCGCACGGCAGACCTGCGTGAAGCCAACGATGAGATCCAGCGCTTTGCCTATATCGTCAGCCACGACCTGCGGTCGCCGCTGGTCAACATCATGGGCTTCACCAGCGAGCTCGAGGAATTGGGCAAGGACATCTTTCGACGGATCGGAGCGCTTACGGGCGTGCCGGCAGGCGGGCCGTCTGTCGACGTTGCGGAGATCGCGCTCGACGGCCCCGACAAGCAGCTTTCTGCGGATTTTTCCGAAGCGCTCGGCTTCATCAAATCCTCGATCGCCCGGATGGACCGGCTGATCACGGCGATCCTCGACCTCACCCGCGAGGGCCGGCGCGAGTTCCAGCCTGAGAGGATCGATACGCGCGCGTTTATCGAGACCATCGTCTCGTCGCTGGCGCATCAGGCGGTCGAGGCGCAGGCCGAGTTCCACATCGAGCCGCTGCCGAATATCGTTAGCGACCGGCTTGCGCTGGAGCAGATCTTCTCCAATCTGATCGACAACGCGATCAAGTATCTGAAGAGCGGGGTGCCCGGCGAGATCAGAATTCGCGGGCGCACCAAGCTCGGCTACGCTATTTTCGAAATCAGCGATAACGGCCGCGGTATCGATCCGAAGGATCACCAGCGGATTTTCGACCTGTTCCGCCGGGCGGGAACCCAGGACAAGCCCGGCCAGGGCATCGGTCTCGCCCATGTGCGTGCACTTGTGCGCCGCCTCGGCGGCACGATGTCGGTATCGTCGGAACTGAATGCGGGCAGCACTTTCACAATCACGCTGCCCATCTCGTGGAAGGCCAGCAACCGGAACGCTGACAAATGACATTGCCCGTCACCATCATCATGATCGAGGACGACGAGGGTCACGCCCGGCTGATCGAGCGCAACATCCGCCGCTCCGGGGTCAACAACGAGATCGTGTCGTTCGCCAACGGCACTGCGGCGATGAAGCATCTGTTCGGCGCCGACGGCACCGGGCTGAACCAGAAGGGCAACGCGCTTCTGATCCTGCTCGACCTCAACCTGCCCGACATGAGCGGGATCGATATCCTGAAGCAGATCAAGGAAAACAAATATCTCAAGGCTTCGCCCGTGGTGGTGCTGACCACGACCGACGACAGCCAGGAGATCAAGCGCTGCTACGAGTTCGGCTGCAACGTCTACATCACAAAACCCGTCAATTACGAGAATTTCGCCAATGCCATTCGGCAGCTCGGCCTGTTCTTCTCGGTCATCCAGGTCCCGCCCGCCGCCTCATGACCCAGCGCATGCCAACCCTACTTTACATCGATGACGACGGCGCGCTGGCGCGCCTGGTCGATCGCGGCCTGACGCGCCGCGGCTACAAGGTCATCCACGCCGCGAGCGGCGAGGAAGGCCTCGAGCGCATCCGCCGTGCGGGAGCCCAGGAAAGCGTCGAGGACTGCATCGATGTCGTGGCGCTCGACCAGTACATGCCGGGTCTCGACGGGCTCGATACGCTCGAGCAGATCATGGCGATCCCGGACGCTCCGCCGGTGGTGTTCGTCACGGCCTCGCAGGATTCCAGCATCGCCGTCACCGCGCTGAAGGCGGGCGCGGCTGATTATCTGGTCAAAGACGTCAAAGGCGACTTCATCCCGCTGCTGCATGTCGCGGCCGATGGCGCCCTGCGCCAGGCCGAGTTGCAGCGCGCGCGCGAGGAAGCCGAGGCCGAGATCCACGCCTCGCGCGACCGCTACGCTGCACTTGCCGCCGAGCGCGAGCTGTTGCTGCGCGAGGTCAATCACCGCGTCGGCAATTCGCTCCAGATCATCGCCTCGCTGCTGCATCTGCAGGCGAGCTCAGCAGCACAGGAGGAGGTCAAGGCCGCGCTGACCAACGCGATGGGCCGCGTCGCCGCCGTCGCCCAGGTGCACCGCCGGCTCTACACCTCGCAGGATCTGAAGAGCGTCGTGCTCAATCAGTATCTGGATTCCCTGCTCGAGGATCTCCGCCGCTCCGCCGAAGGCGACCGGATGTCGCGTCTGACGCTGAAGGCCGAACCGATCGAGATCGACCCGGACCGCGCGGTCGCCGTCGGCATCATCGTCAACGAGCTGGTGATGAACGCGGTGAAATACGCCTATCCCGACGGCGCCGGCCCGATTCACGTCGAGCTGACTTCACAGGGCGACGATCTCCTGCTGTCGATCAGCGACGACGGCGTCGGCGACAACGTCAAGGCCGATCCGCGCTCCACCGGCATGGGCCAGCGCATTGTCGCGGCGATGGCGACCAAGCTCGATGCCACCGTCGAGCGCGATCCCGCACATTCCGGAACCCGCATCATCCTCAGGTTCCGCCGCACCCCCGCGGCACCCGGCAACGCGAACAGCGCTGCGACAGGTTGATCCTCGCATCCGGTATCGCCCCCATCGCACGCGCAGCGCGATCCTGCTATGATCAGGTGCTATGACTTCGCGCGACTCCGCCTCGTCTGAAATCACGCCGGCCGTGCTGCTGCGCGCCTATGCCTGCGGCATCTTTCCGATGGCCGAGAGCGCCGACGACCCGACCCTGTTCTGGGTCGAGCCGGAAATGCGCGGCGTGATCCCGCTCGGCGGCTTTCGCGTTGCCTCGCGCCTTGCGCGCACCGTGCGCTCGGATGCGTTTCGCGTCACCGTCAACACCGCGTTCAAGGCGACTATCGCCGGCTGCGCCGCGCCGCAAGCCGGACGCGAGGACACCTGGATCAACAAGCGCATCCGCGACCTCTACGGCGGCCTCCACGAGCTCGGCCATTGCCACAGCGTCGAGGCCTGGCAGGGCGACGACCTCGTCGGCGGCCTGTATGGCGTGAGCCTGGGGCGCGCCTTCTTCGGCGAGAGCATGTTTCACGCCGCGCGCGACGCCTCGAAGGTTGCGCTGGTGCATCTGGTCGCGCGGCTGATCCATGGCGGCTTCGAGCTGCTCGACACGCAATATGTCACCGAGCATCTCAAGAGCTTTGGCGCGGCCGAAATCTCGCGGCGGCGCTACACCGCGCTGCTCGACAAGGCGCTCGCCGGCGAGCCCGCTGATTTCCTGCGATTGTCCTCGGGGGATGCGATCCCGGGTGCGCGCGCGCTCGAGATCATCGCCTCGCGGCAATAAATCAGATTACCGGCCGAAGCCCGGAATACCGAACAGACCCGGCCGCTGTTCCGGCGGCGGAGGTGGTGGCGCCGGCTGCTGCTGCTGGATCGGCGGCAGAGGCTGCGGCGGACGCTGCTGCACGGCCTGCTTGGGCGCGGCCTTCTTCTGCGCCGGAGGCGGCGGTGGCGGCGCGGGCTTGGTCGCGGGATCGGGCGCGGCGGTCGCAATGGTCTGCTGCGGCTCTTTGCAGTCGGTGAGCCAGATGTCGTAGATCGGGTGCTCGACGCCGTGCAGGCCGGGGCTTGCGGCATACATCCAGCCGGAGAAGATCCGCTTCACCTCGCCCTGCAAGGTGATCTCGTCGACCTCGACGAAGGCGTCGGTGTTGGTCGCTTCCGTGGCGGGCCGCGTGTAGCAGGCGTCGGTCTTCACCCGCAGCGCGCCGAACTGCACGGTCTCGCCGATATCCTCGTCGAAATTGATGATGCGCCCGGTGATCTTGTCGAGGCCGGAGAAGGTCGCCTTCTTGTTCACGATCTTCTGGGCCGGCGGCTCGGTGACGACCTCGTCGCCCGGCTGGAGGGTCGCAGGCGCCTGCGGCACGGCGCCCTGCTGGGTTCCGCCCTTCTGCGGCGGCTGACGCTGGCCGGGAGTTCCGCCCGGCTGAGCAGGCGCGCCCGGCGGCGCCACGGCGACGGGGGGCGGCTGGTTCGGCGGCGCGATGGTGGTGCCCGGCGGCGGCGCCAGCGGCTGGCTCTCGACCGGGCCGGGCATGGCATTGCCCTGTCGGCTCGACGGCGGCATCGGGCGCGACGGCAGCACGCGACCCTGCGGCGGCAGCTCGGGCACCTCTTCGTCGTCCTCGGGGGTCGGCTGCGGTTGCGGCTGCCCGCCACGGGGAATGCTCCCCGGCGGCCGCAACGGCGGCGGATCGGAGAAGATCGTGCCGATCTGCGCCTGCGCGGGCGTCGCCACCGTCAAAGCGGTAGCGGCCAAAAGCGCCGCAAGACCTGTCAGGGTAAGGGTTCGAAACATAATCTCGCGCGGCTTCAACAGCGAATCGGGCTTGCTGGACATTCTACAGGGGATACCGCCGCTCGCAGGCCATCCGGTTAACACGCCGAATACGGCGGGGAAAGGGCGGCATCCCTGCCCGCCCCGCCTCCGGCGTGACAGGCCGGCGCCCGGATGGGATAGTTGTAGGCCCCGTACCGGGGCCGAAGCGGGCATCGCCTCCCGAAAATGACGTCCAACGATAACCAGGACCTCTGGGGTACCTGCTCATGCCCGTGAAGGCACTGGACTGAGAACGCCATCATCCGAATGTCGTCTGCGCTCAAACCTGTCTTCGCGCTTCCCATCCGCGGCCTGACCTGGCTTGGCGGCCAGGGTACGCGTGCGGTGGCCGCCGTGGTGTTCATCGCCGCCGCAGTGCCGCCGCTCGGCGCGCTGCTGCGTCCCTACGTCACCGAAGCGATCCTCGTTCTGCTCTGCATCTCCTTCTTGCGGGTGGACCTGGCGGCGCTGTACGGACATCTGCGCCGGCCGGCGCTGGTGGCGACCGCCACGGCCTGGACCACGATCGGCGTGCCGCTGATCGTCGGACTGATCGCGCATGCGACCGGGCTCACCGACCGCGCGCCCGGCCTGTCGCTGGCGCTGATGCTCCAGAGCATGGCCTCGCCGATGATGGCCTCTCCGGCGCTCGCGGCCCTGATGGGCCTCGACGCGACGCTGGTGCTGATCACGCTGGTGACCGCGACCGCAATCGTGCCGTTCACCGCGTCGCTGTTTGCGAGCCTCTTCCTCGGCGGCATGCTGAGCATTTCGCCGCTCACGCTCGGCCTGAAGCTGCTCGGCATCCTCGCAGCGTCGCTGCTGGCGGCAACCGCCATCCGCTGGATTTTCGGCGCCGATGCGATCCGGCGCCACAAGCAGCCGATCGACGGCTTCAACATCATCATCCTCGTGATCTTCGCGTCCGCGGTCATGGGCGATGTCGTGAGCGATCTGGTGGCGCAGCCGGTCTTCACGATCAGCCTCGCAGCTCTGTCCTTCGCGATCTATTTCACGCTGCTCGCCGTCACGACCTTGCTGTTCCGCCGCATCGGCTATGAGCGCGCGCTGGCGCTCGGGCTGATGGTCTCACAACGCAATCTCGGCCTCATGCTGGCCGCCACCGCCGGCGCGCTGCCGCCAACGACCTGGCTCTATTTCGCGATGACGCAGTTTCCGATCCATCTCTCGCCATACCTGCTGATGCCGATCGCGCGGCGGTTGGCGGCAAGGGCGGATACATCCAGCACGGCGGCCGCAGGCGAGACGGCCGCATCGAGCTGACAGGCCCGCGCAAGGCCCGAGAACGTCAACAAGGTTAGCTTCAACTCAGATGGCAGCTCCGGCCAGCAAGGACGCAGCGCCAAGCGCTACCAGTGAAAGTCCAGGCCAATTCGATTTGATCCCAAAGCCCGTAGCCGGTCTTTCAGGTTCAAGGCTGTCACTGGGTCGCCCGGAGCGAAGCCGCCTTCCGCCACTTAGGCGGCCTCGCCAGATCGGCTGATACGCCATCTGGAGCACGCCGCCGAAAACCAGGAGCACACCGAGCCAAATAAGTGTCATGTTCGTCTCCCGCACCAATGAATGCCCGAGAAGTTGTCTTCCACGGAAGACCCTCGTCCATTTCGATTGACTGTTTTTCAACGTCTGACCCGTGCTTTCGGTCCATTCGTGTCATCTGCTTGGATCCCACTTGGCCTGGCGGGCAGGCCTTTTGGCGGAGGATGATCGGCTGGTCGTCAAAGCGAACCCTCCCCAGATTGATGAGTCCGCTTTAACCGGCGCGCGCCGCGCGGCGCAGCGCCTGCGGCGGCTGGCCGAAGGCGCGGATGAAGGCGCGGCGCATGCGCTCGGGATCGCGGAAGCCGGTCGCTTCCGCGACGAGCTCGATGGCCTCGCGCGAGGACTGCACGCGCTCGCGGGCGACCTCGATCCGCAACCGCTCGATCGCTTTCGACGGCGTCGTGCCGGTCTCGGCGGCAAAGGCGCGGGCGAAATGCCGCGCGCTCATGCCGGCGCGATCGGCGAGGTTCTCCACCGTCAGCGGCGCGTCGAGATTTTCCCGCGCCCATGACAACAGCGCGCCGAAGCGTCCGTTCGGTGTCTTCAATTCCAGCAGCGATGAGAACTGCGACTGGCCGCCGCTGCGGCGATGGTAGAGCACAAGCTGGCGCGCGGTCGCCTGCGCGATCTCCTCGCCATGGTCCTCGGTGACCATCGCGAGCGCGAGGTCGATCCCGGCGCTGATGCCCGCCGACGTCCAGACATTGCCATCCCGGGTAAAGATCTGGTCCGGCTCGAACTTCACCTGCGGATAACGCGCGACGAAATCGCGGGTGCGGCCCCAATGCGTGGTGGCGCGGCGGCCGTCGAGCAGGCCGGCCTCCGCGAGCACATAGGCGCCCGAGCAGACGCTGGCGACACGCACGCCGCGTTTGGCCAGCCGCTGCACGAAGGCGAGCGTCGCCGGACAGCGCGCCGCCGCCGAGACGCCCGCACCACCCGCAACGACCAGCGTCGTGATCGCGTTCGCCGATTTGAAATCGCGCGCCATCATCTCGACGCCGGAGGACGAGCGCACCGCGCCGGCGTTCACCGCCAGCACGCGGAGCGCGAGCGGCTTGCCGCTGGCGCGTGCCGCGATCTCGAACACCGAGATCGGGCCGGCCGCATCGAGCAGCTGAAAATCCGGGAAGATCAGGATGCCGATCATGCTCATGTCCGAAAGTGAGGGAAATATGCCATTTTGGACAGGATGGCATCATGCCAATCTGCGGGCGTCAAGCACTTCATTGGAGGCTCTCATGTCGGCACCGCTCCAGATCGGACTTCTGGTGTTCCCGCGCGTCACGCAGCTCGACTTCACCGGTCCGTTGCAGGTGTTTTCATCTGTGCCCGGCGCGAAGCTGCACCTGGTCTGGAAGCGCATCGAGCCGGTGCCGAGCGATTCCGTTCTCACGCTGACGCCGACCACGACGTTTGCCGACTGCCCGCAGCTCGACGTGATCTGCGTGCCCGGCGGCGGCGGCACCGACGACCTGCTCAACGACGAGGAGGTGCTCGATTTCCTGCGCCGGCAGGCCGAGGGCGCAAAGTATGTCACCTCAGTCTGCACGGGATCGCTGGCGCTCGGCGCCGCGGGCCTGTTGAAGGGCTATCGGGCCGCGACCCATTGGAGTGCGATGGAGATGCTCGGCCAGTTCGGGGCGACGCCGACCAGGACACGCGTCTGCGTCGACCGCAACCGCATCACCGGCGGCGGCGTCACCGCAGGCATCGATTTCGCGCTGACGCTGGTCTCGATCCTGGTCGACCGCACCACGGCGGAAGCGATCCAGCTTCAGCTCGAATACAATCCGGCGCCGCCGTTCAATTCAGGCTCGCCCGACACGGCATCCGCGGAGGTGCTCGCCTTGCTCCGGGAGCGCGGCGCGCCAAGGCAGGCCCGCCGCCTCGAAGCGGTCGCGCGTGCGTCAGCGCGGGTGATGTAGCGCGCCCCACAACAGAAAAAGGCCGCCCGGTTTCCCAAGCGGCCTTTCCTGTCTTACGACGGCGCACATTCTCATCGGGCGATTTCGGAACTTGCAGACCGGGGGCCTATCTCCCGATCGAGTCCTGGTCGGCGGCCGCTGCATCTCGGGACAGTCGCGAACTGTTGCCCGAACCGAACGCGATGGTTTCCCATCTCCGTAAGATGGGTTGATTGAGCCGCATCGCACGCGCAGGCGCAATGGCCACGCAGCCAACATCCCCGCTGTTCCCATTGTCCACAGCGATGTGAGGCGGATGCGTGTGCATCCAATCCAGTGATGGAAGAGCGCGCGGCCTAGCCGGGCGTCCAGGGCTGGTAGTCGCCGGTCGCCTTGGGGCGCTTGCCGCTGGCCAAGGTCGAGCCCGAGGGCCGATAGGCCTTCGCCGTGCCGGTGAGATTCGGCAAATGCGGCTTCTCCCACTCGCGCGGCTGGTAGTTCTCCTCGGTCGGCGGCACGTCAACGGTGTGATGCATCCAGCCATGCCAGGACGGCGGAATACGGCTCGCTTCGGCATAGCCGTTATAGATCACCCAACGCCGCTCGAAGCCGAGCGTGGGGTCGATCTTGCCGCCGGTCGTGCGGTAGTAGCGGTTGCCCTGCTCGTCCTGGCCGACCAGCTCCCCGAACCGACGGGTCCAGAGTTGGGTGCCAAAGGTCTGGCCGTTCCACCAGGTGAAGAGCTTCAGGAAGAATTGTTTCATGCGGCAAGGGCCCTGCTTCGTGGAGTCCTGATGCCATCCGGACGGCCAAATGTCCAGTTCGCCCCGTGCGGCCGTGCCCCACGCCAAGGGGGACGCCAAGGGGACGCCAAGCGCGGTGCCTCGGCCCGAGCGCCGCCGCAAAGCGAGCACGGTCCGTTCATGCCGGGTACAGCGGCCGCATGGAAATCTAGCCCTTCACGCGCACACCGGCGTGAACCCAGGAACAACGGCCGTTTCGGTGGGTTTGATCCCGGGAAAAAGGAGTTTGACCATGAACAGTCTGAGAGTTTTGAGTGCCGCCGCGGCGCTGGCACTGGTGCTTCCGATGGCCACCCCAAGCTTCGCCCAGGGCCCTGGCGGTCGCGGCGGTGGCGGGGGCGGTCATTTCGGCGGCGGTGGCGGTGCTCACATCGGTGGGGGCGGCGGTGGTGCTCACTTCGGCGGCGGCGGCTTTAGTGGCGGCGCCCGGATGGGTGGTGGCGGCGGCAATTTCGCGGCCGGCGCGGCAGCGCGCCCGAGCGCTGGACCTGCCGCCGGACCTGCCTTTAACGGCGGTGGTCGCAACTTCGCAGCGGCCGGAGGCCACTGGAATGGTGGCGGAGGGAACTGGCACGGCGGCGGCTGGCATCGCCGCGGTGGCGGCTTCTGGCCCGGCGTTGCAGCCGGTGCCGCAATCGGCGCGATAGGCTCGTCCTACGCCTATTACGGCGGCGGCCCGTATTACGGCGATTCCTATTACGACGACAGCTATTATGACGACGGCGCATCCGTCGCTGTGGTGCCCGACACAGGCGGCGACTCGTCTGGCTATTGCGCTCAGCGCTATCGGTCCTACGACCCGGCGTCCGGCACCTATCTCGGCTATGACGGGCTGCGCCATCCCTGCCCGTAATACGGCCTGAAGGGAATCATCTGTGAGCGGCGCCGAGCAACGGCGCCGCTCATTTATGTGGGCCGCCGCGCTGAGCTCTTGCACGCCTCGTCGCGAACGCAGTCCATGACGCGCGGCGCAGCAGCTTTCGTTGGACCGCACGGATTTGTCTCAACCTGTCATAGAAATCCGAGGGAATTCACCTGCCACCGGAACCTGCAGAGGCGCTATGCATTCCGCCGTGCATATGTACTTCGGTCCGATCCAAAATTGACCCGGCGCACGATTCGCCTATATCACCAATCACTGTGGGGACTTCGATCTACTAGGGAAGGTCATGCCGCGTATTCTCGTGGTCGATGACGATCCGATGGTCGGCGCGACCATCGAGGTCCTCCTCCTGCGCCAGGGCTTCGACGTCACGCTCACCGACGGCGGCGAAACGGGGTTGGCTGCGCTGGAGGCGCAGACGTTTGATGTCATGCTGGTTGATATCTTCATGCCGCATATGCGCGGCTTCGAATCCATCCGCATCTTTCACGAGCGTGCGCCGGCGATTCCGTTGATCGCCATGTCGGGCTATGCCTTCGCCTCATCCGCCTCGCCCTCCCCGGACTTCCTTCGCATGGCGCTGGAGCTCGGCGCCTCGCGCTGCCTGCGCAAGCCGTTCACGCCCGAGACGCTGTTGGTGACAATCCGGGAATGCCTCGGCGAGAGCGCGCCGCCGAAGGACCAGAAAGAGGCCCCTTGATTCCCTCGCAGCGCGTCATTCTCGGTGCCGGACTCGCCATCCTCCTGCTCATCACCGCCGCCTCGATCGGGCTCGACGTCAAGTCGCGCTCGGACGCGGCCTGGGTCAATCACACCGTCCAGGTCCTGAAGAAGATCTCCGATCTGCAGGTTCTGATCCGGCGCGCCGAGAGCGCCGCGCGCGGTTACGAGATCTACCGAAATTCCAGCTTCAGCGACGAGTTCCAGGAGGTGCACGCCCGGATCGCGCCGGCCCTTGCCGACCTCAAGCGCAGCGTGAACGACAATCCCGACCAGATCGCGCTGCTCGAGGGCATGGAGCCGCTGGCGCTCCGCCGGCTCGATATTGCCGCCGAGGCGATGCGCCTGCGCGCCACCAACGACGGGGCCGGCATTGCCGCGCTTCAGGGCAAGGGCGAGGGTCGCGGCCTGATGGACACGGTGATGGGCAATCTCGACCATCTGAGCGCAGAAGAGGAACGGTTGCTCACCGCGCGCTCCCAGGATTCGCGCCGCACCGGCATCGTGCTGCTCGGTATCGACGTCGCCGGCGCGCTGGTGATCCTGCTGCTGGTCGTGATGGTGATGCGCGAGAGCCAGCGCACCACGGTCGCGCTGAAGAGCACGCTACTGGAGACCACGGCAGCCAACCAGCAACTCGAGGCGGCCGTGGCCGAGCGCACCGAGCATCTCGTCAACGCCCATGACGAGCTTCGCGTGTCGATCAACGTGCTCCAGAGCACGTTCCACAGCATGGCGGAGGCCGTGCTGGTCATCGACGCCGAGGGCAATGTCCTTTTGTCCAATCCGGCCGCGGAGCGCATGCTCCTGCATCGCGCCGGCATGAACCTGCGCAATCTGCGCGCCCTGTCCGACGTCTTCCACGGCGACGGCGTCACGCCACTCAAGTCCGACGAGCTGCCGTCCGTGCGCGTGCTGCGTGGCGACGAGTTCGAAGATCTGGAGATGATCGTCCGCCCGCACAGCGGCAACAGCGCGCGCCATCTGATGATCAGCGGCCGGCCGATGCGCGACGGGCAAGGCAACATCTCGGGCGGCGTGCTGGTCTATCACGACGCGACATCGTCGCGCGAAACCGAGCGGCAGTTGCACCAGTCGCAGAAGCTCGACGCCATCGGCAAGCTGACCGGCGGCGTCGCGCACGATTTCAACAACATGCTGACCGTGATCTCGGGCAACACCGAAACGCTGGTGGCGAGCCTGAAGGAGCAGCCCGAGCTGCAACGCGCCGCGCGCCTGATCGACGATGCCGCCGGGCGCTGCGCCGAGCTGATCCAGCACCTTCTCTCGTTTGCGCGCAGGCAGCCGCTGCAGCCGCGCAATGTCGACATCAACGCAGCGATCGCCGATATCGCAAAACTGTTGCGCCCCACCCTCGGCGAGCAGATCCAGATCGAGACCGTGCTGGAACAGGAACCGATGACGGCGCATATCGACCCGTCCCGCCTCACCAATGCCGTGCTCAACATGGCCATCAACGCCCGCGACGCCATGGCCAACGGCGGCAAGCTGCTGCTCGAGACCCACCGTGTCGTGCTGGACGAGGCCTATGCGAAGGCCAATGCCGACGTGCGGCCCGGCCCTTACGTAATGCTCGCGGTCAGCGACACCGGCACCGGCATGCCGCTAGATGTCCAGGAGAAGGCGTTCGAGCCCTTCTTCACCACCAAGGAGGTCGGCAAAGGCTCAGGTCTCGGCCTCTCCATGGTCTACGGCTTCGTCAAGCAGTCCGGCGGCCACATCAAGATCTACAGCGAGCAAGGCCACGGCACCACGATCAAGCTCTATCTGCCGCCGGGCGAAGGCGCGGCGGAAGCCACGGCCGCGATCGCACCACAGGCCGAAGGCGGCGCCGAGACCATTTTCGTGGTCGAGGACGACACGCTGGTGCGCAACTTCGTCACGGCGCAGCTGCAGAGCCTCGGCTACAAGACGATCGCCGCCGGCGACAGCCGGGCCGCGCTGCAATTGATAGAGGCCGGCCAGGCCTTCGACCTGCTTTTCACCGACGTCGTCATCCCCGGCGGCATGAGCGGCCGCGAGCTCGCCGACGAGGTGGCGAAGCGCCGGCCGGGGCTCAAAGTGCTCTACACCTCCGGCTACACCGACAACGCCATCGTCCACCACGGCAAGCTCGACGACGGCGTGATGCTGCTGACAAAACCCTATCGAAGAAACCAGCTCGCGGAGATGATCCGGAAGGCGCTGAATGGCGGGGGAATGGCGGCGTAGATCCGTCAGATAGCCTCCTCACTTCGCCCAGTGAAGCCGCTTCTTTTCTCCGACGTTATTGAGAGAGCCGGTACACTGTTACGCCATCGATTCCAGGCGCCTCAGCCTTCTCATCGACTTTTGCTTGCAGAACCGTCGTCGTGCTACCAATATCCGCTTGGATTGGGGTAGCTAATGGGTTTTCGCTTCCGCCGTTCGTTTAAGCTATTGCCAGGTGTCAGGTTGAACGTAAGTAGCCGCGGCACTTCAGTGTCGTTGGGCGGGCGGGGCTTTCACTACAATATTGGGCCGAAAGGGACGCGCGTCACGGCTGGGATTCCCGGAACCGGCTTGTCTTGTACCAACTATCAACCGTATGCGCACAACGCGCCCGATAGAGAAGCTGCCTCGCCGCCGGCGCCGGTCGAATACCTCGACCAACCCTACCAACCAGACCAACTCACGATCATTCAGAATGCCTCTGCGGCGCAAATCAATGCCTTATCAACTAGTCAGCTCGCTCCCATTCTGAATTCGGTGAGCCGGCGCATCCAACTTGCTCCCACAATTTTGGCGATCTGTCTTTTGCTGTTTATTGCGGCTCTGATGCAAACAGAACAACAAAGGTGGATGGCGCTGACGGCATTATTTGCAACCGTATTCGTTCCCATAACCATTTTCTTGGACCGATACCGCCGATCGGCAATTGTCACATTTGATCCTGAAGGTTTGACGGGGCGCATCTCCGAAGCACTCTCGGTTGCCTTCGTCGAGCTAACGAAGTGCGCGGCGGCGTGGACCGTTGAAGCCGAAGCTCAGACTACAGACTGGAAGCGCAATGCAGGTGCAACGGGTCTAAACAAACGCAAAGCCACATCTCTCCGTTTTGGTAAGCCCGACTGTCTACGGGGAAAGGTAGTCTTTCCGACTTTTCGGGTCGGGTCGGATCAACTTTATCTGCTGCCGGACGCTGCACTAGTGGTAGTGAGGGGCGAGGTGGCGTCCGTCAGCTACGGAGAATTGGAATTCTCGAGTAGCGTTGTGCGATTTATCGAGGAGGAGCGTCCACCCTCTGACGCCACGATTGTTGCGCATACTTGGCGCTACGTAAATAAATCCGGCGGCCCCGACCGTCGTTTCATCAACAATGCACAACTGCCGATTTGCCTATACGGAGAGCTGACGTTTCGTTCGGCGGGAGGCCTGAACTGCAAACTACATATATCTGCTGCTCAAGCGCCCGAACCACTCTGCCGAGTGATCGACGCGCTCAAACGCACGTTGATTGAAGTACCGACACCTATTACCTGCGTCAGCACGGCGCGTCGCTGGCCAACTGTTGCGCTGCTTTCATCTTTCGCGTGCCTAACATTGCTTCAGGCTGGCTTCCTCCAGAGAGATATCCGTATCAAACTGGCAAACAACGGTCCGAATTCGGTAGCAAATGACAGGCAACCTTCGCCGGCTCCGCCAACAAGCCGGGATTCGGACACGCCTCCAAAAACCATTGCGAGAATTGTTCCTCCACAAAAGCCAAGTCTACCTGCTGATTTGAACCAACCACCTGCACAGATCGATCCACCCACAAATAACAGCGCGATGGCCACCTCCGTGCAAGCATTCGATCTGAGTGATCCGCAGAACATAATCTTGGTTCAATCGCGACTGAGAGAGCTTGGATTTTTGCAAGGACCAACAAAGGGTTGGGATTCATTTTCTCGATCAGCCCTTCGAGACTTCAAAGCGACTAACAATCTCGCCTTGGATGACAAATGGGATCCAAAGACACAAGAATTGCTCACCTCAGGACTAACCTTGCGGGTCGAACAAACATTCGTCGGCTCCTGGTCTGAATCGGCCTGCGATGACAGTTCCAAGCCGGACCTGTCCATCAATTCGCGCCGCGCAGTCTCATCGGCTGGTGGCATTTGCGAATTCTTGAATATCAGACGTTCAGGATCGATCTGGAACGTTGCTACGGCCTGCTCCAACGCCGGCGAAAAATGGAAGGCTTCTGTTCAGCTGACCGTGACGGGAGACAAGCTCGTTTGGACTGGCCGCGATGGCAGCCGCACTGAATATCAGCGGTGCCGCTAGACATGACAACATCGACGAACGATAGCAGTCGATCAGCTCTGCCTGACGAACGACCGCGGATCGATAGAGTTACTTTCTTCAACATTGACAATAAAACAGCTTTTCAAATCCATACGGTCCCCGTAGGCGCCGATTCCGAAAAATACGCTAGGGCATTTGTTGAACGTGAGACGCGGGAAGGCCGCCTGACCCGATCCTATCTTATTGAACGTGACAGTGGACGTATGCGAGCCTCAATGGCCGATCAAACAGCCGATGAGGCTAAGAAAGCAAATATTCAGAAGATGGGAGAGCAACTCGGCACCCTCTTCTCCGGCCTTTGGCAAGAGGTCGCGACCCTGCATTTCCATTGGAATGAGTATGTTACACTGTTCGGTACGAAGCCCGAGCGAATTACGCTGCTCAACCAAGCGGCTCCATTCTTTTTTCGAGTCATCCAAGATACACTTTGGGAAAGCACATTACTCAGCTTGGCACGATTGACTGACCCTTCGAACTCTCAGGGTAATCCTGATCGATCCAACCTGACTGTTCAGGCGCTCCCGGCTTTGATCGCAGATGAGAGATTGAGGGAAAAGGTCGAAAGGCTAGTCCGCGAAGCAACAAAGCTAACCGAATTTTGCCGCGATTGGCGGAATCGACGGATCGCTCATCGCGACCTAAAGCTGGCTCTCAACGAGTTCACGAAGCCTCTCGCAGAGGGAAGCCGAGCGAACGTGAAGGATGCACTCAAAGCGACGGCGGAGGTATTGAACGCAGTGCAGCTCCACTACTGTGATTCAGGGACCGGATATGACTTGGGCGGCCCGCTTGGGGGAGCGAATTCACTGCTATATGTGCTTGACGATGGGCTGCGCGCAGAGGAAGCAAGACAAAAGCGGCTTGAGGAAGGAAAGCCGTTGGCGAACGATTTCGAGGCCAGAGATCTGTGAATTCGTCGCGGTGCCTCGCATTGTTGCAACTTAAGCCATCTATCCATCGACACGTCATCCCGGCATCGGTGCACAATGCCCTCGACATGATCCGCCTGGCGCTGAGCAAGGGCGGCATGATCGCGCGCTAGCAGTGTCCGTTACCGCCGCCGCAGCTCGACCGCCGACTTTGCGAGAGAACCTATTTCTTGGGATTCGATTTGGCTGCCCGTGCCTTCAATTGTTTCGTACGCAGTTCGGCGTATCTTCGCTTCTTCCTTCCTTCTATTTCCTTCTTCGTGCTTTTCCGTCCCGAAAGGTGCTTTTCTTTTCGTATGACCACGAATCACCTCCCGGTTGTGCCTGATACGACGACTGGGAATACTGCCCACTTTCCGATTGCTTAGCGGGACCTTTTCCTACGGGGAGCTTGATGGAAGCCAAAGATTGGTACTCGATAATTTTGGGTTTCCTCCTTGGAATTCCTGGTTCCATCATAGCAACTTGGATTCTAGGTTCAATTTTGCCGATCGCTGCCGGCTTCAACGCCATTAAGCTATTGGCAAGAGTGCGACAGAGACTAAGGCGGGATGAACTTTTCGATAATCCGTGGACGCAGGAGTGGCAGGCTCAAACGGAAAGATACCCTAAGGGGTATCCCAGCGAACTGAAACTGTATCGATTTATGAATCTCCTAAGCGCGGAGTTTTATGATTCGGAGAATCCAAATCCAACAGGTGACTATCGTATAGTGGCCGTCATCGACAGCAATAGGATAACTGGCACCTGGAAAGATTGTCGACCGATTGGCTATTATGGAACCTTTCAACTACTCCTTTCCTATAAGCGGGACGAAGCTAATGGGAAGTGGGTAGGTTTTTCAAATAAGGGAATGGTCCGGACCGGAAATTGGGTTTGGAAACCTGCGAGAACGAACGATGCAGCTTCTTGACGTTCAAGCGTTGTCTGTTCGGCCCTAGCGAACGTGCGCTGACTTTCTTCGGCTCATCGCGTCGCCAGCACCACCGCCGCCAGCGTAAAGATCAGCCCTGCGATCTGCCCCGGCCCGAGCGGCTCTCCCAGCGCAAGTGCGGATGCGACGACGCCGATCACCGGCACCGCCATCGTCCCGATCGCTGCGACCGAGGCCGGCAGGCGCGAAAGCGCCGCGAACCAGCTGACATAGGCGATGCAGAACTGCACCACGGTCGAATAGAGCAGCAGCCACCAGCCGACCGGCGTCACCCTGTCCAGATGCGAGGTCTCGATCAGGAGGCCTACGATCGAGACCGGCAGGCAGCCGATCCCGATCTGCCAGGCGGCGGCCGTGATCGGCGGCAGATGGATCGGGTACTTCTTCGAGAACACCGTGCCGACGGCAAAGCCGATCGCGCCGCACAGCGCCATGACGATGCCCGGCAGCTTCTCCGCGCTGGCGGCAATGCCGTTGCCGCCCATGATCGAGGCGAGGCCGGCAAAGGCCATCACCAGCCCGAGCGTGCGCAGCACGGTCGGCCGCTCCCCGAGCACGGGCCAGGCGATCAGCGAGGCCCAGACCGGCATGGTGTAGGCAATCAGCGCCGCCTCGCTCGCCGGCAGCCAGAGCAGCGCCAGCCCCATCAGCACCATCCAGCCGGTGACGTTGAGGACGGCGGCGGTCGCCAGCCGCGGCCAGATCCCGGGCGCGACCTTCAGACTGTCGCCACGGACCAGCGCGAGCGCGGCCAGCAGCACCGCGCCGAGCACGCCGGTCACCCCGCGCAGCGTCAGCGGCGGCAGCTCGCCGAGCAGGAATTTCGTGACCGGCCAATTGAAGCCCCAGCCGATCGACGTGATCGCGAGGAACATCAGGCCGGCCGGGGCGATGCGCGGTCGCGCATCCCGGCGGGTCGAATCAAGCATGTGGGCAATCCGGCAAGATCGAGCCTCAGCTTGGCGCGGATTCGCGCACCTTTCCACCACCCCGGCGGGCATGCCTGCCCTCAGCTTCCGTACCGCTACGTGAGTCCCAACGGTGCAACCCCGGACCTCAAAAATATACCTGCCCTGTGAACAGCGGGATGAAGGGTCCGTATCGGCACCGAATGCAAATTTTTTCGGTTGGGAATCCCTGAGGACTCACTGATACTTGGCTCAACAACAGGTGAGGCCTCGCCCCCTGTTATCCCCGGCAATCCACCATATTTAGTATTTGATTCAGGAACTCGCACTAGTTCTTGACGGGCGCAACGGAGAGTCCTAGCTTTCGGTCCGTTCGGCGCGAGTGTGTTTGCGTCCCGCCGGCACTCCCCCAAAGGGTCCGCAAAACTGCACTCCGCCAGGCCAGACGAAGGCAGCGGGATGAGGGCTTGTCTGCCCGCGGACAGTGGACTTTTCGGGCGCCAGAACGGGCCGGCAACAGGCTCGGATGGCATCGGTAGACGTTGTGACGGTGTGGGGCGTTTGAACGCATGTCGGGCTCATCGCTTTGGGGCGGATGGGCCTGGACATGCCGGCGGATGATCGGTGCGCGCATCGACCAATCGCGTCGGGAGAAACTGGGCCGGATCCACCGGCTGAACTGCGGTGCCCAAGGGCCGATCGGGCCCGGGTGGAAACGCGAAACGTAATGTCGACCCGGATGCCTGAACGGAGGCAGTCCGGTCAAAGAATAGGACGGGGCAAGACCATGCGGATTGAGCGGCGCCACACCACTTCGGGACAGTCACCTTACGCCGGGATCGAATTCCGGCTGACCACGTCGGAGATCAGGAATCCCGACGGCTCGGTCGTGTTTAAAATGGACGGCGTCGAGGTCCCGGCCGAATGGTCGCAGGTCGCCTCCGACGTGCTGGCGCAAAAGTATTTCCGCAAGGCCGGCGTCGCCGCGTGCCTGAAGAAGGTCGAGGAAGAGTCCGTCCCCTCGTTCCTGTGGCGCTCGGTGCCCGACACTGATGCTCTCGCCGCGTTGCCCGAGAAAGAGCGCTATGTCAGCGAGCTCTCGGCAAAGCAGGTGTTCGACCGCCTCGCCGGCTGCTGGACCTATTGGGGCTGGAAGGGCAACTATTTCTCCTCCGACGAGGACGCCCAGACCTTCTACGACGAGCTCCGCTACATGCTCGCCATGCAGATGGTCGCGCCGAACTCGCCGCAATGGTTCAACACCGGTCTGCATTGGGCCTATGGCATCGACGGCCCCGGCCAGGGCCACTATTACGTCGACCCCTTCACCGGCAAGCTGACCAAGTCCAAATCGGCCTACGAGCATCCGCAGCCGCACGCCTGCTTCATCCAGGGCGTCGGCGACGACCTCGTCAACGAGGGCGGCATCATGGACCTCTGGGTCCGCGAAGCCCGCCTGTTCAAGTACGGCTCCGGCACCGGCTCCAACTTCTCGCGCCTGCGCGGTGAGGGTGAAAAACTGTCCGGCGGGGGCCGCTCGTCCGGCCTGATGAGCTTCCTCAAGATCGGCGACCGCGCCGCCGGCGCGATCAAGTCGGGCGGCACCACGCGCCGCGCCGCCAAGATGGTCGTCGTCGACGTCGATCACCCCGATATCGAGACCTATATCGACTGGAAGGTGAAGGAGGAGCAGAAGGTCGCCGCTCTCGTCACGGGATCGAAGATCAACCAGAAGCATCTCAAGCTGGTGCTGAAGGCCTGCGTGAACTGCGAAGGCTCGGGCGACGATTGTTTCGACCCGGAGAAGAACCCGGCGCTGCGTCGCGAGATCAAGCTCGCGCGCCGCAGCCTCGTGCCTGACAATTACATCAAGCGCGTCATCCAGTTTGCCAAGCAGGGCTACAAGGACATCCAGTTCGACGTCTACGACACCGACTGGGATTCGGAAGCCTACCTCACGGTCTCCGGCCAGAACTCCAACAACTCGGTCTCGCTGCGGGACGACTTCCTCCGCGCCGTCGAGACCGACGGCGACTGGAACCTGAACGCCCGCACCTCCAAGAAGGTGACGAAGACGCTGAAGGCGCGCGACCTCTGGGAAAAAATCGGCTACGCCGCCTGGGCGTCGGCCGACCCGGGCCTGCACTTCAACACCACCATGAACGACTGGCACACGTGCAAGGCGTCCGGCGACATCCGCGCGTCCAATCCCTGCTCGGAATACATGTTCCTGGACGACACCGCGTGCAATCTCGCCTCGGCGAACCTGCTGACGTTCTACGACACCACGACGAAGCAGTTCGACGTCACCGGCTACGAGCATCTCTGCCGGCTCTGGACCATCGTGCTCGAAATCTCGGTGATGATGGCGCAGTTCCCGTCGAAGGCGATCGCCGAGCTCTCCTACGAGTTCCGCACGCTCGGCCTCGGCTACGCCAATATCGGCGGCCTGCTGATGACCATGGGTCTGTCCTATGACAGCAAGGAAGGCCGTGCGCTCTGCGGCGCGCTGACCGCTGTGATGACCGGCATCACCTACAAGACCTCGGCGGAGATGGCGGCTGAGCTCGGCACCTTCCCGGGCTACAAGAAGAACGCCGCGCACATGCTGCGCGTCATCCGCAACCACCGCCGCGCCGCCCACGGCCAGTCCAATGGCTACGAGGCGCTCAGCGTCAACCCGGTGCCGCTCGACCTCGTTTCCTGCCCGCAAGGCGACCTGGTCGCGCGTGCGCAGGCGGCCTGGGATGGGGCGCTCGAGCTCGGCGAGAAGCACGGCTATCGCAACGCCCAGACCACTGTCATCGCACCCACGGGCACGATCGGCCTGGTGATGGACTGCGATACGACGGGCATCGAGCCGGACTTCGCGCTGGTCAAGTTCAAGAAGCTCGCCGGCGGCGGCTACTTCAAGATCATCAACCGCGCGGTCCCCGCAGCGCTGCGCGCGCTCGGCTATCGCGAGAGCGAGATCGCGGAGATCGAGGCCTACGCCGTCGGCCACGGCTCGCTCTCCAACGCCCCCGGCATCAACGCCTCGACGCTGAAGGCCAAGGGTTTCACCGATGAGGCCATCGCCAAGGTCGAAAAGGCGCTGCCGACGGCCTTCGATATCAAGTTCGCCTTCAACAAGTGGACCTTTGGCGAGGACTTCATTCGCGACCAGCTCGGCATCGGCGCGGAAGCCATTGCGGCTCCCGGCTTCGACCTGCTGCAGGCCGTGGGCTTCACCAAGCGCGAGATCGAGGCGGCCAACGTCCACATCTGCGGCGCGATGACGGTGGAAGGTGCTCCGCACCTCAAGGCCGAGCACTATGCGGTGTTCGACTGCGCCAACCCCTGCGGCAAGGTCGGCAAGCGCTATCTCTCGGTCGAGAGCCACATCCGCATGATGGCGGCGGCCCAGCCCTTCATCTCGGGCGCGATCTCCAAGACCATCAACATGCCGAACGACGCAACTGTAGAGGACTGCAAGTCCGCCTACATGCTGTCGTGGAAGCTCGCGCTGAAGGCCAACGCGCTCTATCGCGACGGCTCCAAGCTCAGCCAGCCGCTCAACTCGCAGCTCATCAGCGATGACGAGGACGAGGATGATGCGGTGGAGAGCCTCTACGAGAAGCCGATGGCGGCGCGCACCGCCCAGGTCTCGGAGAAGATCGTCGAGAAGCTGGTCGAGCGCATCATCGTGATGCGCGAGCGCGAGAAGATGCCGGACCGCCGCAAGGGCTACACCCAGAAGGCGGTCGTCGGCGGCCACAAGGTCTACTTGCGCACCGGCGAGTATGACGACGGCCGTCTCGGCGAGATCTTCATCGACATGCACAAGGAAGGCGCCGCACTCCGCTCCTTCATCAACAATTTTGCGATCGCGGTGTCCCTCGGTCTGCAATACGGCGTGCCGCTCGACGAATATGTCGACGCCTTCACCTTCACCCGCTTCGAGCCGGCGGGCCCCGTGCAGGGCAACGACAGCATCAAGTACGCGACCTCGATCCTCGACTACGTCTTCCGCGAGCTCGCGGTGAGCTACATGTCGCGCTTTGATCTCGCCCATGTCGATCCGACCGAGTCGAATTTTGACGCGCTCGGCAAAGGCGTGGAAGAAGGCAAGGAGCCGGACGCCCACCAAGCGACCAAGCTGGTCTCGCGCGGCCTCACCCGCTCTCGCACCGACAATCTGGTGGTGATGCGCGGCGGCTCCGCCGCGGTCGTCTCCGGCAGCGACAACGCGCCCGCCGGCGGCAGCAAGGTCACCTCGCTCGCCTCCCACGGCGCCACCGCTCGCGGCGCGGGCGATGCCCTGGAAGGCGCGGTCGCGCTGAAGCAGGAAGCCAGCCACGACCTCTCGCCCACCGAGAAGCTCGAAGCCCTCCAGTGGAGCAAGGCCGGCAGCGCCGCAACCGTCGCCGCCCCCAGCAAGGCCGAGCGCCGCGCGGAAGCGAAAGCAAAAGGCTACGAAGGCGAGATGTGCAGCGAGTGCGGCAACTTCACGCTGGTGCGGAATGGCACCTGCATGAAGTGCGATACTTGCGGAAGTACGACGGGGTGTTCGTGAGAACTAAACTGATGATCAAAGTCTTCTGAGGACAGCATTTATCTTATCAGAGGGGACGGCTGGGGCCGTCCCCTCTTCACTTTCAAGGCGATTCATTTCGTGGCAGCTTGGGTATCTAGCAGAATAAGCGCATTGCCACTCTAGTTGGATTTACGTGGCCATGATGAGCAACGAACCAAAGCATTGGCTCAATGAAGCGATTGCTAGGCACGCCCGATTGACGCCAGCGGTTGCCGGCCTCCTCAAGAACGTCCTAAATCGACATTCCATCGAATATCTAAGCATTGACGGAAGAACCAAAAACTTCAGTTCTGCGGAGGAAAAGATAAGGAGGAAAAAATATACAAATCTTAAAAGCCAACTCACGGACTTAACTGGAGTCCGCGTCATCACATTCCTCGAGGCCCAAGTCAACGCGATCAGTCAGCTTATCCGAACAACCTTTGAAGTTGACGAGAAGAACAGCCTAGATCGAGCTTCCGATCTGGGCGAGGATAAGATCGGATATCGATCAACTCATTTCGTCTGCACTCTGGGGACAACCCGGCAATCTCTCCCTGAGTACGATGCGCTCAGTGATCTAAAGTTCGAGATACAGATTCGGACCGTACTCCAGCACGCTTGGGCCGAACTAGCTCATGACCGGTCCTTCAAATTAGGAGGCGGCCTGCCAACAAAAATCCAGCGAAAGCTAAATCTATATTCAGGCATGCTGGAGATCGTCGACGGCGCGTTCGACGAGATCGCCAAAGAGGTCGACGAGTACAAACAAGCAATCGCCATTAAGACCCCCACACAGCTCTCCGACACCGAAACAAATTCCCTTTCACTTCAGCGATACGCACGCGAACTCGAGGAGCAGTACGGAATACACTTAGATATCCCTGACATACCCGAAGATATTCTTGCGGAATTTAAGGCCTTTGGTTTGAGTAAGATTGGCGATCTGCGCCAAATCGCCAGCGATGAAGCAGTTGCGCCTGGAGAAGGAAGCCGCGGAGGCATCGATGGCTGCCTTCAGGGGCGTCCACGCAACGGAAGCGCCGCGCACCCGCTCGACGACGGGCCGCGACAATCCAAAGGCATCACCGGGCCGGACCGTGGGATCGACACCGAAAACATTGTCGGACTGGATCACGCAGCAAAAGGGCAACGGCGGCCGCTATTGATGGCCGGCTGCAGGTCTTGAGATCACAGCTCGAATTGCAGTGACAGTGCACGAAACCATCACGATCAATCGGCCCTCCGCCCGTCTCCTCGCGCCGGAGTGATAGCCGCAATCGACTTGCCCGACGCAAGTTCAACGCGCGAAGGTGGAAGCGATACCCATCAATCCGGCAGAGCCGGAGTTAGCCGAGGGCGTAACCCGCCAATCGGGTCTCGCGAATGGCGGGTTACTGTTGTGCTCGTCAGTACTTTGGCGCTGTGCTCGTGCCCGACTTTGGCATCGTGCTCGTGCCCGTGGTTTGAGACCTGGTGCTCGCGCCGGTGGTTTGGCCGGGCGCGGAATTGGACGCGCCGGCGCTGGTCTTGTTCGAGGCCTTGGCGTGGTGCGTCGCATGGTGCATCGCATGGTGCTTCTTGTGTCCCGGAGCGTAGCTGGAAGCGCCCGGCTCACCCGTCTTGGAGCCCATCTGCTGCGTCTCTTGGCCCGGCGTCTGGCTCGATACGCCCTGAGCAAACACGGCTGGTGCCGTTGCCATGAGAATAGTAGCAGAGAGCGCGATGATCTTCGATTTCATGTCGTCCTCCTCCCGATAAGCCCCTCAATGCAACGAAATGAGACCGGCCCCGTTCCCCTGAACGAATGTTCATAATGGGCCGGGCGACTGATGGGGCGAAGCCCGTAGGATGGGTGGATTGGAGCGAAGCGATGCCCCATCATCAGCCGATCGGCAAGGCGATAGGCTCAACCCGTCCTACGAACTCGATCCGCCCCGCCCCCGAGCCCGCCATAATTTCTCCCTCGCACGCGCGTTGTGTTGGACAGCGGCGAGACCTATTCTTCCAGCGATCGGATTGCCGCACGCCCAGTGACGCCCGACTGGATGGAGAGCGCATCGGTGCCTGAAGCGGACGACCCCAAGACCGATACCCAAAAGACTGATACCCAAAAGGCTGATTCCCAAAAGCCTGGTATCCAAATGCCTGATACCCAAAAGCCGGACGAGATGCGTGCCGATGGCGGGCTGGCGCGGGCCTTTGACCAGATCAAGAGCGCAGAGGACGACCTTGCGCGGCTGGACCGGCTGGTTTCCGCAATGGAACGCGGCAGCGAAAGCCCGCGGGCTTCGCAAGCAAGCGCCGCTGCGGCGGCAGCCGAGGACAAGGCGCCGGATAGCAAGCTTCGCGATCAAGGCCTGAAGGGAGATCGGCCCATGCTGCGCGCTTTGGTTGGCCTCGTGCTGGCGATCGGCATTCTCGGTGCTGCCTTCGCTTCGCAATATCGCGATGAGGCCAAGTCGATCAGCAAGTCGATCATGGCGCGCTGGGCCCCGCCGGCCACGAATGAGCCCCCGCAAGCGTCCGCGGTTGCAAGTCCGGCGCAGCCGCCGGCACTGCAATTGGCTGCTGTGGATCAGCCTGGTCCGCTGCCCCCGCCGCCGGTCGGCAAGGAAACGGAAGGCGCTCCAAAACCTGACGTTTCAAGACCGGACGCTCCAAGCACTGGCACCACAGCGCCTGACCAGCCCTCGTCTGATCTCGCGCAATCGCTCAAGACCATCACCAACGAGCTTGCGAGCATCAACGGAAAGCTCGAGCAACTGAAGAGCCGCAACGAGCAGACGCTGCGCGAGCAGGCCGACACCATTCAACAGCTCAAGGCGGCGCAGGAGAAGGATGCGGCGGACAATGCGCGCCTCGCCGCGCAGGTCCAGGCGCTGCAAACGCAACTGACGGCTTCATCCGCATCTGCATCTGTGAAACCCGCCGTGCGGAGCGTGCTCAACAACGATACGGCTGCGGCTGCACGGCCGCACGTGCAAGCGGCCGCACCCCGGCGACCCAGGCCACCACGAGGACCATGGATGCCCCCGCCCTATATGGTCGACCCCTACGGCGATCCGGATTGGTAGGCGCGCAAGGGCGGATGCGCCGACGGGGTGGAACGCCGCTCGTGCGCCTGACAGGATGCGGATCTACCGTGTCGGCCCATCCGCCCCGCGCCTCTACCCTCGCGCCCGACGAACCGCCTCCTCCAGCTTGATCCTCTGCTTGTGCCAACGCGCGTCCTCCGCCCCGGCACGTTCGTCCAGCACAGCCCGCTCCGCGTCGATCTCATCCACCCGCGCCTGGTGGTCGCGCTTCGCCTTGTCCAGCGCCGCCTGGGCGGCCGCGACCGCCTTGTCACGGCGCGCGCGGGCGGCCTCTTCCTTGCGGCGCGCGCTGTCGCGGCGCTGCTCTTCCCGGGCGAAGGCCGCGGCGGCCTTGCGCGCGTCCTGATCGCCGATCTTGCGGGAGGACTTCGCCGCACGCCTGGCGGGACGCTTCTTTGGCCTGGACCTGGCTTTTGTCTTGCCCTCATCACCGGCGAGATCGGTCGGCAGTTCAGAGTGCTCGGTGAACGGGCCGTCCGATCCGACCGGGCGCCTGAGCACCACGCCCGGGCTCGCCATGGTCGCGGCGACGATATCAGGGTCGTCGGTCTCCTTCGCGATGCCCTGATGGAACAGGTTGGACCTGGCGCCCCAGGCATCCAGCGCCGCCTTCATCGAGGGAGCAGCGACCGCCTGATCGTAAAAGCCGAGCGAGGTCTGATACGTCTTCAGTTTTCTTTTCAGTGTCCTTGGCATGTCGCCTCACGGCTTGGTATTCCCGGTGCGGAGGGGCCGCGGATCGTCGCGCAGCCCCGAAGCGATATAGATCAACCCGTCGGACCACGGCTTCCGCAACGGCTCGGCCCATCCTACCGGCTCCCACAAGCCCCATGCCAAGGAAAAGCAAGCGCCTGCTCACTCGCCTTCGCAGCATCCGCCAGGGCGCTCGGTGGGTACGAAAAAAGTTCGTGCGCGCACCGCGGCTGGTTCGGATCGCGGCCGGCTTGGCGATGCTGCTTGCGCTCGCGGCGCTTGCAAACATCCTCTATCAAATGGTCCGCAAGCCGACCGAGCTGTTCGTCTTTCTCGGCAATTCCCTCGACAAGGAGCCTGCCGAGAACTGGCGGCAATACGGCCCGCTCTTCCGCACCTACTCCACTGCGACGATCTCGCCCGAACTGCTGGCGGCACTTGCGCAGGTCGAGAGCTCGGGCAATCCGGTGGCGCGCACCTACTGGCGCTGGCGATGGAGCTTTAATCCGCTGGCGATCTACCGGCCCGCCTCGTCTGCCGTCGGGCTCTACCAGATGACCGATCCGGCCCTCAGCGAGGCCGCGCGGTTCTGTATCCGCGGCAACGTCGTGACTGATACCGGCTGCGGTTCGACCTTCCTCTACACCCGCGCGATCCCGAGCCACGCCATCGAGCTGGCATCGGTATATCTCGACCGCAATGTCGCCGACGTTCTCGCCCGCGCCGGCGACGTGAAGGCCAATGCGCAGCAAAAGCAGGATCTCGCCGCCTTCATCCATCTCTGCGGCGGAGGTCCGGCCACCGCCTATGCGCGGCGGCACTTTCAGATGGTGGCCACCGAACGCTGCGGCGATCACCTCGTCGCGAGCTATGTCGCCAGGGTCAACGCGATGAAGCGGCAGTTTCAGCGCCTTGGGGCGGGTGACGGCAATTAGCGGCTACTTCGCCACGCCGACCATCGCCGTCGCCATCTTCTTGTTGCCCTCGACGCTCAAATGACGCCCGTCGGGACCGACGCTGCCTGGTTGCCGCCAAACTGACATGTAGGTCCCCCAGACGTCGACGACCCGGATGCCCCGCGCCTTCAACTGGCTCTTGATGGCCGCGATGTTCTCCATGGCTTTGACCGGGCTCATATTGTGCCTGACGTCATTGGCCGGATTGTCGCAGAGAATGACGAGCTTCGTCCCAGCCGGAACGACGCTCGGCGTACGTGCAAGCGTCGCATCGGTGGTCTCACCCCACACGCCGGCATTGGCGACATGGACCTGAGACCCCTTGGCGCGCAGCAATCCCTCCAGCACGGCCGGCCACATCTCGGATTCCGCGACGTTGCCGTGGACCGCGCTATGGCCGAGGGCCACGATCTGCGCGGACGAAGGATTGACCGGGGCAACAACCACGGCCGCAACAGCAAGGAGAAGAATTCGGAAATTCGAACAATCCATGGCGCCCTCCAAAATATTTTCAAAATCGACTCAGACGGGGCCGAATGAATGCCCCGTCGAGATCCGCAGCCAATGTTCGCTATTCCGTCTGCGTTTGGCAACTCTCCATCCGGATATCCGTAGTCCGTAGGATGGGTAGAGCTCTTGCGAAACCCATCATTCCGCGAGGGATTCTTTGATGGGTTTCGCTTTCGCTCTACCCATCCTACGGCTTCAGACCGTCGCTTCGGTATCCGGCATTGAACTCTTGCCGCCGTCCGAACCTCGCTGCCGGCTTCCGGCCGAGAAAATGTCGTGCACGAGGCCAAGCTTCCCGAGTCCCAAAATAATCAGGCCGTTGATGTCGATCTCGTACCAGGCGTGCGACAGATAGGCGTCGCGCGGAAACCGGTGATGGTTGTTGTGCAGGCCTTCGCCGAAGGTGAGGATCGTGGTCACCAGCTCGTTGGTGGTGCCGTCGTTGAGCTCATAGCGGCGGTAGCCGTAGCGACCGTCGCTATGGCAGACCGAATTGACCAGCGAGGTGGCCATGGTCATGAGGTAGCTGCGGAACAGGCCGGAGAACAGCACGCAGCCGATCATCGTGTGCACGCCGCCGAACGCATAGCCGATAGCGCCCGGAATGACGATCGCGGACAGCGCGTACCAGTACCAGCGCGTCCTGGTGAAGAACATCGCGATCGGGTCGGCCAGAATATCCCTGGCGTAATATTCGGAATCGGTGGTCGCGAGGTCCCACACCCAGTTGCCTTGCGCGTGCCCCATCCCCTTGGCGAAGGAGGCAATGCGGTTTCCGAAGCCGTCATAATAGGGGCTGTGGACGTCGCCGGGCTTGTCGGAGTGAAGATGGTGCCGGCGATGGTTGCTCACCCATTTCAGGATCGAGCCCTGCACCGCCATCGTGGCGATCGCGGCGAGTATCGTCCGCATCACCGGACCGCAGCGGTAGCTGCGGTGGACGAAGTAGCGATGCATGAAGCCGATCCCGATCGTGGTCATCATGAACAGGCCGGCGAAGACCGAAATCTCGACACGCCCGATGCCTTGCGTGAAGGCCCAGACCAGCGCCCCGATCGAGCCCAAGATCATCATGGCGAACGAGATGTAGGAATCGCGAAATTTTGCGTCGACCACCGGGCCTTCGACCAGCACGCCCGGCGGCATCTTTGGCGGCAGTTCCCGGTCGGAATCTTGCTCCGGAAGCAGGCCCTCGGTTGCAGTCATTTCAGTCCGTCCGTCGATGGAAAGCCAACCCTTCTGCAACGCAGGGTACAGACGCCGGTTATGTTGAGCAAGCCGTGCAAAGCGCGGGGGTTAACGCGAGGGAGCGGCGGGTTCGGTGCGGTAGGGTGGGCAAAGCGGAAGCGTGCCCACCATGTCTGTCGCATTCGTAGAGAGATGGTGGGCACGGCGCGCTGCGCCTTTGCCCACCCTACGAGACTCTACAACTCGGCAACGCCCCGCTGCCCTTCACCACCAATACGGCCAGCGCCACCCCTCATAACGAACATAGGACGGCACCAGCGGCGGGCCGTACGGATCGACCCGGTCGTCTTCAGGGCGATAGCGATAACGCGGAACTACATTGTAATCCCACGGCGTTGGCCTCAGCACAGGCGCCGTGACGATGAGCCTCTCTTGTGGTGCGCGAACGACGACGGCTCTCCGCGCCCTAGCCTCGGCACCCGACATCCCGAGGCTGCACAGCACCACGGCCGCTCCGAGCGCACACGCGACAGTCTTGATCATCATGCAATGGTCTCCTTCCCGGCGAAGAGTGCAAAAGGACGCAAAGCAAGGCAAGCCCATTTCGATCACGACTTGCATGAATGACGGACGTCGGCTCCGGCGACTTGGCCCTGGGCGCAGGGCTATCGCATGTGGGAGCGATTCCCATGTGGCCATCCTTCGAGACGCCCGCCGTTGGCGGGCCCTCAGGATGAGGACCGAGTGTGCGTCCGTCGTTTTTGACGAGCACCGGTGCCGCTTAGCCTCATCCTGAGGAGACCGCGAAGCGGTCGTCTCGAAGGACGAGGCGCGCAATCGAGCAGTCAGCCTAGGCCGCGTGTGTTTGCGGGCCGGCGCTCTGGGATACGTTGATATCCTTCAAGCACACATCGCTCTGATGGATGGCGAGAATGTTGATGCCGAGACCCATCAGCCGGTAGCCGTTGTCGATGAGCCATTGCTCGAGCTGCCGGAGATCCGTCTTGATCTTTTCGATCAGCAGGATCGGACGGTATGTCCTGATCGTCTCGCGGGCGCCGCTGAGAGCCTCCATCTCCATGCCCTCGATGTCGATCTTGATGAAATCGGCACGCGGCAGATTGAGCTCGTCCAGCGTCATCTTGCGCACGACGACGGTGTTGTCGGTGTAGTCGATCGGCTGACCGATGAATTCGTTGCTCGGGCGCGGCCGCAATTCCAGGCTGCCGAAGCTGGACGGCATGAAATAGTTCGGATTCGGGATTTGCAGCGTGCCGGATTCGGAGGACACGGCCGCATGCACCGCCAGCGCATTGAAGCAGTTATTGATGGCGATGTTGCCGGCCAGCGCATAGTAGATCCGTTCCTGCGCCTCGATCGCGATCACCGAGCCCCAGCCCGTCATCGCCGAGGCCCATTCGATGGTGTGCACGCCGATATTCGCGCCGCAGTCGATCGCGATGACGCCGTCACCGTGGTGCTTGCGCCGCAAGGCCAGCAGCTCGAGCGCGATCTTGACTTCGCCGGGATCGAATGCGGCGGCCTCGAGGATCTGATGCCCCACGCCATAGCCGCGGTCCGGGGCGACCATACGATAGTCGAAGCGATTGACGATCATGGTTCCATGGCTGGACGAGACCATGACAAAGGCCAGCTTTTGCCCCGCGATCGGCATTGCAGAATCTCCTCGAACCCAGAGTAGAGGCCACTATCCCCATGCCGGCTTATGCGAGGCTTGTCCCGATCCCGTAGGATGGCTAGAGCCCTTGTGAAACCCATCATTCCACAACAGCTATTTGATGGGTTTCGCTTGCGCCCATCCGGGCTGCTCGCGGCAAACAGGTCACCGCCGCGAGGATTCTGGATTCCCCCGCCCTATATGGTCGATCCCTACGGCGATCCGGATTGGCGAGCCCTTAGGGCGAAAGCGATACCATCACCTTGGCTCCGCCAAGGTGATGGATATCACAAAGGGGTAAACCCATCCTGGGGATTATCGCTCCGTGGCCGGTATCTCGTACACCGACACCTTGGCGGCGATCCCGGTCAGCTGGCGCTCTTGCGTCGCAAGCTCCTCATTGGAGGACTCGCCGACCGAGACGTCCTTCATTCTGCGCTTGACCTCTTCGCATGTCTTGCGGACGTCTTCGGTGAAGAGCGCACATTCTTCGATGCGCTTGAAGATCTTCCGTCCCTCGTCACGATACCCCGCGGCCGTTTCGCGCATGAAGGCAATCGCATCATGGACCTGGACTGTCAGCGCTTCGCACTTTTGCGCGGCGTCGATCAACTCGGTGCCCATGGCCTCGATCTCTTTCGCCGCGGACTCATAGTCGCGAATGACCGCCTCTGCACTGAGCGCACCGACGCGCGTGACGCCCTCGGTGTGCTCGACGTAATCAGGCAGAGAAATTGAAGCGATCGAACTTCCCGTGCGAACCGATGCAATATCCGCCTCGAGTTGAACCAGGTTCACGCCTTCCCGCCTGCGCAATTGCTCAACACTTGCCATGATTGATCCTCCCAATACGCACCCCGAACCCCAAAGGACATTCAGTGTATTACGGGGATAAGCGGCAGTCCTAACCCGATCTTCTATTGACAGCCTCAGCTTTGCCATTTTGTCCCAGCGGCCAGCGCGGCACGCAGCGATGATGGATGCCATAAGCGCTCAACCTCTCATAATTGCGGCTCGTGAAGATGATAGGTTTCGCATGAGCGCAACCCATCCTGCGGCAAATGAGATCGATCCCATGACGCCAGTGCTTCGTATCGCGGCATTTTCAGACGGCGGCCGAGGCGGCAATCCCGCCGGGGTCTGGATCGGCGACATCTTGCCGGATGCCGCGACGATGCAGGTGATCGCAGCCGAGGTCGGCTTCTCGGAGACCGCCTTTGCCGCGCCCGAGAGTGACGGATGGCGGGTGCGTTATTTTTCGCCGGCGATGGAGGTGCCGTTCTGTGGCCACGCCACCATCGCGCTCGGTGCCGCGCTCGCGCATCGCTTCGGCGATCGCAGTTTCGGGCTGCAGTTGAACGATGCGGTCATTTCCGTTTCGGGGCAGCGCCAGGGCAACACCATTGCGGCCGCGCTGCAGTCGCCGCCGACGCGCAGCGCGCCGCTGGATGCGTCGCTGCGGGATGCGCTGCTGGACCTGCTCGGCTATGCGAGCGGCGATCTCGACCCGAAGCTGCCGCCCGCAAACATTCACGGCGGCGCCGATCATGCCCTGCTGGTTTTGCGATCGCGCGACGCGCTCGCGCGCATGACGTACCAGTTCGAACGGGGCCGCTCCCTGATGGAGCAAGCGGGCTTGGTCACCATCGCGCTGGCGACGGTGGAGACGCCGCGCCTGTTCCATGTCCGCAATGCCTTCGCCGCCGGCGGCGTGGTCGAGGACCCCGCGACGGGCGCTGCCGCCGCCGCGTTCGCGGGTTACTTGCGTGACATCGACTGGCCGCATGGCGGTGCGATCGACATCGTCCAGGGCGAAGACATGGGCGCGCGCTCGCTGATCCGCGCCGAGATCGGCGCGGCCAAGGGCAGCTCGATCCGGGTCTCGGGGACGGCGCGGTTCATGGACGGCTGACGCGTTTTCGGCACCCTGGCATCATGCGCCTGTTTTGCCCGACGGGTCAAACATTATTCTGATTCGCCGAAACTAGAAATTCCGTAGGCATTTCTACTGTGCATGGGGTTGTTTTCGCGATCTTGATTATGGGAGCGAGCGACTTTCCCTTGCATTTGCCTGCCTCGACCCTACGGTGCGCCGCGCACGCAAGCCGGAGACCAGACTTCATGACCGACGCCACCAAATGCCCGAACTGCCAGTCGGAGCATGCCTATCAGGACCGGGATCTCTGGATGTGCCCGGAATGCGGCCATGAATGGAGCGCTGCGGCTGGCGCAGCCGCAGATACGCCCGTGGAGGCGGGCGTGCGCGATGCCCATGGCAACGTGCTCACCGACGGCGACAGCGTCATCGTGATGAAGGATCTCAAGGTCAAGGGATCGTCGTCGGTCGTCAAGGGCGGCACCAAGGTCCGCAACATCCGTCTCCAGGATGCCACCGACGGGCACAACATCGCCTGCAAGATCGACGGCATCGGCGCGATGAATTTGAAGTCGGAGTTCGTGAAGAAGGCGTAGCTGCATCGGGTGGATTGCGTTGCGCTCATCCGTCCTGCGAGCCCAGCAACGCGTCATACCCCTTCGCGCTGAACGCCAGCAGACAAAACCCGTGCCCGAACGGATCGGCCAGCATGGCAATCCGCCCATACGGCGCATCGCGCGCCGGGGCTTCGAGCACGGCGCCGGCGCGCAGCGCGCGCTCGACTGCGGCATCGACATCGTCGACGACGACGTCGACATGCAGCGGCGTCCAGTGCCGGTCGTAGCGACGGCGGTCGCTGCCGGCGCCTAACGACCCGGCCGGCTTGGTCAGCAGGTACACCGGCGCCGGCCAGCCCACGAGCTCGACGAAGTCGCTGCCGAAGCGGCGGCCGACGGTGAGCCCAAACGCGACGGTGTAGAAAGTCGTGGCGGCTTCGATGTCGGGGACGTCGATGTTGAGCAGGACGGTCATGGCTTCATCAGCTCCCTGATCGCGCGGGTCGGCCTCAACTACCACTTCGGCAGTTCCTCGTCGCGAGATCCCTGGGCCACGGATCGCAGCACTGGCGTCGCCCTGCTCGCGGCGCCGTTCTCTGCCGCGGGATTTGGTGCTATGCTCTCGTGGAACGGCCGTTGGTCTCGCATCAGGAGGTTCGCACATCGGCCGACGTAGGAGCGCATGATGAGGCACCGACTTCCGCTGGTCTTTGCACCTATGATGCTGCTGGGCGCGGTCAGCGCCGCCAACGCCGACGGCCTCTGCGGCCCCGGTTGCCACCCGACCGTGACCGGCGCCTGCGTGGTCGACGGCTGGGGCACCGGCGCGCGGGTCTGGAACGAATGCCCGGCCACCACGCGTCCACGCCCGCCCTGCGGCGGATCGGACTACGTCTGGAGCTCGAGCAAGCGCGCCTGCTTCCCGAGAGTGAAGGACTGGATCTAAAGCGTGCTGCCGAGGGGGCGGCCCGCCGGCGAAGAGCGGTTAGCCGCGGCGCGCCCTACCTCTGCCTTTGCGGCAGTACGTCGGCGGACGTTACGGCTCAACCCACGTCCCTGCAAGGCAGGCGCGCGGGAGAACGCGGATTGAAGTCCGCTCAGAAGAAGCCGGGGCTGAGATCGAGCCCATAGCTCAGGCTCAGCACGAACACGAACAACGCGGCGGCTGCGAACATTGCGAGATGCCGGACGATGAATTCGCGCGGCGAATTGGCGACAACAACGGCTTTTTGCGCAACAGGCATGACAGTCTCCATTATGAAAACGATTCTTGGCCGCCAATATGCGGCGCCCGCATCAAGCGCCGCGATCTGCAAAACAACTATTAAAGAGATCACACTCGTTTTGAACGCCGGTACACAAGTCGCGCGTTGCGAGGAGTTTTTCTGCCGAAGCATTCTCAGTCAGCGCATCAACACGCGACATGAGATGGAACACACTCACGGTGTGATCGATCAATTCGTCGCGATGACATGACGGCCGCGGATAAAAAAATGGCCGGGACAAGCCCGGCCATGACGTCGTGACGGCTTTGGTCTCAGCGGGCGGAGCCCGTGGTCACGGTCGCGGTCTTCAGCTTGCGCGGCGTCAGCACGGCGGCCTGGAGCGCCGTCACGCTGGTGGCGGGCGCCGTCACCTGCTGCTCGACATGGGCAGCGCCGAGCACGCGAACCTGCACGGGCGAGGCCGGAATGCCGTTGGCCTCATAGGCCGGCAGCTCGGCGGCGAAGGCGGCAGTCGTGCCCGCAAGGGTGAGGACAGCGGCCGCGATCGACAAAGTCTTCTTGTTCATGGTGATGCTCCAAAGAGAAAGTTCGGAGCACATGTAAGTCCGATTTGCTGCATTGCGACATGCATTGCTGCAATGCAATATCGCGCGCCGTGCATAACGGTATGTTTAACGCGCCGCACGCCCTTTCGTACTGCTCGCAAAGAGGAGGCGACAACGCCCTATTTCAAAGCGGTCGCCAATGATTGCAGCTTTGCGACAAGATTGGTGCCGAGCGCATAAATGACTTCAATAATCGCGAGCGCAATGCCCGCTGCGATCAGGCCATATTCGATCGCTGTGGCACCGGATTCATCGGACGCGAACTCAACCAACAAGCATTTCAATTTCACAAGCATATCCTTCCCAGATCTACCGGACGTTGCCGGCACGGCACGCGAGCAATGCACCTCCACAATCCAAGATTGAGTGAATTTGGATAGTTCAATTTTATGAGCATCCGAAGGCGATTTTCCCTGGCTTTTCCCGTCCACGGACGCCGGCCCCTGCGGGAACCAAAGTTGCATTCAGGCAACACCTGGCGCGAAAAGCCCTTTCCAGGGGATTTACGCCATTGCACCGCCACATCGTCCTCCGAACAATTGACGCGCCGCGTGCTTGGCTGTGCAATCTGGTTCGCTTACGAACCTTGGAGGCAGGGATCATGAATGATCGGCGGTCTCTTCTTGTGGCGGTCTCGTGCCCCTCGGCCGTGATGGTCGGCTGGCTGGCGCTCTCCCTCTCCGCCTATGCCCCTGCTTTGATCGAGAACAGCGGCGCCAATGCAGCCGCCGTCTCCCGCGCCAAAGATTTCACCCACCTTGAGCTTGCCGATATCCCGCGCGCGGCGACGATCGACGATGGCATCGCCCTGACCGCCGACATCGCCGCCGCCGCGGCTGCGACACCAAGCGCAGCACTGGTCGAAGCACCACCGCCCGGGGCACCCGCCCCCGCTGTCCAGCTCGCCTCGGCCGATCCAACTGACATGGTCGCGGCGGTCTCACCCGCACCCCAGATCGCACCTGAACCGGCTCCGGTCGCAAGCGAGGCTGCCGCCGTCACCAACGAAGCTGCTCCCGTCGCAAGCGAAGCTGCACCCGCACCCGAGCCGACCGTCAAGCTCGCGTCCGCCGATCCCGGCGACGTCGTGCCGTCGGAGGCTCTGTCACCCGCGGCGATCGCGAGCGGGCCCGTGGCCGAGAGCAAGGCGTCGCCGCCCGCCGACACCGTGGCCGTGCTCGATGAATGCTTCGTCATGGATGCCTGTATCGACCGCTATCTCTGGGCGCTCTATCAGCGCACGCCGAAGGAAGATTCCATCAAGGTCGAGGACCGCCGCGCCGTCACCGTCAAGCGCAAGGGCAAGATGGTCACGGTGATGCGGAGCTTCACCAAACTCGTCGACGAGGATTTTGCCTGGAAGGATCCGAAGGCGGCCGACCACGCCAAGATGACGCTGATGGATTACGTCATCGGCGGCATGGACAAGAGCTTCAAGCAGAAGCTGTTTCGCATGCTGCTCACGGCAGAAGCTGCCGGTCTGTCGCCGGGAATCACCAGCGCGTTCCGTGACGACTATCGCCAGGAGATTGCGAGCGGCCTGAAGGCAGCCTCCAACCGCTCCTATCACGGCGGCAGCCTTCGCGGCGGCTACGGCCACGGCATGGCGGCCGACATCGTCAGCACCAAGGGCGACAACCGCGCGCAGCGCTGGGTCTCGACCGAGGCGTTATGGAAGTGGGTGGATGCCAATGGCAAGGCGCTCGGCATCGGCCGGCCCTATCTCGACCGCGATCCGCCGCATGTTGGCCCGATCGACGGTCAGGAATATATCTCGAAGCGCGGCGTTGCGACCGACCGCAAGGAAGCTGCCAACACCAAGCCGAAGAAGGCGCGCGCGGTGGCCAGCGCCAGGCGGCCGAAGGCGCAAGCGGTGCGCGAGCAGAAGAGCCCCGCAAAACCGCTGAAATCGGCACAATCTGCAGCGAAGCGCGCGACCTGATCTGAGCTTTACGTGCCTGAGGCCGGCAACGGCACGAGACGCATCTCGGCCGATCCTGCGGCTTGCGTGCGAACGAGCACGGCAAAGATGGTCTCGACCGCAAGCCGCACCGCCGCCTCGATTGCCGTGCCTTTGGCAAGGTGCGCCGCGATCAGGCCGGTGAGGAGATCGCCGGTGCCATAGGGGCGGATCGGCAGGCGCGGCGTCGCAAAGCGCGACAATTGCCCGTCAGCACACAGGATCGTCTCCACCTGCCCCGCCGGCGTGTCGACGAGGGTGCAGCCGGTGGCGACGGCGTCGATCCGGCGTTGCGCCGCAATCGCAGCCGCTGCAGCACGCAGGTCGTCCGTGTCTGCGATCTTGACGCCGGAGAGCAGCTCGAGCTCGAACTGGTTCGGCGTGATCAGATGTGCCGCAGGCAACAAGCGATGCCGCACCACATCCAAAATGCCGTCGGCGACATAGACGCGGCCGTCGTCGCCGATGACGGGATCGCAGAGATAGACGAGCTTCGAATTGCGCGACAGCGCGCGCTCGACAAAATCGGCGATGACGACGGCGTTGTCGGGCGAGCCGAGATAGCCGGTGACGAGCACGGCCGCCTCGTCGACAAGGTCCCGCTCCTCGACACCTCGCAGCAGATCGGCGACCAGCTCAGCGTCGAGCACCCGCCCACGCAAGGTCGGATAGCGCGGATGGTTGGACAGCAGCGTCGTCGGCACCGCAGCGACGTTGACGCCCTCCGCCTGCATGGCGTGGACTGCCGCGCTGTTACCGACATGGCCGTGGACCACCTGGCTTTGAATCGAGATGATGAGCATGCAGAGGTCCGTAGGGTCAAAAGCTGGATGTGGCAAGCATAGCCCGGATCACGGAGCGTCGTACCCGAGCCCTGGCCGCAGCGCCTGCATCTTCCGCGCCAGCCTCCGGTGCCCGGTCTCCTCCGACCGCCCGCTAACCCATGATCCCCAGTAGTCCGAAACGATATTGGGCTGCAAACGCAGATGTCAGGAATAACTTCCGCGTCGCGCAAGCTCATCGAGGTAGGCGCAGAACATGTCAGCCAGCCCGTCGGCATGGCGCGCGATCTCCGCCTCGCTGTGCGGCGTCTCCGAGAACCGCTTGCCGACCTCGGCCAGCGTCGTCTTGATCAGCTCTCCGGCGAGCTCGCGCGTCGCCTCCGAGGCCTTTGGCAGCACCTCGCTCATGAAGGCTGCGACAATGCCCTCGCCGGCCGCGCGCGCCTCCCGCGCCTCCGGCGCATCGCGATAGAGCGGTGCGGCATCGCTGAGCGCGCCGCGGATCGCGGCCTCCTCGCATTCGGAGCGTATGAAGGCGTGGACCAGCGCGCGCAGGCGCATCGGAGGCGACGTCGCACGGTCCGCGAGAATGCCGCGGAGGAGCTCGCTCGTGCTTCGCCACTCGTCGCTCTGCAGGCGGAACAGGATCGCCGCCTTGTTCGGAAAATACTGATAGAGTGAGCCGACGCTGACCCCGGCCCGCTCCGCCACCCGCGCGGTGGTAAAACGCTGCGCCCCCTCCTTCGCCAGGACCTGAACAGCGGCATCCAGAATGGCCGCCACCAGCTCGTTGGAGCGGACCTGTTGCGGCAATTTTCGTGAGGAAACTGAACGGCTTCGACGATCGGCCATAGTGCGCTCGGGGGAATGCGAATAGGAAATGCGACGAATTAGTCGTATTTCATTTCGCACGCAAGCCCACGCTTTGCCGCGAACTCTGGAGACACGAAATGACCATCCCAACCATCACCTCGCTTGCGCCGTTGCTGGATCGCCTGTTCGACCAGGACGAAGCAGCACGCGGCGCAACGCGAGCCGCCTTCGCCGACGTGACCGACGCCGACCGCACACGGATGATGCAGAGCAAGACCGATTACCGCGACCTCTACGCACGCCTGAAGGACGCCCCGCTCGCGGTCTCACGCGAGACCGGTCACCTGCTCTACATGCTGGCGCGCAGCTCACGTGCCAGAACGATCGTCGAGTTCGGCACCTCCTTCGGCATCTCGACGCTGTACCTTGCGGCAGGCTTGCGAGACAATGGCGGCGGCCGTCTCATCACCAGCGAGTTCGAGCCATCCAAGGCGGCGCGGGCGCGCGAAAACCTCTCGGCCGGCGGGCTGATCGATCTCGTCGAAATCCGTGAAGGCGATGCGCTGAAGACGCTGAGCAGGGACCTGCCCGATCAGATCGATCTCGTGCTGCTCGACGGCGCCAAAGCGCTCTACCCGGATATCCTCGATCTGATCGAAGACCGTCTGAAGCCGGGCGCGATCATCGTCGCCGACAACGCCGACTTCAGCCCCGACTATCTCGCGCGCGTCCGTAAGCCCGGAAACGGCTACATGTCCACGCCCTTCGCCGAGGACGTCGAACTCACCGTACGGATCAGCTAGGGCCGCATCGAACGCTTCACGACGGCTCGGAGCTGCCGCGCGATCCCTCGCGCGGCGGCTATGTGTGATCGGCCCCCTGAGGTGGTCAGACCCGCTGTCGCAGCCTCGTCACTCACACGTGATATTTGCTCCCGACAAAAGCCATGTTGCGCGTGCTAAACATACCTACCGCGCGGTATCTTTCGCGCGCCACGACCGAGACCGCCATGACGCCCGCTTTCACCTCCTATGCCGCACTTGCCCTCGCCATCATGCTCGAGGTGACGGCGTCCGCCTTCCTGCAGCAGTCCGCGCAGTTCACCCGGCCCTGGCCGACGCTGGCAATGGTGTTGTTCTATGTCGCCTCGTTCTACGCGCTTTCCGTCGCGATCCGGGTCATCCCCTTGAGCATCGCCTATGCGATCTGGGGCGGGGTCGGCATCATCCTGACCGCCACCGTCTCCTTCGTGCTGTTCCGCCAGATGCTGGACGCCGCCGCTTTCGTCGGTATCGCCCTGATCGTTTCCGGGGTCGTGGTCATCAACCTGTTCTCGCAGACGACGGCGCATTGATGCCGGCGAGTGCCTATACCCGCGCCAAGCAGCCCGAGCAGGTGCGGCGCGCCCTGCTCGACCACGCCGCGGCGATCGCCATGGACCACGGCGTCTCCGGCGTCACCGTGCAAGCGGTGGCAGCGGCGGCCGGCGTCACCAAGGGCGGGCTGTTTCATCATTTCGGGAGCAAGCAGGCGCTGATCGAGGGCCTGTTCGCCGATCTGCTCGCCCGCGTCGATGCCGAGATCGACGCGGCCATCGAGGCGGATCCCAAGCCGCTCGGCAGCTTTACGCGCGCTTATGTGAATGCGGTGTTCACCGGCAAGGCGTTCGGCTTCGCCACGCCTTGGGCGGCGCTGAGCATGGTGGTCGTCACCGATCCGTCGCTGCGCAAGCTCTGGAACGACTGGATGAAAGCGCGCCTGAAACGCCACCGTGCAACCGATGCGGCGCCAGAGTTCCAGATCGTGCGTCTGGCCGCCGACGGCGCCTGGCTGTCTTTCGTCACGACGGGACAGACCCGCATGAACGCAGATTGGCGCGCCGTGCACGACCGCCTGATCGCGCAAACTTATCGGCGCGGGTAGCCGGCGACGACTACTGGCTCTGCACCGGCTTGGGCGGACGCGGCTTGGATCGGCCTGACTTTGCGCCAGATTTCGCCGAAGCACTTGCGGGCGGCGTATCGACCGACACCAGATAGGCCGCGAGCGCCTTGGCGCTATCGGAGCTGGCCGAATAATGGTCCTGCAGGAACCAGGACAGCGTCAGGGTGTAGCGCCCTTTCGCAAGCCCCCGCGGGCTGCGATGGCAGGCCGTGCAACCGTCGGCGAAGAGCTTTTCGGGCGATTTGCCGGCGTCGAGATTTTGCGCGGACGCAAGCGGTGTCGTCAGCACGATCGCGGCTGCGGCCATGGTCCCAAGAATCACCAGAGGCGCGACGAATGCGCGCCCCGGTCGAATTTGCGATCTCAATGTCGTCCCCTAGCCCGCGCCTCGCGATCACGCCGCCAGCAACTGATCGAACTCCGGCGGTGCGTACGCTTTGCCGTCCTGATCGGTGATGACGACCCGCCACCCTTCGCTCGCCCAAACCTTTGCCTTCGCCACGATGAGCAACCGGCTCTCGCGCGCAAAACTGTACTTCTCATTGTCGCGTTCTGCGATCATTTTATAGGCCAATGCTTGTCCCCTTGCGTTGCCCTGCACCCGTTCTCCCTCGTGGCAGCGGGCTTTGGCGGCAATTCGCCGGGAGCGTGGCAATTTGGTGCTCTCCGCGGCAGCATTGTGCGCCGGCACCGGTTCCGCCGAGCGACGGATGTCAACCATGCGCAGCGTCATGAGCGCGATTCTGCTTGCCGGGAGCTTGTTCGCCGCCATGCCCGCAACCGCGCAGACCTGAATCCGCGACGGCCGAGTGCCGTGCTAACCCTTATGCGGTGCAGAGCCGCCAGCCTGGCGCCGGCCCATCGCCGCCGCGACGGAACCGATAATGCCGAGCCGATCCGCTCAGTGGACGCGGATGATGTGTGGACGGCCGAGATCAATCAGACCCTGCACAGCTGACAGACGATCGTCCAGGGCAGCAATGGTGAGCAATAAGTTATTGCGGCGCTCATCGAGCAGCCCCATTTCGGCGCCGGAGAGCTTTGTGCTCGTCCGCTCCTTGTGGATGCCGTCGAGAGATTTGCGCAAGCCGGCAATCAGGCCGGCCAGTTGCTTGGCCTCTTTGGTCATCGACCGCTTCGCGACATTTTGGCGGCGCGTCTCCGCCTGACTTTGTCTCATCTTCATCCTCCCGTGCCCCGCTGCCCCGAGTGGATGCTTACAGCTTTGGATACACATATTACGATCGATGAAATCTGCCCGCGAAGAACTTTCTTAAATTGTACGCGCACGGAACCGGGTTAACCCAAGCAAAAGCCCGGCGCGAAGGCCGGGCTTTCATTGCTCAATGCTCGTGCTTCTGCGGGCCGCTGGGCGCGCCGCCGCCGTGCGGAGCCGCATTGACGTGCGGAGCGCCGCCGCCTCCACCGGGATGCGGCATCGCAGGCGCGGCCGCACGCGGCGCCGGCATCTGCGCATGAGCGTTCATCGGCGCAGCGTGGCTGACATTCGGCTGAGCCATATGCGGCGTCACGGGCCGGGCCGCCGGCGCAGCCGACATGCGCGGCGCTTCATGTGCACGCGCCACAGGCTGCGCGTGGACTGCGGCGCGACTTGCCGCCTGTTCGTGCATCATACGCGCCTGCGCATCACGGGGATTGCGACCCTGCACCGCGGTCCGCTCGTTGACGAAACGCTGGCTCCGTTCGGCACGATTGCGATCGACGCCAACCGCAGCGTCGCGCTTTGCGATGGCCGCATCATGCCGCGCCGTCGCGGCATCACGGCCGGAGACTGCGACATTACCCTTAACGTTGTCGCTGGCATGCGCGTCGCGGCCTAGCGCGACCGCAGCGTCACGCGTCGCCGCGCGTCCGATGCGAGCGGCGCGCGGATCGATCGTCATCCGCGTCGCAAAGCGCTCATGCGAGGTCCAGTAGTTGTTCCAGTAGGCGTGACGGCGATACCAGGGGCGCCCCTCGTAGTAGCTCGACCAGTACGAGCTCAGCACGAAGGGGACGACGGGCACGCCGACCTCATCGGCATAGTCGGGAAGATAGACGTAGTGATTGCGGTAGAGGTATTCGAGATATTGCGACGACACCCAGCCGCGATCGTCGGAAAAGCTCACGTCGCACCAGGCATTGCCACGCAGGCAACCATGGATGTTGACGCGGGCGCCCTCGGGGACGCGGTCGACCAGCGGAAAGCCCGCCCCCGGGCCGGCGCGCAGGCCGGTCGAGACGGTGACGATGCCCGGCGCGGCCAATGCGGCCGTCGGCGCGAGCAGCAATGCGGCAACTAAAGCGGTTTTCAATCTCATGGCAAAGTCCTCCTCTGAGAGGCGGAACGCACGAACGGAACGAAGCGTTCCGCGCGCAAAGGTCGTATCAGCCAAAAGATTGAGAGGCGCGCCGCGCGCGCAGTTCAATATTCATCCGCCATTCATCGGCGGAGCACGCTTCAGTTCACCTGCAACATGAAGGCGTCGAAATACGCGGCGAGCGCCGCAAAATCATCGAGCGGCAGCACCTGTGCAACGTATTGATCGGGACGCACCACGACCATGCAGCCGGCCTTCCGATCGATGCCGCGCATCTCGAAAACGTCGTGACCACTCTTGAGGTCCGGACAAAACATCTTTTCGTAGTCGAGCAAGCCGTAGCGCCCTTTGCGCGGCAGCAGCAGCGTTGGCATCGCCTCGATCGCGAGCGCGCGATGGTCCTGCTGAAACACCGTACGCAGATCGATCACGGCGTCGATGTCGGCACCGGCTGGCGTGTATCGCCTGAGCGGCGATTCCCTGGCCTCGGCGAGGAAATTGCACAGCGCGCGAATGGCGGAGCCGGCAGCGGCGGGGTCTTCGGCGCCGGAGAACGCGTAGATGCGGAAACGGCCATCGGCGTGCGCCGCGTGGCCGAGATGAACAGGCTTCGCATCCCCGAGCCGGATCACTGGCGCCGAATGGAAGCGCGTGCCGATGACGAGGCCTTGCGCGAGATGCTGATGGGAGGCCGCGCCGGTGAGGATCGACGGCGTGTAATGCGTCGCCGTGCCCGCGGTGTAGCGGCCGTGCCTGACGAAATAATCCTGCGTCTTGGCGGCATCGGCGCCGCCTGCCTTGGCCGCGGAAGCGAGAATGCCCGCCCATTCGCGATCGAATTCGATCAGCTCCTTGGCCACCGCCTGCCGCTCGGCCGAATAGGAATGCAGCAGGCTCGGTGCACTCTGCTTGCGAAGGACGGAGGCGAGCTTCCAGCCCAGATTGAAGGCGTCCTGCATCGAGACGTTCATGCCCTGCCCCGCCTTCGGGCTGTGGGTGTGACAGGCATCGCCGGCGATGAAGATGCGCGGCAAACGCGTGTTGATCTCGGTTTCCGGCACGTCGTCGAACTTGTCGGTCAGGCGCTGGCCGATCTCGTAGACCGACCACCAGGCGATCTCCTTCACCTCGAGCGTATGCGGCTTCAGGATCCGCTGTGCTTTCGCAATCACGTCGTCGGCCGTGATGTCACGGTTGGCGACGCGCTCGCCGACGTCGAGCTTTGCCAGCTCGACATAGAGGCGGACCAAGTAGCCGCCTTCGCGCGGAATAATGAGAAGGCTGCCGTCCTTCGCCGACTGGATCAGGACCTTGAAGCGGATATCAGGGAAATCGGTCACCGCCAGCACGTCCATCACGCCCCAGGCCTGGTTGGCGGAATCGCCATGCAGCTCGCGGCCGATCGACTTGCGCACCGTGCTGCGCGCGCCGTCGCAACCGACGACGTAGCGCGCCCTGATGGTTTCGACCTTGCCCTCGTTGGCAGCATCGACGCATTCGAGGCCCACCGTCACGGCATGGTCGGAGGGCCCCGCGGCGGCATCGACCTCGAGGTCAAGCAGACGCCTGCCGTAATAGGGCTCGAGCTTGGCCGGTGACTTTCGCATGACGTCGAGAAAGCCGTCATGGATGCGCGCCTGGTTAAGAATGACATGCGGGAATTCCGACAGCCCGTCCTCGACGTCCTGCACCCGGCCACTGCGGACGATCTTCTCCGGTGCGGCCTCGTCCGGTTTCCAGAACGTCGTCTCGTTGACCCAATAGGCCTCCTTCAGCACGCGCTCGCTGAAACCGTAGGCGTGGAACATCTCCATGGTGCGGCAGGCGACGCCGTCGGCCTGGCCGACCAAGAGCGGGCCCGGCTTCTGCTCGACGATGCAGGTCTTGATATCAGGGAATTGCGCGAGCTGGGCCGCGAGCGTCAGGCCCGCGGGGCCACAGCCGACGATGAGGACGTCAACCTCGTCGGGCACGGCGCCGATAGCGCCCGAGGCCTGAACGCGCTCGGCGGGATCGGCAATCTCGGGATCGCCCGGCTGGAATCCATTGAGATGGAATTGCATGAGCACCTCTCCCGTTGACGTCTTGTGATATTGATCAGTATGCTGACTATCAGTATACTTGTCAATGATAGCCGCCATCCCTGCTCGCGGAGAATTCGGTGAAAGACAACAACGATATGCCCGGCCATCTGGCGCGGCGGTTCCAGCAGATCGCGGTCGCCGTGTTTCTGGCCGAGGTCGGCGAAGCCGGGTTCGATCTCACCCCGGTGCAGTACGCGGCCCTTGCGACCATCAAGGCCAATCCGGGGCTCGACCAGGTCACGCTCGCAGGATTGATCGCCTATGACCGGACCACCATCACCGGCGTGGTCGATCGCCTCGTGCAGAAGGGCCTCACTGAGCGTCGCGCCAGTAGCCGCGACCGCCGCGCCCGCGAGCTCGAGATCACCGACGAGGGCCGCCGAACGCTGCGCAAGATCACGCCCGCGGTCGAATCCGCGCAGCAGAAAATGCTGCGCGGTCTCAGCGCGAAGGAAGGTGGGGATTTGATGCGGCTCTTGCGCAAGGCCATCGCCGCCGGCAACGAGCTCAGCCGCGCGCCCCTGCGCGAGGCCTAAAGCGCGTCCGAGCGAAGCGGGTACCGGTTCGCGTCAAGAAAACGCGATAGACAAAAAGCCATAACCCCGTAGTTTTGCCCGCATCTGTCACAGTGCCGCGAAACCTGGAACTAACCTTCAGTTGCTACCGTCGTCTCCAATTCTGCGCTTAACGCGCGATTAACTTTGCCGGTTTGGAGCTTCGGATGTTCAGGTTCGTCATTGCCGCCGCGGTCATCGCGCTGTCTACCGGTCATGCGTTCGCGAATGGGCATGGCGGCGGCGAAGCCCCTGCTGCGCCGAAGGCCGAGGCGGTGCCCGTCCCCGCGCGCTACGTTCTGACCAAGCAGGGCCCCAAGCTCGTCGATCTCAAGGGCATGACGCTCTACTTCTATGAGCGTGACACCAGCGGCAAGACGTCGAGCTGTGACGGCAAATGCGCTGAGGCCTGGATTCCGCTTGCTGCGCCCGCGAATGCCCAAGCGACCGGCGATTTCACGCCGATTACCCGCAACGACGGCAGCAAGATGTGGGCCTTCCGCTACCGTCCCCTCTACATGTCAGTGGCCGACAAGGCGCCGGGCGAAGCCAATGGCATAGCCACAACGTTGCAATGGCGCGTCGCTCGGCCAGAGGATTAGGGCCGGAACGGCGCGCGTCCGTCGCCGCCCGCGGCGGAAGCGACAGGTCAGATCGGCCGCCTCACCCGCGCCAGCTCGGCCCTGCCTCGACCCGCGCGTTCTGCCCGGGTGGCAGCACCACGACGGTCGCGTTGAGCTTCACCCGGTCGAACAGATCGATCACGTCCTCGTTGCGCATCCGGATGCAGCCCGAGGAGATCGCCTGCCCGATATATTCCGGCTGGTTGGTGCCGTGAATGCGGTAGAGCGTGTCCTTGTTGCCGACATAGAGATAGATGCCCCGCGCGCCCAGCGGATTGGCGGGACCACCGGCCACGCGCGCCGGGTACGGCCCCAACCGCGCCTGGATCTCTGCCGTCGGCACCCAGTCCGGCCATTCCGCCAGACGACCCACGCGCGCGACGCCCGAGAAAGCCATCGCCTCTTCGCCGACCGCGACGCCGTAGCGGATCGCCTTGCCGTCGGGCAGCACGTAGTAGAGGTAGCGCGCATCGGTATCGACCAGGATCGTGCCCGGCTGCTCTTTGCGCGGATAATCGACGATGTGGCGGAGATATTGCTCGGGCACATTCGCCTGGGCGTAAGGTGTGTGCGCCAGCAACTGGCGGTCGCGCACCGTCATGCTCGCATCCGTCGATGGCGAGAGCGTCGTCTGCATGCAGCCGCCGAGCGGCAGCAAGGCAAGCACGAACAAAGCGAGTAGAGATTTTGGCACCGCCGGCCCCCGATAGCGGATAGCAGCGCCCCCAGCCCCCGTAGATGCTGCCCAAATCGTGCTGAAAACATGGCAGCACGGAACACGTGGCCGTGTTCGGCTGCCCGGGTTCCGTCACCACAAACGGCGGAAGACCGTCGCGATGTCTCCATCGCCTCGCCTTGCTTTGGTCAAACCCGGCTGGACTCGTGCCACATCGGGCCAACCTGATTAGATTTGGGGTGAGCTCATGCAACAGATCGGCTCGCGCCAATGCGGACGACCAATCTTCAGAGGAGCTGCGATGCTCGCGACGTTGAACAGCCGGCAGATTGTCGATGAGATCGTGAAGGACACGGTCAGCAACAACGATCCGCACGACGCCGTCCAGATTTCACCCGAAATGGTGCGGGGTTCGCGCGTGAGCAGCGAGGCGGCCACGCTTGCACCCGCGTTCACGGCCCGTCCTGAGCCGAAGTTCGTGCCGGAACCCAAGATTAGTCCGAAGATTCATCCGGAGCCGAAATTCATTCCCGTCTCGAAGCCGCAAGCGGCAGCGCCCTCGGTCGACACCGCCGTGCGCGTGACGGCCAGCGATGGTCGCAGCCGGCCGAAGCGATCGACTGCTGGTAAGTGGTTGCGCGGCGCGTTCGTCACGTTCCTGTTTGCAGGTGGCAGCGCCGCTGCCACGATCGCCTGGGAGAAGCACGGCGATACCGCGACGCAGATGCTCGCCGAATGGACACCGGCTCTGGCGTCGCTGCTGCCTTCGACGTCGCAGACAGCGCCGGTTGCAGCCGCGCAGGCAGTCCCGCCCGTCGCACAGGATCAGGCCGCCGACCAGACTGCGGCGGCGCCCGCAGCGCCAGTTGTCACGCCTGCTGCCACGCCCGCCGCGACACAAGCCGATGCCACGCAAACAGTGGAGTCGCAAACAGTGGAGTCGATGACGCGCGACATCGCCGCAATGGCGCAGCAGATCGAGCAGCTCAAGGCGAACATCGCCGAGTTGAAGGCCGGCCAGGAGCAGATGGTGCGCGAGATGGCGAAGTCATCAGCGCCAAAGCCGGTCGCCGAAGCGAAACCGCCGCTCGATCCACGCGCGCGCGTGTCTGCGCTGCCACCGCGCGCTCCGGGGTCGATGCCGCCGCCTGTCCGCAAGCCGAAGCCGGTCGTGTCGCATACCTACATGCCGGCTTATTCGCCGCCGCTCGCACCTCCGCCGTCGCAAGCTGCCGCCGTCCCGCCGCCGGTGGCACCACCGGTCGCGACGACGCAAGCCGTTGCCGATGATGACGGACCTGTCGTGCGTCCACCGATGCCGGTGCACTAGGCCTGCATCGAACGACAACGCAAGCTGTCAGACTCGATGTGACGATGTGAATCCGTGCAACTACGGTGATACGCAGCTCGGCGCGATGAGAAAAGGCCGTCGGGATTTATGCCGCCGGCCTTCTCTTGCAGCTGCCGGTTCCCGGAGCCCGGTTCTGCTGCAATTCGATGCCTTATGATCAGGCCGACATATTTAATAAAATCTTAAAGCACTCGGATGTTGCACATCATTTCTGCGCCATAAGCACAGAGATTGCGCGCTCCGTTCATCGGATAGATATCGACTCAGTGGTATGATCGCTCTCGTTTTGAAGACTTCCGTTGAAGGCTTCGTCTGAGGATTTGGGTCGTCACACCGGGGAAATTCGGATGCCGTACTACTCCTTCGATCTCGTGGTTGGTGAAGAGTTCAAGAACCAGGGCGGAATCATCCTCGAGGACATCGAGGTCGCCTCCGATCGCGCCGTTCAATTGGCTAGCGAGCTGTCGCAGGTGAAGCCTGAGCTGCAGCGCAAGGGTTGCGCGGTGCGCGTCACCGATCGCGATCACAACGAGGTCTATCGCACGCCGCTCGATCCCGTGCCGGCCTGGCGTCGCTAGCCCGGCCGTAGCGTTTTTGAGCGAAGTGAACGTGCCGGTTCGCGTAAAGAAAACGCGTCGAAAAAGAGTGTCCAGCACCGGCGCTTCGAACCAGTTCGTCAGCGGCAATCCGCCGGCGACTATTGCGCTGCGGCGCGCCGGACGCTAGCCTCCCAAAAAAACGCGGAGGACCCTAGGATGCGCACCCCTTTCCTGATAGCAGGCCTGTTGCTGATCGCGGCTCCAGCCCAAGCGGCTGACGAGCATCCGCGCTCGACCTACGTGACACTGGTCCTGCAGGCCTTTGCCGCCAAGGTCCAGTGTCCGGGCACGGACGTCGTCTATCAGGATCTGGTGCAGAAGGCGCAGCAGATGCAGCTGCCCGACGGCACCACTGAGCAGGTGCGCAAGGCGATCGCCTTCATGCATACCGGCGGCAAGATGGGCGAGAAGCAGGCCGACGACGTCATGGCCGAGGTCGCGGTGGCGACGCAAGCGACCGATCTCGACCAGCGCCGGCTGGGCATGAGCAATTGGTGCGAAAAGCAGAAGACGAGCCTTGCCGGCCTGATCCGCAGCAAGGGCGGCTAGGCACTCCCTCGCCGTTAAGCACGCCGCGACGGAACCGCCGTCGCGGCCAATAATCGTCACAATCCTCGCCAGCATGCGGCGTCTTCGAACAGGAGACCCCCATGCGAACTGCCCATCTCGTTTTGGCCGGAGCTCTAGCGATCAGCACCGTGCTGACCGCCCCGGCCGTCGCGAAGAATTCCGATGCCCAGAAGGGTGAGGACAAGGCGATCTCATCGTCATCATCCTGCAGCGCCTATCAGCAGGCGGCGGACGGCTCTTGGGAGCAGCTCCCCTGCAAGGAGACCGGCGAGCGCGCGCAGCCGCAGACGCAGCATAAGCCGATGACGCAAGGCGCCGACCAGGGCGAACACTAGGCTCCCGAGCGGGAACCGGCAGGCCTTAACCTGCTTGATCGCGGATCAGCTGTGGGCAGGACCGCGCATGATCTTCATGGCGTCCGCGATATGACGCCATTCCTTGGCCTCGTCGGCCTCGCCGCGGCCCTCGCAAGCCTGCGCCTGCTCCGCGGCCTTCGCGATCGCAGCAAAGCCATGCCGTTCCAGCATCTGCCGCGCGACGGTGTGGACCTGGACCTCGGACATCATGAGCGCTCTCCCGTTTGACGTAGCCCCGGTGCATCGCTCCCGCGCGCCCCCCGGAGTGCTGACAACGACCGAGCCGCGTGTCGCGTTCCGCTCACGCGGCCCGCAAAACCAAAAACAAAGGCGGTCCGCCATGCCCGGCGGACCGCCTTCTCACCCACCCCAGATCACCCACTCAGTTTCAGTCGCGTCCCCTACGCGACCGCCACGCGCTTGCGCTCGAAATCGTTGGGCACTTCGATATCGACCTCGAGGGTCGAGACCTCGTCGCCGCGTTCGAGCCGCACGATCACCTTGGTCGGATCCAGCGTGACGTGCCTGGAGACGACGGCGAGAATTTCCTCGCGCAGCACACCGAGCAGATCGGGCTGGCCGCGCTGGCCGCGTTCATGGGCAAGCAGGATCTGCAACCGTTCGCGAGCGACGGGTGCGGACGCCTTGTTGCCACGGAGAAGCCGGAGCAGACCCATGCTCATGCAGCCCTCCGTCGCAGCAGACGATCCATAAAGCCTTTGCGCTCGGTCGGCACCTGCATCGGCACAGTGTCGCCGCACAGCCGCCGCGCCGCGTCGATATAGGCCCGCGCAGGCGCGCCTTCGGCGTTCGATAGCGTCACCGGCGTGCCGACATTGGAGGCCTTCAGCACGTCCTGGCTCTCCGGAATGATGCCGAGCAAGGGCGTTGCGAGGATTTCCAGAATGTCGTCGATGGTCAGCATCTCACCGCGCGCGGCGCGCGAGGGATCGTAGCGGGTGATGAGAATGTGCTTCTCGACCCGCTCGCCCTTCTCGGCCCGCACCGTCTTGGAATCGAGCATGCCGATGATGCGGTCGGAATCGCGCACCGAGGAGACTTCCGGATTGGTGACGATCACGGCTTCGTCTGCAAAGCGCATCGCCATCGAGGCGCCGCGCTCGATGCCGGCCGGGCTGTCGCAGATCACCCAGTCGAAGCGGCTGCGCAGGTCGTCGATGACCTTGCCGACGCCTTCCTCGGTCAGCGCGTCCTTGTCGCGGGTTTGCGAGGCCGGCAGCAGCCAGAGGTTCTCAAGCCGCTTGTCCTTGATCAGCGCCTGCGGGAGTTTCGCCACACCCTGCACCACGTTGATGAGGTCGAACACCACGCGGCGCTCGGCGCCCATCACGAGGTCGAGGTTGCGCAAGCCGACGTCGAAATCGACGACGACGACCTTGTCGCCGCGTTGCGCCAGTGCGGCGCCCAGCGCGGCGGTCGTCGTGGTCTTGCCGACCCCGCCCTTGCCTGATGTCACGACCAGTACCTTACTCATCTGAAATGTCTCCTTTGCTGGTCAGTTCAGTGCTGTAATTCGCATGGTATTCCCCTGCAGCCAGGCCTGCGCCGGCTTGCCGCGCAAGGCGGCGTCGATGTCGTCCGCAGTCTGATAAAATCCATCAATCGCAAGCAGTTCGGCCTCGATCTTCTGGCAATAGATGCGCGCGCTGGTGTGACCGTTCACGCCCGCCATGGCGCGGCCACGGAGCGCGCCGTAGATGTGGATGGAACCGCCGGCGACGACCTCGGCGCCGGAGCCGACCGAGCCCAGAATGGTGACGTCGCCTTCGGGGAAGATCACGGTCTGGCCGGAGCGCACGGGGCTATCGAGCAGCAGCGAGGTCGGCTTGGTCTCGACCTTTGCCTCGGGCTTCTTGGGCGCGCTCGGCTCGATCACGCAACTGCGCCCGCCCGAAAGCAGCGGCGGCATCGACGGCGTCAGCCGCGCCTCCTCCACGCCCTCGATGCCGAGCACGCGGATATTGCGGTCCTGCAAGCTGGTGAGGAGATGACCAATGCCGGACTGGCTGAGATCGACCGAGGACAGGTCGATCACCACGGGCCGGCCGGCGAAGAAGCCCGGCGAGCGCGCGATGGTGGTGTCGATCTCCAGCAGCCAGTCCTGGATCGGAACCGTCGGCACGAACACGAAGGCCACATAGGAGCGCCCGCGCAGGCGCACCATTTGGCGTTGGACTTTTGCTACAGCCTCCATAGCGACCGACTCGTTCCCTTATTGAATAGTTAACGATGCCGCCGATATGGTTAATGGCTAGTTAATTTCTCCGTGCGGTTACGTGATGGCATGACGGGCACTCTCGCCGAACAGCATTTAGACGATGTGTGGCACAACTGCCCCAACGCCGTCATTGCGAGCGAAGCGAAGCAATCCAGACTGCCGCCGCTGAGAGACTCTGGATTGCTTCGCTTCGCTCGCAATGACGAGGAGAGAGCCTAGCCCCCCTACTTCTTCACCTTGCTCGGATCCATCTTGATCGCGGAATCCAGCATCTTCGTCGAAAACGCCGTCGTCACGTCGAACGGCCTCTCCATGCCCAGATAGGTCTGGACCAGCTCATAGTCCTTCTTCATCCGCTCGCCGTCGATCCAGCCGAGACCCTTGGTGGTCGTGAACTCGTCGGTCATCAGGTACTTGATGCGCTCCCACTGGCGCTCCTGGTTCTCCTTGTCGAGACCGGAGACCTGGTCGAGCAGCGCTTTCAGGCACGGCGTCACGTCGGCGACGCAGGCCGCAAAGGCCTTCTGCGAGATGCGCACGAACTCCTCGACCAGCTTCGGATTCTTCTGGAGATAGGCACCGTTGACGATCAGCGAGTTGCCGTAGGGGTTGAGGCCGATATCCTTCCAGTTGACGTAGCCGAGGTCCTGTCCGAACTCGATCACCTTCAGGTCGTGCTCGTTGTAGAAGTCGCTGATGATGTCGACGGTGTGGCTCTTCAGCGCCGCGATCTTCGCGGTCGGCCCGATATTGACGAAGCTGACGGAGTCGGGCGCGAGACCGGCGGCCTTGGCAAAGGCCGGCCACATCACGCGCGAGGCGTCGCCCGGCGGATTGCCGATCTTGTGGCCGGCAAACTCCTTCGCACCGTTCACGCCGTAGCTCTTCAGCCAATAGAACGTCTGGCCGGTATTGGCGTAGATGCTCATCAGCGCGACGTCGTCGGCGCCCTTGCTCTTGGCGACCAGCATGGTGGCGAGATCGGCGATGCCAAACGGCGAGCCGCCGGAGCCAACCTTGGCGGCGGACACCCCGGAGCCCTTGCCGACCTCGATGGTGAGGTCGATGCCGGCCTTCTCGTACCAGCCCTGCGCCTTGGCGTAATAGAACGGCGAATGGTCGGCCGTCGGCGTCCAGTTCAGGATCAGGTTGACCGCCTCGCTTGCGCTCGCCGGCATTGCCGGCAAACCCAGCGTCAGAGCCACAATCGCCGCCTGCAAACGCTTCATCGCCTGTCTCCCCATTGCCGCGACCCGGCTTGTCGCTCTCCCGATGTGAGGCTACCAATGCAACAAGCCCGTCCTCAACTTGTCAACTGTTTGGTTGGAAATGCCCGCAAAACGATCCGGCGACACCGTGCCGCAGCGCCGCGACCCCGTCGCCACCCGCAAGAAACTGCTCACCGCGGCGCGGCTGGAGTTCGCCCGGCACGGTTTTGCGGGCGCCCGCGTCGACGAGATCGCGGAGCGCGCCGGGGTCAACAAGCAGCTGGTCTATCACTACTTCGGCGACAAGGACGCGCTCTACCTCGCCGTGCTCGAATGGGTCTATGAGGACATCCGCGAGCAGGAGCGCAAGCTCAATCTCGAGGGTCTGCCACCGGACAAGGCGATCCGCCGGCTGACCGAGGCCTCGTTCGATCATCTCGCGGAAAACCCCGATTTTATCGTGCTCTTGAACGACGAGAACCGCGGCGGCGCCCGCCACGTCCGCGGCTCGACCCGGCTGGAGGCGATGCATTCGCCGCTGGTGAAGAGCGTCTCCCACATCCTCCACGAAGGCGTGCGCGCCGGGATGTTCCGCAAGGGGATCGACCCGCTCCAGCTCTACATCTCAATCGCGGGCCTCAGCTATTTCTTTTTCTCCAACACGCCGACGCTGTCGGCGATCTTCGGCAAGGACCTGTCGAGCCGCACCGCCCGCCGCGCCCGGCGCCGGCATGTCGCCGATCTGGTGCTGCAGTCCCTCCGGCCGTAATCAACCAACTGGTTGAAACTTGCACCAAGGCCGGTTAGGCTCGGCGTTGCGGCAGTGAGGCCCGGGCAACAGGGAGCAGACGGTGGCAGGTGACGGAGCCAGCAGTCCGGCGCGCAACTTTGCGATCATCCTGATCGTGCATCTGGCCGTGCTCGTGCTCTGGCAGGTCCTGGTCGATGCCTTCCACGTGCCGAAATTCATCCTCCCCTCGCCGCTTGCGACGGTGCAGACGCTGGGAACCGCGAGCTATGCCTGGGGCGCCAACACGCTGGTGACCGCGGTCGAGATCCTCGGCGGGTTCGCGCTCGGCGCCTTCGTCGGCGTCGCACTCGCGGTGATCTTCAGCTGGGCGCCGCTCGTGAGCCTCGTGCTGCTGCCGCTGTTCGTGACCTTGAACATGATCCCGAAGGTCGCGCTCGGGCCGCTCTTCATCGTCTGGTTCTCCTACGGCATCCTGCCGAACATCCTGATCGCCTTCAGCATCTGCTTCTTCCCGATCCTGCTCACGACCGCGCGCGGCCTGCGCGAGGTCGAGCCGGATTTGCTCGATCTCGTCAAATCGCTGCGCGGCTCGCGCTGGACGCTGTTCCGCAAGATCCAGCTGCCGGGATCGCTGCCTTACGTGTTCTCAGGCATGAAGGTCGGCGCCATCCTTGCGGTCGCCGGCGCCATCGTCGGCGAGTTCATCGCCTCCGAGCGCGGGCTCGGCTACCTCATGATCCAGGTGCAGTCGTCGCTCGACACGCCTGCGATGGTGATGGCCGTCGTGCTGCTGACCCTGCTCGGCGTCACACTCTACGGCCTGGTGCTCGCCCTCGAACGCATGTTCGTCGTCGGCGATGCCAGGCAGACCTGAAGACCAAGGACGAAATTCATGCTGCTCACCCGCCAGACGCTGCCGAAGACCATTCCTGATATTGCAGCCCTCGACGATCTCCTCTGCCGTCCGACGCAGGCGTTGATCGACGACCTCAAAAAGGTCGAAGGCGACATCATGATCCTCGGCGTCGCCGGCAAGATGGGGCCGACGCTGGCGGGGCTTGCCAAAGCCGCCGCCCCCGAACGCCGCGTCATCGGCGTCGCCCGCTTCAGCGATCCTGATGTCAAGGACTGGCTGCACGCGCGCGGCGTCGAGACGATCAATTGCGACCTGCTTGATGAAGCCGCGATCAAGGCGCTGCCGAAGGCGCCGAATATCGTGTTCATGGCCGGCCGCAAGTTCGGCGCCGAGGGCGATCTGTCGCTGACCTGGGCGATGAATGCGCATGTGCCGGCGCTGGTGGCGCAGGCCTTCCCGTCGTCGCGCATCGTGGCGTTCTCGACCGGCTGCGTCTATCCCTTCGTGCCCGTCGACGGCAAGGGCTCGACCGAGGACATGGCGCCGAACCCGCCCGGCGAATACGCCCAGTCCTGCGTCGGCCGCGAGCGCATGTTCGAGTATTTTTCGCACAGATTTTCAACGCCGGGCCGCCTGTTCCGGCTCAATTACGCGATCGACATGCGCTACGGCGTGCTGCACGACATTGCGATCAAGGTGCTCAGCGGCACGCCGATCGACGTCAGCCTCGGTCACGTCAATTTCATCTGGCAGGGCGATGCGTCGGCGCAGGCGCTGCGCTGCCTGGCGCATTGCACGGCGCCGACCTCGCCGATCAATATCAGCGGCCACGAGATTCTGGCGGTGCGCGACCTCGCGCAAAAATTCGGCGCCCGCTTCGGCCGCGCGCCGGTGCTAACAGGCACGGAAGAGCCGACGGCGTGGCTGACCGACACGTCGAAAGCCGTCGAGCTGTTCGGCCTGCCCGTCGTCGACACCGAGCAGTTGATCGCCTGGACCGCCGACTGGGTCTCCCGCGCCATGCCGAGCCTCGGCAAGCCGACCAAATACGAGGTGCGCGATGGCCGCTACTGACGGGCCTCCCGTCCTCAAGCTCGGCCTGGATGATGCCATGGCCGGGCTCGTGCTCTCGACGGAAGCCCACTGGAACCAGACCGAGGAGGACTGGCGCATTTTCCTCCGCGACGGCGTTGTGTTCGGCATCCGCACCGGCGTGCTGCTGGTCGCAACGGCGGCGCTGCTGCCCTACTCCGGCAACAACGCCTGGATCAGCATGGTGCTGGTGACGGCCAGCCACCGCCGGCGCGGCCTCGCCACGCGCCTCGTCGATGCCTGTCTGGAAACCGCGCGCAAGAACGGCTTGACCAGCTGGCTTGACGCCACGCCGGACGGGGTCGCGGTGTACGGGCCGCTCGGCTTCACGCCGACGCTGCAATTGCGGCGGTTGAAGCTCGCGAAGCAGACGCGGGCCGAAGCGCCACCACCTTCATCCGCGAGCATCGATGCGCTTCGCGCGCGCGACCAGCGAGCCACCGGGTTCGATCGCACCGCCCTGCTGTCCGCCTTCGCACAGCGCTCCGGCTCGCGTATCGTCTCCGCGAACGGAGCCATCGCGCTGGTTCGCGACGGGCGGACCGCCCGCCACATCGGCCCGCTATTCGCCGACAATGCCGCGGCAGCGCTGGCCCTGGTGCAAACGATCGTACGCTCCGAGACCGGCCCTCTCCTGCTCGACGCCGTCGCCCCGCAGGCCGCGTTCCTCGAAGGATTGACGACCTCGGGCTGGACCATCGAGCGGCCGTTCCAGCGCATGCGGCTCGGCCCCGCCACCGCCATGGCCGAGGAAATGCCATTCGCCGTCGCCGGCCCCGAATTCGGATAGGACATCATGCACCACAGCCAGATCAACAGCGAGATCCGCAAGCTGATTGCCGAGGGCACCGTGCTGCCGGCGCATCCGCTCGCGCTCACCGCCGAGCGCCAGCTCGACAAACAGCATCAGCGCGCGCTGACGCGCTACTACATCGACGCCGGCTCCGGCGGCCTTGCGGTCGGCGTGCACACGACGCAGTTCGCGATCCGCGACGTCGGCCTCTACCGCCCCGTGCTGGAGCTTGCCGCCGAGACCGCAGCGAGCTGGACCAAGCGTCCGCTGGCGATGGTCGCGGGGCTGGCAGGTCCGACGAAGCAGGCAACTGCCGAGGCGCGCACCGCGCGCGACATCGGCTATCACGCCGGCCTGCTCAGCCTCGCCGCGATGAAGAGCGCTTCCGAGGACGAGATCATCGCGCACTGCACCGCCGTCGCGGCCGAGATTCCGCTGGTCGGGTTCTACCTTCAGCCGGCGGTCGGCGGCGTCATCCTGTCGAGCCGGTTCTGGCAGCGCTTTGCCTCGATCGACAATGTGATCGCGATCAAGATCGCGCCGTTCAACCGCTACCGGACGCTCGACGTGCTGCGCGGCGTCGCAGCCGCCGGCGCGCTCGACCGCGTCGCGCTCTACACCGGCAACGACGATCACATCCTGCTCGACCTGATGCTGCCGTTCGATTTGCGCGACAGGGGCGTCACCACGCGCACTTACTTTAGGGGCGGCCTGCTCGGCCACTGGTCGGTGTGGACGGCGAGCGCCATCCAACAGTTCGAACGCTGCAAGGCGGCGCGGCACAAGGACAGCGTGCCGGCTGATCTGCTCGCGCTCGATGCCCGCGTCACCGACTGCAACAGCGCCTTCTTCGACGTCGCCAACAATTTTCACGGCTGCATCGCCGGCTGCCACGAGGTGCTGCGGCGTCAGGGCCTGATGCAGGGCCTATGGTGCCTCGATCCGAACGAGGGCCTGAGCCCGGGCCAGAAGGGCGAGATCGACCGCGTCACGCGCGAGCACGCCGACCTCAGCGACGATGCCTTCGTCGCAGCCAATCTGGATAAATGGCTGGCATGAGCTCAAAACCCTTCATCAGCCTGCAAGGCGTCCGAAAGGTCTATCGCAGCGGCGGCACGGAGTTTCTCGCGGTGTCCGACGTCACTATGGACGTGCAGGAAGGTGAGCTGGTGTCGCTGGTCGGCCCGTCGGGCTGCGGCAAGACCACGGTGATGAAGATTCTTGCGGGCCTGCACGGCGCCGACGGCGGCACAGTGACAATCGGCAACGCCAAAAGTCCGTTCGACCCGACCCGCGACATCGGCATGGTGTTCCAGCAAGCGTTGCTCCTGAAATGGCGCACCATCCTGGACAACGTGCTGCTGCCGGCCGAGATCGTCGGCCTGCCGATGAAGGCTGCGCGCGAGCGGGCACGCGACCTACTCAAGCTGGTCGGGCTTGCTGGCTATGAGCAGAAATATCCGCGAGAGCTCTCCGGCGGCATGCAGCAGCGCACCGCGATCGCGCGCGCCTTCATCCACGATCCAAAGCTGATCCTGATGGACGAGCCGTTCGGCGCGCTGGATGCGCTGACACGTGAGCAGATGAATCTGGAGATGCTGCGGATCTGGCGGGAGAGCGGCAAGACCATCATCTTCGTCACCCACTCGATCCAGGAAGCCGTGTTCCTGTCCTCGCACTGCGCCGTGCTGACCGCGGGCCCGGCGAAGATGGCCGACTACTTCCCGATCGACCTGCCCTTCCCGCGCGACCTGCCGCTGAAGACCACGGACGCATTCGGCGCGTATGCCAGGCGGATCTATGCGAAGCTGGGATTGGGCGCGGCGTGATATTCGGTAGCCCTCCGCCGTCATTCCGGGGCGCGACGAAGTCGCGAGCCCGGAATCCATCGGGCGGCAAGACACGCGGTGAAATGGATTCCGGGTTTGCGCCAAGAGGCGCACCCCGGAATGACGGCGTCCTCAGCCCTTGTGCATCTTGCCGAGCAGATAGTTGTCGGCGCCGCGGATCGCTCAGGCATCGCCGACAAAGACCGATAGCGCCCGCTGCAATTCCTTGTAGGCGCGCGGTCCGATCTTGGCTGCGAGCGCCTTGTCGCTTTCGGCGGCCGCCGGCCTCAGCCGGCCCAGCAGCGCCGTTCCGGCCTCGGTCAAATAGAGCACGTAATAGCGACGGTTGATCGCCGACGCCGTGCGCCGCACCAGGCCACGAGCCTCCAGATGATCCACCAGCCTTCCGAGCCCGGCCCGCTCGATCGACAGCAGCTGCGCGACCGCGAGCTGGTTGACGCCGGGATTGGCGTCGATCACGCAGAGCACGGAAAATTGGGCGGGACTGATCTCGAACGCCGCCAACTGCCGGCTGAATTCCTTGAAGATCCAGAGCTGCGCCCGGCGAATGCTGTAGCCCAGCAGCTGCGAGAGGTCCCCGAGGTCAAGCGGTTTCACCTTAGCCGTCTTGGTGCCGGGTACCACGCGCGGTGCCGGTCGCGATGGTTTTGTCACGCGTGCCGCCCGCCGCGGTCGCGCGATCCGTTTGCCGACCCGTGCCTTGCCTGGCTGCATCGCCGCGCATCTTTCGCAAAGCCGGCATAGGCGCATCCGGCGGTATCCTCAGGGATTCGGACAGCGAGTTTAACGCAACGCAGCCGGATCGAGAAGCCGAGCGCGATCCCACGCTCGCGCCCTACACCTTCTATGACAGGTTGCACGGCAATATCGCGCGATGCGTCATGTTGACACGGCAACATGGCTCGCCTAAGGATCGTGAAAGCCTGCCGTTTCGCGAGCAGGTTCAAGGGGAGCGAACGTCCGTGCCGTCATCAGGGGTGGGCGACGATCCGCGTGCCACGGCGCATCGCGGAAGAATGGTTTTGCGCGCAACCGCAACTGCGTCATGGCTCATTGCCGGCGCATGCGCATGTCTCCCGACAGCAATTCAGAAAACGTCTCTGACCACGCGACGCCTCGTCAGCTCGCGGCGCGTCGGGTGCTTTCGTTCAATCATCAACGTTGAAACTGGGAGGGCATGACATGAAACGATTTTTCCTCGCCTCGACGATCGTCGCCACATGGGCGTCTCTCGGCCCGCAAGCGGCCGCACACGGGCTGCCGCCGAGCGGCGTGGCCCCGCGCTCGTCCTGCACCGCCCTCACCGGGCTCACTCTGCCGAACACGCAGATCCTGAGCGCGACGCAGAAGTCGGGCTATTGCAACGTGATCGGCATCATCAACAAGCGCGTTTCCACGCAGGATCCCGATCACTTCACCTACGGCATCGGCTTCGCGCTCAACCTGCCCAACACCTGGCATGGCCGCTTCGAGATGATGGGCGGCGGCGGCACCGACGGCAGCCTGCAAAGCGATCCGCAAGGTGCTGCCGGCGTCGAGCTCGGCCAGGGCTGGGCGGTGGCGGCCGATGACGGCGGCCACGAGGACAGCGCGACCAATGTCCTCGGCGGCTATCAGGACGACGACGCCAGTGCCGGCGGCTCCGCGCATTTCGCGATCGATGCGCAGGCACGCCGCGACTACGGCTATAACGGCATCGAGAAGACCGCGACGACGGCCAAGCAGATCATCTCCTATTTCTACGGCCTCGATACCGTCTATTCCTACATCATGGGCTGCTCGAACGGCGGCCGCGACGCGATGGTCGCCTCGCAACGATCGCCCTGGCTGTTCGACGGCGTGATCTCGCAAAACCCCGGCTTCAACCTGCCGCAGGCGGGCCTCGCGGAGGCCTGGAACGAGCAGGTGCTCGGCACGCTTTCGACCAGCAAGGACATCAACGGCCAACCGTATATTCCCGACACGTTCCCACAGCAGGACCTTCAGGTGGCCTCGGCTGCGATCCTGAGCGCCTGCGACGCGCTCGATGGCCTCGTCGACGGCATCGTCGACAATTACCACGCCTGCACGGCCAGGAAGGTGTATCCGGCACTCGCGAGCTACACTTGCGGCACCGGCTCGCACGGCAGCACGCCGCATGGCGGCACCTGCCTCACCAGCGCCCAGGTCGATGCGCTCAAGAAGATCTACGCCGGACCGGTCAATTCGAAGGGCGAGCGACTCTATTCGAACTGGTTCTGGGATGCCGGCATCTGGACGCCGCCGACCGCGCCGGGCGCAGGCTGGCAATTCTGGAACGTCGTCACCGCGCCGGTACCGGGTGTCAACACCGCGATCAACCTGACGCTCGGCGCCGGCGCAATCCCGATGATCTTCCAGACGCCGCCCGTCGTCACGCCCGTCAACGGACCGACCGGCCAGGAAGCTTTCGTGTTCAAATTCAACTTCGACACCGACGCGCCGAAGATCTTCACGAAGACCGCGGCCTATCCGGAAAGCGCGATGGATTTCATGGCGGCGGTTGCAACCGATTTGCGTCCGTTCAGGGCGCGCGGCGGCAAGCTGATCATCTCGTCCTCGGTCAATGACGGCATCTTCTCGGGCGCCGCAATCGCCCGCTGGTACCGCAAGATGAACCAGCGCATGGACAATCACGCCACCGATTTCGCGCGGCTGTTCATGGTGCCCAACATGGCCCATTGCGGCGGCGCAGCGACCACGAGCTTCGCCACCAACGAGCTCAAGGCGATCACGGACTGGGTCGAATACGGCGTCGCGCCGGAACGCATCGTCGCGGCCAATACCAACACCACCTCGCCCTACCCGGCCGGCGGCGTGTTCGATCCGCGCATTGCCCAGAACTTCCCGACCGGAGGCACGCGGCCGCTCTGCGTCTATCCCAGCATTCCCGCGTACAAGGGCAGCGGCCTGACCAGCGATGCCGCGAGCTTTGCGTGCGTCGACCCCGGCTTCAGCCGAGGCGGCGACCACGACTTCCACGACGATGACGACGGCCACGGCGACGACAGGCACTGAGCTTCGGACGTGGTTGCGGACGACACTGATGAGATGCTGCGCGCGCTACTGCCGAGCGCAGCATCTTCGAGTTGGGCGCGACTGCACTCGGAATGACGAGCCTGCTTCAGAGCAGCTTCGCGCTCACGAACAACGCGCGTATCGCGTTCGTCGCCTGCACCACGAGCATGGCATTGTCGGCGGCACCCTCCAGCGCGTGGACGGCATCCTCATGCAGCGAGCGGAATTCCATCCACTCGACCGATTTGAAGTTGGTGAGGAATTGATAGGCCTGGCCGACGGTCGCAATCGCCAGCGTGTCACCGTTCAGCTTGATCTTGAACGTCGTGCGCAGCGGGGTCTCGGAGCTTGCTGGATCACTCATCGGCTGGTTCTGGACGACAACGGCTTAATGAAGGGAAAACGGCAGCCCCGCCGTCCGACGAATATCAGGAATCGGTGCTGGCGCGTTGCGCGACAGTTGCCGGGCTGCTCAGGCTCGGCACCACGACCAGACGATTAAACTCGCCATTGTCGTAGGCCTTGAGGAAGCGATCATAGTCCTTGATCGAGACGCAACCGTTGGAATCGCCGCGCGGCCCGAGCATGTAGGTGTGGGTGAGCAGGCCGACACGGCCGAGTGCGCTGGTGCCATCCGCCGGCGTCATGCGCAGCGCGCGAACGCCGTGGAACAGCTTTTCGCGCGGCTTGAGGTCGTAGGTCGCAGGCGGGGTGGCACCGACCATGCGCTGGTCGACATGATCGGGGTCGTCCATCAGCGCGCCCATGCCCGAATGGGCCTCGATCGTGGCGCCGTTCGGCAGATACAGCGCCTTGGCTTTGATGTCATAGACCGCCGTCCGCGAATCGTAGCCGAGCGCGGCCAGATCCGGCGCCTTGCCGAACAGGCCGCTGTCGGGCGTCAGCGAGGCTAGCTTGATCTTGTCGGTGAACTTTTCGAAGAAATTGCGGTTGTCGGCCCTGGGCGTGGTGTCGGCATAAGCCTGGCTGGACGCGATCTGGGCGCTGAAGTCCGCCTGAACCGGCCGCGAGCGCGGCACCGGCACGGCGTCGGCACGTTGCGCGGGCCGCCTCTCGTCAACCGCGGTCCGGTCGTCATCGGTCAAGGTCGAGCGCCAGTCATCGCCCTGGAGCTTTTGGGCGAGCATCGCCTTGGCATCGCGAAGCTTGAGCTGGACTGCACTCAGGGCGGAGCGCTCCATCGCCCGCAGGCCGAGGTCACGGGCGGGCGGGCTGCCGGACAACGAGGCGAAACGGTCGTCGAACGAGGGAGAATTGGCCGGCGGCAGCGCGGCGGTGACCAGCGGGGTGGAATCGCCGATATCCGCGACCCAAGCGGCGGCGCCCAGCGCCAGCGCGATGGCAGCCATAGACAGCAATATTGTCTCGGCTCGCCCAATTCGGCGGCGCGGCAAAAGCCCCTCGGCGCTTGCGCGGTCGGAAACCATCAGATCCCCAAGTCGACACCTCCGGGGGACCCAACCCCCACCCGGAGACTCTCTACCAGCTACCACATTGGGAGCCAAAAGTTAGGCATAATCGCGGCCGGCAAGCCCTCCTGAGGGTATCCAATGACCGATCCTTTCGATCTAGAGCGCTTCCTCAGGGCCCAGGACCCGGTTTTTCGCGGCGTTCTGGCGGAGCTGGCCCGTGGCCGGAAGCAATCTCACTGGATGTGGTTCGTCTTCCCCCAGATTACCGGCCTCGGCTTTAGCGCCATGTCGCAGCGTTACGCCATTGGCTCGCGGACGGAGGCCGATGCCTACCTCGCCCACCCCGTGCTCGGCCCGCGCCTGATCGAATGCACCAGTCTCGTGCTTGCTCTTGAAGGACGCACCATCAACTCGATCCTCGGCGCGCCTGACGATGCCAAATTCCGCTCGTCGATGACGCTGTTCGGCGCGGTCTCCGACGAGGCCGTTTTCGACGGGGCGCTCGCCCGGTATTTCGCCGGCGAGCCTGATTCGGCGACGCTGGAGATCCTCGCTGTGCTTGACCGAAAGGCTAGCTAGGTGACCACGGCGGCCGGCCGCCACCAACGTAAACCCGGGATTAACATCGCCTGCCTATCTTCCGTGCAATTAATTCTCCCGCGCCAATTGCCGGATAGATCATGAAAATCGGTACGCTGCTGACCACCGCCATCGTCTCGCTCTCGACCGTCGGCGGCGGCCTCGCCGTCTACGTCGCCGTGACGAAGTACCAGACGATGGAGCGGATCACCGAAGCGCAAGGGCGGCTCGCGATCGTCCGCGCCGTCAGCGACATCCCGCGCTATCTCAACCCCGAGCGCGGCTTTTCCACCAACATTCTCTATGGCCCTGCCACTCTCGATCCGGCGTTGCTCACCGAGCAGGACAGGCTGCGCAAGCAGACCGACGGCGCCCGTGACAGGATGAACGCGCTTCGCAAGGAGCTGCCCGGCCCGTTCGACGACGGCAACGCCATCGGCGGCAGCATCGACGGCATCAATTCGAAATTCACCGCCTTGCGCGACGCCATCGACAAGGCGTTGGCGGGACCGGCCGAGGCGCGCAAGGACGCCGCGAAGAAGATCGTCGCCGACAACGCCGTGCTCAATGGCGGCGTGACCGCGCTGCTCAACGAGCAGGTCCGGCGCATGGCGATTCTCAACGGCGATGCCTACCGCCAGGCCAGTTACGCCAACGTCGCGATGACGCTGCGGGACGTGGGCGGCTTCAATTCCAGCCTGCACAAGAATCTCGTCGGAGGCAAGAAACCGGCGACGGACGCCGAGAAGGCCGAGATCAGCCGCTCACAGGGCCGCAACGACCAGATCGTGATGGCGCTGCAGGAATTGCGCGGCAATCCGGCAACTCCGGCGAACGTTGCCGCTGCGCTGGAGAAGTTCAACTCGGTCTATATCGAGGAGTTCGGCCGCGAGCTCAAGCTGGTGAGGGACGGTGCGATCAGCGGCAAGTACGAACACGACATGGATACCTATTACGCCGCCACGCAGCGCGGCCTCGGCACCATCATCGAGGTCCGCGATGCGTTCTACGACAATGCCGAGCAGATCCTTTCCGGCGCGTCCGCTGCCGCGCGCACCAGCTTCACGATCGCGCTCACCGGCCTCCTCGCGATGCTGGTCGCCAGCGCCGGCCTCATCGCGATGGTCCGCCGCCGCGTCTGCGCTCCGATCGTCAGCCTGACGACCCGGATGTCGCGGCTCGCCGACGGCGAGGTTGCGGAAGCGATCCCCGGCGCGGAGCGCTCCGACGAGATCGGCGCGATGGCCGCGGCGGTGCAAGTGTTCAAGGACAACATGATCCGGGCCGACCGGCTCGCGGCCGAGAAGCAAGCCGAGAACGACGGCAAGATGCGCCGCGCCCAGGCGCTCGACGAGCTGACCCGCGCCTTCGAGGCCAAGGTCACCGAGCTCGTCGGCGGTCTGTCGCAGGCCTCCTCCACCATGGAGACGACGGCGCAGTCGATGACCTCGACGGCCGCCCAGACCAACAGCCAGGCCGCGGTGGTGGCCGCCGCCTCCGAGCAGACCTCGACCAACGTGCAGACGGTCGCAAGCGCGACCGAGGAGCTGACCTCGTCGATCGCGGAGATCGGCCGTCAGGTCGCCCAATCGACCGAGATCGCGGCCCGCGCCGTCGACAACGCCCGCCGCACCGGCGACACTGCCCGTGCGCTCGCCGAGGGCGCGCAGAAGATCGGCGATGTCGTCACGCTGATCCAGAGCATCGCCGAACAGACCAACCTCCTGGCGCTCAACGCCACCATCGAGGCCGCCCGCGCCGGCGACGCCGGCCGCGGCTTTGCCGTCGTCGCGTCCGAAGTGAAGTCGCTGGCCGGCCAGACCGCCAAGGCGACCACCGAGATCTCCGAGCAGATCACGGCGATCCAGTCCGCCAGCGACGAGACCGTCACTGCGATCCGCAACGTCGCCGACGTCATCGCCGAGATCGACCAGATCGGCACCGCGATTGCAGCCGCGATCGAGCAACAGGGTTCGGCGACCCGGGAGATATCCCGCAGCGTCCAGGAAGCCGCCCGCGGCACCCAGGAGGTCAACACCAACATATCAGGCGTGCAGCGCGCCGCCGACGACACCGGTGCGGCCGCGAGGGAAGTTCTCGGCGCGGCCGAACAGCTCTCGACGCAGTCCCGCGATCTCGCCGGCCAGTTCGACCGCTTCCTCGGCGAAGTCAGGGCGGCGTAAGGCGCGCGTGCCTAATACGGCGGCGCCTTGCGCGCGCGCTGCGCCTTGGCCGCCTCGATCCACCAATTGAGATCGTCGGCGAAGCGAGGGAACGAGCGTTCCAGCGCCTTGCCGCCCTCGCCGATCGGCTCGCTCTCGGCTGACAGCGTCTGCGCGATCGGCCCGACGCCGATGGTGCTCGAGATCACCACCATGCCCATTTCCGACAGCGTGCCGTGCCACGCGGTCGAGGCGCGCGCGCCGGACAGGCGGCCGGCGGAATAGCTCACGATCGCAGCCGGCCGCCAGAACCACTCTTCCAGGAAGTGGTCGGTGAGGTTCTTCAGGCCGGGCTGAATGCCCCAATTATATTCGCCGGTGACGAAGACAAAGCCATCGGCGCCGCGGATCTGGCCGGCCAGCTTCTCCAGCGCCTCGGGCGCGGTGCCCGCAGGGTGTTCCTTGTACATGCGATCGAGCATCGGCAGGCCGATCGCCTTGGCGTCGATGAACTCGACCTCCTCGCCGCGACTGCGCAGGCGATCGATGACGAAATTCGCAAGGCGGATGCCCATGCGGTCGGACCGGTAGGAACCGTAGAGGACGAGGATGCGATTGCTCATGGCCGGCAGGCTAGCACGAAACGGCGGGACGGCCCCAACCGATTTGCCGCACTATCGTTTTCGCCCGAATTCCAGCGTCTGCGACGGCGTCTCGCCGAACTGATCGCGATAGCTGCGCGAGAAATCGCTGAGATGCCAGAAGCCGAACGCGAGCGCGACGGCCTTGACGCTGTCGGCGCCGGCAAGCAGCCGCTGCCGCACCAGCCACAGGCGGCGTAGGCGCAAATAGCGGTGCAGGCTCATGCCGCGATAGCGGCGCACGACATCGTGCAAGGTGCGGACGGACAGGCCGAGCTTGCGCGCAATCTCCTCGCTGTAGATCGGCTGCGAGAGGTCGTCGGACAACAGTGCGCGGATGTCCTGGAACAGCTTGAACTGCCGCTCGTCGTTCGGACGCCGGGTCCAGCGCGCGGGCACGACATCGGCGAATACGGCATCGACCGCACCGAGCAGGGACTCCTTCATCGCTGCCGCCTTCAGCGGCACCTCGGCTGCATCGATCGGCTCGGGCGCAGCCGCCAGCACTTCCCTGACCAGCTTCCGCAACCTATGCAGCGCCAATGGACTGGTCTCGAATATCTTGAAGCTGGAGTTCGTCTCGGGCCAGCCGCGATCCCTCACCTCGGGGTGGAACACGACCGAGGCGATTTGCCGCTGCACCTCCTCGATCGTGTTGTAGGCCGCGCCGCTGCTGCCGATGACGATGACGGCGCGGTCGCGCTGCGCGCCATTGAAGCGGATCGGGATTTCGAGGTCGTCCATCGCGAAGCCCACCGCCGTGCAATCGGCAACGAGCTGCGCGTCCACGACGCGCGGAAATGCCCGCGTCATATTCACGTCGCAGCCGGGCAATTGCAGAATGGTCTGCTCGGCCGCAATCCTTCGCACAAGCGGCGTGAACTCGAAATTCAGGCCGCGGATCGCGTTGCGAAACTCGTCGACGTCTGCAAAACGAAATATCTTGGGCGCCAGCGCTGGCGCAGCATCACTGTTGTTCATGACAAATGAAAAACCGCGCCAGGAAACGACGCGTGTCCGGCACTACGCCGGTCTGAATTCCCCCTTTCGGTTTCCCCTGAGACCGAGAGACTCATGCGAGCCTCCCTCGATCAGTTGGCGAGCGTCCAATGCAAAGGACAAGAAGGGTGTTCGCCTCCTGCCAAATTTCGATAGCGTTTCCAGTCAAGCAGGCGGTGCGCTGATACCCGGAGGGGCGGGGTCTAAATTTCAAATTAACGCCTGTGGTGCGGAATGAAGGGCATTGCTTAGTCGAATTTTATTTGAGTACAGGCCCCTGCCATGATGGCAAATTTGCCTGCTGATATTTTGGTCGAATTGGAAGAGGCGGTCGCAAGCTGCCCGCTGGACCGCTGCGCTCGCATTCTCTCCGGCATTGTGCAGTTGCTCACCGGCAGCCGCGACCGCTCTCAGGAACTGCTGTCCGGTGTGGTCGATGGCGTTCTGCTGCGACTAACGGAACGGGTTGAGGCCAGTGCGCTAATTCAGCTCAGCACGACGCTTGCCGACCTGAAGGTGGCTCCGCCGGAAACATTGCGGCGCCTTGCCTCCCATGACAACGCCGACGTGGCGTGTCCTGTGCTGCTCAGATCGCAGGCACTCTCCACGGCCGATCTTGCGGCAGTCGCGGCCTCGTGCGGCGAGCGGCACCAACGCGCGATCGCGGCGCGCGACTGCATCGAGCCTGCGGTGACCGAGGCGCTCATCAAGCGAGGCGAGCAGATCTGCCTTGTGCTGATAAATAACCCGGGAACAAAATTCTCCGAGGCAGCTTACGCCACTCTTGGTGGGGCCGACCAGGACGGCGAGATTGCGAAGGCGCTCGTGCTGCGGCCTGGCACCCCAGACTTGATCGTACGGAAGCTGCTCTCCGCCCGCCCTGCCAAGTCAGCACCCGCCAAGCCCAACCCCTCCGCCGCTCCGCCCGCGCAAGCAGCCGCGCCGATTCCGCCAAAGCCGCCCACCCTCGCCGACTATGCGAGCGCCAGACCGGAGATCGTGGCGCTCAGCCGCGTCGGCAAGCTCAACGATTCCACCGTGAACCGCTTCGCCATCCGCGGCGAGACCGCCAATCTGTTCACCGCCCTGTCGGTGCTGTCGGGGGCTCCGATCGAGATCGTCGAGCATGTCATGAGCGATGACGATTGCGAGGGCCTGGTGATGGCCTGCCGGGCTTCGCGCCTGAACTGGACGACCACGCTCGCGATCCTCAGCAATCGAGGTGGTACGCGCCTCTCCTTCGCCCAGCGCGAACGCGCGCAACTGATTTTCGAAACGCTTCTTTTGTCGACCAGCCAATGGACAGTGCGCTGGGGGGAAATTGCAGCCAGCGCCAGCACAGGCGATCCGGGAAATCGCGGCGCGAAAATGGGGGTTAGCCGATGAAGTTCGACGGTCGCAAGGCGCTTCGCGTAAGGATGGACCACAAGCAGTCCGTCAACCTGATGGGCTCGGACGGCACCTGGCGGCGCAGCTGCGTGCTGCTCGACGTGTCCCAGACTGGCGCCAAGATCGAGGTCGAAGGTACCCTCGACGTGCTGCAAGCCAAGGAGTTCTTCATGCTGCTGTCCTCGACCGGGCTCGCGTACCGGCGCTGCGAGCTGGTCTGGATCGACGGCACCATGGCCGGTGTTCATTTCGTGAACGCAGACAGCAAGAAGAAACCGGCGAAGGCGGCGCAGAATACCGCCCGGAGCAAGTAGGCTCGAAACTCCATCAACCGATTACCGCGATCGCATCGATGTTCACGGCCGTCACACTTGGCCAGCCCCTTGCGAGAGCATCAACGACATCGTGCGCATTCTCACGATCTCGGACATCTTCGCCGCGTTGATCGAGCACCGGCCCTACAAGCCGATGATGCCGCGCACGGAGGCCAATCATCTTCTCTGCGAGATGACCGGAAGGCTGCAGAAGGCGCTGGTCAGATCCTTTAAGGAGGTCGCACTCTCACGCTGAGCGCGCGCCAAACCAGCGGGCGGGCAACGGCGTCACGGGTGCGCCTAGTGCGTCGCCCGGTATTTGATGCGGCGCGGCATCGAGCGACAAGCCAGTCCTTCGGCGAGCAGCTTCATGTCCTCGTGCCGGCCGCTGCGGACCAGCCTGCTGAACTCTTCAGGCGTAAAAGGAAGGCTGGGATCATCATCGATCGGACGCCGCATCCGCGGACCGAAGAACCATCGAACCAGGCTAGCCAGCCGCCGCATGTCAATTCCCTCGCGCCAGCAACAAACCTTGAGTCCGCGTATTGTTCCTCCTGCACGGTAGAGATTGCAAGGGGACGTAACGAGTCCGCACGAAAAATTTCGTGAGGGAATAATCTCCTCCGGCCTTTCCGCGTCAGTCGGCGAAGCCGACGTAGCGTACGAACTCTGTGTTGCCTTCGCGATCGGAACGAACGGCATTCGCGGCAAAGTTGTCGTCGGGATAGCCCATCGCAACGCAAGTCATGATGACCTCGTCCTCGGGAATCTTTGCGACCTCGCGCACGATGTCGGAGCGCAGGATGCCACATCTGCAACACCTGGCCGGTTGCCGATGCGGCGCGCGAAATCTATGCTAACCCGCAAGCAAGACCAAGAACCCCCGTAAGGACCCGATCATGGCCGCACCGCTCGATCCCGTCATCGCCCAGATCATTCCGCTGCTGCCGCTGCGCGATCCCGCGACGATGACGCCACAGAGCACCCGCGATTCCTTGCGCGCACTGGCTGCCTCGCGCGCCGCCGTGCCGCCGCCGCCCGTCGATACCGTGCAGGATATCAAGTTGAAGGGCGGCGCCGGCCCCCTGAATGCACGCGTTTATCGCGTCGGCAGCGTGCCCGCGCCGACCGTGGTGTTCTTCCACGGCGGCGGCTGGGTCGCGGGCGACCTCGAGACCCACGACCGGCAGGCGCGCAATCTCGCGATCGAGAGCGGCGCGGTCGTGGTCTCCGTCGACTATCGCCGCCCGCCGGAAACGCGCTTTCCCGGCGCCTTCGAGGATGCCTTCACCGCGACCAGCGACGTGTTCAACCGTGTCGCGGAATTTGGCAGCGATGCAAAGCGTCTTGCCGTTGCCGGTGACAGCGCCGGCGGCAATCTCGCGGCCGCCACAGCTATCGCCTGCCGCGATGCCGGCATCAAGCTCGCCGCACAGCTGCTGGTCTATCCCGTCACCGACGTCGTGGGCGGCTATGCCGACGCGCGCGAGAACGCGCGCTTTCCGTCGCGCGCCGAGAATGCCGAAGGCTACTTCCTCTCGCGAGCCGTCATGGAATGGTTCGCCGGCCACTATCTCGCTGATGCCAGTCAGGCCGCCGACTGGCGGGTCTCGCCGCTGCGTGCCGCCTCGCTCGCAGGCCTCGCGCCCGCGATCGTGACCACCGCCTGGTTCGATCCGCTGCGCGACGAGGGTGCCGCCTATGCGCGGGCGCTGGAGACCGCCGGCGTGAAGGTGAAGCATCACGAGGGCGCCGGCCTGATCCATGGCTATTTCGGCCTCGGCGACGCCTCCGAGGTCGCCCGCGCCGAAGCGCAGCGTGCACGCGCCGACTTCAAGGCGTTGCTGGCGCGGGGTGTCTGAACCACGGATGAATGGAAGAAGCTGCGATCGACCTCCCGGCGCGCGATCCTGCTTGATTGCGCCACGATTTCGGGCTCCAATTCGCGCGCCATCTTTTGGTTTAGGGAGACACCCATGATGAAGCGAATTTTCCTGGCTGCGATCGTTGCGACCTTTGCAGCAGGCTCGGCCCTTGCAGACGACACCTGCGAGAGCAAGGCGGTCGGCAAGGACGGCAAGGCGCTCGCCGGCGCGGCCAAGACCTCGTTCATGAAGAAGTGCAAGGAAGACGCCTGCGCGCCCAAGGCGGTCGGCTCCGACGGCAAGCCGCTCGCCGGTGCCGCCAAGAACAGCTTCATGAAGAAGTGCGAGATGGGCGCGTAAGGCGCGCTGCGAATTCGTTGCTTCTTTAGCGAGCAATCAGCGACCGAACTCCGTCATGGCCGGGCAGAAGCGCGAAGCGCGTCTTCGCGCTAGATGTCCCGGCCATCCACGTTCTTGCGCGCGCCGAGCGCCCAAGCCATATCATCCGATGACGTCACAACCCTAGACAGAAGCCGTCGGCTGACGGATCATGCAATGCTGAGCGAATTGGGGCGCGTCGAGAAGGCTTTCCAGCAAAAGGACGTCAAGATGTGGCAACTTCGAGTGCGTCATCGGATATTGGCAACATTGAGCTTGCTGTTCGCGCTGCTCATCAGTTTTGACGTCGCGAACGCGAGGGGCGTCGGTCTGCCTAACGTCATGGTTCTGGCAACCGGCGGCACCATCGCCGGCTCCGGAGCGAGCAGCACCACTGTGGTCGGTTACACCGCAGCCACGGTGGGCATCGAGACTCTCCTGAACGCCGTCCCCGAGCTGAAGACGGTGGCCAACGTCAAGGGCGAGCAGGTCTTCCAGATCGCCAGCGAGAACATGAACAATGACTACTGGCTCAAGCTCGCCAAGCGCGTCAACACGCTCCTCGCGCAGGACGACGTCGACGGGATCGTGATCACGCACGGCACCGATACGATCGAGGAAACCAGCTATTTCCTGAACCTGACCGTCAAGAGCAAAAAGCCTGTCGTCGTCGTGGGCGCGATGCGGCCGTCGACAGCGATCAGCGCGGACGGGCCGATCAACCTGTTCAATGCGGTGATCCTCGCAGGCAGTGAGGAGGCGGTCGGCAAGGGCGTGCTCGTCTCTCTCAACGATCAGATCAACGCGGCTCGCGACGTCACCAAGAACAACACCTCGACGGCAGACACCTTCCGCACACCTGAGCTCGGCTTTCTCGGCTATATGCAGGGCAACAAGCCGTATTTCTATCGCCAATCGACCCGCCGGCACACGGCGGATTCCGAGTTTGACGTCTCCAACCTCGATACGCTGCCGCAGGTCGATATCGTCTACGGCTACGCCAACATGAACCGGGTCGCGATCGATGCTTTTGTCGCCGCCGGCGCCAAGGGGATCGTGCATGCCGGCACGGGTGACGGCAGCTTGGCCCGGCCCGCGGTCGAGCCGGCTCTCGACGAGGCCCACAAGAAGGGCGTCGCGATCGTTCGCAGCAGCCGTGTCGGCAACGGCATCGTCGCGCGCAATGGCGAAGCCAAGGACGACGAGCACGACTTCATCGTCTCGGATACGCTCAATCCGCAGAAGGCGCGCATTCTGCTGATGCTGGCGCTGACCAAGACGACCGACAGCAAGGAAATCCAGCGGATGTTCTACACCTATTAGAGCATCCGCTCTATTCGCGCCTGAAGCGGTAATCAAAGGCGGCGCCTAGCGGCTTGATCAGGCCGACGGTCGGCGCCGGAAAATGGATCGGCAGGATCAGCGTGTCGGTGTCTGCGACGGAAGCGAAGAACTTCCGCCGCGACACCGCCGACTGCTTCGCATCCCAATCCGGCTTCGCCGACCAGTCCGGCTCGCGGCACTGGATCTGGTGATGCATGAGGTCGCCGGCGACCACCGCGCGTTCGCCTATCCGAAGCTCATGCGCGCTCTTTTCCCTTTTCTCCCTTTTTTCTGGAGTTTCTTGCGTGATGCCCGATTTGATTGTAGCCCGGATGGAGCGAAGCGGAATCCGGGAAAGCCCCTCGCATGGTTCGCTATCGGAGAAATTTCGTACCCGGCGGGAGCTACTTTTTCACTGCGACGCTGGACGATCGAAGATCGTCCGTGCTCGTTGATCACGCCGACAAGCTCCGCACCGCGTTTCGCGTCACACGCGCTGAAAGACCATTCACGATCGACGCGATTGTCATCTTGCCCGACCACCTTCACGTCATCATGACACTGCCCGAAGATGACTCCGATTTTTCGGGTCGATTGAGGCGGATCAAGGGTCTGTTCACCCATCAACTGGCTGCTTCGGGCGCATCAATCTCCCGCAATCATCGCGGCGAGTTCGCTCTATGGCAAAGGCGGTTCTGGGAGCACACCATTCGCAACGAGTCCGATTTCGAACGCTGCGCCGACTACATCCATTACAACCCAGTTAAACACGGCCTTGTCGCGTCGCCGATTGACTGGCCGTATTCCTCGCTCCATCGCTACGTCCGCGCGGGCCTGCTGCCCGCTGATTGGGGAGGAGCCGGCCAGATCGACGGCCGCTTCGGTGAACGCGGAGATTGACCCCGGATCAACCACATCGCCTGCCCGCGTTGTGCGAGACCCGGATTGCGCTTCGCTCCATCCGGGCTACCGCCCAACGCTACGACCGCAACCCCGGCGCTTCCTGCCCTGTACGCGCGACATACTCCGTGTAGCCGCCGCCGAACTGGTGGATGCCGTCCGGCGTCAGCTCCAGCACGCGGTTCGACAGGACGCTGAGGAAGTGACGATCATGCGAGACGAACAGCATGGTGCCTTCGAAATCCGACAGCGCCGCGATCAGCATCTCCTTGGTGGCGAGGTCGAGATGGTTGGTCGGCTCGTCCAGCACCAGGAAGTTCGGCGGATCGAACAGCATCTTCGCCATCACCAGCCGCGCCTTCTCGCCGCCTGAGAGCACGCGGCAGCGCTTCTCGACGTCGTCGCCGGAGAAGCCGAAGCAGCCGGCGAGTGCGCGCAAGCTCCCCTGCCCCGCGGTCGGAAACTGGTCTTCCAGCGACTGGAATACGGTGCGCTCGCCATCGAGCAGATCCATCGCGTGCTGGGCGAAATAGCCCATCTTGACGCTGCCGCCCAAGGCGACCGTGCCCTCGTCCGGCTCGCTCGCGCCTGCGACGAGCTTGAGCAGCGTCGACTTGCCGGCGCCGTTGACGCCCATGACGCACCAGCGCTCCCTGCGGCGGATCATGAAATCCAGCCCGTCATAGATCCGCTTGGCTCCATAGCCCTTGAACACCTTCTTCAAGGCGACGACGTCCTCGCCCGAGCGCGGCGCCGGCAGGAAGTCGAAGGCCACCGTCTGGCGGCGGCGCGGCGGCTCGACCCGCTCGATCTTGTCGAGCTTCTTGACCCGGCTCTGCACCTGGGCGGCATGAGATGCGCGCGCCTTGAAACGCTCGATGAACTTGATCTCCTTGGCGAGCATCGCCTGCTGGCGCTCGAACTGCGCCTGCTGCTGCTTCTCGTTCAGCGCACGCTGCTGCTCGTAGAACTCGTAATCGCCGGTGTAGGTCGTCAGCGAGCCGGAATCGATCTCCACCACCTTGGAGATGACGCGGTTGATGAACTCGCGGTCATGCGAGGTCATCAACAACGTGCCTTCGTAATCGTGCAGAAACTTTTCCAGCCAGATCAGGCTTTCGAGATCGAGATGGTTGCTCGGCTCGTCGAGCAGCATGACGTCGGGACGCATCAGCAGAATGCGGGCCAGCGCCACGCGCATCTTCCAGCCGCCGGAGAGCTTGCCGACATCGCCGTCCATCATCTCCTGGCTGAAGCCGAGGCCGGACAGCGCCTCGCGCGCACGGCCATCCAGCGCGTAGCCGTCGAGCTCCTCGAACGCGTGCTGCACCTCGCCATAGCGCGCGATGATCTCGTCCATCTGGTCGGCCTTGTCGGGGTCGGCCATGTCGGCCTCGAGCTGGCGCAACTCGGCCGCGACCTCGCTGACGGGACCCGCGCCATTCATCACCTCGGCCACGGCGCTGCGGCCAGACATCTCGCCGACGTCCTGGTTGAAATAGCCGATGGTGATGCCGCGATCGGTCGAGACCTGCCCTTCGTCGGGCAGCTCCTCGCCGGCGATCATCCGGAACAGGGTCGTCTTGCCGGCGCCGTTCGGGCCGACGAGGCCGATCTTCTCGCCCTTGTTGAGGGCGGCGGAGGCTTCGATGAACAGGATCTGGTGGCCGGCTTGCTTGCTGACGTTGTCGAGGCGGATCATGAGGTCTTTTTGGGGGAATTGTTGCGTTGCGGCGTAATAGGCCATGAGGGCGGCCAAAGGAAGCCCGGCGAGGTACGGGTTTTGTCCTTTCCTGACAAATCCTTAGCAATTTTCAGCCAGAAACGCGGTGGCGCCGTCCAGCGCATCTGACGGACGTCCTTAGAGCTGACGCTTGCTGAGAATGCACTTTGGGGGGAATACCGATGAAAACTCGCTTTGGCCTGGCCATGGCCGCCGCACTGATGCTCGGCGGCGGCGCCGCAATCGCCCAGACCCTGCCCGACTACATGGCGCCGATCTCCGGCAAGACCAATGCCGCGCCGGGCGATATCGCCACCAGGGACGTGCTTGCGCTGAACACCGCGATGTTCGAGCTCTATGGCGACGCTGCAAAGGTGTTCCAGAAGAACATCCTCGACAAGCACCCCGTAATCCTCGGCCTGTTCTCCGGCGCCGGCGGTCGCCTGATCCTGTACCGACCGGGCCAGCCGCCGCTCGACGCGCCGCAGGTGCCGGTCGTCTATCAGCTGCTGAAATCGGTCGGCCACAGCACCATGGCGCTGGCCGAGGTGGTCGGCCCCTATGTCGACAATCCCGACAACAAATCCTGGCGCGGCGCGATGCTGGCGTTCCGCAGCCGGATGCAGTCGGCGCTGGACAGCCTCGACGCCACCCCGATGCAGGCCGACTGGCGCGACAACAATCGCATCATCCTGAAGAACAACATCGCCTTCATGGACGAATGCCTTGCGAGGGGCGTCATTCCGTTCGCGAAGTTAGAGGCTTTCGGCAAGCAGCAGGCCCCGTTCCTCGCCAGAAACGTCGCGTGGGCGGCGCAGACGCAGGTCGCGCACTGGATGGGCGTGCTGGCCGACTGGAAGACACAGCTCGGTCCCGACTGGGAGAAGACCTATGCCGCCAGCAACACGATCTACGTGACGCGGCAGAACAACGTGATCTTCAGCGTGCTCGCGCAGTTCTTCGGCCCCGACGCCATCAACACGCGCCTGCTGCTGATCGAAACGGTGTCGTTCACCACGACGCCGGCCGACATGCTGGAGTCGCTGACGCGGATCATCGCCGATCGTTCGGTTGGTGCGCTGTTCTTCGGCAATTATCATTTGATGGACTACGAGCTGATGGGAGGCGACGGGCGGGCCGCTATCGTCGCGGAGACGGCAAAGCGCGGCATGACGCCGTTCCTGCCGCCGCTGGTTCCGTTCGGCTCCAGGCAGTGGCCGACCCTGGTCACGCCGGGTCCCGGCCCCGCGACGATCGCGGATCTCAAATAGCGCACGAAACATCGGGACACGCGGCGGCAATGCGGCCGCGTCTTCACGAGGTGGTAATGCGCTGCGCTGTTCTATTCCCGCATGACGAATCATGACAGCTTCAGGCCAGCGTTGGCGCGTACCCGTTTCGTAGCTTTGGCAACGATGCCGTCAGCATCGCGAGCTCCTGAAAAATTGCACAAGGATGAGACCATGCGGCCTTCGCGACGCGAGTTCGTGAAGTGGTTATCGGCGGGCGGCATCTCGGTCAGCCTGTCGCATCTTGCGGGGGCGGCCAACGCGCCCTTCGCGGCGCACGAGACGCTGCCCGGACGCGGCAATTTCAATCCGGCGACCAAAGGCGCCGGCCGCGTCGACGGCGTCGCCAAGGTCACCGGTGCAAAGCTCTACGCCTCCGACTTCCGCGCCAACGATCTGCCGGGCTGGCCGCGGACCACCTCGCACGCGATCCTGGTGCGCGCCAATGACGCCACGCATGTCTACACCGGCATGGACCTCGCCCGGCTCAAAGGCGCGCTGAAGCCTTCGGTCGTCGTCACCGCCGCCGATCTCGACCGTGTCGGCACGCAGGCGCCGGAGTTCTATGCCGGCGACCTGTTCTGCCCGCCCGGCAAGACGCCGCTTTATCTCGGACAGCCGGTCGCGCTGTTGATCTTCGAGACGTTCGATAGCTTCGACCAGGCCCGCCTCGCCTTGCGTGACGGCACCTTCGTCAGATTCGGCGAAGAAACCGGCCCGGTGATGGCGCCCGACTACGGCTCCTATCGCTTCACCCGTGTTGCAGGCCCATCGCCCGAGAAGCCGGACGTCTATTCGCCGCTCCAGGCCGGCTGGGTCTCGCCCAGGAAGCTGCAGACCACAGCACTTCCGGTGTGGTCGTCGCTCGCCAGGGAAATGCCGGCCGACTATGCCAAGGCGGCGAAATATGGCGAGCAGATCCGCGCCGAGCTCGCCGCGGACGACGCCTCGCTGCTGGTTCTCGACCGCGAGTTCGAGACGCAGTCGGTCGACCCGATGTTCCTGGAGCCGGAATGCGGGCTCGCCTGGTACTCCGGCAAGGGCGGCAATCTGGAGCTGGTGCTCGGCGTGCAATCGCCCTATGAGGCGGCGGATTCGCTCGCGTTTCTGCTGGCCAAGGCCCGCACGCCTTACAAGCCGACCCATATCAACGCGCAATTTGCCCATGTCGGCGGCGGCTTCGGCGGCCGCGACCACACGCCGTTCATCCTTTACGTCGCGCTGGCGGCGATTCTCTTCCCCGGAAAGCCGGTGCGGCTCGCCCATGACCGCTATCAGCAGTTCCAGGGCGGCATCAAGCGTCACCCGATCAAGATGCGCTCGCGCATCGGCATCGACCGCGCGACCGGCATCATCAAGGCCTTCGCTGCCGACCACGTGCTCGACGGCGGCGGCCAGGCCAATTTCTCCGCCAACGTGGCGACCGTCGCCGCCACCGCCGCGATCGGCATCTACGATATCCCGAAGGTCGACGTCACCACGGTCGCGCTGCATTCGCGCGGCGTGACTGCAGGCTCGATGCGCGGCTACGGCGCGCTGCAGACCATGACCGCGCTCGAAGCGCTGATCGACGAAGCCGCGGGCGAGCTCAAGCTCGATCCGATCGAATTCCGCAGGCGCAATGCGCTCAAGCAGAACGGCCGGACCATGACCGGCAATCCCTACATCGTCTCGGTGCGCACGCCCGAGATCCTCGACAAGCTCGAAAAGCATCCGATCTGGCAGCAGCGTGCGCAATTCAGGCAAGCCTCCGGAGACCGCCTGGTCGGCACCGGGGTTGCCTGCGTCACCAAGGACTACGGCGCCGGCGCCGACTGCTCGCTCGGCCGCGTCGAGCTCGGACCCGACGGCAGGATCGCGATCTTCTGCGATCACGTCGAGATGGGCAACGGCATCGGCACGGCGCTCGCCAACCGCGTCGCCAGCCATCTCGGCGCCATCGCCGACGAGGTCTCGATTGCCCGGGTCGATGGCTATGACGTCCTTGGCCTCGTCACCTCAGGCGATCCCTACACGATGGATCAAAAGACCCAGGACGCGGCGCAGGGAAATCCGCGCTGGGTGCCCAGGATCAGCTCGGCGACATCAGCTTCGGTCGGCGCCCATGTCGGCACCCACTCCTCCGCGGAAGCTGCCCGCGTCATCTTCCGCTTCGGCCTGTGGCCCGCGGCGCTGGAGCTGTGGCGCATTCCGAAGACGGACGCGCGCGCACGGCAATGGGCGAACGCAAGCTGGCAGGACGGCCAGCTCACGATGCCCGGCCTCGAACCGCTGGCGCTGCCGGCGCTCGCCGCGACCGCGCATGCGCGCGGCTTCGTCACCGGTGCGATCGCGCACAGTTTTTCGCGCTGGGCCTGGTCGCGCGCACGCTTTGCACTGTTTGGCGAGCCATATCGTGCCGAGATCGACGCGCTCGCGATCCGCCGTGACAGCGGCAGGTTCGAACGCATCAACCGGAGCAGCGTCAAGTTTCCGCCGACCGACAACAACCGCATCGGCACGGCCTACACCTCGATGTGCGCCGCCCTCGTCCGCGTCGAGATCGAACGCGCGACGGGCGCGTTGCGCATCGCCAAGGCCTACAGCGTGCTCGAATGCGGCACCGCGCTGGTGCCGGAGGTGGTGATAGGCCAGTCCCAGGGCGGCTTCGCCATGGGTGTCGGCTACGCGCTTCTGGAGACGCTGCCGCCGTTCGAGGGCGGCCCTGGCAACGGCGAATGGAATCTCGGGCGCTATCTGGTCGCCCGTGGTTCGGATCTGCCCTTGCGCGATCTCGAGATCGAGATGCTGAAGCCGCTGACGCCGGACGAGCCGCCCAAGGGCATGGCTGAAGTCGTGATGGTCCCGATCGTCCCGGCGCTGATCAACGCCATTCACGATGCCACCGGCCATCGCTTCCGCGCGCTGCCGGTTACTTCAAGCCTCTTGAAGGGAGTTTTGGCGTGACGACCCTCAGCCTCACCATCAACGGCCGGAAGCACGGTCCGATCGACGTCCGCGACGATCTCTCGATGAACGATTTCCTGCGCGAGATGCTCGGCATGACCGGCACCAAGTTCGGCTGCGGCGCCGCGCAATGCCTGAGCTGCGCTATCATCGTCGACGCGCCCGACGGCACCAGCTACACTAGCCCGACCTGCGTCGCGCCCGCGGTGAATTTCGACGGCAAGTCGATCCGCACCGTCGAGGGCCACGCCAAAGACGGCCAGCTCTCGGCCCTGCAACAGGCCTTCATCGAGCACTTCGCCTTCCAGTGCGGCTACTGCACCGCCGGCTTCCTTGGCGAGGGCCAGGTGCTGCTCGAACGCCTGTCGCGCGCCCCCGTCGCCCGCGAGGCGCTGGAGCAGACCATTGCGGACGCGCTCGACGGGCATCTCTGTCGTTGCACCGGCTACATCAAATATCACGAGGCGGTGCGCGACGTGATCCTCGCCGATTCCAGCCGCTATCTCGTCGCCACCAAATGAGTGCGCCAGCGATGATCAACGCGCGCTTCAGGATCATGGCCGTGATGGCGGCGCTGACGAGCAGTCTTTGCGCGGGCTATGCAGCCTCGGACACGACCAGCCACGGCCTCGCCTCGCCCGACAGTTTTGCCAACATCGCCGACACCGAAAAACGCTCGGCCGCGATCTTCACCGAACTTGGAAGAGTGCTGACGCATCCGCGCTGCACCAACTGCCATCCGGCCGGCGACAGCCCGCGCCAGGGCGACACTCCGCGCCTGCATCAGCCGCCGGTGACGCGCGGCCCCGACGGTCATGGCCTCGAGGCGATGCGCTGCCACACCTGCCACCAGAAGGCCAATTTCGAGCCAGGCCGCATTCCCGGCCATCCCGAATGGCACCTCGCCCCGCGCGAGATGGCCTGGGAAGGCAAGACGATCGCCGAGATCTGCGAGCAGATCCGCGACCCCGCGCGCAACGGCGGCCGCAAGGTGGAAGCGCTGATCGACCACATCGGCAAGGACACCCTCGTCGGCTGGGCCTGGCATCCCGGCTTCGGCCGCGCGCCCGCGCCGGGCACGCAAGCGCAGGCCGGCGCGCTGGTGGAGGCCTGGGTGAAGACGGGAGCGGCGTGTCCGGCGCCGTGAGCTCGTGCCGCATGACATCCGACACGTAGTATCCGCGCTTCTCCACTGCCTCGGGATTAAGACCGGTCAGGATCCGAAAGCCGCAAGACCCGCCGACGCAACCTGCGCGTCCTGGGTTGATTGCATGCCCGATACGCCGATCGCACCAATCACCCTGCCCTCGCGCACGATCGGAAGGCCACCTTCCAGGGGCGTCAGATTGGTCATGCCCAGAAGCCGTAGATGAAGGCCGCCCTCGACAAGCGCGGATTCAAACGCTCCTGTCGACCGCCTGAAATCGACCGCCGTCTTCGCCTTTTGCTGAGCGACGAGCACGCTGCCGTGCTGAGCCTGATCGAGACGGTATAGCAGAACGAGATGGCCGCCGCTGTCGGTGACGGCGATCACCATAGGCCATCCATGACGTTGCGCTTCGGCGCGCGCCGCACCGGCGACGAGCACAGCCTCGTCGAGCGTGATCGGGGCACCATAGAGAGGCGTCAGGGCCGCCAGAGGTGCCTCTGCCGTAGAGGGGTCAATTTTCATCATTGAGAGCTCCAGGTTGGTGAGAGCTCATCAACAGCATACCGCGCATCTGATGATAATACATGATACTGAGGATACATTATCTCACTTTACGAGAGAATAGCTCTGACCTCGCTTGGGGACTACACGACGTTTCTCGCTATTGTCGATGAAGGTAGCCTGACGTCGGCAGCTGTTCGTCTGGGCAGATCGCTTCAGGCGGTGAGCCGGTCGCTGGCGCGGCTCGAGCAGGACCTTGGGGTGGAGCTCGTGTCGCGGACGACCCGGCGCCTGCGTCCCACGACGGCAGGGCTCGATTTTGCCGGCCGCATCCGTCTGGCACTCACGACCATTGACGGTGCGCGGGAAGATCTGATTGCCAGAGACCGGCGCCTCGCCGGCACCATCCGCATCGGCACATCGAGCCTGTTCGGCCCCGAATATGTGAGCCCTGCCCTGAGCCAATTTCTAACGCGGAATCCGGAAGTTGACATCGAACTTGTCTTGTCTGACGAGCACGTCGACCTGGTCGCCGAGAAGCTGGATTTCGTCGTCCGCATCGGCAACCTGCCGGACTCGAACTTACGGGTTCGCCACCTCGGCGGATTGAATTGGGCGGTCTTCGCTTCACCGGCTTACCTCGCCGCACACGGTCGTCCTGAGCATCCGCGAGAGCTATCCCATCATGCGTGCGTGTTGCGGGCCGGCGACGATGACAGATGGATATTTGGCGACGACAAGAGGCGCATCGAAGTGCATGGCCGCTTTCGATCGGAAAATGCCGCTGCGCGCAATGCGGCCGTAGCGTCAGGCCTTGGCATCGGACTCGCGCCGCTCTGGCAGGTGCGAAGGCTCATCGAGCAAGGGATTGTGGAGCAAATCCTTGTCGGCCACGAGCCGCCGCCAATTCCACTCCAGATCGTCTGGGTCAGGCGGGGCGCCGGCGTTTTGCCGCGGCGTGTCCGTGCCGCGATGGAATTCCTCGTGGCGCAGCTCTCTGCCCTGCGGATATGAGCCCCGTACCGGGCACGCAGGAGCAGGCCGGCACGTTGGTGGAGGCTTGGGTGAAGACGGGAGCGGCGTGCCCTGGGCCGTGATGAGGCGACAGCAATTTCGGTGACAGTGCACTAAACTTCGCTCGTGCCTAGTTAACCAGGACCGTCACCGCTGTGAACCTCTGCGCTCGCTCCCAGACGTAGCGTTGCCTGCCGGTTTAGCGACGGCCGAACGATGCTCGATCCCCCAATCAGCCATCGCCGCCATGATGGGGCGAAGCGTCTGCCCCAGGACGGTCAAGTTGTATTCGGTTTTGGGCGGGATCGTCGGGTATTCCCGTCGCGAGATGAGCCCCCACCCGTCCAGGTCCTTCAGCTCCTTCGACAGGATGCGATCGCTGATGGGCACGCACGCCCTGCGTATATCGGAGAACCGAAGGTTTTCGTTTCGGACCAGTGCCCAAACGATTCTGGCCTTCCATTTGCCTTGCAGGACCCGCGAGGTGAAGGCCACCGGGCAGCCCGTCGATTCTTCCATAGGGTAAGGCACTAACAAAATTATCCGTACTTGTGAATTGTTAGTGCGTCGTCATTTTAAGGGCCGAGCCTCTAGCGGCACATCTCCCGCGCCATGGCAGAGGCAAAAGGAAGCCCTTATGAAAGCGATTTGCGTGAAAGCCGACCGAGGTCTGCAGGTTCGCGATATTCCGGAGCCCGACGCCGTGCCGCCTGGCCATGTCCTCGTCCAGATGGACTCCTCGGCCATCAACCACGGCGACAAATCCTTCTTGGCGATGCCCCAGGCCGCGGGCAATCCCTTGGCAAACCGCCGCCACAACACTTGGGGGGCGTCAGGGGCCGGGCGGATCATCGCGATCGGCGATCACGTCCCGGTCGACTACCACGCGGGCAAGCAGGTCGCGATCTACTGGTCGCTCTGCCGCAGCCCGGAAGGCATCGGCCTCTGGTCCGAGAAGGCGTTGGTGCCCTTCGAGACCTGCCTGATCCTGCCGGATCACGTGCAGATGCGGGACTACAGCGGATCGCTCGTCAATATCATGACGGCCTACGCGTTCCTCGACGAGATCGCCGCCGATGGCCATAAGGGGATCATCGTCACGGCAGGAAGTTCGGCGACCGGATACGCCGCGGCCTCGCTCGTCCGGCGACGGGGCGTGCCCGCGATCTTCGTCACGCGCTCGACCTCGTCGCGCGATATGTTGATCCAACAGGACGTCGAGCATGTGCTGGCGTCGGAAGAAGAGGGTTTCGAACAGAAGCTCGGCACCTTGGCGGCCGAGTTGGAGACGACCGCGGTTTTTGACGGCGTCGGCGGCGACCTGATCACGCGCATCGCGCCGCACCTAGTCATGAATTCGACGATCTACGTCTATGGGTTCCTGGGCGCGAAGGTGCCGGTCTCGCTATCGACTCTACTTTTCATGGGCAAGAACCTGACCATCCAACGCTTCAGCAATTTCGAAAGCGCGACGGTGAAGGACCGCTCGCGTCTCTCCGCCGCGTTACGGGACCTCGAAGGCCAGATCGAGAATCCGATGTTCAGGACGCGGATCGGCCGGGAATTCAGTTTCGAACAGATCGACGAAGCTATGGCCTACGAGGCGGTGCCGGGCGCGAAAGCGGTTCTAGCTATACGATAAAGCGAATTGGTCCGGTCCAGAATTGCAGAGCTGGACTGCGCTCAACTTCGCTCCGGTCCAATCACGTGCACTATCAGGCATGGCGGACCAGATTTGCTCACGTTGAGTTCTTCACATTCAGACCCAACTCCGACTTCGCCGGGATTTTCTGTGAACCTCTGCGGTCGCTCCCAGACTTAACCATGGGACCACTGTGCTCTTGGAAGCATTAGGTCATTGCCACTGCCACGAAGACGTCCGAACAGCATTGCCTCGGTGACGACTTCAGTTTTGAGCGCGGCGAGGTTCGCAGATACCAGGACGCCTTGCCTCGTCGTCGCGCAGGCCCGTTTGCTAACGGGATTATTGAAAGCAGGACCGATTTTCAGCTTTTGCGCGGGCACGATGGGGCCGCGCTTTCCTGATCAACCACCCATCGCACCACAGGAGCAGCACAATGAACGTCAAGCGACGAACTCTTTTCTGTTCGATCAGCGCTCTCGTTTCCATGGTGACCCTCCCGGCCTTTGCGGATTGCGCCGCTCTGCCTGATTTTTCGCAACTTCGTTCGGCACTTGTCGGCGCCATCACGCCCGCTTCCGGTGCCAATGGCGGCCTCGGCTTCCACATGTGGGGCACACTGGTTGCCAACGACGGCACCGTCTGCGCCGTCGCCTTCTCGGGCAGCCAAGGCACCTCGCAATGGCTGGGCAGCCGCGTCATCTCCGCCCAGAAGGCGAACACTGCAAACGACTTCAGCTTGGGTAAGAACGCGACACCCGCCGGCAGTCTGTTTCCGACCGGGCTTGCCTTGTCGACCGCCAACCTGTTCACCGCCGTGCAGCCGGGTGGCAGCCTCTATGGGCTGCAGCACAGCAATCCGGTCGATACGGCAGCTGCCTACGGCAACCATCCGCCGTTCTCGGGCAGCGGCATCAGCACGGCAAACTTCAATCCGGGCCCAGCCAGCGGCTCGTCGTTCGGCACGCCAAATGATCCGATGGTTGGCCAGCGCATTGGCGGCGTGAACGTGTTCGGCGGCGGCCTCGCGCTGTATCGCAACGGAGCCAAGGTCGGCGGCGGCGGCGTCAGCGGCGACACCTCCTGCACCGATCACATGGTGGCGTGGCGGCTCCGCAATGCGCTCGGGCTCGATCAATTGCAGGGCGTCAAGGGCGTGTCTGGAGATGCGAGCCACCCCGACAACATCGTCTTCGACATCACGGCGAACACCGACGGTACCGGCGGTACGGGCCAGGCGCCCAACGGACAAGGCGGCGTCGGCCATAGCGCTGGCGGCTTTGGCCATCCGAAGTGCCTGAACCCTCCTTCCGACGCTGCCGTCGCCGGTCTGCCGCCGGTGAAGTGACAGTCGCGGACTGCACCCCTCAAGTGAGACACGATAATCTCGGTGACAGGGCACCAAACTTCGCTCCTGCCTAGTTAAGTGCACTGTCACCGTAATTCCGTAATTCCGCACCGTAATTCCGATTGACGCTCGGAGTTTCAGATCATGCTCGACATACCGAATGCGCCGAGCATGTCGTTTTGAACAGAGGTGGCGGCCTCGTTCAGCCGTTCTACTCCGAGATCCATCCCCTCGGGCATGACGACCGTCCGCAACGGGCGCCGTTCCGTGGCTTCGACCAGCCGCGCGATGGCATCGGCAACCAGCTGGGGTCGTGGCGGATTGGACGAATCGTGTGCCTGGCTTGAGCTGTCTTTGATTTGGCCCGGGATCGCCGCGACCGCACCGTATGATGCCAGCACGCCTTCGTCGGACGGCTCCGGACTGGATGGCAGCAGGTTGCTGGGGAATGCCCCTGGTTCGACGATCACCGAGTCGACGCCGAAGCTTGAAAGTTCGTAGCGATAGGACTCGGCGAGCGCCTCGAGCGCAAACTTGCTCGCGGAATAGACACCGAAGAAGGGAAAGATCAGTCGGCCCATCAACGACGTGACATGGACGAGAAGTCCACTGCCGACGGCGCGCATATGCGGCAGAACGGCGCGGTCGGCTCGCACGGCACCGAAGAAATTCACCGCAAATTGCCGTTCGATATCCGCGACCGTGTAGGCTTCCGTGACCCCGACGAACATGGTGCCTGCGTTGTTGATCAACGCATCGATTCTTCCATGTTGCTTGATGACATGGTCGATCGCCGCATTGACCGACGCCTCGTCGGCGACATCCATTTCAAGGACCCTCAGCACACGCCCTTCCGCTTTTGCCGCTTCGATGAGCTCGCTCCGGATTTGGCCATTTCGCCCTTCTACGTCTCGCATGGTCGCAACCACCGTATGACCCCGCCTCGCGAGCTCCAATGCCGTGAGTCTTCCAAAACCACTGCTCGTGCCGGTCACGACAACGACTTTTCCGTTCATCCTATGTCCTTTCGCTTCTGTCCAAATAGCATCGACCAGATAGACAGACCTGTACGTACATTGCAACAGAAAAATAGACAGGGTAGTCTGTCTATGCGCCTGAGGAGTTTGAGTCAGACCGAGGATGGGAGCAGGACGTGCCGGAGATGATCGATTTGGAGGGGCAGCCGCTTAACGCTCTCGCGCCGCGAGAACGGATACTGAGGACAGCGTCGGACCTGTTTTACCGGTTCAGCATCCACACTGTCGGGGTTGACCGCATCATCGCCGAAAGCGGCGTGGCCAAGATGACGTTTTACAAGCACTTTCCGTCGAAGGCGAACATGGTCGCTACCTACCTGCGACACCAGGACGCCGCCTGGTTTCAGATGCTCGCGGCCTCGACCGAAAAACCCGGGCTATCGCCGCTGGAGCGCGTCCTTGCCACTTTTGACGCGCTGGGCGAGGCCTTTCGATCGCCTTCCTTCCGCGGCTGTCCGTTCGTGAGGGGACTGGCCGAGTTCGGACCGGACGTTGATTCTCCGGACGTACAGGCCACCATCGCCGCTCATTTCAAGGGCTTGCGTGAATTTGTGGCGTCGCTCGTCGAGCCTTTGGCATTGAGCAAGCCTGAACAAGCCGTGCTCCAGATCTTGTCACTCATCCAAGGCGCGCTGGTGATCGCCCAATCGACACGCGATCCAGCCATAGCGCAGGCGAGCCGCGATGCAGCCAGACTGTTGCTCGAAGCTGCGTCGGTCTCATCATCTGAACCTGGAGGTCCGTGAGGCGATGGGCGCACGACGTAACCGTCCGGTGAGGCCTCACCGGACCGTTACGTCGCACCGAGCAACGCCCTACTCAAACCGCGTGAATCCATCGTCGCTCCAACCCTCGCTCCCGACGCCATGGTGGACGAAGAACAGCCCGTCGGGGTCGTAGCGGCGCTTGATCGCGAGCAGCCGCGCGTAATTGTCGCCCCAGAACGCTTTCTGCCAACCCGCCTGGAAGTAATCGCATTCGTTGACGTAGCAGCCGGTTTCGGGTGCGGCCGAGCGCAAACGCGCCATGGCCTCCTTGACACGCGCGCGGTGATCGACGCCCGCGGACAGGTTCGGCGCCGGCAAGCCGTCGAAGACCGGCGGCCCGGCGGCCGCAACGATCGCGAGCGCAAAAGCATCGACCACGTCGGGGTTCATCGGAGTGTCCTTCGCCGCTGCGATCGCTTCGGCCGGCGCGCCGGCGAGCCCCTTGTTGAAGTGGAACGCGACCGCCCACTGCCGGCTCGCCGCAAACCAGGCATCGACGAGGCGCGGCCGGTTTTCCTGACCGAGCAGGGAAGACGGAATCCATGCCGAGGTGTAGGCCTGCCAAAAGGCGCCGACCTGCTCGCCGTCGCCGGCCCACCAGAAGTCGGTCCACGGCGCGTCCCGCCGGTTATCGAAATTGACAACCGATCGCGCGAACAGCCGGTAGAGCCAGCCGTTCCAGAAGTAGCGTGCCGGCACGCTCGCGACGGAGAATGAGGCCTGGCCCTCGTAGTCCGCAGGATTGGCGTCGGCGAAGTCGAGCAATGGCTTGAAAGCCGCCCGGGCCTCGTCCTTGCCGATGCCCTGAAAGGTCATCGTCACCTGGAGACGATTGTCCGGACGCGCGCGCACCTGCTCGCCCCAATGTTGATTGCAAAGCGCGCTCGCATACAGCTCGATGAAGCGCCCAAGCAGCCGACGATAGGCCTCGTCGGAATGGGCACGGAGTGTGAGGCTCACGGCGCCGACCGTGTCGGGCAGCGGATGGGTCGCAAGCGTCAGCCGGGTCACGACCCCGAACGTGCCGCCGCCTCCACCCTTCAGGGCCCAGAACAGGTCCGGCTCGCGCTCCGCATTGACGGTGCGGACGGCGCCGTCCGCCGTCACGATCTCGGCTTCGAGAAGGCTTCCGGCTGCCGTACCGAATCTCTTGGAGAAGCTGCCGAATCCGCCGCCCTGGACGAGCCCTGCCACGCCCACGGTGGTGCAGCCGCCGCCCTGCACATAACGCCCCGCGCCGCCGGTCACCGTCTGGTAGGCGTGCAGCCACATCGCACCGGCGCCGACCGAGACCGCGGGGACGACCGCAGCGCCCGATCCGGCCGGGCTAAAGCCGTCGTGGACGGTGATGCTGTCCATCCTGCGCGTCCAGAGCAGGAGAGAATCCGGCGCGCACGACGCACCTAGATAACTGTGGCCTCGACCCTTCACGACGAGGCGCAGATTGTGGGCCGTGGCAAAGCGCACGGCTGCGGCCACGTCGGCTGCGGTCTCGGCCGCCACCATGTAGGCGCTTGGGACTGATCGCCATGCGTCGAGCCAGCCGGAGCTTTGGGTCAAGCCGGCTTGGTCGCCGATCGCGAAAGGGTTTGCGAGCAGCGCTTTGCCGTCGGGGCCATCCAGCCTCGGCATCACGACCTTCGATAGCCGGCCGTTGGTGGCCATGTTCAGCGCAGCCCAGTCGGATTCGCCAGGCCAACCAGGCATCCCCGGCCGGACGCGCCCCGGTGTCACATTCGCATTGGCGTTGCGTGGGAACCAGGGCTGGAGGTCGGTTTGAACTGCGATCATCGTCGCAATCCCGCCCTGTAGCAGACGTCTCCGGTGCATCAGTCATCTCCCCAAGGTCTGCACGCGCGATTCCCAACGGTCAGCCGACCGTGCCAAGTCGAGATTTCGACCTGTCGGAACCGGCCGACGCCGGAAATCTGCCCGACACGTTCGGCCGCCGGAAAGCACGCAGTGACGGAACGCGATACGTCCGGGATCAGTGGCGACGGTGCGGGACGAACGGCGAGGCTACGGGGACGAGTCGCGCGGCACGCGGCCGTTCGGCTACGCGGACACGGCGGCAGGAGGAATTGCCGTTTCGTCTGGCGGATAGGTTTCCGGAATTACAGTGGTATCCCTCACCACAACGCAACGCGTTCACGCGTACTGCGCAATGCCGTGGCCAAATGACCAGTTTTCCTTTGCGACCTCGACGAGGTTGATCACGACATCATCCGGGCGACCTTGCAACTGCGCCTGGTATTCCTCGACGATTCGCTTGTAGAAGGCCTTCTTGAGCTCGACCGAGCGGCCGGTGTTGAGCGTGATCTGAATTAAGACGAGATCGTCGCTGTAGTGATTGCCCAGATAACTGTCGGCATGGTTCAGGTCGGCGCGGTCGTGCTCCGTGATGACCTGGAATTTATCGTCCTTCGGCACGTTGATCAGCTCGATCATGGCGTCATAGACGATCTCACCCAATTTCTTCCGATACTCGGGCGACTTGCCCTTCCTGAGATCGATGCGAACGAATGGCATGGTCGTACTCCTCTTCCGGGTTGTGGTTCTAGGGCGCGATCGTTGCGACCTATCTAGCGGCCGACCTTGAAGGCCTCACGTCCGGCGCCGTGATCTTGAACGTGATCTTGAAGATGGCGTTTCGGACCGACGTCCTTTGAAGCCGCTTTTGCATGGACAAGACTCAATATCACTCCTCCGGCCCCGGCGAGCCGCATTGAACTCGCCCGTTCCGCCCGCCATGTGTGGGGGACCGCTTGGAGCAAAACAATGAAGAAGCTTCTCACGTGTGTGGCGGCCGTGGGCTGCCTGGTCGCCCTCCACTCCATCGCGCAGGCCCGCTCCGCATTCGACGGCTCCTGGGATCTCGTTTTCGTGACGCAAAGAGGCACTTGCGATCCGACCTATAATTTCACCGTCAACATCACCAACGGAATAGTTACACATCCGAACTTAATCAGGTTCAGAGGCTACGTGGCGCGTTCGGGCGCAGTTCGGGCGTCGGTAACAGTCCAGGACAAATTCGCGTCCGGCTCAGGCCGGCTCTCCAGTAATTCTGGCCGCGGGAGGTGGAGTGGCCATTCAGGAACCGCACGTTGCTCAGGCTATTGGACTGCGCAGCGAAATTGAGGCGCTAAGCCCAGCCTGGAGCTGGCCGTAAGGAGCCGAGGACGGTGCCGCGCCGAAGAACCCTGCTTTGAACAGGTTCCTCAACTCTTTGGCGTCCTTGGCTTTACGAAGATCACTCGTCTTCCACAAACAACCCCTTGCCATGGACGTACCAGTTTGCGCGCGACGCCCAATGTACGTGCCGGTCAGGTGTCACGCCAAGCGGATCATCGAAGGCGCCCGCGTAGATGATCACCTCACGGCCGCTGCGCATCAGATGCTGCATCGGGCGCGTTACTGCGCAACTGGTGTGCCGGCCGGGACATGAGCGCCCGACGCAATCCATTGGTCGTAGGTCTGGAACTTCACGCCGAGCATGTCGTACGAAACTCGCAGGTAGCCGTCGCTGCCGCGCAGCACCGCGGTGGGCATAATCGTCTGCACTTCCTGCGCCATCACGCCGACATGGGATTTGTTGCCGCCGTTGTAGGTGAAGCGATAGAAGCCGAGGCCGTTTTCGAGGTGACCGATCAGGAAGATGTCGTGCTTGAGCATCATGTCCGATCGCCGGACGACACGCCGGGTGGTCCGCCGTGCAACACCTCGCACGCCGACTACTGGTGCGACGACGGGCCCGACAACAGGTCGGGCGACGCAGCCTGCGCGGTAGACACCAGCGGCACAATAGACAACAGCATTTGCCTCGGGTGTCTCGATGGCCATGGTTGCGGAGAAGGCGGTAATGCCGAGCGCAGCGAGGAGGAACGAGCGCATCATTGTCTCCTTCGTTCAATTGTTGCTCGCAAAGGAATAAAGAATAGGATCAGATTTTCGCCCGGCGAGCAATTGTTCTCCGGGGCGATACCTTCCGCGCCTCAATTCACTATCCCCGCATCGCCAGATTGCGACAGAGATGCAGACTAACTATCGTCGCTGGCCCTCCCGGACAGGTTGTGCTAAAGAGCAAATACTTTGGGGTGCCGCATTGCAAGCGAAAGAGGCTCCTCAAGCGGCGCACCTTCAATTGCGCAATAGCTCTGTTTCTAGCGACCTTGTTTTGAGTCCTGCAGACGCCACGCAGCGTTTAATGCAGCTGGTCATGCACGTCCTCCTGCAAGCAATGCACGCCCTCGCGTTGGATCGAGAATGCTTCAATCAAAACCGCCGCGAGCTGTTTGAACGCATCTGGCATCGGCTTTGCTGCCCTTCTTCGTGTTGAATTCCCGCGGCGCCACGCAGCAAGGCAATACGCTGAGACCTTCAAATGTTCAGACCCTCGAACGCGATCATTCCGACGGTAATCATCGTGAATTGAACGAGGTCGCAAATCAGAGGTCGCCAAATCAGAAGAGGAGGATTCGACATGTTTCGGGGAATTCTGACGCTGACAATTTCTCTTTGCCTCGGCGCGGCGGCCGCGCCTGCCGCGCGGGCGGAGGGCGCTGCACCGGCCATCACTGAACAAGAAGCGCATGCCATCGCGGTGGATGCCTATGTCTACTTTTACTCGCTGATGTCGATGGACGTCTCGAGAAAGCAATTCACCAACGGCACGACCGATTTCAGAGGTCCGATGAATACCTTTGTCAACGTGCCGGAATACCCCCCTGCCAATTTCAAGGGCGTGGTGCGATCGAACTTCGACACGCTGTATTCCGTCTCCTGGCTGAACATGACCAAGGAGCCCGTCGTCATCTCCGCACCGGATACAAATGGGCGCTACTATCTGCTGCCGATGCTCGACATGTGGACCGACGTCTTCGCATCGCCCGGCTGGCGAACGACGGGCACCAGGACCGGCACGTTCCTGATCACGCCCCCGGGCTGGCGGCCCGATCTGCGCGACAAGTTCGCGGAAGAATTCAAGCTACCGAGCGACACCCAGCGCATCGAAGCGCCGACGCCCTATGTTTGGGTGATCGGCCGCACCAAGACGGATGGCCCGCCGGACTACGATGCGGTCCATAAGATTCAGGCCGGTTACAAGGTCACGCTCCTTTCCGAGTATGGCAAGACACCCAAGCCGGTCGAGTTCACGCCGGACCCAAGCGTCGACATGAAGACGCCGCCGAAGGTCCAGGTCGATACCATGTCGGCCGGCGTGTACTTCGCCAGCGCCGCAGAACTGCTCAAGCTTCACCCGCCGCACGTTACCGATGAGCCGATCATCGCCCAGATGAAGAAAATCGGCATCGAGCCCGGCAAGAGTTTTGACATCGGCAAGCTCGATCCGGTGTTGCAACGGGCGCTGGAGACTGCCCCGCAAGACGGCCAGAAGCTGATGGCCTGGAAAGTGCCGACACTGGCGCGGATCGCAAATGGCTGGTCGATGAACACCGATTCGATGGGTGTCTACGGTAACTACTACCTGAAGCGTGCCATCGTCGCCCAGCTCGGGCTGGGCGCGAACCTGCCTGAGGATGCCATCTATCCGCTCAATCTCGGCGACGAGACCAACAAGCCGCTGGATGGAGCCAACAAGTACACAGTTACGTTCGAGAAGGGCGCTGCCCCGCCAGTCGATGCCTTCTGGTCGATCACGCTATACGACCCGGAAGGTTTCCAGGTCGGCAATGCGCTCAACCGTTTTGCCGTGAGCAGCTGGATGCCGTTCAAGTACAACGCAGACGGGTCGCTCGATATATTCTTCCAGAACGAAAGTCCGGGCAAGGACAAGGATGCGAACTGGCTTCCGGCGCCGAAGGGACCCTTTAATCTGACCATGCGCCTCTACAGCCCGAGGTCCGATGCGCTGACCGGAAAATGGAATCCGCCGCCGGTCGTGAAGACGCAGGCGGGAACGGTGGGCTTGGCCCAATAAAGTTGATTTGAGCGCCGGCGCTTTGCGCCGGCGTCCGACCGTACGAGCACAAACGTCCCTAGAAGACCGATCGTTAAAAGCGAGCGAGTTGATCCTCAGGAGCTTCAAATGTTGACCAAACGCGAACTTCTTCGCACTGCTGCGACGACGACGATCGCCCTTGCGGGGATAGGGTCCTTGCCGGCGTTTGCCCAGGCCGGCGCCGATCGACCGGGCTTCCTGAAGGCAAAAGACATTGCCGAAGCGGGCTTTATCTACGGCCTGCCGATCGTGATGAACTACGCCGTGATGTACGAGTACGCAGTTGATCGCAACTCCGGGCAGTTCAAGGCCCCGTTCAACCAGATCAAGAACGAACCCAACGTTTACACCTACAAGGATACCGCCGTCATCACGCCGAACAGCGACACGCCGTATTCGATCCTGTGGATGGATTTGCGGGCGGAGCCAATGGTTCTTTCGGTCCCGGCCGTGGACCCGAAACGCTACTACTCGATCATGCTCTGTGACGGCAACACCTACAATTACGGCTATGTTGGCAGCCGCGCCACGGGAAGCGAGGCCGGCGACTATATGGTTGTCGGGCCGAACTGGAGCGGAGCAACTCCGCCCGGGATCAAGAAGGTGTTTCGGTCGACCACGCAGTTTTCGGTGGCGGCCTATCGCACGCAGCTTTTCAATCCCGACGATCTCGAGAACATGAAGAAAGTCCAGGAGGGCTATAAGGCGCTGTCGCTTTCGGCCTATCTGAAACAGCCGACGACTGTTGCCGCAGCGACCGTCGACTTTCCGAAGATCGACAAGGAGCTCGTGAAGACGAACTTCTTCGAATATCTCGACTTCGCGCTCCAATTTGCGCCCGCTCAGGACAACGAAAAGGACATTCGCGCGCAGCTTGCGACCATCGGCGTTGGCTCGGGCAAAACCTTCAATTTCAAGGACCTTCCGATGGAGAAGAAGCTCGAAATCGGCCTGGGCATGAAGGAGGGCGAACGAAAGATCGAAGAGGCCGTCGCAAAGGCCGGCAAGGAGGTCAACGGCTGGCGGATCAGTTCGCTGTTTGGCGACAGCGCTTTCTTCAATGGCGACTGGCTGAAGCGGGCGGCCGGTGCAAAGGCAGGGATATACGGCAACGATGCCGCGGAGGCGACCTATCCGATGACGCGCGCCGACGTCGATGGTCAAACCCTCGACTGTGCCGGGCGCAACTACTCGCTAACGTTCCCGGCCGGTCAGCTGCCCCCAGTGAATGCGTTCTGGTCGGTGACGATGTACGACGGCAAGACGCAGTTGCTGATCGAAAACCCGATCAACCGCTATCTCATCAACTCGCCGATGCTGCCCGCAATGAAGACGAACGTCGACGGGTCGCTGACAATCTATATCCAGAACAAATCGCCCGGTGCCGACAAGGAAGCCAACTGGCTGCCGGCTCCTGACGGCCCGGTTTACCTGGCGATGCGGCTCTACTGGCCGAAGGCCCAAGCACCGTCGATCCTGCCTCCGGGCGAAGGGATGTGGCAGCCGCCGGGCGTGAAGCTGGCCTTGTAGAGATAGTGGGATGGGAGGCGTGAAGTGAAATACCTCGTCCTCCTCGCCTGCGTTGCTGCCATGCGATCTCCAGCCAATTGGGGCAGACAAATGACGCGCGACACATCCAAATGGAAATCTCGCAAATGGAAATCTCGGCGCTGGCTCACCCACTCAGGTCTCAGTGCTGCAATGGTGCTGCTCGGCTGGATGTCCGAGGCGGCATACGCGGATGAGAGCGGTGTTTCGTACTGGCTCCCGGGCCGGTTCAGCAGCCTCGCGGCAACGCCCGGGGTGCCGGGCTGGTCCATGGCCGAGGTCTATTATCATACCTCCGTATCGGCATTCGGCGCCGCAGCTGCGGCACGAGAGGTTCAGATCGGCAGATTCCCTGCCACGGTGAACGTCGACCTGAATCTTCGCCTCAATGCGCAGGCCGATCTGGTACTTCTCAACCCTACCTACACGTTCGCGACGCCGGTGCTGGGCGGACAATTGGCGATCGGCATGACCGGCCTGTTCGGTCGATCCAGTGCCGACCTCAACGGCACGCTTACAACCGGTTTCGGACCATTCGCAGCAACCCGGATGGGCAGCTTTGGCGATTCGATTACCTCGGTCGGCGACCTCTACCCACAGCTGACACTGAAGTGGAACGCAGGCGTTCACAACTTCATGACTTATGTGACGGGAGACGTTCCCGTCGGCGCCTACGATCCAAACCGCCTTGCCAATCTCGGCATAGGCCACGGCGCCATCGATGGCGGCGGCGGTTACACCTACTTCAATCCGCAAGCGGGGCACGAATTTTCGGCCGTCGCGGGATTTACCTACAATTTCAAGAACAACGACACGCAATATCAGAACGGCACTGATTTTCACGTCGACTGGGGCGCTTCCCAGTTTCTCTCGAAGCAGGTCTTCGTCGGCCTGGTAGGATACGCCTATCAGCAGATCACCGACGACTCCGGACAACACCCGATCCTCGGTGGTTTCCGGTCGCGGGTCGTAGGCGTGGGCCCACAGGTTGGCTTTCTGTTTCCGGTTGGCGACATGCAAGGATATCTCAATCTGAAGGGATACGGCGAATTCGCGGCCGAAAACCGGCCGGCGGGCTGGAATACCTGGCTGACCTTTTCGATTTCTCCAACAGCGCCCACCGGCACAGTGACGCCGACGCGGCGAATTGTGACGAAATAGGTTCAGAAGACTAGCAGTTGGCAACGGCCTAGGCGGGCCTGGCCTGAATGCAACGGGCGCGCGACGCCGAGAAGGATGGCATTCATGTATAACTCGCGTACGTCAATCTTGCTGGCCGCGATTGTTCTTTTCAGCCCACTTGCGCGGGCACAACATGCGCCGGCAACGCCCGTCGCCTCCGAACAACCGCAGGAGATGCTGGCGGCGCAGATCCGCACGCAAGGGTTCGCATGTGACAAGTCGCTCGGTGCGGCGCGAGACAAGAAGCGCTCCAGGCCGGACTACGTGGTCTGGGTACTGAAGTGCAGCAACGCGACGTACCGGATAGCACGCGCGCCCGATATGGCCGCGAAGATCGAGCGCGTTCGATAACGGTCGGAATCTTCCCATCCGCTTGCGCTTCTGCTCCTCTCCGCATTGTGTCAGAGGACTTCCAGGTTTCTAGCTGTGAAGTTGCCAGCACCGTCGCCGCGCCGATGCTGTCCGGCTAATTCGCGCAGAGGCCGCTCGCGGAGCCGATCGTGCCATGATGCCATCATGCCCCTGTTTTGCCCGACGGGTCAACTGGATTTCGTAAAATCCGCATCGCGCCGCTTCGCTGAGCCGTTTGGCAATTCTGTCAGCCACTTGGCTACTGTGCATGGGGTTGTTTTCGACGTTTCGGTTTGCCCGCCTCACGGGGCAGCGCTCGTCGGGCCGTCAGTGACGCTTGAAATATTGCACGTCGCGCTCGTGCTTCTCGGCCGCCGCACGGCTCTTGAAGGTGCCGAGGTTGCGGCGCTTGCCGGTCTTGGGATTCACCTTGCGCGAATAGAGCCGGTATTCGCCGGATGCGAGCTTGCGGATCATGGTTGCGCCTCCTGCTTGACGTGATGTCAACGGCCCCTGCCCGCGCAAGTTCCTTTTCCAACCCGCCCGCAACAATCTCGCCTGCGACATGAAGTGAGCAGGATCGCTTTCTAGAAGCACAGCGTGGTGACGAGCTTGCCCTGCTTGTCCTTGATCGCGTAGGGACAGCGGATCCGCTCCAGCGCCTTCTTGGCGTCCTCGTCGCCGAGCGCGGCCGCACGCTCGTAATAGGCCTTTGCGGCGTCCTTGTCCTTTGGACCGCCGCGGCCTTCCTGCGCGAACGCGCCCATCCGCTCCAGCGCGCCGGGATGGTTTTGCGCCGCCGCCTTCTCGAACAGCGCGCGCGCCGCGACGTCGTCCTTCTCCCCGCCATTGCCGCTGGCAAGCATCAGGCCGAGCTGGTACTGCGCCTCCGCGTTGGTCTCGGCGGCCTTGCCGAGCAGCGTGCGCGCCTGCGCAGGGTCCGCGGGAGCGCCACCGCCTGCGCTGCCGAGCGCTGCGAGGTTGGAGACGCCGCGGGGGTTGCCGGCCTGCGCCGCCTTCTCGAACAATTTTCGCGCCTGCGCCTCGTCCTTCGCGATACCGGAGCCGTTGCCATAGGCGACGCCGAGCTCGACCATCGCAGCACTGGAGCCCTTGTCGGCCGCCTTGCGCCAGGCGGCGATCGCCTCAGCCGTCTGCCGGTTGGCCGCATAGGCACGCCCGAGCGCGAACATCGCGCGGCGCGATGAGCTTGCCGCCTGCTTGCAGAATTTGATCGCGGTCGCGAGGTCGGAGGCGGCGATGTCGGGCACGCCCTTCACGTCGGCCGGCTTGTCGGGATCGCTGGGATCGGCGGCGACACGGTCGCACAGGACGAGATCGGCCGATTGCGCGTGCGCGGCGACGGGCGCGGCAAGCGCGACGAGGATGGCAAAGAGACAGATCCGCATGGCCATCACGTTGCGTCCGCGTGCCGGCGATTTCAAGGCTCGAGTCCTGACTGGCGCAGCACGGACGCGACCTCCGGCGATGCCAGATAGCGCAACAACCTGTCGGCATCTTCAGCCCGCTTCGCATCTACCATGCATCCGGCGGAGAACACGGCCGGCGTCTGCAAATCGTGCGGGACCGGGCCGATCACCTCGATGCCCTCGACCTGCTTCAGCTCGCTGATCTGCTGCACGGCGAGGTCGGCCTCGCCGCTGACGAGCCGCTCGGCCGTAAAGCCCTGCTCGACGATGGTCGCCCTGGCGTCGATCTCGGCGGCAATGCCGATGCGCGCGATCAGCCGGGCGAAGTACACGCCGCTCGCACCGAGCCGCGAATAGGCAATGGATCGCGCCGCGAGCAGCGTCTTGCGCAGCGCAGCCTCATTGGCGATGTCGGGATGCGGCGCGCCTTTTCGCACGGCGAGGCCGACATAGGAGCGCGCCAGGTCGGCTGCACTGTCCGCGATCACCCGGCCCTCGCCGATCATCTCGTCGAGCCCTTCGCGCGTGAGGATCACGAGGTCGGCGGCCTCGCCGGCGCGCAAGCGCTTCAGCAGCGCCAGCGTCGGCGCGAAGTCGGCATCGACGTGAATGCCTCTCGCGGTCTCGAACGCGGAGGACAGGCTGCGCATCGCGCCCATCAGGCCGAGCGTCGAGAGCATGCGAATTCTTTCCATGGGCAATTCCCCGTAGCGATCAGGCGCGATGCATCAGCTTCAGCGCCGCGGTCAGGCGCAGGCTGCGCTTGCCGGCAAGCGCGGTCGCCTCCAGCACCGCCTCCTCGCCGTCATAGCTGCCGGAGAAGCCGATGCCGACCTCGTGGCCGCCAAAGATCGGATCGTCCTTGGCGAGCGTGTGCTCCTGGTTGAGGATCTGCCCCTTCCAGCGGCCGTTCGCGGCGGTGTAGCTGCCGAGGTAATAGAACGACGCATCGCCGCCGAGGATGCGGCCGCGGTTGAGCAGCATCACGCCGGTGAGCCCGCCGTCGACGCCGTCGAGCATGCGCAGGTGAATCGAGTAGAGGCCGTCGACGATGCCGGCCTCCCCGACGCCGCCGGCGATCGGCACCTCGTCTTCCGTGATCGGCGTCATCAGCGACTGGAAGGGCACGCCGGGTAGCTCCTTGAGCTCGCCCTTGAAACGGTAGAGATCGCCGTCGGCAAAACCCTTCGCGATCAGCGTCGCATCATCGGTGCCGGCCATGGCGCGGTAGGTCGGATCGGGGTTGTGGCGAACGGTCTTGATGACGATGTCGACGCCGTCCGCGGTCTTCTCGTAGGTGCCGATATGGGCGAACGCCGAATTGCCGCCGAGCATCGTGCCATTGCCGGCATGCATCACGCTCCGGCCGACGCTATCGCCGAGCTGAAATCGTACCTTGTAGAAGCCTTCAAACACCAGCCGTGTCCCCGGCCCCGCGCGCATCCTGCAGGCACTCTATCCCGATTTTGCCTGACATGGACAGGCCGGCATGGCCGCCAGACCCACAACAAGCGGTGTCATCGGAATGCAAAAATCCGCCGGAGCCTTGCAGCTCCGGCGGATTTAAAAAGCCAACCCGGGCCAGCCCCCAGCCCGGGCCGGGAGGATCTTTAAGCCGCGGCCTTCTTGTCAGCCGGGACGGACGCGATCGTCTTCAGGATCTGCGAAGCGATCTGGTATGGGTCGCCCTGCGAGTTCGGACGGCGGTCTTCCAGATAGCCCTTGTAGCCGTTGTTGGCGAAGGAGTGCGGCACGCGGATCGAGGCGCCACGGTCGGCAATGCCGTAGCTGAACTTGTTCCACGGCGCGGTCTCGTGCTTGCCGGTCAGACGCTTGTCGTTGTCCGGGCCGTAGACGGCGATGTGGTCCATCAGGTTCTTGTCGAATGCCGCCATCAGCGCCTCGAAGTACTCCTTGCCGCCGACCGTACGCATGTACTCGGTGGAGAAGTTGGCGTGCATGCCGGAGCCGTTCCAGTCGGTGTCGCCGAGCGGCTTGCAGTGGAACTCGATGTCGACGCCGTACTTCTCGGTCAGGCGCAGCATCAGGTAGCGGGCCATCCACATTTCGTCAGCGGCCTTCTTGGAGCCCTTGCCGAAGATCTGGAATTCCCACTGGCCCTTTGCGACTTCCGCGTTGATGCCTTCGTGGTTGATGCCGGCCGCGAGGCAGAGGTCGAGATGCTCTTCGACCATCTTGCGCGCGATGTCGCCGACGTTCGAGTAGCCGACGCCGGTGTAGTACGGGCCCTGCGGCGCCGGATAACCGGAAGCCGGGAAGCCGAGCGGACGGCCGTCCTTGTAGAAGAAGTATTCCTGCTCGAAGCCGAACCACGCACCCTCGTCATCGAGAATTGTGGCGCGCTTGTTGGTCGAGTGCGGGGTCTTGCCATCGGGCATCATGACTTCGCACATCACCAGCACGCCGTTGGTGCGGGCACCGTCCGGAAACACCGCGACCGGCTTCAGCACGCAATCCGAGCTGTGGCCTTCGGCCTGCTGGGTGGAGGAGCCATCGAAGCCCCAGAGCGGAAGCTGCTCGAGCGTCGGGAACGACGCGAATTCCTTGATCTGAGTTTTGCCGCGCAAGTTCGGAGTCGGCGTATATCCGTCGAGCCAGATGTACTCGAGCTTATACTTGGTCATTGAGCCTCTCTGTAGATGATGCGAAAGGTGGGGTTGAGAGCCCCCGCACGTTTGTACCCGGCCATCATCGGCCGGCGCTTTACAAGCATTTAACGTGCCAAAAGGCCGCAGCGCGGGAGGTTGTCCACCGCGACCGGAACCGGCCCGCCACCGCAAAGCCGTCCACAGCGACCTGCGTCATAGCCGCGCACCTTCGCGTGAAGCTGCAGTGCAAAAGTCCCGCGGAAAACGCCTGATTCTGGAGCACGCGGGCCCCTGCCGCAGGCTGCCGATGAAACGCGCATCAACGTCCGGCAACTTTCGCAAAGCCCCGATCCCTGCCTAGCAACCTTTGGAATGGCCCACGCGTTAGTCACCAACACGCTGCCTTGGGGGGTGCAGACGGTCGACTGCCCACAAAATAGGCGAGAGCTGATTTCGTTTTCAGCACTTTCCAATTCGGGATGCGCGGTCGATATGGGGAGTCCAGTAACCACAATCGAACGAGTCGGGCGCACCATGGAGGCCAAGGCGCTTCGACCGAGGAGCAAATCGAAATGATGAACAATGGACTGAGTCACGGATCTGCGAAGATCTATCAATTCCCCGTCGGGGGCCGCGCGGCTCTCGCCGGGCGCCGCTATGGCGACACCCGCTTTCCCGCCGATCACGCTTCGCTTCCCGCGAACGTCTCGATCTGCAGCGACAGCTGGTACCACCAGGACGCGGTCGACGAAGCAAAGCCCAAATGGGAACGTTAATGCCGGTGCCTTGTTTGAAACCGCCGCGCTCTTTCAAGCGTTCAGCGGAAGTTTGAGAAAGGGTCGAAACAATGAGGTTTCGACCCTTTTTGATTCCGCACATGATTGCGGGCTCAGATCACTGCGCAGGCCGTCACCGGCCGCATCAAATGCTTGACCGTCGTCGCCCCGATCTTGCCGACCGATGATTGCCCCCTGTAATGGTCCGTCGGCAACATAACAAAAAGAAGCTCCCATGTCGGACTCTCCTGCCCGTCACCTCGCTTTGCAAGGCGCCAGCAATTTTCGCGACCTCGGCGGTTACGCCACAAGCGACGGTCGCACCACGCGCTGGCGCCACATCTTCCGCTCCAACCATCTCGGCCAGCTCACCGCTGAAGACATCGCGATCGTGCGCGCACTCGGCGTCAGAAGTGCGTTCGACTTCCGCGGCGTCGAGGAGCGCGCGGCCGGCATCTGCGTCGTCAACGAGATCACTGTGCATTCGCTACCGATCGAGCCGACGGTGGTGGCTTCATTGCGCACCGAGCTCGCCAGGGGCGCGCTGACGGGACCGGTCGCGCTTGAGCTCATGCGCGAGTCCTATCGCAACTATGTCCGCCACAACACGCACAGCTTCCGCATGCTGTTTGGCCATCTCCTACAGGACCGCGCTCCGCTCGTGATCCATTGCACCGCCGGCAAGGACCGCACCGGCTTTGCCAGCGCGCTGATCCTGCATGCGCTCGGCGTGCCCGAGGAGGTCATTGCGGAGGATTATCTGCTGACCAATCGCCACTACAAGCGCGACGCGTCGAGCGTCTCCGATCTGCCCGCCGACGTCCTCGACGCCATCGGCTCGGTCAATGCCTCCTATCTGGACGCGGCTTTCGAAGCTGTCGGCCGCGACTATGGCGATGTCGAAACTTACCTGCGCGACGGCCTTAAGCTCGGCGCAGCCGAGCAGACCGCGCTGAAGGAGCGCTATCTTCAGGCGTGAGCGACGCCGGGCGCCTCACGCCGTCGGAGTTGCGGCCTTAATAATGGAATTGGTCAGCGCGAGCGATACCTGCATGGTACTCCAATTGCTCTGATGCAGCTTCAGATCATCCTCCGGATCCAGCAGCTGCTCGAACGAAGCGTTGTTTAGCACGTGCCAGTGGCGCATTAGCGCCCAGCGCTGGAACAGATTGACCTTGGCGTCCTCCGCCGCGGTTCGGATCGCCGAAACCATCTTCTCCGCAAGATCGGCGTTGTCGTCGAACAGCATGGCCGTCACGTATTGCGGGTCGATCAGGACAACATCCATGGTCAGGTGACCGCGCAGGAGCGCCAATCCCCCGATGATGTTTGCGACCACTTCGTCGAAGTTGAACTCCTTCTGGCGAAAGACCGCATTGGTTCCGATCTGCCAGAGCACCAGAGAAGGATTGTCAGCAAAGATATCGTCTTTGAACCGAGCCACTTCCAATGGCGCTTCTTGGCCGCCCTGGCCACGGTTGAACACGTCGACCCGGATGTTCGGATGCGGATCGTCATCCTTGTAGTGCTTTCTCAAATACAGCTCGAGCCGCGCGGGATAGGGAACGACATTGCGAAGTCCCGCAGTCGATGACGACCCCATCGCCACGACGCGCACGGGGCCCCTTCCGTTCAACGCGGCCCGGAAATTCTCCAGGGGATGCTTCAAATCAACGATCTCAGGGGGACAATCGACAGTCGGCAATTCGTCAGACATGAACCAAACCTCCGCGCCGCCATCTAAAGTTGCAGCAATCATTCAGCCTTGATGCCGCCGCCATTGCAAGTCCAATTCGCCTCACGCAATAGTCGGCGCGAATTGAGACGACGGAGAGTATCGTGCAAGGAAAAATCATTGTGGTGACCGGCGCGCTCGGCGCGCTTGGCAAGGTTGTCGCCGACGTCGCGCAATCACGCGGCGCGCGGGTCGCCGGCATCGATCACGCGCCCTCTCAACTGCCGGCGACGGCCGAGCGCATCGAGATCGGCGGCGTCGACCTGTCCGACCCGGCGCAGGCGAAGACGGCGGTGGATGCCGCCGCAAATCATTTCGGCAGGCTGGACGCCCTGGTCAATATCGCCGGCGGCTTTGCCTTCGAGACCGTTGGCGACGGCGACATCAAGACATGGCACCGCATGCATGCGCTGAACGTGCTGACGGCCCTCAACGCCTCGCACGCGGCACTGCCGCATCTTGCTTCTTCAAAGGCGGGTCGCATCGTCAACATCGGCGCCATGGGCGCGCTGCAGGCTGGCGCCGGCATGGGGTCCTACGCGGCATCGAAGGCGGGCGTGCACCGCCTCACCGAGGCGCTCGCCAACGAATGGAAGGGCAAGATCACGGTGAACGCGGTGCTGCCGTCGACCATCGACACCAAGGCGAACCGCGCCGACATGCCGAAAGCCGACTTCGCCAAATGGGTGACGCCGCAGGAGCTTGCCGAGGTGATCCTGTTCCTCGTGAGCGACGCCGCGAGTGGCGTCACCGGCGCGCTGATTCCGGTGAGCGGACGGGTGTGATCAATCCGGCACCAGCAGCCGCAGATTGCCCTTGAAACGGATGCTCTGCTTGCCCGCGAGCGCCATGCCTTCGCCATAGGCGGTCTCGTCGGTGTAGGTGCCGCTGAAGCCGATGGTGACGACCTTGCGACCCCATACGGGGCGCTCGTCGAACGAGGGCGAATGCTCCTCGTTGGTCAGCTCGCCCTTCCACTTGCCGTCGGCGGAGGTGTAGCTGCCATGGGCAAAGAAAAAGGAATCGCCGCCGCGCATGGTGCCGTCACGCAGCACCATAACGCCCTGATTGCCGCCCTGCACGCCATCCAGCATCTCGATCCGGATGTGATAAAGCCCGTTCCTGATCGTCATCTTCGCGCGCGCCCGCCTGTTCCGCGCGCAGGGGTATAGCTGGCTTGACCGCGTCCGGGCAAATGGGCCGGCCGCCCGAGTCCCCATCCGGGCTAAACTGGCCGCAACTGATTCTTCTTCTTCGATCGGAAACTCACTGTGGAAACCGCGCTCTATCTCCCCGTCAAACGCTTCCTCGAAGAGCTCGGCTTCTCCGTGAAGGGCGAGATTGGCGGCTGCGATCTCGTGGGCCTGAGCGCCGGAGATCCGCCGGTGGTGGTGATTGGCGAGCTCAAGCTCGCCTTCAATCTCGAGCTGATTCTGCAGGCGGTCGATCGCGCGCCGGCGGGCGACGAAGTCTGGATCGCCGCAAAGATGTCGATCCGCGGCAAGGGCCGCGAGAGCGACGCACGTTATCGCAATCTGTGTCGGCGCCTCGGCTTCGGTATGCTCGGGGTGACCGACAACGGCCAGGTCGAGGTGCTCGTGAAGCCACCGACGGCAGTCCCCCGCCGCGAGCCGAAGACGCGCTCGCGGCTCGTGGCCGAGCATCAGCGCCGCCAAGGGGATCCCGTGCTCGGCGGCAGCACGCGCGCGCCGATCATGACGGCGTACCGGCAGCAGGCGCTGACCTGCGCATCGGAGCTTGCCGCCGGCCCGCGCCGCGTGCGCGAATTGCGCGAGCGCTGCCCCGATGCCGGCAAGATTTTGCTTAACAATGTGTATGGCTGGTTCGAGCGCGCCGACCGGGGAATCTACGGGCTTACGGAGGCAGGACAGACGGCGCTCAAACGCTGGCCGCAGCAACGGGCTACGATCGATGCCGGTGTCGCGTCACCGCCATGACATCCGACCGGTGCATAGCTGAGATGCCACACCGATTTCATATTGCAATGCAGCATCTCAGGCACTAGGTATCCCGGCATCAAAACGAGGCCGTTATGAACGCAGACTGGAATACCAAATATGGCACGCGGCGCGTGCGCCACGATCCGCCCACCCTGGACGAGGCGATCTTCGCCGCCGTCGGCATCACCGACGACCAGGAGCAGCAGGCCGAGATCGCCGCAGCGCTGATGGGCATGCCGCTCGAAACCGTTCAGGCCGAGGTCAAGAAGCAGGCGCGCACCAACAGCCGCATCACTGCGACGCGCGTGATCGCCGGCGAGCAGGGTGCGCAGCGCTCCGTGGTGGTCGAACGCCGTGTCATCCGTCGCTTCGGCAACGACAAGCGCACCGGCACCTGAGCGCTCATTCCTTGGCTCCAATAAAACAGCGGACCGGCCTTGCCGGTCCGCTTTTTGATTCAGGCCTTTGAATTTCAGGTCTCTTGATTTCAGGCTGCGCGATTGCCGTACATGCTGGAGATCAGCTTCCAGCAGGTCGAGTTGAAGTTGAGAATCGCGCGGCCGGCCTTGAACGGCGCCGCTGCGAGCTCAGCGAGCTCGGCCTCGGGCGTCTTGCCAAGATCGATCGTGCCGGTGGACTCACCATGTCGGAACTGCAGATGCGCACCGAACTTCTTGGCGAGCGCCCGCATGGCGTGATTCTCCGCTCCCGTGGTGACGCGCAGGCTCTTGTAGCCCTTCCAGCGCGCTTCCGCGATCAGGCGGCTGAACAGCACGGTGCCGACGTTCTGGCGGCGGGCGGAGGCTTCCACGCTGAAGGCGACCTCAGGCAACGAATCGCCCTCCGGCGGATGCAGCTCGGCCGCACCACGAACCACGCCATCGACGATATAGGCGACGATCACGGTGCCATCCTCGGCGCAGCGGGCGGCGTAACGCTCGATGAAGCTGTCGTCGAGAAAACCGTTAAAGCGATCATGCCGGCTTTCGGCATCGAGCCTGAGCAGGTGATCGCGCAACAGCGGCAATTCTTCCTGCTGGATCAGGGTCCGCACATAGCCCGGAGCGGTGCGGACGGTGTCTTCAAGTACCACGTCAAAACTCCTCTTGGTGTCCCTCGAGGAGGCGTTCGAATCCCTAGGCCTCCAATATTGTGCGTCGCAGCAAATTTTTCAAGACGGGAACCTGCTCAAGTTTGAGGCAGCGAGAACGACTAATTCGTTAACAAAATCAAGCCTCCGTAGTCTTTAAAGGACCAGCTGGGTCTGGGTCACGATAGCGATCAGCTTGCCATCCCCGGTCTCCAGCCGAGTGGTCCAGACCTGGGTCCGCCGGCCCCTATGGACCGGCGTGGCAATGGCGACGACCGTGGTTCCCTCCTTCGCCCCGCCGATGAAATTGGTCTTGCTCTCCAGGGTGGTCGTGCCCTTTGCGTCCTCCGGCAGGTTGATCACGGTTGCGGCTGCGCCGACGGAATCGGCGAACGCCATCACCGCGCCGCCGTGGACGGTGTGATGCAGGGTACAGAGATCGGGCCTGACAATCATCCGTGCCACCACGCGATCCTTCTCCGCTTCGACGAACTCGACGCCCTTGAGCTCGGCAAACGGCATCTTCATCGCTTTAACTTTCTCAAGCGGCGTCATCGGATCTCCTCCCAATTCGTTCTGTTCTCAAGGTGAAATGCACAGTGCGGCAAAGCAATGACGCCCGAGGTAATGGTTATCGTGACACGGCCGAGGCACTTGCTCATATGGTTTTGTCGCCGATCATCCTGCAACCGGGACCGGCGGCGTTGACCGACCGGCTCGCTACGCTTGCAATGACGGTTGAGGCAGCATTCGTCCCTCACGTTACCGCATTGACGACCTGATACTCCGCCCGCCGCCACACCTCGCCTGCGATTACGTCCTCGATGATCTCGGCCGCCTTCATGACTTCCGCCTCGCCGATATACAGCGGCGTGATCCCGAACCGCATGATGTCAGGCGCGCGGAAATCGCCGATGAGGCCGCGGGCGATCAGGGCCTGCATGGCGGCGTAGCCGCCCTCGAAGGCGAACGAGACTTGCGAGCCGCGGCACTCGTGCGCACGCGGCGTGACCAGCTTCAAGGGGGGGCAGCGGCGTTCGACCTCAGCGATCAACAGATCGCCGAGCGCCAGCGAGCGGGCGCGGACCTCCTCGACGTCAATCCGATCCCAGATATCGAGCGAAGCCTCCAGCGCCGCCATCGCCAGCACAGGCGGCGTGCCGACACGCATGCGCTCGACGCCGCCCGCGGCAGCATAGCCAAGCTCAAATGCGAAGGGCTTTGCGTGCCCCATCCAGCCGGACAGCGCGGTGCGTGCGCTGTCGGCGTGACACGGGGCGACATAGAGGAAAGCCGGCGCGCCCGGGCCGGCATTGATATATTTGTAGGTGCAGCCGGCCGCAAAATCGGCACCACAGCCGGCGAGATCGACCGGCAGTGCGCCGGCCGAGTGGGCGAGATCCCAGACCGTGACGATGCCAAGCTCATGCGCCTTTGCGGTCAGCTTCGCCATGTCGTGACGGCGGCCGGTGCGGTAGTCGACCTCGGTGATGTACAGCACCGCAATCTCTTCCGACAGCGCGGCCTCGACCTCCTCGGGCGCCACCAGGCGCAATTGATGGCCTCGCCCGAGCGTCGCGATCAGGCCTTCGGCCATGTAAAGATCGGTCGGGAAATTGCCGGTGTCCGACAGGACGCCCTTGCGCGATGCATTCATGTCGAGCGCGGCGGCGAGCGCTTGATAGACTTTGAGCGACAGCGTGTCGCCGACCATGACCGACCCCGCCTTCGCGCCGATCAGCCGCGCGATGCGGTCGCCAACGTGGCGCGGCTGCGCATACCAACCGGCGCTGTTCCAGGCGCGGATCAACTCGTTGCCCCACTCCGCCATAATGACGCGGTTGACGCGCTCGGCGACGCCAAGCGGCAATGCACCGAGCGAATTGCCGTCGAGATAGATCACGCCGTCAGGGAGATGAAAGAGCGCCTTGGTGTCGTCGTAGACGCGAAGCCTGGTCATGGACACATCTCTACAAAATGGTGCGCACGCGCCAGAGCTCGGGAAATAGCTCGACCTCCAGCATGCGCTTGAGATAGCTGACGCCGCCGGTGCCGCCGGTGCCACGCTTGAAGCCGATGACCCGCTCGACCGTCGTCACATGGTTGAACCGCCAGCGGCGAAAATAATCCTCGAAATCGACCATTTTCTCGGCGAGCTCGTAAAGCATCCAGTGCGTCTCCGGCGCCTCGTAGACGATACGCCAGGCCTGCAGCACGCCCTCATTGAAGCTGTGGGTCTCGCGGACATCGCGCGAGAGCACAGCGGCCGGCATCTTGAGCCCGTTGCGATCGGCGAGCCGCAGCACCTCGTCATAGAGGCTCGGCGTCGCAAGCTCGTCCTCGAGCAGCTTCGTCGTCTCGGCATCGTGCGCGTGCGGCTTGAGCATGGCGTGGTTGCGGTTGCCAAGCAGATATTCGATCAGCCGGTACTGCCGCGACTGGAAACCTGATGATTGCCCGAGCTGCGAGCGAAAGCGCGTGTATTCGCTCGGTGTCATCGTGCGCAGCACGTCCCAGGCGCCGTTGAGCTGCTCGAAGATGCGCGACATCCGCGCCAGCATCTTCATCGCGGGCTGCACCTCGTCTTTGGCGATGGCGCGGCGTGCGGCGCTGAGTTCGTGGATGGCAAGGCGCATCCACAGCTCCGTGGTCTGATGCTGGATGATGAACAGCATCTCGTCATGCGCTTCGGAGAGCGGATGCTGTGCACCGAGGATCGCATCCAGCGCCAGATAGTCGCCATAGGACATGCGTCGGGCGAATTCGGTCTCGGCGCCTTCGCTTGAAGGATCGTAATCGCTGGACGTCATGGCAGGCCCTCTCGATCGATCATCCCTTTGCGCCCCGTCAGTCGAGGCCGATCAGGCGCGCGGTGATCGGCGACGACGGATCCCTAAGCGCATCGATCACGGTAAAATGGTTGAGCCCGGGATCGACGACGAGACGCGTCGGCACGTCAAAGCCGGTCCAGACGTTGGCGAACAAGTCGGACTGGCGGATGAACTCGGGCCGCTCACTGCCGCCGACCCAGGCGGTCAGAGGCGAATGTCCGCGTGGCAGATGCAGCGCCGCGCTTTCGAGCGTCGCCTCCTCCATGGTCATGCGCAGTGTCTCGTTCATCCTGGTCTTGAGCAGCGGCCGCAGATCGTGCAGCCCGCTGATCGAGAGCGTGCCGGCGATGCGGTTGAAGACGGCGGGCTCGAGCCGGCTGTCGTCGCAGAGCATGCGCGTCACGAGATGCCCGCCGGCGGAGTGGCCCGCCAGCCGGATCGGCCCCGCGACGAGCGAGGCCGCTGTCGCTATCGCGGCGGTGATTTCGGCGGTGATGCCGGAGATGCGCGCGGCCGGCGTCAGCGTGTAGCTCGGCAGTGCTACCGCCCAGCCATGGTGGCGCGCACCTTCGGCGAGATCAGTCCAGGTCGATTTGTCGAAGCGCATCCAGTAGCCACCGTGCACGAACACGACGAGGCCCTTGCAGTCGCCGTCGGGCAGGATCAGGTCAAAACGCTGGCGCTCACCGGAACCGTAGGCGATGTCGGAACGAAAACCCTTCAGCCCGCCCCGGTAAGCCGCCGCCCGCTCCGCCCATTGCGCCGGCAGCTTGTCCGAGCCCGGGATATGGGCCGAATTGGCGTAAGCATCATCCCAATCGCGCATCGTAACTCCCGGGGGCTCGCCCAGCGAACCGGGGCCAGTCTGCCACCGGTCAGGCCGGCATCCTAGTCTTTCTTTTAAGCTTAAAGGATTTGGATGAGCCCCCGGATTGGGCAGGCCGGCGCCCCCGGCGACTCACTGCGTCATTGCGAGCGAAGCGAAGCAATCCAGTCTACCTCCGGGGCGGCAGTCTGGATTGCTTCGTCGCAAGAGCTCCTCGCAATGACAAAGGAGAGAGGCTTACGCCTTCTCCACCCCGCACCATTCCGCGATGAACAGCGCCATCGCCTTGGTGGTCTTCTTCAGCGAGTCCAGATCGACATATTCGTTGAAGCCGTGCATCTCCCCGCCGCTGGCGCCAAAACACAGGCTGGGGATGCCATAGTTGAGGCCGTAGAAGCGGGTATCGGTGAGCGCGGTGAAGACGAGATCTTCGACGGCGCCGCCATAGACCTTGTTAAAAGCTTTGCCGAATGCGGCTTCCGGTGCCGCGGAATCGGTCAACTCATAGCCCTCCGACAGGAAGCCCGACCATTCGACCTCCGGCGGATTGTTGGCGAGGAAGCGGTGGTTGCGCGAGGCAGCGGCAACGCAGGCCATGATCTCCTTCTGGTGATCGGCGACCGACCAACCCGGCAGGATGGCGATACGGCAATCAACGTCGCACCAGGCCGGCACGCTGGAGGCCCAATCGCCGCCCTTGATGATGCCGGGGTTGAAGTTGATGGGATGGCTGAGCGTCTTGAAGTGACGATCGGCCTTGGCGCGCTCGTTCCACTCGATCTCGAGCTTCTGTAGCGCATGGACGAGGTGATAAGCCGCCATGATCGCATTGGAGCCGGAGCCGGCAAAGGCGACATGGGTCGGATGGCCCTTCACGCGCAGGCGAAACCAGATCACGCCGACCTGCGAGCGCACCATCTTGCCGGCGGTGGGCTCGGGGATGAAGCAGGCATCGGCCCGGTAGCCGCGCTGAAGCGTCGAAAGTGCGCCGACGCCGGTGCTCTCCTCTTCGATCACCGACTGAAAGTGAATCCGCGCAGTCGGCTTGAAGCCGGCCGCCTTGATCGCATCCAGCGCATAGAGCGCGCCGATGGTACCCGACTTCATGTCGCAGGCGCCGCGGCCGAACATCTTGCCGTTCTTGATGACAGGCGAGAACGGCGGCGTGTCCCACAATTCCAGCGGCCCGGCGGGCACCACGTCGCAGTGCCCCTGGAGGATCAGCGATTTGCCGGCCTCGGTGTTCGGACGATAGGTGCCGACCACCGAGCGTGCCTTGGAGAAATCATGCTCGATCGGCCCGAAGCCGCGCAGATCCTTGAGATCATCGACGTTGATGTGCCAGTCGTCGACCTCGTAGCCACGCGCGCGCAGGAGGTCGCCGATCATGTCCTGGCACGGTCCCTCCGCCCCGCGGGTCGAGGGTATCGCAACGAAATCGCTTGTGGTCGCAAGCTGGGCTTCGAAGCCGGCATCGACGGCGTCAAGAATCCTCTGCTGCGTTTCAGCATTCATCAGGCAACTCCGGGCATCCAGTTGGTCAACGGTGCACGCAAGCTAGCCGATTTCAGCCGTTCGGGTACTCCACAAAATAAGCATCCCGCAATGCATCTTCGAGCAGTCGGCCTTCCGAATAGCCATTCAGCGTTGCCGGCCTGCTCACGCCGTCGAGCAGCCGCGGGCACGGCTCCGGCGTGCCGAGAACGGTGCGAACCGGAATGCGCTCGGCATAGACCGGCAATTCGTAGTCCTCATCGTCGTCGGCGACACCCTTGGCGCGGACCTTTGCGGAAGCTTCCTCGATCTCCATCGCGATGAAGGAGGTCGCCTTGATCTCCTGGGTGCTGCTGGGCCGCAGGCTCGCGGTGCGATCCGGGAAGAAGCGGTCGACCATCGCGACCACGGCGCGCTCTTTCTCTGCGGGGTCGGTCACGAGATAGGCGGTGCCGAACGCCATCACCGCGCGGTAGTCGGCGGAATGATTGAAGCCGCAGCGCGCCAGCACGAGGCTGTCGAGATGGGCGACCGTCAGGCACACCCGCTCGCCCCTCGTCTGGTTGCGCAACATGCGGCTCGCGCTCGAGCCGTGCCAATAGAGCTTCATCCCCTCGCGCCAGAAGAAGGTCGGCGTGCAATAGGGCTGACCGTCGATGACGTAGGAGACATGGCACAGCATCGAGGAGTCCAGGATGCGATGAACCGTCTCGTAATCGTAGAAGCCGCGATCGTGCCGGCGCTTCACCTGATTGCGCGCTGACGTCGGATAGAAATCTTGGCTCTCGGTCTGGCTCACGGCCGCTCCTCATCAGAATTGGACGAATTCGAGACCGGTTGTAACTGCGCATTTGGTCTGCGATAGTGCCAATTCCATGCAAAAACTTCCGACCAATTCTCTCGTCCCTGCCAAGGCCGAGCTGCCGCTCGATCTCATTGGCCCGCACATCACCGCCGGCGCCTCCTCAGCGCACCGGCTGTACCAGGCCCTGTGCGAGATGATCGTCTCTGGCCTCGTCAAACCTGGCGAGCCGCTGCCGCCGTCGCGCACGCTCGCCAAACAAACCGGCTTTCGGCGCAACGCGGTCGTCACGGCTTACGAGCGCCTGATCGCCGACGGGTTCGCGCAAGCGACCGTCGGCTCTGGCACGTTCGTTGCCGCGCGCATTCCGGCGCGCGCGGCCATACAGAAGAAGCCGAAGGTGATTGTCGAGGCGCCAAAGCAAGGCGCGCTCTCGCTCGGCTGCACCCATATCGACGAGCGCGCGGTACAGCGTTTTCGCGCTTTCGTTGGCCGACGCATGCGCGCCTTCGGCGCCGAGCATCTGCATTACGGCGATCCGCGTGGCAGCCGCGAGTTGCGCGTCGCGATCGCGGACCATCTGCTCTCAGCGCGGGGGCTGCGCTGCGATCCCGACCAGATCATGCTCACATCAGGAACGCTGCACACGCTGCGCATCGCTCTCGGCACGATCCTGAAGGCCGACGATCAGGTCTGGTGCGAGGACCCCGGCTATCCCATTGCGCGCCGGACCATCGCCCAATGCGGCTATCGCATTGTGCCCATTCCCGTCGACGCCCATGGCCTGCAAATCGCGAGGGGCCGCACGGGCGCGCCTTCCGCACGCGCGGCCTATGTCACGCCGTCGCATCAGTTTCCGCTCGGCGTGCAGATGTCGATGCCGCGGCGGCTGGAGCTGCTCGACTGGGCGAAGCAGGCCGGCGCCTTCGTGTTGGAGGACGATTACGACAGCGAGTTCCGCTATGACGGCGCGCCGCTGAAGTCGCTCGCCGGCATCGATCACCTCCAGCGCGTGATCTACATGGGCACATTTGCCAAGACGCTGTTTCCGGGACTGCGCATCGGCTATTGCGCCCTGCCCGAACGCTTGATCGGCGACGTCACGGCCGCGCGCGCCGCGCTCGACCGTTTTCCCGGAACGCTGATGGAAGGCGCGGTCGCCGATATGCTCAATTCCGGCGCGTTTGCCGCAAACCTCAAGCGCGTGCGCAAGCTTTACCGCGAGGCGCGTGATGCACTGGCCGAAACGCTCGAAGCGGCATCGGATGGCGCGCTGTCGGTCCCGGTGCCGTCGCAGGGCCTGCACCTCGTGGCGCAGTTCGATCCGGCCGTTGCGCCAGCGGTTGCGGCCGAAGCGAAACAGGCCGCGGGCGCAGAGGGCTGGCTGCTCGCCGACACTTATGCGCGGGCGCGGCCGCTTCCCGGCTTCGTGCTGGGATTTTCCGGGCACGCGGTTCCACAACTCGTCGCCTCCGCCGAAAGGCTCGCACGGGAGGCGCGCGCGGCCTTGCGCAACAAAAGCAAGGCGGGCCGGCGGGCGTGACAAAGGTCCACTATGAGAATCGTGTGCCGCTCCCTACATTGCTGCACCGACGCCGGAATCCCTCATCATGTCACCCTGTCGTGCAGCCTGTCTCTCAGTCCTGATCTCCGCCATGCTCGCGACGGCGGCACACGCGGCCACGGTCGGGCGCGAGCAGGACATCGTCGATCTCAAGCTTGGTCAGCGCGTGATGGTGGATGACGGAACCTGCCCGGCCGGACAGGTCAAGGAAGTTCGCGGTTCGAAGATGAGCGACAAAGGCGTCGTGCGAACCAGCTCTTGCGTGGCGCGGTACGGTCCGAAGTCCAAGTAACCGCTACGACTTCGCCGGATCGAACATGCACTGCAGGGTCGGCTTGGCGATCTTGGTGAAGGTCGCGCCGATTTCGCTTTGCTTTGCCGCCGGCACCCAATCGGTCTCGATCGTGGGAACGCCGGTCTCGCTGATGCCGCGCAGCAGCGCCTCGCGCAGGTCGCGATCCTCGACCGCGGCCGCGGCATGATCATGCAGACAGCCGCAGACCTCCTCCGGATGCTCCCAGCGCCCGAGCATGCGCGGGGCACATTGCCGCACGAATTCGGTGCGCGGGTCGGGCAGCCGGGTCGGCGCGCGCACCTGCGCCTGGACGGAACTGATCGTCAGAAGGGAGAGGACCGCTGCAGCGCAGAGACGAAGGTACATGATGGCTTTTGCCGGCTGATTTTCTTGTTGCTGATCAGAAGCGCGCGGCGAGAACGATCGGCTGAGGCGCCGTGGTGGTCATCGGCGAACCGCTGTACTGGAAGGTGCCGATACCGGGCAGACTACCGTCCGGCGCGCCGCCAAACGAGGAACCGGCGAGCACGAAGCCGAAAGCAAGGATGAAGCTGAGCGCGCGCATGGATATGTCCCCGAATTGCGTGGTCGGCGGCGTGCCGTCGTCGTTGTGAAGCTGATAACCATCCGCGGTTTCTCCCGTGATGCGCCCAAAGCCGAAAATGGTTTCTTTCCCGGTGAGAATTGTTTCGTCGCTCGCGATCTGACGAAACAATTCCCGGAAAACGTCAATCATTTCAGATAGGGCACGTGACAGTTTGAACGCTTGGGAGCAACCATCCACGCAGGTTGAGGTGACGCGGTCACATTCACGACGTCAGCGCTTCACATGCATTTTACGGTTTCCTGCTGAAGAGAACCGCAAGCGAAGGCCGGACCCGCTGATGAACCCGGAGTTCGCCGGGCACGACCGAAGCCTTCGAGAACCGAAAGGCCCGTCAACCGGGCACATGTGAGGAATGGCCACCATGATGGCGCAAGATCGCGCAATGGCGCGCGACGCGGCCGAACGGAACGACCGCGCCGATCAACGCGCCGCTTCGCCAGGGGCGATGGCTCTGCAATCAGGCCGCGGCTACGAGGCCGCGCCGCAGGCCTTCGTGCGGCTGAGCGGCTCGCACCATGCGAAACCGCGCGTCAGCCGCGATCCCGTCACTGAGTGAACGCAAGTGCGTCACTGAGTGAAGAAGTCGCCGCACTTCTGGACGTTCGCGTCGGCCGGTCCCCACGGCATGATCGGCACCGTCGAGGTCGAGTTCTTCGGCGATCCCTCGATCAGCTTGTCCGAATAGACCATGTAGACGAGCACATTGCGCTTTGAGTCGCAGCCGCGCACGATCTGCATCTTCTTGAAGAAGAGCGAACGGCGCTTGCGGAACATGTCGTCGCCCTGCTCCATCTTGTCCCTGAACTTGATCGGACCGATCTGGCGGCAGGCGAGCGAGACGTCAGAAACCTCCTCGGCCAGACCCAGCCACCCCTTGAAGCCACCCTTCTCAGGCACGGTAAAGTGACAGGCCACGCCTTCGACTTCGGGGTCGTCGAGGCCGTAGGTCGCAAGCTTGTCATTCGGGCTCATCCATTTGAACACGGTGGAGCGACGGAAGATCAGATCCGGCTCGTCGGCGGCTTGCGCGGACGCCACCGGCACGGCCAGAGCCAGAAGCAATAAAGCGAGGCCTTTCAAGCGGATGCCGGAAAGACCGGGGAAACGAGATGACATGAAGTTCTCCGGTAAGAAGTCCCGGCAATGTAGGTATGGGGTGATCGTTCAGGAAGACGATGGCATCCGGGCGCGGCCGCCGTTTACCGCTCCGTGAGGCTTTTTTGCTACGTCTTGGACAAAAGTAGCTGATGGCAGAACCGCCCTGCTGGTGAACGCGTATCCCCTCTGCGAGACTAATGTCTGATTTGGATTACGGATTCGAGGAATGACTAGCGTGAACGGGTCCCGTTTTGCTGCCGCGCCCGCACGGCTGTGGCAGTTCGCCGTTTTGACGGCCGCGGGTGCGATCGGTACGACCAGCCAGGCAGAAGCAGCGTTCTATTACACGCCGGATTATTCGGACGGGTCCTACTACGCGCGGCCGGTGCGGCATCCCGACGAGCCACAGCAGAAGCCGCAGAAGCGCAGCTCGGCAGCCAAGACCAAGAACGCGGCGCGCGTCGAGAAGGAGACCGACGCGAAGCCGCGGGGTCCGCTCGTCATCGTCGTCTCGATCGACCGGCAGAAAGTGACGATCTACGATTCCAGCGGCGTGTTCGCGGAGTCGCCGGTGTCGACCGGCATGAAGGGCCACTCGACGCCGATGGGCGTGTTCAGCGTCATCCAGAAGCACAAATTCCACCACTCCAACATCTATAGCGGCGCGCCGATGCCGTACATGCAGCGGATCACCTGGTCCGGCATCGCGATGCATGCCGGCGTGCTGCCGGGCTATCCGGCCTCGCACGGCTGCATCCGCATACCGATGGCATTCGCCGTGAGAATGTGGAACTGGACCAAGATGGGCGCGCGCGTGATCGTCACGCCCGGCCAGATGACGCCGCAAAACTTCTCGCATCCGATGCTCGCTTCGCTGCGCGTCCCGCCGCAGCCGGCTGCCAGCGTCGAGCCGACGACGAGCGTTGGCGACAAGGCGGACAAGGGTGCGCCTGAAACCAACGTCACGGACGCCAAGCCCGTCGAGACCAAGTCGTTTGAGACCAAGACCGCCAGCGCCGACGGCGTGCTCGAGCTGCGCTCCACGGTTGGCCATACCGTGATGTCGGATGTGACCACGGGCAATGCGCCGGTCCGCGAGGAAGCGGTCAAGACTGACGTCAAGGCTGACACCAAGTCCGCCGAGGCCTCCGAGCCGGCCAAGCAGCCAGACGCGGCAGCGGCGACGGACGAGGCTGCCAAGCCCGCTGATGCAGCGAGCACCGAAGCGACGCCTGCGGAAGCTGCCAAGGCGACCTCGGACGAGAAGCCGGCTGACAAGGTCGAGGCCGCGAAGTCAGAGCCGGCCAAGGCTGACGCGGCGACGACCGAGAACAAGCCCGACGCGGCGGTGACGGCAATTGTGCCCGCCCAGGCCGCTTCGCCGGAGGCAAAAAAGGACCAGACGCGCGTTGCCGATCCCGCGCCGTCCGTGAAGCCGGACCTGCCGAAGCGGACCGGTCAGATTGCGGCGTTCATCAGCCGCAAGGATTCCAAGCTCTACGTGCGGCAGAATTTTGCGCCGCTGTTCGACGTGCCCGTGACGATCGCGGCAAGCGACCGGCCGCTCGGCACCCACGTTTTCACCGCCGAGATCGACAAGACCGATGCCAATGCGCTGCATTGGTCAGTGGTGTCCCTGCCCGTCGCCATCCGCGCCGCCGCGCGCGAGGACGACAGTCACGTTACGCGCCGCCAGCGCGGCGCCGCCGTGATCCCCGCTGCCGCAAAGCCGGTGATTACTCCGGACAGCCCGGCCGAGGCACTGGATCGCATCACGATTCCTGCCGACGCCATGGCGAAGATCAACGAGCTGCTCACCACCGGCGGCTCGGTCATCGTCTCCGACCAGGGCATCAACCAGGGCGAGACCGGCGAAGGCACCGACTTCATCGTCCGCCTGTACTGAGCCGGGCTGCGCTAAGCTTGGCACCGCGTCAGATAACGCGGTGTTGAGCCGGCCGGTCGTCTCGCCGGAGCAGGCTGCGTGCCGGGTCACATCCGGGGGAACCTTGGGCACAATTGGGGCGAAGCGCCAAACAGCCGTTGCAATGGCGATGGGCCACCAACTAGGCTAGGATGATCTGGGGCAGGATAGGTTTTGCCGGAGGCGAAAAGCCGCGGCGGAACAACGGGATCAATCTCGAGGACAACACCATGCGTGTGGCGGCAGGACTGATTTTGGCAAGCGCGATATCGGTTGCGCTGACAGGCGCGGCGTGGTCGCAGACCCCGGCCGCGAAACCCGCAGCCGCCACCCAGGCTGCCCCCGCGGCCGCTGCTCCGGCTCCGGCACCCGCTGCAGCCCCTGCCGCAGCGCCCGCGCCGCAAGCCGCCGCGTTCCCGCCTCCGCCGCAACAGGCGCCGCAGCCGGCGCGTGCGGCCTGCAACAATCCGGACGCGCTGGGTGTCGCCCGCACCGTCGAGATCGACACCACAGGCGGTCCCGGCTTCGGCTTCGAGCATTTCAAGGAGCTCGACTTCCTGCGCGACAAGGAGGTCGTCCTGACCTTCGACGACGGTCCCTGGCCGCACAACACGCCCGCCGTGCTGAAGGCGCTCGCCGACCAGTGCACCACCGGCATCTTCTTCTCGATCGGCAAGCACGCCACCTACGAGCCGGAGATCCTGAAGCAGGTCTACGCGGCCGGCCACACCGTCGGCACCCACACCTGGTCGCACGCCAACCTCAACAACAAGAAGCTGACCGAAGCGCAGCGCAAGGAAGAGATCGAGAAGGGCATCAGCGCGGTGAAATGGGCGCTCGGCGGCATCTCGCCCGCAGCGTTCTTCCGCTTCCCGGCGCTGCAGCATCCGCCCGAGATGGTCACCTATCTCGGCAACCGCAACGTCGCGATCTTCTCCTGCGACATCGACTCGTTCGACTTCAAGGCCTCGAAGCCCGAGAAGGTGATCGAGACCGTGATGAAGGGGCTCGACAAGAAGGGCAAGGGCATCCTCCTGATGCACGACTTCCAGAAGCACACCGCGGAAGCCCTGCCCGAGCTTTTGAACCGTCTCAAGGCCGCCGGCTACAAGGTGGTAGCGATGCGCGCCAAGGCGCCGGTCGCCTCGCTCCCCGAATACGACCAGGAGCTGATGAAGGACGTCAAGCTGCCGACGGTGAGCACGCGCCCGGTCAATTCCGTGGTGACGACCGTTTCCGAATAGCCGTCGCTTGTCTTTCCATTTCGAAGGTTACGTCATCGTCTCGGCGGACGGCATGCTCGCCGACGCCAGCCGCGTCATGCCCGACAGCCTGAAGTTCGAAGGCGACAAGCTGTTCTTCGAGCAGGCGCTCGACGGCGCAGCGCTGATCGTGCACGGCCGCAACTCGCATGAGCAGCACCCGAACTCGCCCAAGCGCAAGCGGCTGATCGCCACCCGCAAGATCAAGGCCCTCACCGTCGATCCGGAGATCCCGAACGCGACGCTGTGGAATCCGGATCATGCAAGCTTCGAAGAGGCTGCCGCCTTTGCCGACGTCGCCTCGGGACGGATCGCGGTCATTGGCGGCCCCCTCGTGTTCGACATGTTCATGGACCGCTTCGACACGTTCTGGCTGTCGGAAGCCCCGCATGTGCAGCTCGCCGGCGGCGAAGGCTGTTTCGTGGACGTGCCGGAGCGGACACCGCACGAGGTGCTGGCGTCGCATGGGATGAAGCCGGGCACGCCGTATCTGCTCGACGCCGCGCATGGCGTGACCGTCACGCCGTGGCGTCGAACGGATTAGCAAAGCCCTTAGGGCTTGCTTCCACAAAAAAACGAAAACAACCCCATGCACAGTAGCCAGGCGCCTGTCGGCGCGACCATTTTCGCTTTTTGCGAATATTGCTTGCCCCGTCGGGCAAAACAGGGGCAGAATGGCATCATGGCAGCGCGTGGTCAGGGACCAGGCGGGGCCCGTCCTCCGCCTACACGTCTCCGTAGGCCGTCTCGGCCGAACGCGTGGCGCGGCCATAGCCCATGATCATGAAGAGCGCGCCGATGATGGAGAGATTCTTCAGCGCGTCGATTACCATCTTGGCATTTTCAGGCGCCGGCTGATTCCAGAAGTCGTAGAACAGGACGGTCGAGACCGCGGTGTAGATGATCAGCAGCATCGCAAAGAAGCGCGTGCCGAAATTCAAGGCGATCATCAGTCCCGCGATCACCTCGAGCCCGCCGACTGCGATCGCCAAAAGCTGCGGCGTGGTCATCGCGGTCGCCGTCTCGACCTGCTTGGCGTAAGGCGCGATCACATCGGGCACCACGACCTTGGTGGCGATGAAATCGGCCGTCGCCTGGATGGCGATCAGTTTCGTCGCGCCCGTGTAGATGAACAGCACGGCGAACAGGATTCGCCCAAAAGTCACGAACGCTGGCATGGTCGGCCTCTTGGCTCAGGCTTTTAAAATCGGCGTCTTGACGAGAGTACCGAGCGATTATGAAGACTAGTGAGCCCGTTTACAAACGGGGAAATGGCGAACTGCGAGTAATTCAAAATTGGCGGCGAAGACGGTGCCCTTGGCGCTCCCTAGCGGAATCGAACCGACCGGGGCGAACGCGCCCATCCCACTCTCACCGTCATGGCCGGGCTTGACCCGGCCATCCACGACTTACCTCGCCCCACGCGGAACGTGGATGCCCGGGACAAGCCCGGGCATGACGAGCTTGCGGAACGACCGCGCCTCCGAGAGACGCCGAACGCGCAGCCCGCTCCTACGTGAACAACGTCGGTTGCTGCCGGGCCGCGCGCTCCTGCGCTTCGACCACGGCCACCGCCGTCATGTTGAGGATGCCGCGCGCGGTCACCGAGGGCGTGAGGATGTGGGCGGGCCGCGCCGGGCCGATCAGGATCGGGCCGACGGGCAGCGCGTCCGCCAGCGACTTGATCATCTGATAGGCGACGTTGGCGGTGTCGAGCGTCGGCATGATCATGATGTTGGCCTCGCCCTCGAGCTTGGAGTGCGGCAGCACCATCTTGCGCGCCGCAGCGGAGAGCGCGGTATCGCCCTGCATCTCGCCGTCGGCCTCGATCTCCGGATGCCTCTCTCTCAGAAGCTGGGTCGCCTGGCGCATCTTGCGCGAGGAGTCGGTGTCGTAGCTGCCGAAATCGGAATGCGAGACGAAGGCGATCCTGGGCTTGAGCGCGAAGCGCTGAACATGCACCGCCGCGAGCGAGGCGATCTCGGCGAGCTCTTCTGCGCTCGGATTGGGCCGCACCTGCGTGTCGGCGATGAAGAACGCGCCCTTGCTGGTGATCAGCAGCGCCAGCGCGGCATAGTCGCTGACCCCGGCCTGAAAGCCGACGATCTCGCGGACATGACGCAGATGATGCATGTAGCGGCCTTCGACGCCGCAGAGCATGGCGTCCGCCTCCCCGCGCATCACCGCGAGCGCAGCAATCACCGTGTTATTCGTACGCACCACCGTGCGTGCCGCATCCGGTGTCACGCCGCGGCGGCCGGCGACTTCGACGTAAGACTGTACGTAGGAGCGATAGCGCGGATCGTCCTCGGGATTGACGAGGTCGAAATCCTTGCCGGCGCGGATCTGCAGGCCGAAGCGGTCGAGGCGGGCTTCCACCACGGAGGGACGGCCGACCAGGATCGGCCGCGCCACATTCTCCTCCAGCACCACCTGAGTGGCGCGCAGCACGCGCTCGTCCTCGCCTTCGGCGTAGATCACACGCACCGGCTGGGTCTTGGCCTTGGCGAACATCGGCTTCATGACGAGGCCGGAGCGGAAGGCGAAGCGCTCGAGCAGCGCGGTGTATTCGTCGAAATTGGTGATCTGCCGCGTCGCGACGCCGGACTCCATCGCAGCCTTGGCCACAGCGGGCGCGATGCGGAGAATCAGCCTGGGATCAAACGGGCTCGGGATCAGAGAGCCCGGACCGAAGCCCTGCGTCTCGCCGGTGTCAAAGCCTTGCGCGACCGCATCCGACGGCGCCTCGCGCGCGAGCTGCGCGATGGCTTCGACGGCGGCGTGCTTCATCTCCTCGTTGATGGCGCTGGCACCGACATCGAGCGCGCCGCGGAAGATGAAGGGGAAGCAGAGGACGTTGTTGACCTGGTTCGGATAGTCGGAGCGGCCGGTGCAGATCATCGCGTCGGGGCGCACCTTGCGCGCCTCCTCCGGCATGATCTCCGGCGTCGGGTTGGCGAGCGCCATGATCAGCGGCTTGTCGCCCATCGCCTTGGCCATCTCGGGCTTGAGCACGCCCGGCGCCGAAAGTCCGATGAAGATGTCGGCGCCGCCGATGACGTCGGCAAGCGTGCGCTTGTCGGTCTTCTGCGCATAGACCGCCTTCCAGCGGTCCATCGTGGTGTTGCGGCCCTCATGCACGAGGCCGTCGATGTCGCAGACCCAGATATTCTTGCGCTGCGCCCCCATCGAGACCAGCAGGTTGAGCGTCGCGATCGCGGCAGCCCCTGCCCCCGACGCCACGATCTTGACGTCCGAGAGCTTCTTGCCGTTGAGGCGCAGGGCGTTGGTGACGGCGGCGGCGACGATGATTGCGGTACCGTGCTGGTCGTCATGGAAGACCGGGATCTTCATGCGCTCCTTCAGCTGCGCCTCGATCTCGAAACATTCAGGCCCGCGGATGTCCTCCAGATTGATGCCGCCGAAGGTCGGCTCGAGCGCCGCCACGGTCTCGACCACGCGCTCGATGGTGTCGGCGGCGATCTCGATGTCGAACACGTCGATGCCGGCGAATTTCTTGAACAGGACCGCCTTGCCTTCCATCACCGGCTTCGAGGCCAGCGGGCCGATATTGCCGAGGCCGAGCACCGCGGTGCCGTTGGAGACCACGGCGACCAGATTGGCGCGAGCCGTCAGCGTTGCGGCCTCCGACGGGTTCTTGGCGATCTCGGTGCATGCAGCCGCCACCCCAGGCGAGTAAGCGAGCGCGAGGTCGCGCTGGTTCGCAAGCGGCTTTGTTGCCTGGATCTCGAGCTTTCCGGGACGCGGCAGACGGTGATAGGCCAGCGCCGCCTGGTGGAGATCATCAGAATAGGACGACATGCGGTCTCTTGCCTCGCGTTACCGGCCACAAAATGCCTCATCCGGAGCAGCCCTCCAAGCGGACGGTATTTCCGGGTCGTGGAAACGGGATGAAGCACGGCGGGCGCCCCGGTGGCAACATCCGATTGCGATCCCATCAACAGGGCGCAGGCTCAAATATCTGATGACGCTAGCTTTCCCTGGACCTCGTAACGTTTCCCGAATATGGCAGGTTGTGCAGCGCGCAACGAGCAACTGGAGCTGGGAATGAAGCGGATCCTGATCGGCCTGATCGCTGTCGCCGCGCTTGCCGCCGGCGGATGGTTCGGCTTCAGCCTCTACGTCCAGCACCGCGTCACCACCGAGGTTGAAACGGCTTTCGAGCAGATCCGCAAGCAAGGCGGCAAGGCCAGCCACAGCAAGGTCGAATTCGACCTGATGAGCCGGACGCTCACCATCGAGGACATCGCGGTCACGCCCGGCAATCAACCGCAAGCGCAGGTCAAGATCGCCGGCATCAAGGGCACCGGCGTCCGCCAGATCGACGACACCAGGATTTCGGCTGACAGCATCGACATCACCGGCTTCGAAGTCGCACTGGACCAGATCGGCCCAGCCAAGGTGAAGGCGTCCTACAAAGTCCCGCAGCTGACGATGCGCGACTATGCCGGCCCCCTTCACATCGGCACTGCGCCGGCGAACGGCTCCCTGGTCGACCTCTACCGCTACGTGCTCGGTCAATACGCAAGCGTCGCGGCGTCCTCGCTCACGGCGCCTACGCTGACGATGAGCTTCGATTCCGGCAGCGGTCCCGGCGGCAGCGGCGAGATCACCTATTCCGGATTGACGATCCAGAACCTGAAGCAAGGCAAGATCGATGCGATGAAGGCGGACCGCGCCGCCATCTCGATCGACGTGAAGCAGCCGGGCAGGCCGGATAAGCTGACCGGCGAGGTGTCGAACATCATCGTCAACGATTTCGATGCGACCGCGATCATCGCCGCGCTCGATCCGCAGACCAGCAATGACGAGACCTATCACCGCGTCTACCGGCAAATCTTGGCCGGCCCCTATGCGCTCAAAACGGCTCAGGGGATGCGTATCGATATCGACGGCTTCGTGATGGAGGACCTCGACGTGCAACCGTCGAAATTCCGGCTAGCCGAGCGATTTGACGCGCTGTCGCAGGATCAATCGGCCGTTCCGACGCCGGCACAGTCGCGCGAAACGCTGGAGAAGATCGCCGGAATCTATGAGGGTGTTCGCATCGGCAAGGCCGAAGTCAGCAAGATTTCGGTCGGCACGCCGCAGGGGATCGGCAAGGTCAACGCGATCAGATACCACGACGGCGAGTTCGCGATCGAGGGCGTCGATACGCCGGGCCCGCAGGGCCAGTTCAAGATGGAGCGCTTCGCGCTGAAGTCGTTCAGCGCGGCAAAACTGATGCGCTTGGGGGCGGACCTCAGCAATCCCGGACAGACGCCCTCACCGGGGCAGATGCTGGGCCTTTTCGGCGTGCTCTCAGGCGCAGAAATCAAGGGCGTGACTGCGCCCTTCAAGACCACCAAGAAGCTGGTGACGGTCGACACGTTGAGCCTGGATTGGGGTCAGCTGGTCGGCTCGATCCCGAGCAAGGCGCATGCGGTGGCCAAATTTGTCACGCCGACCGATCCGTCCGATCCGAAGCAGCTACCATTGATTGCCGCCGGCCTCGACAAGCTCGCGATCGACCTCGATCTCGGCGCAGCCTGGACCGAGTCCTCCAACAGCTTCGCTCTGGCGCCGGCAACGCTCGACATCGGAGGCATCGCAAAAGCGCAACTGCGTATCGCGCTCGGCAACGTGCCACGTGAGGTGTTTTCGGCCGATCCCGCTCAGCTTATGGGCCAGGCGGCCCGGATCGAGGCTGACACGCTCGAGTTCTCACTGCGCGACAATGGTGGCGTCGATCTCGTCGTGACGCAGTTCGCGCGCACGCAGAACGTCAGCCGCGACGCGGCACGCAGCGCCATCGTGGAGATGATCCGGGCGCAGGGCGAGAAGGTCGCGGCCTCCAATCTCGATGCGAGGGCAGCGGTCGATGCGATCGCAAGCTTCGTCTCGACCTCGGACCAGACGCTCACCATCAAGCTGACGCCGCTCGGCAAGATGCCGGTGCTTCAGCTCATGGATGCGCTGAACAGCGGCCCGATCGTCGCGCTGGCGCAGTTCAGGATCGAGGCATCGACGGGGCTGTAGGGGAACGAGACGCAGCTCTCTCCTTCGTCATTGCGAGGAGCTCTTGCGACGAAGCAATCCAGAGTCCCTCCGCGGGAAGATTCTGGATTGCTTCGCTGCGCTCGCAATGACGATGTGGAGGCAACGCGGCCTCTCCCCGCTTCCGCCTTCGCTGAAGCTTCGGCGGGTCAAGCGCGGAGAGAGGCACGAGCCCTCACTTCTGCGGCAGGTTCACCTTCACATGCAGCTCGCGGAGCTGCTTGGTGGTGGCGTCCGACGGCGCGCCCATCAGCAGGTCCATGGCCTGCTGATTCATCGGGAACAGCGAGATCTCGCGCAGGTTGTTGGTGCCACAAAGCAACATGACGATGCGGTCGACGCCAGCGGCCATGCCGCCGTGCGGCGGCGCGCCGTACTGGAAGGCGCGGTACATGCCGCCGAAGCGGTCGACCACCTCCTGCTCGCCATAGCCCGCGATCTCGAACGCCTTGACCATCGCTTCCGGCACATGGTTGCGGATGCCGCCCGAGGCGATCTCGTAACCGTTGCAGGTGATGTCGTACTGGAACGCCTTGATGGTCAGCGGGTCCTGGCCCTTCAATGCGTCGAGACCGCCCTGCGGCATCGAGAACGGATTGTGCGAGAAGTCGACCTTCTTGTCGTCCTCGTTGTACTCATACATCGGGAAGTCGACGATCCAGGCGAGCTCGAACCGCTCCTTGTCGGTGAGGTTCAATTCCTCGCCGACCTTGTTGCGGGCCAACCCCGAAAACTTCCAGAACTTGTCGGGATCGCCGGCGACGAAGAAGGCGGCATCGCCTTCCTTGACGCCGATCTGCGTGCGGATCGCGGCGGTGCGCTCAGGCCCGATGTTGTTCGCAAGCGGACCCGCGCCCTCGCCGCCCTCGCGCCACATGATGTAGCCGAGGCCGGGCTGGCCTTCGCCCTGCGCCCACGAATTCATGCGGTCGCAGAAGGCGCGGCTGCCGCCGCCCGGGGCCGGGATCGCCCAGACCTGGTTCTTGGGGTCTTCGAGCATGCGCGCGAACACCTTGAAGCCGGAGCCGCGGAAATGCTCGGAGACGTCCTGCATCTCGATGGGATTGCGCAGGTCCGGCTTGTCGCTGCCGTATTTGCGCAGCGCCTCGGCGAACGGAATTCGCCGCCAGTCCTTGCTCACCGGCTTTCCTCTCGCGAACTCCTCGAACACGCCGGTGATGACGGGCTCCATTGCCGCGAACACGTCTTCCTGGGTGACGAAGCTCATCTCGACGTCGAGCTGGTAGAACTCGCCGGGCAGACGGTCGGCGCGCGGGTCCTCGTCGCGGAAGCAGGGCGCGATCTGGAAGTAGCGGTCGAAGCCCGACATCATCAAGAGCTGCTTGTACTGCTGCGGCGCCTGCGGCAGCGCGTAGAACTTGCCGGGATGGATGCGCGACGGCACCAGGAAGTCGCGCGCGCCTTCCGGCGAGGACGCGGTCAGGATTGGCGTGTTGAACTCGAAGAAGCCTTGCCCCTCCATGCGCCGGCGCATCGACTTGATGATCTCGACGCGCGTCATGATGTTCTGGTGCAGTTTTTCGCGGCGCAGATCGAGGAAGCGGTATTTCAGGCGAATGTCTTCGGGATATTCCTGGTCGCCGAACACCGGCAGCGGCAGGTCGCCGGCGGGGCCCAGCACCTCGATCTCGGTGACATAGATCTCGATCTTGCCGGTCGGCAGGTCGTCATTGTCGGTGCCCTCGGGGCGGCGGCGGACCTTGCCGTCCATCTTGACCACGAATTCCGAACGCAGCTTTTCGGCCAGCGCGAACGCCGGCGAGTCCGGGTCGGCCACGCACTGGGTCAGGCCGTAATGGTCGCGCAGGTCGATGAACAGCACGCCGCCATGGTCGCGAACGCGATGTACCCAGCCCGAGAGGCGAACCGTCTCGCCGATGTTGCTCTCGCGGAGCGCGCCGCATGTATGTGACCGGTAGCGATGCATGGTCGTCCCAAAATGATGTCGGAGGGTTCGAATCGGACGACTTGTCACAGCCGGTCCGACGTTGCGGCAGGGTTTACCCGACGAGGCTGGACGCGGCAACCAAGGGAACGGGCTGTTTTGGAGCTGAAGGCGGCCATTTTTGGCCAATCGGGGCCCAAGCCTTTGCCATCCGCCGTTCCAGCCCTATCTTGAGGCCATGACGGTCCATTTCCCCTTCCAGAACTCGTATTCGGCGCTGCCGGACAGCTTCTTTGCCCGCGTCGCGCCGACCCCTGTGGCCGCGCCGCGGCTGATCAAGCTGAACCGGCCGCTGGCGGTCCAGCTCGGGCTCGATCCTGATCTGCTGGAGACGGCGGAGGGCGCCGAAATTCTGGCCGGCAAGACGGTTCCCGCTGGCGCCGATCCGATTGCCATGGCCTATGCCGGCCACCAGTTCGGGCAGTTCGTGCCCCAGCTCGGCGACGGCCGCGCGATCCTGCTCGGCGAGGTCATCGACACAAACGGCGTGCGCCGCGACATCCAGCTCAAGGGCTCGGGCCCGACCCCCTTCTCCCGCCGCGGCGACGGCCGCGCCGCGCTCGGGCCGGTGCTGCGCGAATATATCGTGAGTGAAGCGATGTTCGCTCTCGGCATTCCCACCACGCGGTCGCTGGCTGCCGTCGTCACCGGCGAGCCGGTGATCCGCGAGACCGCGCTGCCCGGCGCGGTGCTGACGCGCGTCGCCTCCAGCCACATCCGGGTCGGCACCTTCCAGTTCTTCGCCGTCCGCCGCGACACCGACGCCATTCGTCGGCTCGCCGATCACGTCATCTCGCGGCATTATCCGGACCTGCTCCACGCCGACCGGCCCTATCACGCCCTGCTTGCTGGCGTCGTCGCGCGTCAGGCGGAGCTCATCGCGCGCTGGCTGCTGGTCGGCTTCATCCACGGCGTGATGAATACGGACAACTCCTCCATCTCCGGCGAGACCATCGATTACGGCCCCTGCGCTTTCATGGATGCCTACAATCCCGCGCAGGTGTTCTCGTCGATCGACGAGACCGGCCGCTATGCCTACGCCAACCAGCCGCGCATCGCGCTGTGGAATCTGACGCGGCTCGCCGAATGCCTGCTGCCGCTGTTCGGGGAAGAGCAGGAGAAGGCGGTCGAACAGGCACAGGAGATTCTGGGCGCATTCCCGGAGACCTTCAGCAAGGCCTATCAGGCTGGCTTGCGCAGAAAGGTGGGCGTGTTCAGCGAGGCCGACGGCGACGAGGCGCTGATCCAGGACCTGCTCGACGCCATGGCGAAGAACCAGGCCGACTTCACCCTGACTTTCCGCAAGCTCGGCGATGCCGCAGGTGACGAGGCTGCCGTTGCCGATGTCCGCGCGCAGTTCATGGATCCCTCAGCCTTCGACGACTGGGCCAGGCGCTGGCGCGAGCGCACGGCGCTGGAGCCGCAGTCTGCGGCCGAGCGGCAAGCGGCGATGCACGCCGTCAATCCCGTCTTCATCCCGCGCAACCACCGCGTCGAGGCCGTGATCCAGGCCGCGGTGAACGATGACAATTACGCGCCGTTCGAGGAATTAGTGAAGGTGCTGGCGAAGCCGTACGAGGAGCAACCCGAGTACGCCGCCTACGCCGATCCACCGCTGCCGGATCAGCGGGTGCTGCAGACGTTTTGCGGGACGTGAGCCGCAAACTCATCTGCCGCCGTCGATGCCCTGGCCGCGACCCTGCCGAAGCTCATGACGTGATGGCGGGCACGAAGGCCGCGTTAACCTCCCGTCCACCATCCGGCCTGCCCCGCCGGCGGTAACCACGAGAATTAACAGACCCTCAACGCACAGCCGACAAATCTAACGGTGTTTCTGGAGATTTCCGCTGTGGATTTGCTGGTTTTCGAGTTCCTGGGTCTGGCGCTGGTTGGCATGTGCCTGGTCGTGGTGGCGTTGCCCTGCGCCCGCAAATCCTCGCACCGGATCCGTTACGAATAGGATTTTTGGCGGAAAAGAGCGATTCCAGTCCGAATGCAAGGCTCGAATTCGCTTAGAGCCCCTTGACATCACAGCGCTTTCGGCAGAACGGCTGATACCAAGTGTCATGGGCCGTTCATGGATTTGATTACCACCACCGCTGACCTCGCGGCTGCCTGCAGCCGGCTGGCCAAGCATCCCGTCATAACAGTCGATACCGAGTTCCTGCGCGAAACCACCTATTACCCGCTGTTGTGCGTGGTGCAGATGGCGAGCCCCGAGGAAGCGATCGTCATCGACACCCTGGCCGAGGGCATCGACCTCAAGCCGTTCTTCGAGCTGATGGCCAACGAGGGCGTGCTGAAGGTGTTTCACGCCGCGCGTCAGGACATCGAGATCATCTGGCATCAGGCCAACATCATTCCGCATCCGGTGTTCGACACCCAGGTCGCGGCCATGGTGCTCGGCTATGGCGACAGCATCGCCTATGACGCGCTGGTCGAGAAGGTCGCCGGCCACCGCCCGGACAAGACCCATCGCTTCACCGACTGGTCGCGCCGGCCGCTGACCAAGGAGCAGATGCACTACGCGGTCTCCGACGTCACGCATTTGCGCGACGTCTTCGCCGCGCTCGATGCCGATTTGAAGAAGCGCCGCCGCAGCGAATGGGTTTCCATCGAGATGGAAGTCCTGACCTCGCCCAAAACCTACGACTTCCATCCCGAGCGCGCCTGGGAACGGCTGAAGACGCGGGTGCGCAAGCCAAAGGACCTCGCGGTGCTGATGGAGGTCGCCGCCTGGCGCGAGCAGGAGGCGCAGAGCCGCGACGTGCCGCGCGGGCGCGTGCTGCGCGACGAAGCCATCAGCGACATCGCCACCCATGCGCCGAACACGCTGGAGAAGCTCGCCCATCTGCGCTCGGTGCCGAAGGGCTTTGAGAAGTCCAAATGGGGCGCGGACATCGTCGCCGCGGTCGAGCGCGGGCTGGCGCGGGACCATTCCACGCTGCCGAAGCTGGAGAAGCCGCGCAACAACAACAATGGTGCTGCGACCGTCGAGCTGCTGAAGGTGCTGCTGCGCATGACTGCCGAGCGCCATGCTGTCGCGAGCAAGGTGATCGCAACCGTCGACGATCTCGAGGAGATCGCAGCCGACGACGAGGCTGACGTGCCGGCGCTGCGCGGCTGGCGCCGCGAGCTGTTCGGCGACGCCGCACTGAAGCTCAAGCGCGGCGAGCTGGCGCTGGCGATCGAGAAGGGCCGCGTGATCGGGGTCCAGCGGGTCGAGGCGGTCAAACCGTCAGCCTGAGGGGTGACGGCGACAGCGTTGGGTACGCAATTCTCAACGTCGTCGTTGCGAGCGAAGCGAAGCAATCCAGACCGTCTCCGCGGACACAGTCTGGATTGCTTCGTCGCTTCGCTCCTCGCAACGACGAAGAGAGCCTACGCCGGCGTGAGCTTCGCCACTTCCGGCATCACGTCGTTCAACACGCCTGATATCGCCGCGATCAGCTCGTCGATCTGAGCCTTGGTGACGATCAGCGGCGGGCAGATGGCGATGGCGTCCAGCATGTTGCGCGAGATCACGCCACGCTCCTGCAGCATGCGGCTCGCCATGCCGCCGACGGCGCCGGGCGTCGCGGCCGCGGTCTTGCGGCCCTTGTCGAGCACGAGCTCGAGCGCTGCGATCATGCCGACGCCGCGGACCTCGCCGACCAGCGGATGGCTGGTCAGCTCGCGCAGCTTGCCTTGCATGTAACCGCCGAGCTCGGCGGCATGCGCGACCAGGCCGCGCTCCTCGATGATCTTGAGGTTTTCCAGCGCAATCGCCGAGCCGACCGGATGGCCACCGGCGGTGAAGCCGTGGCCGAGCACGCCGATCTTGTTGCTCTCGTCCGCGATCGGCTCGAACATGCGCTCGTTCATGATGATCGCCGACAGCGGGAAGTAGCTCGAGGTGATCTGCTTGGAAACGACGATCGCATCGGGCTTGATGCCATAGGTCTCGCAGCCGAACATCTTGCCGGTGCGTCCAAAGCCGCAGATCACCTCGTCGGCGATCAGCAGGATGTCGTACTTGTTCAGGACCTTCTGGATCTTGTCCCAATAGGTCGCCGGCGGCACGATCACGCCGCCCGCCCCCATCACCGGCTCGCCAAAGAAGGCCGCGATCGTATCGGGTCCCTCCTTCTGGATCAGCGCGTCGAGCTCCTCGGCCCGGCGCGTCGCAAAGGCTTCCTCGCTCTCGCCGGGCGCACCATCCTTGTAGAAATGCGGCGAGCCCGTGTGCAGGATGTTCGGCAGCGGCAGATCGAACGAACGGTGGTTGTTGGGCAGGCCGGTGAGGCTCGCCGAGGCAATGGTGACGCCGTGATAGGCGCGCATGCGGCTGATGATCTTCTTGCGCTGGGGCTGACCGAGCGAATTCGAACGATAGGCGATCAGCTTCAGGACGGTGTCGTTCGCCTCCGAGCCGGAATTGGTGAAGAACACCTTGCTCATCGGCACCGGCGCGAGCGCGACCAGCTTCTCGGCGAGGTCGATCGAGGGCCCGTGCGATTTGGCCGAGAAGGTGTGATAGAACGGCAGCGCCTGCATCTGCTTGTGCGCGGCCTCGACCAGCCGCTTTTCGTTGAAGCCGAGCCCGACGCTCCACAAGCCCGCCATCGCCTCGAAATAGCGTTTGCCCGACGCATCGAACACGTAGGGGCCCTCGCCGCGCTCGATCACCAGGGGACCTGCCTGCTGATGGGCGCGCGCGTTGGTGTAGGCGTGGAGCTGGTAGGCCACATCGCGGGCTTCTTGCGAATTGGGCAGCATGGACATTTGCAGGGATCCCTCAAGTCATCACGTCGCCGGCACGGCCAACGCCATCGATCGGTTATCAGGCTAGGTTATCAGGCTACTTGGCTATTGCGGCGAGGGAAAACTTGCAACGCCAATTCGTCGGCAGCAAGCGCTCAGCAGCGATGCACAAAGCCGCACACAAGACGGCGCTCAGGCCGCGCCGTCGTCATCTCCCTCGCCGTCTGCTACAGCTTCCCGCACCTCGACCAGCGCCATCGACAGCAGATAGGCGGTCGTGGACAGGCCTACCCGGCGCGCCGTCTCGACGGCACGCGACAGCTCGTTCGCCAGCTCCTTGAGCTCGTCCTCCCGAGACAATGTCCCACCCCATCCATCCGCCGATCGCGTCTCTCAGACCGCGACGGCGCCGCTGATTCTGATCAGTTCGGCGCTGGACTGGAGTGTAGCAAAGTTGGCGATGACATTCACCACCGACTGCTTGTAAGCGGCCGCCTCGCCCGTTCCCGGCTGCCGGCAGGCCGTGGCATCGACGACCACCTGATAGCGGTGGCTGCGGTGAAATCCCTCGACCACGGTGGCCAGGATGGTCTCGTCGAGCGAAAAGCCCGTTACCACGCAACGCACATTGCGGACGCTGGACATGTAGTCCACGAAACGCGACGAGCTGTAGGCCGAGGGCAACGGGTGCTCGAACGTCATCTCGCCCGGACGCGGCCTCGCCTCCGCGATCCAATCGGTCAGCCTGGATGACGGATTGAACCACGCAGCCTGCGCTATACGCTTCAAATGCATCACCGGCCAGTGGTTGCTGCGCCACAGCGTCAGCAGTTCCAGGCAGCGCGAGGTGGCGGCGTCGCCATCGAGAATGACGTGGCGACGCCCGGGGGTCAGATATTCGACCTGAAGGTCCGCACAGACCAGGACCAGCGGATCGTCGTGGAGAGAGACCGGCATCATCTTGCGCCGAGCTGCACCAGTTTCAGCGATCGGCGGGCGCGAGGTCCCGCAGCGGCGAGGTCACCGCCCGTCCCGCCGAGGCATCCAGCACGCCCGGCCGGTCCCAGTCGCCCTCGGGACGGATGATCACGTAGGGATCGCTGTCCAGCGTGATCGCGTCCGGCCCCGGCTCGATCTCCAGCAGCATTTCCGTGTAGGAGAAATCCGAGAAGGTGATCTTGCGATTGTGGCCGAGTGGCTTGGCGCCGAAATGAGCCCAGAAATCGACCAGCCGGTCCTGGGCCTGACCATAGATCTTGCGGAACCCCTTGCGCTTCACATAGTCGACGCTGGCCTGCACCAGCTTGAACGAGATGCGCGAGCGCCGATATTGGTGCCGCACCGCAAGCCGCTCGACCTTGGCGAAGTCGCCGAAGAAGCGCACCCGCAAGCAGCCCGCCGGCTCGTTGCCGATGTAGCCGATGAAATGTGCGGCAACCATGTCGTTGCCGTCGAACTCCTCATCAAACGGACAATCCTGCTCGGCGAGATAGACTGCGGAGCGAATGGCCGTGACCAGCATGAGGTCGCTCGGATCGCGCGCAAGGCGAACGGTGATGGCGCGGGAGTCAGGCTTGGCGAGAGGAATCCTAGTGCCGTGCATCTGAAAAGCTCCTTGGTTGGGTGATCGCGCCCGGCATGAGCATGGGCTGCCGGTGCCAGGGGCGCTCGTAACACCAGAGGTCGGGCTGGAAGCTCGAAATGGGCGCGAAGCCCGTCGCCTTCATGATTTCGCGTCCGGCCACGGTTGACGGCTGCGCATAGCAGTCCGCGCCGCGAAACCTTATCTGCCGCAGATGAGCCGCGGCCTTGCCGAGACCGGCGATGCCGCGGCCGGTCGCCGCGATCGCCCAGATGTAGATCGCCGAAACATCCTCATTCGCGGAAGCGAGGTAGTGCGTCTCGGGCGCCGTCAGACTGATATCGTCGAGCAGCAATGCATCATGCCCGCGGTCGTTGAGAAACAGGAAGGCCATGCCGCCGAGCAGATTGCCGTTCCGGGTGAACGTCAGGATGCTCTGGGGATCGAAGGCGAAATACTTCGCAAGCTCCATCGCCCCGATCTGCACACCCGGCACCAGGCGGTGCGCCATTTCCGAAAGCGCGGCGATTTCCCCGAATTGCGCGCACCGGACATCCACGTCAGGGCTCAGCGGCAAAGCGTCGAAATCATGCCTTGCGGCAAACGAGCCCCTTTCCATACCCATGTCGTGCCTCTATCGTCCCGGGGTTTTGTACGCCGCTACGAGGAGAAGCCTAGCGGCTGGAGATCAGGAGTATGCAGCAAGTATTGCACCGGGGTGCTGCAATGAAGCACCACCATGAAGAAGCGCTAAATGCGTCCTGGGACGATTTGAAGCTCTTTTTAGCTTGCGCCAAATTTAAAAGCTTCCGAAATGCGGGCGAAGAGCTCGGGCTCACCTCCACCACGTTGATGCGCCGGATCGACCGGCTCGAAGAGAGCATCGGCTGCAAGCTTTTCCTGCGCGACCAGAGCGGGCTCACGCTCAGCGACGAAGGCACCGCGATGATTGCCGACGTCGCGCATATGGAGCGTCACGCCTTCAACGTCTTCCGCCGCGCCTCGCGATCCCAAAACGACACGTCGGGCACGGTGCGCGTCGCAGTGACGGAGGGCCCAGGCAATTTCTGGATCCTGCCGCGGCTGATCGATTTCCAGAAGACCTATCGCAAGATCACCGTCGACCTGCGTTGTGCGATGGAGCAGGCCGACGTCGCGCGGCTGGAGTCGGACATTGCGATCCAGCTCGAGCCGCCGACCAATCCCGATCTCATCGTCGCCAAGCTTGGCCGGCTGCACATCTATCCCTTCGTCTCCAGGGACTATGCGGATCTCTACGGCGTGCCGGCGACGCTCGCCGAGTTGCCGAGCCACCGCATCATCAAGCAGAGCGCGCCGCAGGTCGACGACGGCGCCTATGCCCGCGTGCTCGGTTTGAAATCGCTGGAAGGCATCGTCGGGATCAAGACCAATTCTTCCGTCGGCGTGCTCTATGCGGTCGAGCGCGGCGCCGGCATCGGCTTCCTGCCGACGGTGTCGATCGCGCTCGGTGTGCCGCTTGTCGCCGTCGACCTCGGCGTCAGCCACCACGCCGACCTCTGGCTCACCTATCACAAGGAGTTCCGCGCCTCCGAGCGGCACAAGATCGTGGTCGACTGGCTGAAGAAGATCTTCGACCCCAAGACCCATCCCTGCTTCCGCGACGAGTTCATCCATCCAAACGCGCTGGTGCCGATGATGACGGCGGCACGCGAAGGCTTTGGATTGTCCGGATACGTTGCAGCGACGCCGAAGTAAGCTCGCCTCACCACCGATATTCGAAGCCGATCGTGCCCTGGTGCGATGTCAGCTCGTTGCGGAACTTGCCGTCGTAATTGACGTAGAGCCGCGCGGTGTTGGTCAGGCTGAGTGACGCCGAGGCGCCGGCGTCCATGCCGTAGCGGCTCTCGCCGATGCCGGGGACGATGATGCTCTGGGTGCCCAGGCTGACCTGGACCGATCCCAGATCCTGATAGAAATTGTCGACGAACTTGCCATAGGCTGACAAGTCCAGGATCTTCCGGTCGAAAATGAAGTATCGCCCGATCTCGGCGCCGATCATGACGCGCGCGCGCGCGAGCGCGCTCGAGCCGACGTTGAGCGGATCGAGCCCGCCGGCCTCCTGGAACGCCGCGCCGGTGGCCCGCACATATTCGAGCGCGCCCTTGGGCACGACGCGCATCTGGTCCTTGGTCCAGTAGTAGCTGATCTCGGTCAGTGCGCCGTCGACCGCGGCGCGATAGCCGGCCGTCGCAACACCAAAGCCGGTGTCCCGGCTGGAATGGACCTTGCCGAAACCGTGCACCACCGCAAAGGCCCAGGTCCACGGTCCCTTGTCGACGGAGCCGTTGAAGCCGATCTGGGTCAGGTCGAGCGACGCCGACTGCAGCGCGAGCGGCACGTCGATATCGGTATGGCTCTGGTCGACGGAGAAGCCGAGATTGACGCCCGGCGCGACCCGCGCACCGAAACCGGCGACGCCGCCGAACGTCTTGCGCTTGTCGCCGACGAAATCGCCTTGCGGATCGGTCCGGACCGAAATGCCGTAGCCCTCGTACCAGGTGCGGTAACGCGGATCCTCCGTGCTCGCCGAGGCTCCGCCACCGCCGGGGTTGGTGCGGAACGCGCGATTGACGCCGCCAGAGGCCTGATTTCCCAGGCGCTCCAGGAAGTTCGAGCCGAGATTGAGCGTGGAGTTGCCGGCGGACTGGTCGTAGTTGGTCGACGTCGGGACCGGGATCGGCGTCGGAGACGGAGTAGGCGTCGGCGTCGGAGTGGGCGTCGGAGTGGGCGTCGGGCTCTGCGCGAACGCCGGCGTCGCCGCCGATATCGTCACGACGATTGCCAAGGCCATCGCAGTGGCCATCGCAGTGGCCATCGCAATCGCGGCCGCGACCCGGCGGACGCGGTCCAGCCCGATCGTCTGCCGTGTTCCGGAGGGCTGCGAGGGGCAGCTCATGATGACAAATCCCAAAGCAAAATGACGGCCCGCAAAAATACAACACGAACAGCGAGCGGGTGCGGCGATTTGTGCTGAACTGCCACTAAGGGTCAACCGTTTGGCACACTATCGCAGGGGCGATTGCCCCTGATTGTGGTTCCGCGGCCACAGGTCGCAAATTGCAACGGCGCAGGCCCGGTCCGGCCTTGAAATTTGCGCGCGGCTTGCTAGCGCGTGGTTTTCGTGTTGGAATACCGCACACAATCGGAATTGGCGCTCGGCTGTGCGTTTCGCGACATTGAGACTCAAGACTCGAACAGACTTCCGGAAGCCCGTTTGTGGCGTGGCACGCGAAATGCGGCCGCGTCTTTTTTGTATCTAGCGGAGGAGACTAACGATGCCACAAAAGGGCACCGTCAAATGGTTCAACCCGACCAAGGGCTACGGGTTCATCAAGCCGAACGGCAGCGACAAGGACGTGTTCGTCCACATCTCTGCCGTCGAGCGTGCCGGACTCTCGACCCTCAATGAAAACCAGGCGGTTGAATACGACCTCGTGGAAAACCGCGGCAAGGCATCCGCGGAAAACCTCAAGGTCTCCTGATTTCTCTCAAAGCTAAGCGCGAGAGATCATGACGTTGCCCCCGGCTCTGCCGGGGGATTTTGTTTTTGGCCCTGTTTCTTCCAATTGGACTTTATGTAGATTTCCGGTTATATTACCGGAGATTTATTTCGGAGCGGGCCGTGTCGACGAAATCCCAGCGAAAGGCAACCCGAACCCATCGGCGCCGCGCCGCAGCGCGTGGTTTGGTACGGGTTGAAGTCCAAGCCGCGAAGAAGGACGCAAGCCTCATCCGTGCCTTGGCGGAAACCCTACGCGACAAACCGGAAAGAGCTGCGGCACTTCGATCGACGCTCGCCAGCGCCCTTCTCAATCCTGAGGTCAGGACGGCCTTCGACGTTTTTGGCTCGGAACTTCCCGATGACGCGTTCGAGGGTGTGTTCGATCAGCCACGGCGTGACGGCTGGCGAGAGGTCGACTTGTGAAGTTTCTGGTCGATACCAACGTCATTTCCGAAATTCGTAAGCGCGAGCGGGCCGACCCAAACGTCATTCGTTGGGTTAATCAGATCCCAGCCGAAGAAATCGGAACCAGCGTCTTGGTTCTGGCTGAAATTCGCCGAGACATCGAACTAAAAAGGCGAAGCGATCCGCTCCAGGCAAAATCTCTCGATCGGTGGTTTTCGCAGATGAGGACAAGACTTGCGGATCGGGTTCTGCCCATTGATGAGAGCATCGCCGACACCTGGGCACTCCTTGGAGTTCCCAATCCGCTGCCACTCATCGACAGTCTCCTCGCCGCCACTGCCAAGGTCCACGGCCTAACACTGGTGACGCGCAACATTGCCGATATTGAATCGACCGGTGTGGCGCTGCTCGACCCGTTTGCAGCGCCGTGAGCGATAGAGCGATGGTTACAACGATCGGAGTATTTCTCTCGCTAATGACACCAAATGGCGAGACCTGCGAACTGCAATACTCGACCTCGACCGAGCCGATCAACCCGCTTTTCGTTGCAAAGACTTTGAAAGCGGCGTCCACGGCTCCCCGGATGGAGAATGGTATTATCATTGGCTGCAAGACGGCTGGGTGTGGATGGAGTGGGTAGAACTGTCCGTGGAAACGCCGCAGCAGCGCGACCTCGTCCGAGCAATCTTGAAACGTACTCGGTTCGCAGAAGAGGAGACCGCGGCAGGTTTCCGCATTCTCGGATATGTCGGCAACGGCGAGCCGGCAAACCATATCGAACAGCCGCGCGGTTCTGCCCTAGCTCACCACGGGCGCAACCAAAAAATTCTCCGACGCCGAACTGCCCACCGTCTTGCAAACATCGCCTTCGATCCGGACCTTGCCGGTCGCAAGCAGGCTCAGCGCTGCGGGATAGATGCGGTGCTCGACTTCGAGGATGCGCTCCGACAGCGTTTCGCCAGTATCATGGTCGCCGACGGGCACCGCGCCCTGCATCACGATCGGACCGGCGTCGGTCTCGGGGATCACGAAGTGCACTGTCGCGCCGGACAGCTTTACGCCGGCGCGCAAGGCCTGGCCGTGCGGATCGAGGCCGGGAAAGGACGGCAGCAGCGAGGGATGGATGTTGAGCATCCGCCCGTACCAGGCCCTGGCGAATTCGGCGGTGAACAGGCGCATGAAGCCGCCGAGGCAGATCAGCTCGATGCCGTGCAGGTCGAGCGCTGCCTGCAGCACCGCCTCGAAGCCGGCGCGATCCTTGCCGAACGGCTTGCTCTCGATCACCTGCGTTTTCACGCCGGCCGCCTTGGCCCGTTCGAGCCCGAGCGCGTCGGCCTTATTCGAGACGACGAGCGAGATTTCGGCAGGAAAATCCGCCGCGCTTGCTGCCTTGATCAGCGCGGACATGTTGGAGCCGCGGCCGGAAATCAGGATGGCGACGCGGCGCTTCATCACAGCGCCAGGTCGAGATGGCCGTTATAGACGACGCGGTGCTCGCCCTCGGCCGGGATCACGGTGCCGAGTTGCGCCACGGTCTCGCCGGCATGGGTGAAAACCCGCACGACCTCGTCGACCTTCTCAGGCTCGACGATCGCGATCATGCCGATGCCGCAGTTGAAGGTCCTGAGCATTTCGAGCTCGGCGATGCCGGCTTGCGCCGCCAGCCATTTGAACACGGGCAGCACGGGCAGGCGCGCCAGATCGATGCCGACACCGAGATGGCTCGGCAGCACGCGCGGAATGTTGTCGGTGAAGCCGCCGCCGGTGATGTGGGCGAGGCCCTTCACCGCAGCCGTTTCGCGGATCGCGCGCAGGCAGGATTTGACGTAGAGCCGCGTCGGCGTCAGCAGCGCGCCGCCAAGCGTCATCACCGGCGCGAACGGCGCCTGCGCCTCGAAGCCGAGGCCGGATTGTTCCACGATCTTGCGCACCAGCGAGAAGCCGTTGGAGTGCACGCCCGACGAGGCCAGGCCGATCACGGCGTCGCCTGCGGCAATGTCCTTGCGCGGCAGCAGCGTGCCCCGCTCGGCTGCGCCGACGGCAAAGCCGCCGAGATCATAGTCGCCGTCCTTGTAGAGGCCGGGCATTTCAGCGGTCTCGCCGCCGATCAGCGCGCAGCCGGACTCGCGGCAGCCTTCGGCGACGCCGGCGACAATCGAGGCGGTCGCCTCCGGGTCGAGCTTGCCGCAGGCAAAATAGTCGAGGAAGAACAGCGGCTCGGCGCCCTGCACCACGAGGTCGTTGACGCTCATGGCGACGAGGTCGATGCCGATCCCGCCATGCAGGCCGGTCTCGATCGCGATCTTGACCTTGGTGCCGACGCCGTCGGTGGCCGCGACCAGGACAGGGTCCTTGAAGCCGGCCGCCTTGAGGTCGAACAGGCCGCCGAATCCGCCGATCTCGGCGTCGGCGCCTGGCCGTGCAGTGGCGCGCACCATCGGCTTGATCAGGTCGACCAGGCGGTTGCCCGCGTCGATATCGACGCCTGAATCGGCGTAAGTGAGGCCGTTTTTGCGGTCGGTCATGCCCGATTTCCAGTGGGTTTGCGGCTGGTTACGTCGAATTCCGGGGACACGCAATGGCAAGCGTGGCGCCCCGCCCTATACTATGTAGATATCAACCGGTTCGGCCTCCAAGGGGCCGGATTTCGAGGTCAGGTCGGGTGCCGGGAAGCGCCGCGTGAGTATTCCGAACATCATTACCCTGGGCCGCATCATGCTGGTCCCGATCATCGTCTGGGCCATCGTGTCGAGCCAAATGGAGGTGGCGTTCACCGTCTTCCTGGTCGCCGGCATCAGCGACGCCGTCGACGGCTTTCTGGCCAAGCGCTTCAACATGGCGAGCGAGCTAGGCGCCCTGCTCGACCCCCTGGCCGACAAGGCGCTGCTGGTGTCGATCTACCTCGCGCTCGGCATCTGGGGCGACATTCCGCGCTGGATCGTGATCCTGGTGGTGTCGCGCGACATCATGATCGTGGCGGCAGTGATCGTGTCCTGGCTGTTCGACAAGCCGGTCGAGATGAAGCCGTCGATGGTCTCCAAGCTCAACACCGCGGCCCAGGTGGCCTATGCGGCGCTGGTGCTGGCCTCGCTCGCCTTCGGCTTCAAGTCGGGGCCCTATGATATCATCCTGATGGGCCTCGTTACGGTGTTCACGCTGTCCTCCGTGTCGCTCTATCTCGTCGAGTGGCTACGGCACATGAGCACTATTGATGGCAAGTAGCACTATTGATGCCAAGTAGCACGATCGGGGCCAAATGAGCCGGGAGGCGGCCGCGCAAAAGGCCAACTCCCGATCGAATAAGTCTATCCTCTTCAAACACAGCCGGCGCGCCGGCACGGAGCAAAGCAAGCGTGGCAGGCCGCGTTCATCCCCGACAATTGGCGTTTTCGCTTCCGCATGCGGAGAGCCTCAGCCGGGACAATTTCCTCGAGGGCCCTGCCAATGCCGCAGGCCTCGCGCTGATCGACGGCTGGCCGGAATGGCCGAACCGGGTCATGTGGCTCGCCGGCCCCGAAGGCTCAGGCAAGAGCCATCTCGGCGCGATCTGGGCCGAGGAGGCCGGCGCCCGTTCGAGCGCGGCCAATGCGCTGACCGCAGCCAGCGTCCCCGGCGCGCTCGCGACCGGCGCGCTGGTGGTCGAGGATCTCAAGGCCACGGATTTTGACGAGCGCGCCCTCTTCCATCTGATGAACCTCGCCCGCGAAGACGGCGCCTATGTGCTGTTCACCGGACGTGAGGCGCCGGCGGCGATCGAGGTGGAGCTCCGAGACCTCCGCTCCCGGCTGCGGACGATTCCGGTGATTTCGCTGGCGCCGCCAGACGACCAGCTGTTCCGCGGCCTGATCGTCAAGTTCTGCGCCGACCGCCAGCTCTCCGTGGACGAAAGCGTGGTCAGCTACCTCGCGACCCGGCTGGAGCGGTCGTCGGCCGCCGCCCGGCGCGCCGTGGAGCTGCTCGACGGCGAGGCGCTCCGGCTCGGCCGCCCCGTCACCCGGGCGCTCGCCGCTGAACTGCTGCGCGACGCCTGACCGCCAAGTCCCCCTTTGGTCCACTTTGCGCCCGCTTGACGCGGCGAGGCAGCGGAACATCAATGTCATCGAAACGTCATCGCACTAACACATGCTCCGGCCGGCTTTGCGCATAAGACGCAAATTGGGGCGAACTGAATGGACCGACTTCTCATGGATTTCGTGCAAGCTATTGAAACAAAAGAGAAAGCTGCGGAATCCGAGAGCCTTCCGGCGATCGCCTCAAGCCCCGAGCGATTCATCAATCGCGAGCTCTCCTGGCTGCATTTCAACCGCCGTGTCCTGGAGGAATCGGTCAATCCCAGCCATCCGGTGCTGGAGCGGGTGCGATTCCTGTCGATCTCCGCAAATAACCTCGACGAATTCTTCATGGTCCGCGTCGCCGGCATCAAGGCGCAGGTGCGCGAGGGTATCGCCGAACGTGCCCCCGATGGCCTGACCCCGTCCGAGCAACTCGCGCTCATCAACCGCACCGTTTCGCGGCTTGCTTCCGACCAGCAGGCGATCTGGGCCGATTTGCGCGGCACCCTCGCCGGGGTCGGCATCGCGCTGGTCGACGGCAAGGAGGTCAGCAAGACGGAGCGGACCTGGCTCGAGGATTATTTCCTCAACAACGTGTTCCCACTGCTCACGCCATTGGCGATCGATCCGGCCCACCCCTTCCCGTTCATCCCGAGCCTCGGCTTCACCATCGCGCTCCAGCTCACGCGCGCCATCGACGGCAAGCAGATGAACGCGCTGATCCGCATGCCCGGCAAGATCGATCGCTTCATCCGCCTGCCGACCGACGGCAAGGTGGTGCGCCTGATCTCGCTGGAGCAGGTGACCGGTCTTTTCATCAACCGCCTGTTCCCCGGCTACAATCTCCACGGCCAGGGCGCCTTCCGCATCATCCGCGACTCCGAGCTCGAAATCGAGGAAGAGGCCGAAGACCTCGTCCGCCTGTTCGAGACCGCGCTGAAGCGCCGCCGCCGCGGGTCGGTGATCCGGCTCGAGATCGACGCCAAGATGCCGGAGCAGCTGCGCAGCTTCGTGCAGCACGCGCTGTCGGCCGCCGACGACGAAGTGTTCCTGGTCGACGGCGTGCTCGCCATGAACGAGCTCTCGCAGCTCACCCGGCTCGACCGGCCCGATCTCGAATTCACCCCTTACGTGCCGCGCCATCCCGAACGCGTGCGCGAGCATGGCGGCGACATCTTTGCCGCCATTCGCCAGAAGGACCTGGTCGTCCATCACCCCTACGAATCCTTCGACGTGGTGGTGCAATTCCTGCAGCAGGCCGCGCGCGACCCCGACGTCGTCGCGATCAAGCAGACGCTCTATCGCACCTCCAACAACTCGCCGATCGTGCGCACGCTGGCGGAAGCGGCCGAAGCCGGCAAGTCCGTCACCGCGCTGATTGAGCTGAAGGCGCGCTTCGACGAAGAAGCCAACATCCGCTGGGCGCGCGACCTCGAACGGGCCGGCGTGCAGGTCGTCTACGGCTTCCTCGAGTTGAAGACGCACGCGAAGCTTTCGATGGTGGTACGCCGCGAAGGCGGCAGCCTCACCACTTACGTCCATACCGGCACCGGCAACTATCACCCGGTCACCGCGCGTATTTATACGGACCTCTCTTACTTCACCTCGGAACCGACTATCGGCCGCGACGCCGCGCGCGTGTTCAACTTCATCACGGGCTACGCCGCACCAAGCGATCTGGAAAAGATGGCGGTGTCGCCGCTGACCCTGCGCAAGCGCATCATCGAGCACATCCAGGGCGAGACCGAGCACGCGCGTCACGGCAAGCCCGGCGCGGTCTGGATGAAGATGAATGCGCTGGTCGACCCCGATATCATCGACGCGCTCTACGAGGCCTCACAGGCGGGCGTGCAGGTCGAGCTCGTGGTCCGCGGTATCTGCTGCCTGCGACCCGGCATTCCCGGCCTGTCGGAGAACATCCGCGTCAAGTCGATCATCGGACGCTTTCTGGAACACGGCCGAATCTACTGCTTCGGCATGGGCCAGGGCCTGCCGAGCGCGAAAGCGGCTGTGTATATCTCGTCAGCCGATATGATGCCGCGCAACCTCGACCGCCGCGTCGAGGTGCTGTGTCCGCTGCAAAATCCCACGGTGCATCAGCAGGTTCTCGAACAGATCATGGTCGCGAACCTGAAGGACAATGAGCAGAGCTGGCAGTTGTTGCCGGACGGGTCCTCAACGCGTATGAAGACCGCGAAGGGCGAGGAGCCTTTCAACGTGCACAACTACTTCATGACAAATCCGAGTCTGTCTGGCCGTGGAAAGTCGCTCAAGGAATCCTCGCCGCGCCGTCTCACGCGCAGAAACGAACGCCATCAGTCCTGACCGGAGATTTCTGCCTTGAAACGGCCGCGCAAGCGTGGCGCTAGCGTTGCGGTCATCGACATCGGCTCCAACTCGGTTCGTCTCGTCGTCTACGAGGGACTGACACGGAGCCTGATTCCGATCTTCAACGAGAAGACGCTGTGCGGCCTCGGGCGCGAGGTGCAGAGCACGGGCCTGCTCGCGCCGGATGCCGTCGACAAGGCGCTGACCTCGCTGAAGCGTTTTCGGGCGTTGTGCCGCGTGATGCAGGTCGGCCGCGTGTTTGCGATTGCGACCGCGGCCTGCCGCGATGCTTCCAACGGCCCCGACTTTATCGCCAAAGCCGAGCGCATCTGCGCCGTGAAGATCGAGATCCTGTCGGGACCGCGCGAAGCGAAGCTGTCGGCGCTCGGCGTGCTCTCGGGCATTCACCGCCCCGACGGCATCGTCGGCGATCTCGGCGGCGGCTCGCTCGAGCTGATCGACGTGCGCGGGAGCAGCGTGCGCAGCGGCGTGACGCTGCCGCTCGGCGGCCTCGCGCTGCAGGACCTCGCGCACAAATCGCTCAAGCGCGCCGACCGCATCGTCCGCGAGGCAATCGACGATGTGGCGCAGCTCAAGGCGGGCAGCGGCCGCAGCTTCTATGCGGTCGGCGGCACCTGGCGCGCGCTTGCGCGCATCCACATCATCCAGAGCGGGTACCCGCTCCAGGTGATGCACGGCTATTCGATTTCGGCCGCCGAAGCGCTCGACTTTTCGCGTCGTCTGCGTCGTCTTGCAGCCGCCAACATGCTCGCCGACATCGAGGTCGTCGCGGATGCGCGGCGCCCTCTCCTCACCTATGCCGCGCTGGTGCTCGAGCACATCATCCGGGTCGCAAAACCGAAGACCATCGTGTTTTCGACCTTCGGGGTGCGCGAAGGTCTGCTGCACGAGAAGCTCTCGGAGAGCGAGCGCAACAAGGACGGGCTGATCTGCGCGGCCGAAGAGCTGAACCAGCTGCTGTCACGCTCGGCCAAGCATGCGCGCGAGCTGATCGCCTGGACCGACCGCCTCGCGCGCGTTGTCAAGCTGCGCGAGACCGGGGAGGACCGCCGGCTTCGCCACGCCGCCTGCCTGCTCTCCGACATCGGCTGGCGTGTGCATCCCGACCATCGCGGCGAGCAAACGCTGAGCCTCGTCGTCAACGGCAATTTCGGCGCAATCACGCACATCGAGCGCGCCTTTGTCGGCCTGTCGGTGTTCTATCGCTATGCGGGCTTGAGCGAAGAGAACCAGCCGCCGCTGACGATGCAGGAGCTGCTGACACCGGCGCAGCTCGAGCGCGCCCGCCTCCTTGGGGCGGCGTTCCGTGTCGCGCATCTGATCTCGGCGGCGCGCCCGGGCGTGCTACCCGCCACGCATTTCCGCAGCCAGGGGCGCAACCTGATGCTGGTGTTCGAGCACAGGCTCGGCGATCTCGTCGCCGACCGCGTCGGCAGCCGCTTCAAGCAGCTCGCCCGCCTGATCGGACGATCGGGGTCGATCGTACGGCGGTAGGGCTTATTCAGCTGACGCTTTTGCGTGCTCGAGCGCGGCGAGACTCAGGCTGCGCCGGCGCCAGATCGAGCCGACCAGCAGCACGACGATGACGCCGAGCGCTGCGCAGAGATATTCCGCGCCACCGCCGCCATGGGCGAATTGCGGCGGGACGTGCAGGCTGCCGAGCATCTTGTCCAGCGAGGTGCCGAACGGACCTTCGGATAGCGTGTGCAGCTTCGGCGCGATGCCGGGATCGGTTGCGATCACCTCGCCCGCGATCCAGCCGAGCAGCGCCGCGCCGGCCCAGACCAGGATCGGCAGCTTCGACAGCAGCGCCATGATCAGCGCCGCACCGGCGACGATCAGGGGCACGCTGATGGCAAGGCCGAGCACCAGCAGCGGCACGCTGCCATTGGCCGCCGCGGCGACCGCAATGACGTTGTCGAGGCTCATGACGATGTCGGCGATGACGACGATCTGCACCGCCTGCCACAGATGCGAGGCTGATTCGACGCCGTCCTCGTCCTCGTTTTCGGGCACGAGCAGCTTTGCCGCGATCACGATCAGCGCGAGGCCGCCGACCAGCTTGAGGTACGGCAGCGCCATCAGGCTCGCGACGATGCCGGTGAAGATGATCCGCAGCAGCACCGCAGCGCCCGCCCCGAGCACCATGCCCCACAGCCGATGCCGCGGCGTCAGGCCGCGGCAGGCAAGCGCAATCACCAGCGCATTGTCGCCGGACAAAAGGATGTTGATCCAGATGATCTTGCCGACCGCAATCCAGAAGGTCGGCTCGGCCATCTCATTGCGGAACTGGATGAAGAATGCCCCGATCGTGGCGGGATCGAAGATCTGCCAGAGCCAGTTCACAATACGTCCTTTCGCCCCGTCGACTTAACTTATCGGCTGAAAGCTCAGCCGACGATCTCGTTGCCCGAGAAGAACTGCGCGATCTCGATCGCGGCGGTCTCCGGGGCGTCCGAGCCGTGGGCGGAGTTCTCGCCGATCGACTTTGCGTAGAGCTTACGGATGGTGCCGTCGGCCGCCTTGGACGGATCGGTCGCGCCCATTACGTCACGGTACTTGGCGACCGCGCCCTCGCCTTCCAGCACCTGGACCACAACCGGGCCCGAGGTCATGAACTCCACGAGCTCGCCGAAGAACGGACGGGCCTTGTGGACGGCGTAGAACGTCTCGGCCTGTTCCTTGGTCATACGGATGCGCTTCTGCGCGACGATGCGCAGGCCCGCCTTCTCGATCACGGCGTTCACGGCGCCGGTCAGGTTACGCGCAGTCGCGTCGGGCTTGATGATCGAGAAAGTGCGTTCGATGGCCATGATCTTGTCCTTGAAGAGAAAAAGGGTGGTTCGGAGTTGCGGGGCTTATATCGGCGCCTTCGCGATCCGGCAAGCGACCGCCGGAACGGCCTTGCGGTCGCTTCGCCCGGCCGGATTCCAACATGGATTACGACGATTTCACGGAGATGAACCCAATCTGAAGGCTCTATCAGGTTTTGGTTCAGTCTCGCTGGCGTAACGTCAACGCCATCGAAACCAAAGCCTCCCCCCGAGGCGAACCGTTTCGGCGGCCTTTCCATCGACGCGATTGCCCCGCGCCGGCAGTTTTGAGGAGATCACCATGTTGAGGAAACTTTCGCTCGCTGCAGTCGCCGCGGTCGCGCTGGGTGCCGCGCTGGCTCCCACCTCCGCCTCCGCTCACTGGCATGGCGGCGGCTGGGGCTGGCACGGCGGTGGCGGCTGGCATCACGGCGGCTGGGGCTGGGGCGGACCGCGCTTCTATGCTGCCCCCGTCTCCTACGGTTATGGCGGCTGCTATGTGCGCCGGCTGGTGCCGACCCCCTGGGGACCCCGCTGGCGGCTGATCAACCGCTGCTACTGAGCCCGCAAGCACCTTCTGAAGCACCTTTCTAAATACCTTCCTGAGGTACTGTTCCCCCTGCAGTACCTTCCAAGCAAGGCCCCGGCGTTCCCCCCCGCCGGGGCCTTGCATTTGGGCAGATACGACGAATTCATACAATTTTTACTAGAATGCCAGGCCAGCCTGACGTTCGCGAAACCATTTGGGCGCCAATGACTTGGTACCGTGTCGTTTACTTTGCAAATACGGAACCCTGCGATGGCTAGCCCTTCTGCCAATGACAGCGAACAGATCGACCGGCGCACCAGCCGCGCGATTTGCGATGCCGTGGGCGAACGGCTGCAGCAGAGCATTCGCCCCGAACCCCGGCTCCCGACGCATCTCGAACAGCTGATGGACGAGTTGAGGAAGCGCGAGCGCGACCAGCACTGACGAAATATTGGCTTGCGAAAAATCGGGTTGCGTTTGATCCCGGCTGCGGTGACAAGGCCGCATGCTCTCCATCACCGACCTCTCCATCCGCCTCGCCGGACGCCTTCTGATCGATAACAGCTCCGTGCAGATCACGCCCGGCTCGCGGGTCGGCATGGTCGGGCGCAACGGCACCGGCAAATCGACGCTGTTCAAGGTGATCCGCGGCGAGCTTGCGGCCGAGCACGGCTCGGTGACGCTGCCGCCCCGCTGGCGCGTGGGCAGCCTGGCGCAAGAAGCACCGAACGGCCCCGAAAGCCTGATCTCGGTCGTGCTCAAAGCCGACCTCGAGCGCGACGCGCTGCTTCACGAAGCCGAGAGCGCGACCGATCCGCACCGGATCGCCGAGATCCAGACCCGGCTCGTCGATATCGACGCGCATTCGGCGCCCGCACGTGCGGCCGCCATCCTCTCCGGCCTCGGCTTCTCCGCCGCCGACCAGTTGCGGCCCTGCGCCGAATTCTCCGGCGGCTGGCGCATGCGCGTCGCGCTGGCGGCGACGCTGTTTGCAGCACCCGACCTGTTGCTGCTCGACGAGCCCACCAACTATCTCGACCTCGAAGGCACGCTGTGGCTGGAGGATCACCTCGCGCATTATCCGCGCACCGTGATCGTGATCAGCCATGACCGCGACCTGCTGGATAGCTCGGTCGACCAGATCCTGCATCTGGAGCGCGGCAAGCTCACGCTCTACAAGGGCACCTACTCCTCCTTCGAGGAGCAGCGCGCCGCGCGCGAACTGCTCGATGCCAAGGCGGTCAAGCGCCAGGAGGCCGAGCGCGCCCGCCTGCAGGCCTTCGTCGACCGCTTCAAGGCCAAGGCGTCCAAGGCACGCCAGGCCCAATCGCGCGTAAAAATGCTGGAGCGGCTGAAGCCGATCGCGGCGCTGGTGACGGAGGACGTCCGCGAAATCACCTTCCCGGCACCGGAGAAAATCCTTTCGCCGCCGATCATCGCCGTCGACAACGCCTCGGTCGGCTACGATCCGGCGACACCGGTGCTGAGCCGCGTGACGCTACGCATCGACAACGACGACCGCATTGCGCTGTTAGGGGCCAACGGCAACGGCAAGTCGACACTCGTCAAGCTGCTCGCCGCGCGTCTGGCGCCCTTCTCCGGCAAGGTGACGCGGGCCGACAAGCTGTCGATCGCCTATTTCGCGCAGCATCAGCTCGACGAGCTGAACGAGGACGCCTCGGCCTACGACCACGTCCGCAAGCTGATGGGCGATGCGCCCGAAGCCAAGGTGCGGGCCCGCGCCGGCGCGATCGGCTTCTCCGGCAAGGCGGCCGACACCAAGGCCGGCAAACTCTCGGGCGGCGAGAAGGCCCGGCTCCTGCTGGGCCTTGCCACCTTCTTCGGCCCCAACATGATCATCCTGGACGAGCCGACCAACCATCTCGACATCGACAGCCGCGCCGCACTTGCCGAAGCGATCAACGAGTTTCCCGGCGCGATCATCATGGTCTCGCACGACCGCTACCTGATCGAGGCCTGCGCCGACCAGCTCTGGATCGTCGCCGACCGCACCGTGACCAATTACGATGGCGACCTCGACGAGTACCGCCGCCTGGTGCTGTCCTCGCGCAACGGCGAGCCCGCCCCGCGCGAGCGCAGCATGGCGAGCGAAAAGCCGCAGCGCCCCAAATCGGACAATCGCGGCTCGCTGAAGAAACGCATCGCGGAGGCCGAGAGCGAGATTGCGCGCGTCAGCGACATCATCGCCAAGATCGACGCCGCGCTCGCCCTGCCCGACATCTTCACCCGGGATCCCAAGCAGGCCGCGCAACTGTCGAAGGCTCGCGCCAACGCCGCCGACGCGCTGGCGCGCGCGGAAGAACAGTGGCTCGAGGCGAGCGCGCAGTTTGATCAGGCGGCGAACTAACGCTCCCGCATGATGTCGTGCCGGTAGCGCTGCAGCGGCGACAGCAGATAGCTCAGAATCGTGCGCGAGCCGGTTCGGATCTCCACCGTCACGGCCATTCCCGGCGACAGGTTCACGAGCCGATCTTCCACTTGCATTTGCGCGCGATCGAGCGAGATACGCGCGCTGTAGCTGAGCTCCTGCCCGTCGGGCTCGCTGCTATCGTGCCGCGTCCCGGCCGCGCGGTCGCCGCTACGCTCCGGCGGTCGGTCGCGAATGATGGCGTCCTGCGAGACGCTCAGCACCCGGCCTTCCAAAAGGCCGTAACGGGTGAAGTTGAAGGTGTCGACCTTGATGGCAGCGCCCTGCCCGGCCTCGACAAAGCCGATGTCGCGGTTGGAGATCATCGCCTCGATCTCGAGCCGCGTGTCTGACGGCACGATCACGAGCAGCGACTGCGCCGGCGTGACCACGCCGCCGATGGTGTGGACCGCGAGCTGCTGCACGACGCCGTCGACCGGTGACGTCAATTGCTGGAGCTGCGTCCTCTGCTGCGCCTTGATCAGGTCCCGCGCAATCCCGTTGGCCTTCTGCCCGCTCTTGGCAAGCTCATCGGACAGGCTTTTGCGATACTCGGCCACGGCCTGGATTCGGGTCTCGCGGATCGCGGCGACGGCCTGCTCGGCCTCCTTCAGGCGGCTGCGTTGGACACCGAGCTCCTCCTGCTGCTCGATCTGGAGCTGAAGCGTCTCGTAATATGTCAGCTTCGAACCGATCTCCTTCTCCATCAGCGTCTTGCGGATATCGACGCGCTGCTCGGTCACGGGGAGCAATGCACCCAGCTTGTGGATCGTCGCCGCGATGGTCTGATGCTCGGCGTCCTTCTGCGCCTCCTGGCGTTCAAGGGCCGCGAGCTTGGCGCGGTGCTCGCTCACCTGGTTGGCGAGAAGCTGCTGCTGCGTCGCGACCAGCGATGGATCGGCATTCGCGGGAGGAACGAGATCGGCGGAGCCATCCTCGCCCGCGGCCAGCGCCGCGCGGAGGCGCGCGCTATTGAGACGTTCGGCCACGAGATCGTCGTGCAGGTGATCGCGCTCCGCGGCGTTCACGGTTGGATCGAGCTCGATCAGCACGTCGCCGGATTTGACCGCCTGCCCGTCCTGCACTTGGATGGCGCGCACCACGCCGGTCTCGAACGGCTGCACCACCTTGCTGCGCCCGCTCGACACCACCTTGCCGGTCGCGGACGCCACGATGTCGATCGTACCCCACGCGGACCACGCGAGCGCCGCACAGACAAGGGCCATCAGCGCCATCGCGATGGCGCGGCCGATCGGCGATGGCGGGGTTTCGGTGATCTCCAGCGCTGCCGGGAGAAAGGCGATTTCCTCGGCACGCCGGCTCTTCGCCTTCCGGAAGGGAACGACGGTCTGCTCCGGCTTCCGGGCCGGCGCGGTGCTAGCCGACCTCATAGATCCCTCCCTGAAGCCGGTGCAAGGTGGCATAGCGGCCGCCGTTCCTGATCAAGGCGTCATGCGTGCCGTCCTCGACCAGACGGCCGCGCTCCAGCGTGAAGATGCGGTCGGCGCCGCGGACGGTGGAGAGACGATGCGCGATGATCAGGACAGTGCGGCCCTTCGCGATGTCCTTCATGTTGTCATGGATGATCCGCTCGCTTTCATAGTCGAGCGCGCTGGTGGCTTCGTCGAAGATCAGGATGCGCGGATTGGTCACGAGTGCGCGGGCGATCGCGATGCGCTGGCGCTGCCCGCCCGAGAGCGTCGAGCCGCGCTCGCCGACGACGGTGTCGTAGCCCTCCGGGAGCTCCAGAATGAAATCATGGGCGCCCGCAAGCTTCGCCGCTTCCATGATTCGGTCCATCGGCAGGGTCGGATCGGCGAGCGCGATGTTGTCGCGCACCGAGCGGTTGAACAGCATGTTCTCCTGGAGAACCACCCCGATCTGCCGCCGCAGCCAGGCCGGGTCGGTCATGACAAGATCCATGCCGTCGATCAGCACGCGGCCGCCCTGCGGTACATAGAGCCGTTGCACCAGCTTTGCGAAGGTGCTCTTGCCCGAGCCCGACGATCCGACAATGCCGACGGTCTGGCCGGCCGGAATATCGAACGAGACGTCGTGCAGGATTTCCGGCCCGTCGAGCCGGTAGCGGAACGCGACGTGCTCGAAGCGGATATTGCCCTGCAGTGCCGGCAGCCCGGCGCGGGCCGCCGAGTAAGCCGGCTCCGCGGCGCTGTTGAGGATGTCGCCGAGCCGGGCGATCGAGAGCCGTGCCTGATGAAAATCCTGCCAGACCTGCGCCAGCCTCAGCACCGGCGCCGAGACGCGCCCTGCAAAGATGTTGAACGCCACGAGCTCGCCGACGGTCAGGCCGTCCCCGATCACAAGCCGCGCGCCGACATAGAGGATCGCAGCGGTGACGACCTTGCTGACGAACTGCACCAGTTGGCTCGCGGTGTTGCCGAGGCTGGTGACGCCAAAACTCGCCGAGACGTAGCCGGCGAGCTGCTCCTCCCAGCGGCGCTGCATCTGCGGCTCGACCGCCATCGCCTTCAGCGTCTCGATGCCGCTGACACTCTCGACCAGAAAAGCCTGGTTCTCGGCGCCGCGGCGGAATTTCTCCTCCAGCCTGCGGCGAAACAGTGGCGTCGCGACCGCCGAGATCGCGATGTAGAACGGAAACGATCCGAGCACGATGCAGGTCATCATCGGCGAATAGGCGAACATCGCCGCCAAAAACACCGAGGTGAAGACCAGGTCGATGACAAGCGTCAGCGACGAGCTGGTGATGAAATTGCGGATGTTCTCGAGCTCGCGGACCCGCGCCACGGAATCGCCGACTCGCCTGGCCTGAAACCAGGCCATCGGCAGCGCCAGCAGATGATGGAACAGGCGGGCCCCCAGCTCGACGTCGATGCGGTTGGTCGTATGCGAGAACAGATAATTGCGCAAAATTCCGAGCACGGTGTCGAACAGCGAGACGACGACGAGGCCGATCACGAGCACGTCGAGCGTGGACAGCGAGCGGTGCACCAGCACCTTGTCGATCACGACCTGAAAGAACAGCGGCGAGACCAGCGCAAACAGCTGGAGAAAGAACGAGGCGGCCAGCACCTCGCCGAACAGCCGCCGGTATTTTCCGATCGCGCCGATGAACCAGGTGATGTCGAAGGCACGCCCGGGGTCGGACCGTCCGGCGCGCCGGGCCATCAGGATCAATCCACCGTCCCAGATCGCGCACAGCTCGTCGCGCTCAATGAACACCGGCCGCCGCGCCACCGGCGACTGCACCAGCACCTTGTCGGCGGAGGCTTTTGCGATGACCATGAAACTGCCGTCACGCAGCATCGCGATTGCCGGCAGCGGACTGTCCGACAGACGGCTCCATTGCGTTCGATAGGTTCGTGCTTTCAGTCCGAGCGACCTGGCGCAGCGGATGATGTCCGCTGCGCCGAAGCTTGCCGTGCCTAGCCGGTGCCTGAGCTGATCGCGGTCGGCCGCCACGCCTTGCAGATGAAGCAAGGTCAAGAGCGCGTCGAGCCCCGTATCGGTCGAGACCGCGTGCGTCGTCATGGGCGTTCTCCAGGCCGGAGCGTCAGGCGTGCTGCGGAGGAGCGAGCGTCTGGGTCTGCGCCGCGTGCGGATCGGCCAGCGGCATCTCGCCATGGCCGTCGCCAGCCGGAACGAAGCTCGCCGCCATGGCCTGGTTGAGCAGCATCGTTGCCGCCATCGCCGCCCCGTCCTGGATCAGGACGTTGTTGCCGGTGCCGCCATCGAGGATGTCTTGGCCGGCGCCGCCGATCAGCACGTCGTCACCCGCGCCGCCCGTCAGCGTGTCGTTGCCGGAGCCGCCGATCAGGACGTCGTCGCCATTGCCGCCATTGGCGACGAGCTGGATGCCGCCGTGCAGGCCCGAAGCCGTGATGACGTCATCGCCATCGAGGCCGTTGATGACGATCCTGTCGCCTGCGCCGGCATCGGAGATGTTGATGTCCTGGCCAAGCCCGGACACCGTGACGATGCCATCGTGCTCGGTCACCGTGATGACGTCGCTGCCGCCGGTTCCGTTGATGGTCACGGTATCAGCGGCGCCGTCATTGGCGCCGAGGTCGAGATTGACCTGGTTCACCCCGGTGCCGGAGAGATCATTGACCGTGATGTTGTCGGCGCCGCCGAGAGCGTTGAAGTTGACGTGCTCGACGCCATTGAGGTCCATCGCGATGGCGGCGACGTCGCGGGTGAACAGCACCCGGCCGCCGTTGGCCGAGATGTTGATGTTCTCGTTGATGTTGGCACCGTTGAACAGCAGCGTATCGGTGCCCTTGCCGCCTTCGACGGTGTCGCTGCCGTCGCCGGGGTTCCAGACGAAGGTGTCGTCACCGCCACCGAGACTGGCGACGTCGTTGCCGCGGCCGCCGATCACGGTGTCATTGCCGGCGCTGCCGGTGATGGTGTCGTTGCCGTCACCGCCGTTGATGTTGAGACTGACGAGCTGGCCGGCCTTGATCGCGGATGCATCGATGACGTCGTTGCCGACGCCGCCGTTGAGGGCGAGCGCGTCGCCGGCGTCTGCGTGCGCGATCGTGACCTGCGCGGCCAAGCCGTTGACCACGACCGATCCGCTGGACGTGACGACCTTGATGTTATCGTCACCCGCGGTGCCGTTCACCGTCACGCGGTCCGCCGCGCCGTCTCCGCTCTGGCTGCCGGGACCGGCGCTGAGGTCGATCGCGACCTGCGTGACGCCGGTGCCGGTGAGGTCGCCGACATTGATGTTGTCGGCGCCGCCGGCCGCGGCGATCTGCACGCGCTCGACGCCGTTGAGGTCCATGGTAATGGCGCCGACGTCGCGGGTGAGAAGCGCACGGCCTCCATTCGCCGAAATCGACATATTCTCGGCCACATTGGAGCCGTTGAACACCAGCGTGTCCGTTCCCGTGCCGCCTTCGACGGTGTCGCTGCCGTCGCCGGGATTCCAGACGAAGGTGTCGTCGCCCGCACCGAGAAGGGCCACGTCGCTGCCGCGGCCGCCGGTGACCTTGTCGTTGCCGTCACCGCCGATCAGTGTGTCGGCGCCCTGGCTGCCGGTGATGGTGTCGTTGCCCGCGCCGCCGTCAATGGTCAGCCCGATCACCGCAGCGAGCGCGGAAGCATCGATGACGTCGTTGCCGCCGAGTGACTGGATGACCAGCCGATCGTTGGCAGCTTCTGCATTCGCGATTGTCACGACTTGCGGCAGGCCGGTCACCGTGACCGTGGTGCCCTCGGCTGTGACCTGGATGTTCTGATTGCCGTTGGTCCCGTTGACGGTCACCGTATCGGCCGCGCCATCGCCCTGCGTGCCGCCAGGAACGGCTCCGAGATCGACGAGGATCTGCTTGACGCCGGTGCCGGTGAGATCGCCGACATTGATATTGTCGGCGCCGCCTCGCGCATCGAACTCGATCTGCTCGATGCTGTTGAGGTCCATCGTGATGTTGGCGACATCGCGGGTGAAGCGCACCCGGCTGCCATTGGCCGAGATGTTGATGGTCTCGTTGATATTGGCGCCGTTGAACAAGAGCTTGTCGTTGCCCGATCCGCCTTCCACGGTGTCGCTGCCGTCGCCGGGATTCCAGATGAAAGTGTCGTCACCCGATCCAAGCTGGGCGACGTCGTTGCCGCGACCGCCATTGACGATGTCGTTGCCGGAGCCGCCGATCAGGAGATCGTTGCCGTCACCGCCGGTGATCGTGTCGTTGCCGGCGCCGCCGTCGAGCGTCAGCGAAATCAGGCTGCCGAGTCCGTTACCTGCGGTGATGACATCGTCGCCGCCGCCGGCGTGCAGCACGAGATTCTCCGTCGTGCCTATGTCGAGCGAAAATGGTGCCGGGCCCGTCCCGTCAAACCGCACGCGCGTGCCATTCGCCGTGATCGTAAATGTTTCGGAAGTATTGCTTCCGTTGATCTGCACCGTGTCGTTGCCGTCGCCGCCCTCAACGACGTTGGTGCCGCCGCCGGGATTCCAGATCATGAGGTCGTTGCCGGCCTCGCCGAAGAGCTGGTTGTCGCCGCTGCCGCCGTCCAGCGTGTCGTTGCCTGCGCCACCGAACAGCAGATCGTTGCCGCCGCCGCCCTTGATCACATCGTCGCCAGCCTGCCCGAACAGCAAATCGGCTCCCGAGCCGCCGGTGATTTTGTCATTGCCGTCACCGCCGAAGATGTTGACCGCGGGCATCGGACCGTGGCCTTCGTCGACGGTGATCGTGTCGTCGCCGCCTTGCCCGAAGATGTCGATCTCGTTGGTGTTGGCAATTGTGGGATCGCCACCGATCGTCTTCACGTGCCCGTTATTGATGAGAATGCGGCCGGACTGGTCGCGGCCGATCACGAGGCCGTTATTGGCGCTGTCGCCGAAAATCGTGAGCTGCCCCGTAACCGGGGAAAAAACAGAGGTAATAGACATTCTAATATCCTTCGATCGATCTAGCCCCTCCCCTCGATGCCTAGCAGCCGCCAACACAACAATCTTGAAGCGTTGCTTGAGACACGCGTGATTAATCTGGAGATTTCCTCCAGATTTGCGGCAGGCCGGTTTCGGAGATCAGCGGATGTGACAGCTCGCACATTGCGCGGCGCGGCGGCGGCGCAGCTTTAGGCGAGCATGCCGGGGCCGAACGAAATTGCCCGTGTGGTCTCGACGCCTTTGGTATTAAGCTCGGCGGTGGAATTGGCGTCAGCACATGATGTACGGTCCCGAGAGCGACCCGGTATTTTCGGCCCAACGGATATCCAAACAAGGAATATTTGAAGGAGATCTCACTTGTCATTACCAGAACCGATCAAGTTCACCGACGGCGCGGCTTACGAGCGCTTCATGTCGCCCTGGAGCCGATCGGCCGGGACGCTGTTCCTCGACTGGCTGGCGCCACACTCGGGACTGGCCTGGGTGGATGTCGGTGCCGGCAATGGCGCCTTCACCGAGCTGCTGCTTGCGAAGTCCGCGCCCTCATCCGTTTGCGCGATCGATCCGTCGGACGCGCAGATTGCGACTGCACGCCAGAAGATATCGGCAAAGCAGGTCGAGCTTTCGATTGGCGATGCGATGGCGCTTCCCTACGACGCCGACCGCTTCGACGTCGCGGTGATGGCGCTGGTGCTGTTCTTCGTCCCCGACCCGCGCAAGGGCGCCTCGGAGATGGTCCGCGTCACCAGGCCCGGCGGCATGGTCGCGTCCTACACCTGGGACATCATGCGGGGCGGGACGCCCACCGAGCCCCTGTGGGAAGAGTTGGACGCCATGGGCAAACCGGCGGCGCGCCCGCCGAGTGCGGAGATCTCGCGCTTCGAAGCGCTGAAGGCGCTTTGGGCGGAGCTCGGTCTTCGCGACATCGAAACCCGCGAGCTGGTCGTCGAGCGGACATTCGCTGACTTCGACGACTACTGGCTCTCCATGGTTGTGAGCAGCCCGGCCGGCGTGCTGGGAAAGCTTTCGGACACCGAGAGCGCGGAGCTGAAGCGCCGATTACAAGCGCGACTGCCGGCGAGTGCGACCGGCGAAATCACCGTTCATGCGAGCGCGACTGCGATCAAGGGACGAAAGGCCGCTTGATGGTCGGGCGAGCATCCGCGGCTGATCGCGTTGACAGCCGCAACCGGCTTCAGGGCGGAAGGCCGACGACGTGTTACGTCGCCGCCTTCTTCTTCGCCTTCGGCTTCACTGGTTTCGGAGCGACCGCCGGCTCCGGCGAGCCCTCGATCGCGGACAGGCGTCCGGCCGTAAATGTGTAGATGCCCGCGCGGGGGCCCGTGGTCCAGGTGACCACCGCGACGCGACGGCCGGCGGCATCGCTGGAGAGATTGACGGTCGATGGCGCGCCGATGCCGCGCACCACGTCGCATTCGGTGTGACCGAGCGCGACCGTGCCGCCCATCGGCGCGGGCGCCGTGGTCGAGGCATTGGCGTCGGCAGGTCCAGGCGGCGTCATGCCGGGGCAAGCGCCGTCGGCGCTGACGAGATCCTCGGCGCCAACCGGCTTGTCCGGGGTCAGCGGCGGCGATTCGATCGAGATGTTCTTGATGAACAGGCGGCTCGGCTTGTTGAACCATTCGGCGTCTTTTGCAGACGCCAGCAGATCGGTCCCGCCCGAGCAGCCCGCGATCAGCGGCGCGACAGCGGCCAACACAAGTATGAGCGACTTTGGAAGCTTTTGATGTCGCACGATGAACTAAATTCCCCACGTCAAGGAGCAGCCCTAAGCGATTGTCCCAACATCACTTTGCGGCACGAAGGTGGCCGAAACCAGTTTGCCCGAGAAAGTCCAAATTATCATTAATTGCGAACGGCCGCTAATTCCGCCGCTGCCATCGGCCCCGTTCGTCCGCCTGCCAATAGGTGACCTCAAATCCGCGCGTCTTGCAATCCGTCCAGGTGCTGCGGGCCACCGCGAGCGCATCCGGATCGTCGCCGTTGAACAGCAGCACCATGCGCTCATAGGCCTCCGCGTCCTGCGGCAAGGCGGCGCTGTCGACCAGAAAGCGGACATTGGCGCCGTTGGGATTACCCTCCTCGATCGCCAGCACGATCAGTTGCTCGGCCACATCGTTCACGCGCCATGTCGCATGCGGCAGGAAAGAATCGTCGCGATAGGTCCATAAATGCGCGTCGAGCGCATCGGCGCGCTCCGGCGAAGTCGATTGCACCACGACGCGCCAGCCGCGCTCGAGCGATTTCTCGAGAAGCGGCGGCAAGACATTCTCAACCGTCATGTTTTGCAGATGGTAGAACAGCACTTCCGTCATTTGCGCTCGTAATGATCTGCCACCAGGCGATCGAGCAGCCTGACGCCGTAGCCCGAACCCCAGCTCTGGTTGATGTCGGTCTTGGGCGTGCCCATCGCGGTGCCGGCGATGTCGAGGTGCGCCCAAGGCGTGCCGTCGACAAAGCGCTGCAGGAACTGCGCCGCGGTGATCGAGCCGCCGTGACGGCCGCCGGTGTTCTTCATGTCGGCAAACTGGGAATCGATCAGCTTGTCGTATTCGGGGCCGAGCGGCAGGCGCCAGACCTTCTCGCCGCTCTCGATGCCGGCCGCGAGCAGGCGCTCGGCGAGCTCGTCATTGTTGGAGAACATGCCGGCATGATCGGTGCCGAGCGCGACCACGATCGCGCCGGTCAGCGTCGCCAGATCCACCATGAATTTCGGCTTGGTCTTCTTGGCCACGTACCAGAGCACGTCGGCCAGCACGAGGCGGCCTTCCGCGTCGGTGTTGATGATCTCGATGGTCTGGCCCGACATCGAGGTGACGATGTCGCCCGGCCGCTGCGCGTTGCCGTCGGGCATGTTCTCGACGAGGCCGATGGCGCCGACCGCATTGACCTTGGCTTTGCGCGCCGCGAGCGCGTGCATCAGGCCGACGACGCAGGCCGCCCCGCCCATGTCGCCCTTCATGTCCTCCATGCTGCCGGCCGGCTTGATCGAGATGCCGCCGGTGTCGAAGCAGACGCCCTTGCCGACGAAGGCAACCGGCGCCTCGCCCTTCCTTGCCCCGTCCCAGCGCATGATCACGGTGCGGCTCGGCCGCGCCGAGCCCTGGCCGACGCCGAGCAGCGCGCCCATGCCGAGCTTCGCCATCGCCTTGACGTCGAGCACCTCGATCTTGACGCCGAGCTTGCGCAGCTCGCTGGCGCGGCGCGCGAACTCCTCGGGGTAGAGCACGTTCGGCGGCTCGTTGACGAGATCGCGCGCGATGATGACGCCGTCGACGACCGCGCCGGCCGAGGCAAAGGCCTTCTTCGCCGCGGCCGCATCGCCGACCGCCAGCGAGACGTCGGCGCGCAAGGTCCCCTCCTCGCCGTCCTTCTTTTTGGTCTTGTAGCGATCGAACTTGTAGGCGCGCAGCCGCAGGCCCGAGGCGATCGCGACCGCCTGCTCGCTGCTCATGGCGCCGGTCGCCAGTTCCGCCACGATGGTCATGGCAGCGGGACCCGCCTTGAGCTTGCTGGCGGCGATGCCGCCGAATTTGAGGAAGTCGTTGCCCTTCAGGCCCGATGCCTTGCCGGTCCCGATCACGATCAGGCGCTCGGCCTTCAGACCCTCAGGCGCGAGGATGTCCAGGGCGGCGCCGGTTTTACCCTTGAATGAGGCGACGGCCGCCGCCCGCTTCACGAGCTCGGCTGCCCCGCCGAGCGCCTTGGCCGTCGCCGGGCCGACCTTCAGAGCGTCGTCACAGAACACGATCAGGATGCCACGGGCGGCGGTAGCCAGCGGGACGAAGCCGACCTTGATGGCATCTGGCATGGGTAACTCCTCGAAAACATGGGATATTTTGCCAATCAAGGGGACCGGCCGAGAGCCGGATCTGAACGGCGATTCACTCGTCTGTCCCCACTATGGGCCAGAGCCACGGTGGATGCCAAGCGCCGGCCGTGGCAGGGACGCCACAACGAGCGAAATATTAACCATATGTTGAGGGTGCCATGGGTCAGCCATTTTGTTGACGGATCAAAGGGATGGTAGTGAGAAAGTGAGCCTCCAGAAGAGCAGCCTGGCCGACCTTGGGGATCCCCTGTCAGGGGATTGGTTGGACAGAAGGGCTTCCGGTGCGCGCGTTGGGGCTTTGGTGGGATTCGTGCGGTAGCGCATGGGGTCAATCGACAGGTATATTTTCCGCACGACGCTGGCGTCGTTTGCGCTCGTCCTGGTCAGCCTCACCGGCGTGATCTGGATTACGCAGGCGTTGCGCGGCATCGACCTGATGACGAGCCAGGGTCAGACCATCCTGACCTTCCTCGGCATCACCGGGCTCGTCATTCCGGCGCTGGTCCTGATTATCTCGCCGATCGCGCTGATGATCGCGATCTCGCACACGCTGAACAAGCTCGCGACCGATTCCGAAATCATCGTGATGAATGCCGCCGGCTTCTCGCCGTTCCGGCTGTTCTATCCGTTCTTCTACGCCACCTGCGTGGTGGCGCTGCTGGTCACCTTCATCTCGGCCTATCTCGCCCCCGATGGCATGCGGCGGATCAAGCAATGGGATGCCGAGATCACCGCCGACGTGCTCACCAACATCCTGCAGCCCGGCCGCTTTGCCCAGCTCGACAAGAATCTCACGATCCGGATCCGCGAGCGGCAGCCCGGCGGCATTCTCGCCGGCATTTTCATCGACGACCGCCGCGATCCCAATGAGCGCGTCTCAATCGTCGCCGAGCACGGCGAGGTCGTGAAGAACGAGAACGGTTCATTCCTGGTCCTCAAGGACGGCAATCTCCAGCGCTTCGAGGCCGGCAAGCGCGATCCGGCGCTGGTGGCCTTCGGCCGCTACGGCTTCGACATGTCGAAGTTCTCCAACCAGGGCCACGACGTCACCCTCGGCATTCGCGAACGCTATCTCTGGGAGCTGTTCTCGCCGTCCGAGGACGACCCCGTCTACAAGGCGGTCCCCGGCCAATTCTGGTCCGAGCTGCATGACCGCCTGATGGCGCCGCTCTATCCGTTCGCGTTTGCGGCACTGACCTTCGCCTTCCTCGGCGCGCCGCGCACCACGCGCCAGAGCCGCAACTTCTCGATCGGCGGCTCGGTGCTCGCGGTGTTCGGGTTGCGCATGGCCGGATTTGCCTGCTCGGTGATGGCGGTGAAGTCGCCGTTCGCCGCCGCCGTGCAATATGCGATGCTGGTGACAGCGATCGGTGCCGGCATGTGGATGATCGTCGGCGGTGTCGTGGTCGAGCCGCCTGCCGGCCTGATGGAAGCCATCAACAGATCAAACGCGCGTATCGCGCGGCTGTTCGGGCGGCCGGCCGCCGCATGAGCATGCTCACCAACACGCTCGGGCGCTATTTCGCCGGCCGATTCGTGGTCGCCGCGCTCGGCGTGTTCGCGAGCATTTTCCTGCTGCTGGTGCTGGTCGACTACATCGAGATGGTGCGCAAGACCTCAGGGCTGGCCTCAGCCTCCGCGGTCATGGTCGCGGAAACCTCGCTGTTCCGGGTGCCGCAGCTGCTGGAGAAGCTGACGCCGTTCTGCATGCTGATCGGCGCCATGATGTGCTATCTCGCGCTCTCGCGCCGGCTCGAGCTCGTGGTGGCGCGCGCCGCCGGCGTCTCGGCCTGGCAGTTCATCTCGCCCGCGCTCGGCAGCGCGCTCCTGATCGGCGTGATCGCTACCGTCGCCTACAATCCGATGTCGGCTAACCTGCGCGAGCTCTCCAAGCGCATGGAAGCCGAGCTGTTCGGCTCGGCGCCGGGCGGCGGCATTCAGGATGCATCCGGCTTCTGGCTCAACCAGGTGACCAGCGACGGCCAAACCATCATCAACGCCGCGCGCAGCGAGCAGCAGGGCGTCCGGCTGACGGGGCTCACGCTGTTCCGGTTTGACACAGAGCAGCATTTCAAGGAGCGGGTCGAGGCGCGCGAGGCGACGCTCGAGTCCGGCCACTGGCTGTTCAAGGGCGTGCGCCGCTTCTCGCTCGATGCCCCGCCGGTCGATCAGGCCAGCCTCGAGATTCCGACGACGTTGACCGAAGCGCAGGTCCGCAACAGCTTTTCCACACCCGAGACTGTGTCCTTTTGGCAACTACCGAGCTACATCCGCTCATCGGAGAGCTCGGGGTTCGCGACAGCCGGATATCGACTCCAGTATCACAAGCTGCTGGCACAGCCGTTTTTGCTCGCCGCCATGGTGATGCTCGCGGCTTCCGTGTCGCTGCGCTTCTTCCGGATGGGCGGCGTACAAAAGATGGTTTTGAGTGGCGTGGGCGCAGGCTTTCTGCTCTACGTTCTGTCGAAAGTGACTGAAGACTTGAGCAAGGCTGAGTTGATGCATCCGATCGCTGCGGCGTGGTTGCCCGCGGTGGTGGGCGGCCTCACCGGCTTTTTGGCCTTGCTGTATCAGGAGGACGGATAGTGACGACCGTCCGCCGAGGACACGTGTCTGGTTTGGCGTTGCGCAATCCCGTGCGCGCGAACGGATTCGGCTTGTCTGTCCGCAGGCTCCTGCTCGCCCTGATCGCGACCGTATCACTTGCCGGCATGATCGATCTTGCCGCGGTGACGCCGGCTGCCGCCCAGAGCTACACCTACAATCCGCGGCCGCCACGTCCGACGCCGCCCAAGGCCGCCAATGACGGGCAGATGCTCGTGCAGGCGACCGAGGTCGATTACGACTACAACAACTCGCGCGTCTCCGCGGTCGGCAACGTCCAGCTGTTCTACAACGGCACCAGCGTCGAGGCCGACCGGGTCATCTACGACCAGAAGACCAAGCGGCTCCATGCCGAAGGCAACATCCGCATGACGGATGCCGACGGCAAGATCACCTACGCCGAGATCCTGGATCTTTCCGACGATTACCGCGACGGCTTCGTCGATTCGCTGCGCGTGGACACTGCCGACCAGACCCGCATGGCCGCGACCCGCGCCGACCGCTCCTCCGGCAACTACACGGTGTTCGAGAACGGCGTCTACACGGCCTGCGCGCCGTGCAAGGACGATCCGAAGAAGCCGCCGCTCTGGCAGGTCAAGGGCGCCCGCATCATCCACGACCAGCAGGAGAAGATGCTGTATTTCGAGACGGCGCAGCTCGAATTCTTCGGCGTGCCGCTCGCCTACATGCCCTATTTCTCGACGCCCGATCCGACCGTGAAGCGCAAGACCGGCTTCCTGATGCCGGGCTTCACCTCCTACACGGCGTTCGGCTACGGCGTCGAAGTCCCGTTCTACTGGGCGATCGCGCCCGACATGGACGCGACCTTCAGCCCGCGCATCACCTCCAAGCAGGGCGTGCTGTTCCAGGCCGAGTTCCGCCAGCGCCTGATGGACGGCGCCTATCAGGTTCGCGTCTACGGCATCGACCAGCTCAACCCCGGCAATTTCGCCGGCCAGCCGGGCGACCGCCAGTTCCGCGGCGGCATCGAGACCAAGGGCCAGTTCGCGCTGAACGACAAATGGGTCTGGGGCTGGGACGGCGTCCTGCTCTCCGATTACTATTTCATGTCGGACTACCGCCTGTCGGCCTATCGCGATCCGCTCGGCTCGTTCCTGAACCTGCCGACGGATGCGCTGTCGCAGCTCTATCTGACCGGCGTCGGCAATCGCAGCTTCTTCGACGCGCGCACGATGTACTGGACGAGCTTCTCGGGCAACCAGCAGCAGGTCCCGGTCGTCTATCCCGTGATCGACTACTCGAACGTGCTCAACTATCCGATCTTCGGCGGCGAGGTCTCCTACAAGACCAACTTCGTCAATCTGACGCGTAACGACGCGGCGTTCGATCCGATCACGACGGCGGCCAACACCAGCGGCCTGTGCACGACGACGTCAGCCGATCCGCTCGCGCGCACGCCGTCGCAGTGCCTGCTGCGCGGCTTCCCCGGCACCTACACCCGCCTGACGGCGGAGGCGCAGTGGCGCAAGTCCTTCACCGATCCCTTCGGCGAGATCTGGACGCCATTCGCGATCCTGCGCGCCGACGCGATCAATTCCGACGTCTCCAACCAGCCGGGCGTTTCGAACTACCTGCCCGTCGGCGACACCCAGGCGTTCCGCCTGATGCCGACCGTCGGCCTCGAATATCGCTATCCCTTCATCAACGTTCAGCCCTGGGGCTCGACCACCATCGAGCCGATCGCGCAGATCATCATCCGCCCGAACGAGACCTATGCCGGCAAGCTTCCGAACGAGGATGCGCAGAGCATGGTGTTCGACACCTCGAACCTGTTCAGCGTCGACAAGTTCTCCGGCTACGACCGTGTCGAGGGCGGCGGCCGCGCCAATGTCGGCGTGCAGGCGACCACGCAATTCGACAAGGGCGGCGCCGTCAAAGTGCTGTTCGGCCAGTCCTACCAGCTGTTCGGCATGAACTCCTACGCGGTGCAGGACTCCATCAATACCGGCATCAATTCCGGCCTCGACAAGCCGCGTTCGGATTACGTGGCGAGCGCCGCCTACTCGCCGAACAGCACCTATACGTTCAGCGTTCGCTCCCGCATGGACGAGCAGACCTGGAACGTCCAGCGCTTCGAGGCGGAAGGCCGCGCCAACTTCAATCGCTGGGCGGTCAGCGTGATGTACGGCAATTATGCGGCGCAGCCGGAGCTCGGCTATTTGACCCGCCGCGAGGGTATTCTGACGACCGGCTCGATCAAGGTCGCGACCAATTGGGTGGTGACGGGCTCGGCGCGCTGGGACCTCGAGGCCAACAAGATCAACCAATACGTGCTCGGCGCCGGCTATGTCGACGATTGCTTCGTGCTGGCGGCGAACTATGTAACTTCGTATAGCTACTCCGCGGGCACAACACCGCCCGTGCTGAGCCACGCGTTCATGTTCCAGATCGGCCTGCGCACGCTGGCGACCTCGACCGGGTCCAGCGGTACCGCCGGTTACCAGTGAACCCATCTAAAGTGCCGGCCGCCTGTTCCCTATCGCGGAATCATTGCGGCTGACATGCGAGCGACAACCATGACGACCCGATCATGACCATCCGATTGCCTGTCTTCCGCCTCCCCCTCCTCGTGCTGGGCGCCGTGCTGGCCTCCATACTGGTTCTCGCTGGCGCACCTGCGCGTGCGCAGAACATCGTGGTCATGGTCAACGGCGATCCCATCACCGATTTCGACATCGAGCAGCGCTCCAAGCTCGACCAGCTGACGACGCAGAAGGCCCCGAGCCGGCAGGACGTCATCAACGTGCTGATCGACGACAAGATCAAGCTCAAGGAAGGCAAGAAGTACGGCGTCGATCCCACCGCTTCCGACATCAACCAGTCCTACGAGGGCATGGCGCAGCGCATGCGCATCTCGCCCGATCAGCTCACCAAATCGCTCGAGGTCAAGGGCGTGCGCCCCGAAGCTCTCAAGAATCGCATGAAGTCCGAGATGGTCTGGACCAGCCTCGTGCGCGGCCGCTTCAAGGAGAAGTTGCTAGTCAGCGAGAAGGACGTCGCCGACAAGGTGCGGGAAGGCGGCGACGAGAAGCTTCAGATCGAGGGCACCGAATACAAGATGCAGCCGATCGTGCTGATCGTGCCGCGCGGCTCGTCCGCCGCCTTCCAGGAGACGCGGATGAAGGAAGCCGAGCAATATCGCTCGCGTGTCGGAAGCTGCGAGGAAGCCAATTCGCTGTTCCGTTCGACGCCGAACGCCACCATCCGCGACAGCGTCACCAAGACCACCGCCGACCTGCCGGAGGCGCTGCGCAAGGTTCTCGACGACACCGCGATCGGCCACCTCACGGCACCCGAAGTGACCAAGGCCGGCATCGAGATGGTCGTGCTTTGCTCGCGCAAGCCGACCACGATCGATACGCCGAAGAAGCGCGAGATCCGCGAGAAGATGTATACGGAGAAGTACGAGAAGACCCAGAGGGTCTATCTCGACGAGCTCCGTAAAGCGGCGATGATCGAATATCGCAACCACTGATGGCTGCTCCCGCAAAGCCCCTTGCACTGACGCTCGGAGAGCCCGCCGGCATCGGCCCCGACATCACCATCGCAGCCTGGCTCAGGCGCCGCGAGCTAGGCCTGCCCGCCTTCTATCTGCTCGGCGACGAGGCGCTGATCGCGCAGCGCGCCAAAGCACTCGGCGCCGAGATCAGGATCGCCGCGGTGAGCCCGGGCGAAGCCGTGAGCGCCTTCGCCGACGCCCTGCCCGTGGTTGCGACCGGCGGGCGTGCGACCGCTGCGCCCGGTAAGCCCGACGCCTCGAGCGCACCGGCAGCCCTTGCCTCGATTCGCCAGGCCGTCAGCGACGTCCGTGCCGGCCGCGCCAGCGCCGTCGTCACCAACCCGATCGCCAAGAGCGTGCTCTACCGCGCGGGCTTCCGTCATCCCGGCCACACCGAATTCCTCGCCGAGCTCGCAGCCACCGATGCCAGCGTGCCGCAGCCGGTGATGATGCTGTGGTCGCCGCGGCTCGCCGTGGTGCCGGTGACGATCCACGTTTCCCTGCGGGAAGCCCTTACCCAGCTCACGAGCGAGCTCATCGTCTCGACCGTGCGCATCGTCGCGACTGAGCTCACATCACGCTTCGGCATTGCGCGGCCGCGGATCGCGATCTCCGGCCTCAACCCGCATGCCGGCGAGGACGGTTCGCTCGGACATGAGGAGCAGACCGTGATCGCGCCGGCGCTGAAAGCGCTGCGCCATGACGGCATCGACGCCAGGGGACCGCTGCCCGCCGACACCATGTTCCACGAAGCCGCGCGAAACACTTATGACTGCGCGGTCTGCATGTATCACGACCAGGCGCTGATCCCGATCAAGACGGTGGCGTTCGACGACGCCGTCAACGTCACGCTCGGCCTGCCCTTCATCCGCACCTCGCCCGATCACGGCACCGCCTTCGACATCGCCGGCACCGGCAAGGCCAATCCGGCGAGCCTGATCGCGGCGCTCAAGCTTGCCAGCCGCATGGCGGCTGCAAACAGCTGATGAGCGCGATCGACGACCTCCCGCCGCTTCGCGAGGTCATTCGCCAGCACGCTCTGTCGGCCCGCAAATCGCTGGGCCAGAACTTTCTGCTCGATCTCAATCTCACCGCGCGCATCGCGCGCGCGGCAACGCCGCTGGAAGAGAGCACCATCGTCGAGATCGGCCCGGGCCCGGGCGGACTGACGCGCGCACTGCTCGCGCTCGGCGCCAAACGCGTCATCGCGATCGAGCATGACGAGCGCGCGATCCCGGCGCTGAATGACATTTCCGCGCGCTATCCCGGCCGGCTCGAGATCGTGCATGGCGATGCCATGACCTTCGATCCGCGTCCGCTGCTTGGCGGAGAGCGCGCGAAGATCGTCGCCAATCTGCCCTACAACATCGCGACCCAGCTCCTGATCAACTGGCTCACCACCGAGCCCTGGCCGCCCTGGTACGACATGATGGTGCTGATGTTTCAGCGCGAGGTCGGCGAGCGCATCGTCGCGCGCGAGGACGAGGAGGCCTATGGCCGGCTCGGCGTGCTCGCCAACTGGCGCTGCGAGACCAGAATCCTGTTCGACATCTCACCATCCGCCTTCGTGCCGCCGCCGAAGGTCACCTCCTCGGTCGTGCGCCTGGTGCCGCGCGCGGAGCCTCTGCCGTGCGATCGCAAGATGCTCGAGCAGGTCGCGGCCGCGGCGTTCGGCCAGCGCCGGAAAATGCTGCGCCAGAGCCTGAAATCGCTTCAAGCGGATCCCGCGCGGCTTGCGCAGGCGGCCGGCGTCGATGCGACGCGGCGTGCCGAGACCATTCCCATCTCCGGCTTTGTTGCCATGGCGCGTGAATTGGCGGATATACGAGCCGAAACGTGAGAATGGAAATTCCGGAGGAAGGAAAATGGCGGTGATGCGCCGGCAGTCGCTGGTCACGTTCGATGCACCCTTGTGCGAGACCATCGTCGATACGCCCAAGCCGCAAGGACGTGAGGTGCTGGTGCGCATCGAGCGCTGCGGCCTCTGCCATTCCGACCTGCACATCCAGGACGGCTATGCCGATCTCGGCGGCGGCAAGAAGCTCGACACCACGCGCGGCATGACGCTGCCCTTCACGCTCGGCCACGAGATCGCCGGCGTCGTCGACGAAGTCGGCCCCGACGTGGCGGCGGGTCTCGTCGGTTCGAAGAAGGCGGTGTTTCCCTGGATCGGCTGCGGCCAGTGCCGCGACTGCAAGAACGGCGACGAGAACCTCTGCGCGAGACAGCGCTTCCTCGGCGTCTCCATCGACGGCGGCTTCGCCACCCACGTGCTGGTGCCCGACGCAAAGTATCTGCTCGATTACGATCCGCTGCCCGTCAACCAGGCCGCGACCTTGATGTGCTCCGGCGTCACCGCCTATGGCGCGCTCAAGCGCCTGGTCGACCGTCCGCGCCAGCGCAACCTCTTGCTGATTGGTCTGGGCGGCGTCGGCATGATGGGCCTGTCATTTGCGCAAGCCATGTTCAAGCAGCCGATCACGGTCGCCGATCTCTCGCCGGCCGCGCGCGAGACCGCGCTGAAGAACGGCGCGGCCAACGCCTACGATCCGTCCGAACCCGACGTGATCAAGCGCATCCTGAAGGAGACCGATGGCGGTTTTGACGAGGTCGTCGATTTCGCCGGCAACGAGAAGTCGATGGCATTCGCGGTCGCGGTTGCCGCGCGCGGCGGCAAGGTCGTGGTCTCCGGCCTGATGGGCGGCCAGTTCACGCTGCCGATGGTGCAATGGATCTACAAGCGCCTCACCGTCGAGGGTTTTATGGTCGGCACGCTTGCTGAGGCGCATGAACTGATGGCGCTCGCCCGCGCCGGCAAGATCAAGCCGACGCCGATGCGCGAAGAGCCGATGGGCGACGTCCAGAAATGGATCGATGAGCTGCGCGCAGGCCACGTGGTCGGCCGCATCGTGTTGAAGAACTGAGTTTCGAACGGCGGCGGGATACGCATCTCGCCCCCGCTTTCGTCTTGCTCGATTTCTCGGCTCGACGTTCGTCGCTGAGGTAGACACGCACGCCTTCGCACGAAGCCCGGCGCGTGGAACGGCTGCGGCTACACCGCGTTGGCAGCGCATGTCCATTCGCTGCACTATCGAGGCCGCGCCCTCGGTACGCCGAGGGTGCAGGCCGGCGGTCCATCGGGCACTCAATTTCGAAATTCCGTAGTTCTCCGGACGAGAACAGAGTTCGGGGCGTGGCCCTCGTGCAACGCAGCACGCTCTTCCCGGATTCGGCTCCAATTTTTCGATTTCCCGGAAGCCGTTGGTCGGCCCTTCCGCCCGACGCGGCCCGTCGCTGGCAGCACGCCAACGCCTGCCGCCATCCCAGTTCCGCGGATGGATCCGGGCGCCCCCGCCCCAACTTGCCGAATTCCGATAGCCTATTCCCCCGAAACTTGCGTAGAACCAAAGCACAACTTGCATTGGAATGCGAACAGCCGTTCAATGGCAGCATAAGCCAACAGCACATTGCATCACCTGTGGTTTTGAGTGGAATGCAGACCTTTCTTGTCATTCTGGGCATCTGGCTCCTGATCAACGTACTCTTCGTCGTGATCATGATCCCCCCGCGCAAGCCGCGAAAATCTGACCAGCCGCGATCGTCGAGCACGCTTGCGCCTGTCCCGATCGGCCAAAATGCCTACGCGTTCGATGAGGACGAAAAGGTCTCGCTACGCCACACAATCATCGCCATTGCGATGGGTGCGCTGTTCTCCCTGACGCCGCCTCTTCTGCAAGCCGTCGACGACATCAAGCGGATGATCGGCAAATACCGCAAGCCGTTGCAGCACGCCGAGATGGAAGGCGACGGGCGATCCCTCGATACGGCCCTGAAACAGCTCCGCTCCCGCGAGACTCAGACACCGGCCGATGGATCGTCATCCGGCGAGCAGGACGGCTTGAAACATTAGAGACGCGTCCTTCCATCACTTCGCTCTAAAAATTGGAACGCCGCGAACCGCCCGCGCGTTGGCTTCTCGTCAAGGCAACGACGGAATCTGAATCGCATGACGAAGCCGCTGACAAAGACGGTGCGGCCAGTTCCAGACGAAAACCAGAGTCACAAGGGCGCCGGCAGCGCGCCGACCGTTCCCGTCGACACCACCAAGGGCCACCGCGACGACGAGAAGCAGAACATCCGTGAGCAGGCAGCCCACGGCAACTTGACCCAGAATACCAGCAACCGGCGCATGGGATAGGCGCAGAAATCAGGGGGATCAAACAGGAGACACGAACTTGGTCAGTCCAGACAACAAATGGTACGATCCGATCTCAGAGCGCTGGATCGCGCCGCGCGAACTCCACGCCGCAGCACCATCTCCCCACGCCAGCGAGAACCACGTCCTCGAGCTTCAGAGGAACGTCGAAATCCAGCGCATCTGGCGCGCGTTGGTCGATTGCTGCGCAAGGAAGTGATGCTCTTGGACGAGCGTGGCGGAACGCACCACCTGCCGCGCCATTATCACCCCGCATGACCGATCCCGCATCATCAGCAAGGCCCGTCGCAACCGCGATCCGCTATCTCTCGATCATCGCCGGCTGCGCCTGCCTGCTGCTCGCCGCGATCTGCTTCGCCATCGCCTGCCAGGTCTTCATCCAGACCGGGGTGTTCGGGCAATCCTACGCAATGGTGGGATTGATCAGTACGGTGCTGGGGCTTCTCGTTCTAACGCTGGCCCGTGTCTGGAATGGGTTTCGCAAGGGCTCAATCCATCCTACGAGCTGAAGCTGGGGAGACGATCTTTGCTGCGCAGTGACGCTCGGGTACCTGGACCGCGAGCAAGCAATAGCGCCGGCAAAAAGCCTGAATTCGCGGTGGAACCAACGCCGTGCGGGCCCGATTCAGGCCACATCCTCTCCGGATTTGCGGCTCATTGCCACCTAAGTCTTTGTTGAGAAAGGGAAGGTAACGAGTTGCATGATGCGTAACCGGGAGACCAGAATGGGCAACCGCACGGCAAAGTTTGTATCCGCGCTGATCGGCAGCATCATTGCCGGCGCGCCGTTGGCCGCTGTCTCACAGAACGCGCCAAGCGCCCCCAGTGCGGCGAGCACGGCGAATGCCGCGAGCGACTGTCTCGCCTCACCGAAGGGTGCCACGCCGCAGGGCCAGCACTGGTTCTATCGGCTCGAGCGCGCGACCAAGCGGCAATGCTGGTATCTGCGTGCCGAAGGCGCCAAGGCGACGCAGAGCGCGCAGGCGACGCAGGGCGCGCAGGAGGCGACGGCCGATACGCCGAATGCAGCTCCAGCCGCGCCGCAATCGGTGCAGAATGCGCATGCTGAATACATCGCGCCGCAAACCCGTGCCGCAGCAAGCGCGCCGGCGCCGGCCGCAGCCTCAACACAGCAGTCTCCCGGCACCGCTGATGCCAATGCAGCGCAGCCCGCCGTCGCCACGCGTTGGCCCGACGCCGCAGCCGCTTCGCCTGCACCGCAGCAGCCATCACCTGCGACGGCTGCCGCACCTGCAGCGGCGCCCGTACGGCCGAGCGCGACACCCGCCGCATCCCCTGCCCCGGTGACGCTCGCCGCGGCCGAAGCGCCCGCCGACAAGCCGACGGGCTCGCTCCAGATGCTCCTGCTCGTCATCGGCGGCGCGCTGGCGCTCGCCGGCCTCCTCGCCAGCATCATCTACCGCTTCGCCGGCGGACGCGTCCGCGTCCAGGCCGGCGACCATCGCCGCGTGAACTGGGACCAGCGGGATCACGGCGACAGCCGCGCGCCCTGGCTCAATGACGCGCCTGCCCCGGCGCCGCGCGCGCAACGGCCGCGACCGGTGGACTTCGACGCTGCGCGTCCCCAGCCGGCGCAACTCGCCGCATTCACCAACGAGATCGGCAGGATCGCAGCACGGGGCCGCCCCGCCCCGCTCGCAGCAGCAGCAGAACCTGACGAGACCGAGATCGAGATATTCGACGGGGAGCTCGAGGTCGAGGCCCCGGTACCGCAGTTGGCTGCCGCCGCCCCCCATGCCGCAGCGCCGGCTGGTCACGATGAAGCGACACCCGACGACGAGGATGCCGTCAACATCAACATCATCACGGCGATGCTGGAACGGCTGGCGCAGGAAGGGCCGCGGCTGCCGCAGCCTAGCCTTGAAGCTGACCTTGCAGACCTCGCACGAATCCAACGAGACCGGTCCGCCGCTCGCGCTTGAGGCGCTCGGCCTTCAGGATCGACTGCACCTCGGCGAAGGCGTCATCGACATTGTGGTTGATGACGATGTAGTCGTACTCGGCCCAGTGGCTCATCTCGTGGCTGGCACGGCTCATCCGATTGCGGATCACCTCGTCGGAATCCTGCGCGCGTGAGTGTAGCCGCTTCTCGAGATCGCCGGCCGACGGCGGCAGGATGAAGACGCGAACCACGTCGACGCTTGCTTTCTGGTGCAGTTGCTGCGTGCCCTGCCAGTCGATGTCGAAAAGCACGTCCTGTCCGGCCGACAGTGCAGCCTCGACCGGCGCACGCGGCGTCCCGTAAAGATTGTCAAACACAGTGGCCCATTCGAGCAGTTCGCCCTGTTCCACCATCGTCTCGAACCTGGGCTTGCTGACGAAGAAATAATCGCGCCCCTCGACCTCTCCCGGCCGCTTCTGACGCGTGGTCGCCGACACTGACATCTTCAGGCCGGGCTCCCGCTCGAGCAACATCCGCGACAGCGTCGTCTTGCCCGCGCCCGATGGCGAGGACAGCACGAACATCAATCCGCGCCGCTCGACACCGTCAGTACCGTGACCGCCCGTCGTCATCGATCACTCCAGATTCTGGACCTGCTCGCGAAATTGCTCGACCACGTTCTTCATGGCGAGCCCGGTATTGGTCAGCTCGATGTCGTTCGACTTCGAGCAGCAGGTGTTGACCTCGCGGTGAAACTCCTGCGCCAGGAAATCGAGCTTGCGCCCAACCGGGCCGCCCTTGCCGATCAGCTCGCGCGCCTGCGCGATGTGGGAGGCGATGCGGTCGAGCTCCTCGCGGATGTCGGCCCTGGTTGCGATCAGGATCGCTTCCTGCATCAGGCGCTCGGAATCGAAACGGTCGGAGGTGTCCAGCAGCGTTGCGATCTGCTCGGCGAGCCTGGCCCTGATCGCCTCCGGCTTGCGGCCCGGGGCGGCCTCGGCCTTCTTCGCCAGCACCTCGACCTCGTCCACGCGCTGGGTGAGGATCTGCCCGAGCGAGGTGCCCTCGCGCTTGCGCATCTCGACGAGTTCGGCGAGCGCCTTGTCGAAGGCGTCCGCTGCAGCTGCGCGCGCGGCCTTGTCCTCCTCCTCGTCCCCCTCGGGCTCGGCGACCTCGATCACGCCCTTGATGGCCAGGAGGCCGTCGACGCTCGGCGCGACCGCGTCGACCTTGCCGGCGATGACGGAGGCGGCCTTCAGAACGGCATTGAGCACGTCCTCATTGACGCGGACGGAGGTGGCGGCATTGGCGCGCTTGACGGTGAGATTGGCGTAGACGGTGCCGCGCGACAGCAGCTCGGCGGCGCGCTTCTTGGCATAAGCCTCGAGCTCGTCGAACCCCTGCGGCAGCCGCACCCGCAGGTCAAAGCCCTTGGCGTTGACCGACTTCAATTCCCATTCGAACGTATACGGCCCGCTCGCGCCGTGGCTTCGGGCAAAGCCGGTCATGGACGACAGCGCCATCAGGTCAAATTCTCCGGAAACATGGGATTCGCGAGGCCAACAGGCCACGCGAATCTTAAGACTATTTTGCAGGAAAGTGGAATCCGCAAAGTCCCGTAGGCAGGTCTGCGCAAGGGCTGACGCCGGACCAAGGCCTAGCGCTGGATCACCGGCGGCGACGGCTGCACCGCGCCCTGCCGCGCGGGCGCCGGACCAGCGGGCCGCGCCGGCGGCTTCTTCTGCTGGGTCGGCTTGGGCGTGGTCGCGGTCGGCGCCGTATCGGCAGCCGCAGGCGCCGCGGCGGCCGGCGCCTGTACGTCGTCGGCCGGCTCGACCGTGTCGTTCTGGATCTGCCTCTCCATCGCGCGCAGCTTGGCGACGTTCTTCTGGTGCGCGTCGTAGGTCTCGGTGAAGGCATGCCCGCCCGACCCGTCGGCGACGAAAAAGAGGTCGCGGGTACGGGCCGGATTGGCCGCAGCCTCAAGCGAGGCGCGGCCGGGGTTGGCGATCGGGCCCGGAGGCAGGCCCTCGATCACATAGGTGTTGTAGGGCGAAGGCTGCGTGATCTCGCTGCGCTTGATCGGGCGTCCCAGCGTGCCCTTGCCGCCGACAAGGCCGTAGATGATGGTCGGATCGGACTGCAGCTTGATCTTCTGCTTGAGGCGATTGACGAACACGGCAGCGACTCGGCTGCGCTCGTCCGGCTTGCCCGTCTCCTTCTCGACGATCGAGGCGAGCGTCTCCAGCTGCTCCGGAGTCTTGACCGGAAGATCCTGGCTGCGGCGCTCCCAGATCTCCGCGAGCACGCGCTTGTGCGCCTGCTGCATGCGCTGGATCACCTGCTCGCGCGGGGTCCCGCGCGGGAACTTGTAGGTCTCGGGCAGCAGCGTGCCTTCACGCGGCAATTCGCGCACGCTGCCGGTGAAGATGTCATTGTCGGACAGCCGCGCCACGATCTGCTCGGAGGTCAGGCCTTCCGGAATCGTGACGGAATGCTGCACCACCTTGCCCTCGACGATGGTGGCGATGACGTCACGCAGGGATGCATTCTTCTGGAACGAATATTCCCCCGGCTTCAGGTCCGAGCTCGCCTTCAGCGCAGCCACCGCGGCGATGAACACCCACGGATTGACATCGGTCACGCTTTCCCTGTTCAGGGTCTCGGCGATGTCACGCTTTCCGGCGCGCTGCGGAATGTTGACGATCTTGTCGTCCTTCAGCGGCCCCGGCGCCTCGAGCACCTGCCGGCCGTAATAATAGACGCCGCCGGCGCCGAGCATGGCAATCAGCAGCAGGGTGATGATGGCGTTGCCGACCACGACAAAGGGATTACGCGCCCGCTCCGAACGCTTCGGCGGCGGCGGGACCTGCTCGGGCTCGAGCGCTGCCCGGGGACTCCGGGGCGAAATGGGCGGCCTTTCACTCATCGAAGCAACCTGAATCCTGCCGGTTCAATCGCAGCCTGACAATCGCTTGCCGAGCCAAATGCACGCGCCCACAGACATGACTATCGCCGAATACGGCAAAACGGTGGATTCGTCGCAAACACAAACTATTGGGCCAGACGCCGGATGATCACCGACGCATTGGTACCGCCGAAACCAAAAGAATTCGACAACGCGACGTTCACCTCACGCTGCTTCGCCTTATGCGGCACGAGATCGATCGCGGTCTCCACCGACGGGTTGTCCAGGTTGATGGTCGGCGGGACGACATTATCGCGAATCGCGAGGATGGCGAAGATCGCCTCGATCGCGCCAGCCGCACCGAGCAGATGGCCGGTCGACGATTTGGTCGAGGACATCGCGACTTTGGACGCGGCGTTGCCGAGCAGCCGCTCCACCGCGGCGAGCTCGATCTCGTCGCCGAGCGGCGTCGAGGTGCCGTGCGCGTTGATGTAGTCGAGATCGGACGCGGTGAGGCCGGCGCGCTTCAGCGCGGCCGACATGCTGCGGAAGCCGCCATTGCCATCGGGGGACGGCGACGTAATGTGATAGGCGTCACCCGACAGACCGTAGCCGATCACCTCGGCGTAGATCCTGGCGCCGCGGCGCCGGGCATGCTCGAGCTCCTCCAGGACGAGGACGCCGGCGCCCTCCCCCATGACGAAACCGTCGCGGTCCTTGTCGTACGGACGCGAGGCCTTCTCCGGCGTCTCGTTGAAGCCGGTCGACAGCGCGCGCGCGGCGTTGAAGCCGGCAATGCCGATACGGCTGATCGGCGACTCCGCGCCACCGGCAACCATCACGTCGGCATCGCCGAGCGCAATCAGGCGCGCGGCGTCGCCGACCGCGTGGGCGCCGGTCGAGCAGGCCGTGACCACCGAATGGTTCGGCCCCTTCAGCCCGTGCTTGATCGAGACATAGCCGGACGCGAGATTGATCAGGCGGCCCGGAATGAAGAACGGCGACACGCGGCGCGGGCCGCGCTCTTTCAGCAGGATCGCGGTATCGGCAATGCCGTTGAGGCCACCGATGCCCGAGCCGATCATGGTACCGGTCGCGCATTTGTCCTCTTCGGTCTCGGGATGCCAGTTGGCATCGTCGAGCGCCTGGCCGGCCGCGGCCATGCCGAAGATGATGAAGTCGTCGACCTTGCGCTGGTCCTTCGGCTCCATCCAGATATCGGGATTGAAGCTATCGTTCGACCCGTCGCCGCGCACGACGGTGCAGGCGTATTTGGTCTGCAGATCGGAGACATCGAAGCTCTCGATCCTGCGCGCACCGCTTTCGCCGTTGAGGATGCGTTTCCAGGTCGGCTCGACGCCGCAGCCGAGTGGCGACACCATGCCGAGACCAGTGACGACAACCCGCCTCATATCCGAAAACTCCGCATCGAAAGATTCACGGCCAATAACAAGAAACCGGCTGACCGCTGCGAAGCGGCCCGTCCGGTTTCAATGTTGTCCCCGCGAAAATGAAGAGCTTAGCTCTTCGCGTTCTTCTCGAGAAACTTCGTGGCGTCGCCGACGGTGAGAATCGTCTCCGCGGCGTCGTCCGGAATCTCGCAACCGAATTCTTCTTCGAACGCCATCACCAGTTCGACGGTGTCCAGACTGTCGGCGCCGAGGTCGTCGATGAAGCTCGCTGCGTCGACAACCTTCTCGGGTTCAACACCAAGGTGTTCGACCACGATCTTCTTAACCCGTTCGCCAATGTCACTCATTGCATAACCTCGCGTTGTTCCCTGTAGACCCGACCCCCCGGGACGATACGAGCCGTCGTGGTCGTTGACTGCCTTCGCTTACGAACTTTGATTTGGCCCCACCTTAACCGATGGAGGCCCGGCGAACGACGGCCAAGGCTCCGCATCGCCAATATACAGGGTTTCAAAAACCTGCAATGGCGTTCTTTGCCCATCCGTTGAAGGCCCGGTTATCATACTTCAACTGCCTTGACTACACGCCTCAATTCGCTCCGGAAACGGCCGTTTGCCGCATCCTGCCCATGTGGGCAGTGCGAAAACGAATTGTCAGATCATCGCCATGCCGCCATTGACGTGGATGGTCTGGCCGGTGACGTAAGCTGCTTCGTTCGAACTCAGGTAGACTGCGGCCGCCGCAATGTCCTCGGGCGTCCCCAGGCGATTGGCCGGAACCTTGGTCAGAATCGTCTCGCGCTGCTTGTCGTTGAGCGCATCCGTCATCGGCGTCTTGATGAAGCCGGGCGCGATGCAGTTCGCGGTCACGCCGCGCTTGGCGTATTCGGCGCCGAGCGTCTTGATCATGCCGATCAGGCCGGCCTTCGATGCGGTGTAATTGCCCTGCCCGGGATTACCGGTGACGCCGACGACCGAGGTGATGGCGATGATGCGGCCGAAGCGCTTGCGCATCATCAATTTGGTGGCGGCACGCGCCAAGCGGAAGGTCGCGGTCAGATTGACGTTGATGACCTCGTCCCAATCCTCGTCGCGAAGCTGCACGAAAAGATTGTCACGCGTGATGCCGGCATTGGCAACGAGAATGTCGACCTGCCCCATCGCGGCTTCCGCGGCCGGCACCAGCGCCTCGACCTCGTCGGCCTTGGAGAGATTGCAGGGCAGCACATGGGTGCGCTCGCCAAGCTTGCCGGCCACCTCATCCAGCACTTCCTTGCGCGTTCCAGAGATCGCGACGGTGGCGCCCTGCGCGTGCAGCGCCTGTGCGATCGCGCCGCCGATGCCGCCGGTCGCGCCGGTGACGAGCGCCTTTTTGCCAGTCAGATCGAACATCGAATACTCCTCTAGCCCTGCTTCGCAGCGGCCATTGCATCCTTGGCGGCGGCAATATCGTTCGGACCGCCCACGGCAACACCGACGGCGCCGTCAGCGATACGTTTGACGAGTCCCGTCAGGACCTTGCCTGCGCCGATCTCGAAGAAGCGGGTGACGCCCTGCCCCGCCATATAGACAACCGACTCGCGCCAGCGCACCGTGCCGGTGACCTGCTCGACCAGGCGGCGGCGGATCTCGTCGGGATCGGTGATGGCGCTTGCCAGCACGTTCGACACCAGCGGCGCAGCCGGCGCCTTGATCGTGACCTTGGACAGCGCCTCGGCCATGGCGTCGGCGGCAGGCTGCATCAGCTTGCAATGGAACGGCGCGGACACCGGCAGCAGCATGGCGCGCTTGGCACCCTTGGTCTTGGCGATCTCGACGGCGCGATCGACCGCGGCCTTGTCGCCGGAGACAACCACCTGGCCGCCGCCATTGTCATTCGCAGCCTGGCAGATCTGGCCCTGAGCCGCCTCCTTGGCGACCGCCATGGCCGCGTCGTAATCAAGGCCGAGCAACGCGGCCATCGCGCCGGCGCCGACCGGCACGGCTTTTTGCATTGCGAGACCGCGGATGCGAAGCAGCCGCGCGGTGTCCGAGATCGTCAGACTGCCGGCAGCAGCCAGCGCCGAGTATTCGCCGAGCGAGTGGCCGGCGACGAACGCCGCATCCCGCCCCACGGAAAACCCGGCTTCAGCCTCCAGCACGCGCAGGGTGGCCACAGACACCGCCATCAGGGCGGGCTGGGCGTTCTCGGTGAGCTGGAGGGTTTCGGCCGGGCCGTCCCAGATGGTGGCCGTCAGCTTCTCTCCAAGCGCGGCATCGACCTCATCGAACACGGCGCGCGCCGCCGGAAAGGCGTCGGCCAAGGCCTTGCCCATGCCAACCGCCTGGGAACCCTGCCCCGGAAATGTGAATGCTGCCGTCATCGGCGCTCCCTGGATCGCTCGAGCCGCGTGCTTCGAGAACCCGGCAGCCGATGACGCCCGGCCCGAGCCTTGGTTCCCGACCGTGCTCCGAAAGGGGCCGTAGACACTGTCCGGGGCTGGAATGTCAAGCCAAGATAGGAACTTCGGCCTGCATTCGACTGGGGATGCGGCCCCTAGAATCCACCATTGGTCTGGTTGGAATCGACCGCTGCCCCTGCTTGCGCGCGGCGTGCATTGTTGACCAACTGCCCCGGCCGGTCGTCGCAGTTCGGCTTGGCCGTGGCGAGCCGCAGCACTGCGGCGTAGTTCGGCTGCACCTCCATCCGCTCGGCATGCCGACTCTCGCTCAACAGGCGATGCACCTTCGGCAGATTGTAACAGGGCACATAGAACAGCAGATGATGCTCGAGGTGGTAGTTCACGTAGTATGGCGCAATGAACAGGCGCTCGAGAAAATTCGCATGCGTGGTGCGGGTGTTGCGCAGGGGATCGCTGCTGTCGGGCACCACGGCATGCTCGGCAATGTTGCGGATGCGGGTGATGACCATCATCCAGGTCAATAGCGGCACCAGCCATAGCAGCGGATAGGCCCACCACACGCCGGCCGCCGCGCACGCTGCGAACATCGCGGCGTTGACCAGGCATTGCGGGCCGAGCTTGTCCCGGAAATGCGCGGTGCGCTGCCGCCATTGCCAGCCCTTCGGACCGAGCGCGTTGAGCAATTGCGCCTTGCGCTGCTGGTAGCCGGTCTGCCCGGTGATGTCGCGAATGAACTTGCGGCGATAGCTCAGCCCGGTGATTGGAAACGGCGCCGACAGCACCAGATCAGGATCGTCCTCCTGCTGGGTGCGTGCATGATGCTGCAGGTGATAGCGCCGATAGCTGCGCGTCTCGGCAAAGAGCGGATAGGCGCAGAGCCACTGGCTCAGGGCCAGATTGGTCTTCTCGTCAGCGGACAGGCAACCATGCGCACCGTCATGCATGAGGATCGCGAGCCCGAGCTGGCGCGAGCCGATGATGGCGACGGCGAGAACATAAGTGATCGGATTGGGCCACCACGCGACGAAGGCGATCGCGGCAATGATGAGCGCCCAGGCGTGTGCGATCATCGCAACGCCCTTCCAGGTCACGCGCTGGCGCACCTCGGCCAGTTGATCGTCGGTCAGGAAATCGCGGGCACGCATGCGAAGCGCGGTCATGACCTGCCCTCCTCGTTCGAATGGCTTGATGTGTCGCGCTCGTCGACGAGACGCGGGCGCGCTGTCTCGCCCGTGGATTTCGCCTGCTCGCCGAGGACGCGCAGCATCTCCTCGCAGAGTGCCTCCGGCGAGCGGCCCATGGCGTAGCCCTCGAGAATGATTCCGATGGCGACGGCCCAGAAACGCCGCGAGCTTTCGTCGGGCGCGCGCAGCGAGCGCCAGCCATGGCGGGCGACCGGGCCCGCATAAGCACGTGCGCCTTCGCTGTGCAGGCGTTCGATGGTGCGCTCGACCAGCGGCGCCAGATCCTGTCGCCGCCGCGTCAGCGTCAACGCCTCCGCGAAGAAGGCGATCGAATCGCTCGCCGTCACTGTCTCGGCCAGCGCGTGGGTGTATTCCCGCGGTGTGCGCGCCTTCAGCGCCGCCTGCTCGGTCGCGCGCGCCAGATACAGGAGATCGCGGCAGGCGCATTCGACGAACAGCGCCTCCTTGGTGCGGAAGTAATAGGTGATCTGGCTCGGGAACGCGTCCGCTGCGGCGGCGATATCGGTGATTGCGGTGCCCGACAGCCCCCGCTCCCGAAACAGCGGGCTGGCGGCGTCCAGCAGCAGGGAACGCGTCTTGCGCCCGGCCGAACGCGTCGCCCGCGTGGCATGTTTGGGATCGCCAGCCGCCTCAAACGGCTCCTGGGCCGACTTTTCCACCATCGGATCCTCTCGCTCATATATTTGTATGACATACAAACAAAGAAATCAAGCCGGATGCGGCGTGGGAGGACCAGTCCCCTCACCGGGACGATCCGGGCCGAAAACACGGCCGCAAACCTTGCCAAGCCGGCCAAAATCCGTATAACGCCCACATCCGCAGACCCCGGCCGGGAGCTGAACGGACGGTCTCAGCAAATCATTCGTTGATTTTGGTGTGGCAGGGCCAGTCGGCCCGTCGTCCCGTGTTTCCGCCTTCTGAGCTTAATCCCAGAGTCCTTTCCGAAGGTCTCTTAAGGGCTTGACGCCGGGCGATGCGCTAACACGAGGAAAGGACGACTATGGCTCTCTATGAGCATGTTTTTCTCGCGCGCCAAGACGCGAGCACGCAGCAGGTCGAAGAGCTGACTGCGCAAATGACCGGCATCGTCGAGGGTCTCGGCGGCAAGGTCACCAAGACCGAGAATTGGGGCGTTCGCTCCCTCACTTACCGCATGAACAAGAACCGCAAGGCGCATTTCGTGCTGCTCAACATCGACGCGCCCTCCGCGGCGATCGCCGAGATCGAGCGCCAGGAGCGTATCAGCGAAGACGTGATCCGCTATCTCAGCGTCCGCGTCGAAGAGCTCGAGGAAGGCCCGTCCGCGATGATGCGCAAGGCTGACCGCGATCGCGAGCGTGACGACCGTGGCGGCGGCTTCCGCGATCGTGAAGGTGGCGGCTTCCGTGGCGACCGCGAAGGCGGTTTCCGTGGTGGCGATCGTGATGGCGGCGGCTTCCGCGGCGATCGCGGCCCGCGCCGTCCACGCGACGAAGCTGAAACCACGACGGGTGGGGAGTAAGACCAATGGCTGAAGCTGGTGCACGCCGTCCGTTTTTCCGCCGCCGCAAGAGCTGCCCGTTCACGGGAGCCAATGCGCCGAAGATCGACTACAAGGACTCCAAGCTGCTGATGCGTTACGTCTCCGAGCGCGGCAAGATCGTGCCGAGCCGCATCACCGCGGTGTCCGCGAAGAAGCAGCGTGAGCTCGCCCGCGCCATCAAGCGCGCGCGGTTCCTGGGCCTGCTGCCCTACGTCATACGCTAAGACGAATTCGACCGGCGGCGATCGCGCCGCCGGTCGTGACTTTCTGAACTCATAAGGCTTCCGGGTCGTCCGGTCGCCGATGGTTGGGGCAAAACGCCTCTAACCGCTCGAAGGGAGCGGGACAGCTGATGATGGTATTTGGACTGATAGCCCTGATCGCCGGCGCTGCGTCGGCCCTGATGTTCGCCTCGATTGTGTCGGGCGCGCTGATCTCGCTTGTCCTGGTTTACCTCGCTCCGCTGCCGCTCATGCTCGCCGCGATCGCCTGGGGACCGCTCTGCGGTGCACTTGGTGGCATCGTCGCGACGCTCGTCATCGCTGGCGCGCTCAGCCCGCCCCTCGCCCTCGGTTACGGTTTCGCGTTCGCGCTGCCGGCCTGGTGGCTTGGCCATCTCGCCATGCTGGGAAGACCCGTGACGCTGGGAAGACCGGCAAGCGGCACCGCGGGCTCGGATGCGGCTTCGGTCCAGGTTGAATGGTATCCGCTTGGACGCATCCTGCTCTGGATTGCGGCGCTGGCGACGCTGCTGACCGCGGGATCGCTGTATTCGCTGGGCAGCGATGCGTCGGCCATCAGCGATGCGATGCGCCGCGGCTTCGCCAAAATTCTTTCAATGGTGAGCGAGACGACCGTTACGGAGAGTGATCCTCGCGTCGGCCTGATGGTCGCAGTCATTCCGGTTCTGGTCGCGGCATCGCAGATGGCGACGCTGACCTTGAATCTCTGGCTTGCCGCCAAGGTCGCGGCTGTTTCAGGTCGGCTGCATCGGCCCTGGCCGGACCTCAGCAGCACGAGCTTGCCGCCGATGACGCTGGTGGCACTCTGTGTCGCGCTTGCGTTCAGCTTTTTCAGCGGGATGACCGGCATTCTCGCCGTCGTCGTCACGACCGTCGTGATGATGGCCTATGCGCTGGTCGGCCTTGCCGTTCTGCACACCATCACGCGCGACCTCGCCAATCGCGGAATTTGGCTCGCCTCCGCCTACGCCATCCTCTTCATGTTCAGCGTGAGCCTCATCCTGCTGACCGCCCTCGGGCTTGCGGACGCCGTGTTCGGCTTCCGCGAGCGCTTCCTGCGCAACCGGCAACCGCCGCCATTGCCGACGACTTAAGTCCATCCCGAAAACTGAAAACCCAGAGCACTTCAAAGGAGAACGAATATGGAAGTCATTTTGCTGGAACGCGTGAACAAGCTCGGCCAGATGGGCGAAGTCGTGAAGGTTCGCGACGGCTATGCCCGCAATTTCCTGCTCAAGCGCGGCAAGGCGCTGCGCGCCACCGCCGACAACCGCGCCAAGTACGACGGCATGAAGGCCGACCTCGAAGCTCGCAACCTTGCCTCGAAGGGCGAGGCGTCCAAGATTGCCGAGAAGGTCCAGGGCAAGAACATCATCGTGATCCGTCAGGCCTCCGAAGCCGGCCAGCTGTTCGGCTCGGTGACGGTGCGTGACGTCGTCACGGCGTTCGAAGCCGATGGCGTTTCGCTCGACCGTCCGCAGGTGCAGCTCGACGCGCCGATCAAGACCATCGGCAAGCACACCATCACCGTCGCCATTCATCCCGAGGTCGAGGTTGAGGTTTCCGTCACGGTTGCGCGCAGCCAGGACGAGGCTGAGCGCATCAACCGCGGCGAGGACATCTCGACCCGCAACGAGGACCGCGACGCGGCCGCCGAGGCGATTGCCGCCGCCGGCGAGTTCTTCGATCCGGAAGCTCAGCACGACGACGCCGAGCCCGCTCCGGCTGCGGAAGAGACCGAGAAGTAAGCTTCGCGCTCGCGCTAGCTTACGAAGCCCGGCTGCCTCAGGCAGCCGGGCTTTTCGATTTGGGCGCGACATCCTCGCTCAGGATGGCGATCGAGGCGAGTGCCGTTGCAGTGTGCTTCTCGACACCATCGCTGACGCAGAACACGTCGGCCGCGACCACGGAGACCTGACGGCCCGGTTTGATCACCCTCGCACGACAGATCAGCTTGTCGCCGATCGCCGGCGACAGCAGATTGAGCTTGTATTCCGCGGTCAGGGCCGCCTGCCCACGCGAGGTCGCGGCCGCGATGGTCGTGGCATTGTCGATCAGAAAGGCGGTGACGCCGCCATGGAAGAAACCATACTGCTGCAACAGCTCCGGCCGACGCTCGACCGCAATCGTGCAAGCGCCCCGCGACAATTCGGAGAGCTCGGCGCCGACCAGTTTCATAAAGCCCTGCCGGCCGACATTGGCGTGGATGCGCTCGGCAATCGGAGTGAACTCGGGATCAGCTTCTTTGCTCATGTCGCCACTCCTTGCCTGATATTGAGGCGGCCGGGCGGCACCAGCGCACGGATGGCGCAGGCGATCAGCGTGTCGGCCTCACCGCGCGGATCGGCGCGATCGCGTCCGGACAGAAAGGCACGGCAGAAGATCTGTGCCGGGCCGATCAGCTGGCTGACGAACATCACCGGTGTCATTGGCAGAAGCTCGCCGCGTGCGACCAGCGGCGCGCGCCAGCGCCCGATGCCTTCCGCGAGCCGCGCATTCTGCGCGCGCTGGGCGTCGCGGACGTCCTCACCCCACTCGTTGCACGAGATCTCGAAGAGATAGCGCGCCTCGCGGCGGCTCAGCACGACCCAGTCGAGATGGGCGCGGATCAGGCGATCGATGCCCTGCTCCGCATCGGCGCTTTGATCCAGTGCGGCAAGCATCGCGGCGTGATAGTGCCGCAGCACCTCCAGAAACAGCGCGCCGGCGAGCTCCTTCTTGGAGCCGAAGACATGAAAGAAGCTGCCGTTGGAGGCACGGGCCTTGGCGCGGATCGCGGCCACCGTCGCGCCCTCGAAGCCCGACCGGTCGAACACCGCGAGCCCCGCAGCCAATAGATCGTCGCGAACGCCGGATGACATCGCCACCTCCTAGAGTGATACTCTAGAGCAGGGCTCTAATCGCGGTCAAGACGACGTGAAGCCCGCGCTGGGCGCGGCCTTCGCAGATCGACGGGATGGGCTTATCGGGAGATCGGCGGCGCGGGCGGACTGGAGGACTCGGCGGGTGCAGGTGACGGCGCCGCGGCGGGCGCAGACGATGCCGGCTCAGCCGGCTTCGCCGCCGGTTCGGAGCTGGGCGCGGGTTCGGCCGGCCTGGAGACGGCCGCTTCCGCAGGCTTGGGCGCCGCCGGTTCAGCCGGCTTGGCGGCCGCCGGCGGGGCCGGCGTCACCTGCGGCACCGGATCGGGGCGCAGAGCCGGCGTCTCGCCGGCGCGCGGCTCGACCTTGGCGCTCTCCGGCTTAGCCTCTGTCGGCTTCTCGGCCGGCTTGGCGCTCTCGGACTTGGACTCGTCGCGCCCGGAATCGACCTTGGCGCTCTCGCTCTTTGGTTCAGTCGGGGGTTCGGTCTTGGATTCGGTCTTGGATTCGGTCTTGGATTCGGTCTTGGATTCGGTCTTGGGCTCAGCTTTGGAATCGACCTTCGGCTCAACCTTCTGCGCGGCTGCGTCGTCGTTCTGCGGCTTGCCGCGTTTGCCCATGCGCTTGCCTTTCCGGCCCTCGGGCGGTTGTTGGGTGGTGGCCTCGGGCTTGGCGCCTTCCTTAGCACCCTCCTCGCTCGGCCGCGCCGCGCGCTTCTGACGGCCCTCAGGCGCCGGGCTAGCGCCCTCGCCCTCCGGCTTGGCGGCCTCTTGCGAGCGCTGGCGGCGGCCCTGATGATCGGGCGCCTGGGCCGGGTTGGTGTTGGCGTCCTTCTCCTTGGCGCCGTCCTTCTTGTCCTTGCCGTCCTTGCCATCCTTGGATTGGTAGCGGGCGTCGGTCGCGCCGTTGGACACGAGGTAGGAGGCCAGCACGCCGGCCATGTCGGGGCTGGTCGTGTAGTGCTGGCGCAGGAAACCCGGTAGCGACCCTGGCGAAACCGTCTTCAAAAGACCCCTCGGGCTCTTGTGGCAGGCATTGCAGGTCTGCGCGAAGATCTGGGATGGGGCCTTGCCGGCCTCGAGGTTCGTCGCCTGCGCCAAGATGGCATCGGAGGCGCCGAAGCCGATCAGAAACAGCACCGTGGCGAGGCTGAGCGCTCGGCTCGACATTCCCATCATCTCCATTGAAATCCGATAGATACGGCCGGCGTGCGGGCGCGGCGGCGGTCACCTTTTAGCCGATTGCGCTGCGAATGGAAGCGCGCTCATCAAGCATGCAATTACGCGTTTTTCGAATATCGGGTTTGAACACAACGCATTAGTGGGACGGTCGCAGGCTGCCTAGGTTTAGATGCGAACGCATTGGAACCGCACCGGGTCCCTAAGCGTCAGTATGGGTGCCGGGCTAGTCGCATCTTTTCGGGTTCGCTCGATAGGTGGGGTGTTGATGGACCGCTTGTTGCGTAGATTCTTGTCTCAGTTCATCCGCCGCGGGTCGATGGCAGTGACCACGGCCGGTGGGATGAAGTTCAGCGTCGGCGACGGTTCCGGCGAGCCGGTTGACATCCGCTTCGTCACTGCCGACGCACAAAGGAGAGTCCTCATCAATCCCGAGCTCGGGCTTGGCGAGGCCTTTATGAACGGCGAGTTCGTCGTCGAGCGCGGCAGCATAGCCGATGCCCTCGCGATCCTGCTCGGTCAAGCCGACCTGTTGCCGCACTGGGCAAAACCCTGGTGGCACCTGCGTTATCTCGTCCGACATCTGAGACAGTTCAATCCGCGGGCACGCGCGCGCAGGAATGTCGCGCATCACTACGATCTCGATGCGCGGCTCTATTCGCTCTTCCTCGACGCCGACAAGCAATATAGCTGCGCCTATTTCGAGACGCCGGACGCCACGCTCGACGACGCACAACTCGCCAAGAAGCGGCACGTCACCGCAAAGCTGCTGGTGAGTCCCGGCCAGCGCGTGCTCGATATCGGCTCTGGCTGGGGCGGACTTGGCCTCTATCTTGCCGAGATCGCAGGCGCCGAGGTGACCGGAGTGACGCTATCGACAGAGCAGTTGCAGATTGCCAACACGCGCGCCGCCGAAAAAGGTCTGACGCGACAGGCGCGCTTCCTGCTTCAGGACTATCGCGACGTCGATGGCCCGTTCGACCGCATCGTCTCGGTCGGCATGTTCGAACACGTCGGAGCCGGATTCTACGACATGTATTTCCGGCGCTGCGCCGAATTGCTCAGCGAGGACGGCGTCATGCTGTTGCACTCGATCGGCCGTTCGCAAGGGCCGGATTCGACCAATCCCTGGATCGCCAAATACATCTTCCCCGGCGGTTACATCCCGTCGCTCTCGGAAGCGCTGCCCGCAATCGAGGCCGCCGGGCTCCTGGTCTGCGACATCGAGATCCTGCGCCTGCACTACGCCGAGACGCTGAAGGCCTGGCGGGAACGTTTCATGGCGCGGCGCGAGGAAGCCGTGCAGCTCTACGACGAGCGCTTCGCGCTGATGTGGGAGTTTTATCTTGCGGCCTCCGAGATGACCTTCCGCAAGCAGGGCATGATGAACTTCCAGGTCCAGCTTACCAGGCGCCAGGGTGTGGTCCCCATGACCCGCGACTATATCGCGCACGAGGAAGCCCGGCTCCGCGCCCTTGAGGGCGGCGCCAGACCGAAGCTGAAGCTCGCCGGTGAATGAATTCTAATGACGTAAGGTCGAACTCGGGAAGAGCCGCAAAGACGCCGGCAACGCCAGCTGGGCGCGCAATGCCGCGAGAGTTTCGGGTGCGACCGGCAGGCGCCGCTGGTCCGGCTGCGCGGCACGCTCCATGGCGGCGATGAGCCCGGACAGCCAGAGCCGGCTGCCTGCCTCGCTTCGCCAAACCTTTAGCTGCCGTTCTGGCCGCATCGCTTGCCTCGTCTCCCTGATGGCAGGTTACGGGAGACAATTCCCTACCCGCCAGTCCTGTTCCGGAGGTACCCCGAAAGAACCCGGGGAGATGTGATCTGCTTCACATAAGTCCGGTCGGTCCTTGGGTTAGATCGTCGCCATGAGCAAAGAGACCCAAACCTCATTCGACGTGCAGGACGACCTCCGAACCGATTATGCCCTGATCGCCACCGGCGTCGGCGCGGCCCTGGTGGCGCTGGTCTACCTCCTGCTGGTCTGAACCTGCGCTGGAAGCGCCAGCGCGCCCTGTCGCGCGCTCTTCAATACGTGTGCACCTCAATCCATTAGGTTCACGAATTCCGGATATTTCCGTGGCGCGGCCATGGCCCGCCTCCGGACGCGGCGAGTTCCGCAAAAATCCGTCAAGCGCGGCGCGTGCCGGGGCTGCCAGTCATCCACCATTTTAACTGAGCGGTTGATAGCGACCAGCTTTTGCTTCCGCTTTCGGCTGAGGCGGCGCTTTATCCCGGCCCCGCATCCGCCCCAGAAAATTGCTATCGCTCGACCATGGCCCTGACTGATTCGAACGTCCTCAAACTCGCGCCCGAACCCGGAACTCCCGCTTATCGGAGTGCGCCGCATAATATCGAGGCGGAACAGAGCCTTCTGGGCGCGATTCTGGTCAACAATGACGCCTTCTATCGTGTCTCCGACTTCCTGGAGCCGAAGCACTATTTCGAGCCGCTGCACCAGACCATCTTCGAGACCGCCGGCAGCCTGATCCGGATGGGCAAGATCGCCACACCCGTGACGCTGAAGACGTTCCTGCCCGCCGACACCGATGTCGGCGGCATGACCATCGGACAATATCTGGCGCGGCTCGCGGCCGAGGCGACCACCATCATCAACGCCCAGGACTATGGGCGTACCATCTATGATCTTGCGCTGCGCCGCGATCTCATCGGCATCGGCGAAGACATGGTCAATGTCGCCTATGACGCACCGGTCGATTTCGCGCCGCGGGCGCAGATCGAGGACGCCGAGCGCCGGCTCTACGAGCTCGCCGAGTCCGGCCGGTATGACGGCGGCTTCCAGAAATTCTCGCAGGCGTTGGCGGTCGCGGTCGATCTCGCGGCAAAGGCGTTCCAGCGCGACGGAAAGCTGTCCGGCATCTCCACGGGTATGCGCGACCTCGACACCAAGATGGGCGGCCTGCAGCACTCCGACCTCATCATCGTGGCCGGACGCCCGGGCATGGGCAAGACGTCGCTGGCGACCAACATCGCCTACAACGTCGCCAAGGCCTATGTCGGCGAGCTCCAGGCCGACGGCACCATGAAGGCCGCCAATGGCGGCGTGATCGGCTTCTTCTCCTGCGAAATGTCGGCCGACCAGCTCGCCACGCGTATCGTGGCCGAGCGCACCGGCATTCCCTCCTCCCACATCCGCCGCGGCGGCATCTCCGAAGCCGATTTCGACAAGATCAGGGAGGTCTCGATCGAGCTGCAGTCGCTGCCCTTCTATGTCGATGCGACCGGCGGCCTGTCGATCGCGCAGCTAATGGCGCGCGCGCGCCGGCTGAAGCGCCAGAAAGGCCTCGATCTGCTCGTGATCGACTACATCCAGCTGCTGTCCGGAAGCGGCAAGCGGAGCGAAAACCGCGTGCAGGAAATCACGGAGATCACGACAAGCCTGAAGGCGCTAGCGAAGGAACTCAACGTCCCCGTGATTGCACTGTCGCAGCTGTCGCGTCAGGTCGAATCCCGCGAGGACAAGCGGCCGCAGCTCTCCGACTTGCGTGAATCCGGATCAATCGAGCAGGACGCCGACGTCGTGCTGTTCGTTTATCGCGAGGAATATTACCTCGCGATGAAGGAGCCACGCCCGGGCACGCCCGAACACGAGAAATGGCGCCTGGACATGGACCTTGCGTACGGCAAGGCCGAAGTCATCATCGGCAAGCAGCGCCACGGCCCGACCGGCACCGTCGATTTGGCGTTCGAAGCCTCGGTCACGCGGTTCAGCGACCTCGCGCCTGACAGTCAGATGCCGGCTCGCAGCGGCAACGACTACTGAGTTCCTTGAACCCGACCTGCCTCTTGCGTAAAACGGCGCCATGACAATGGCGTCCGACCCTAACATGATCCCGCAATCCGGCCTTCTCTCCGCGGAGGCCAATCAGGCTGCCGCGCTCGCAGCCCACGGCGGCGTGCTCACCGTCGATCTCGACGCCATCATCGCGAACTGGCGCAAGCTCGAGAAGACGGCGGTGCCGGCCGAGTGCTCGGCGGTGATCAAGGCCGACGCTTACGGCTGCGGCACCGCGCAGGTCGCGCAGGCGCTGAACAAGGCCGGCTGCAAGACCTTCTTCGTCGCCACCATCGAGGAGGCGCGCACGGCCCGCGCGGCGCTACCGGACGCCACGATCTATGTGCTCGGCGGCTATTTCCAGAACACCGGCGAGCACTACGCCAAGATCAACTGCCGTCCCGTGATCGGCGACCTCAACGAGCTCGCCGAATGGGACGTGTTCTGCCGCCGCACCGGCTGGTCCGGTGGCGCCGCGATCCATATCGACACCGGCATGAACCGGCTCGGGCTGACGCTTGCGGAGGCGCAGGCCATCATCCCCCGCATCAATGCCGGCGATCATGGCATCACGCTGGTGATGAGCCATCTGGTCTCGGCCGAGCAGCTCAACAGCCCCGTCAATGCCAAACAGCTCGCGGCGTTCCGCAGCATCGCCAGCGAATTCTCCGGCGTGCCGGCGGCGCTTGCGAATTCGTCAGGCATTTTCCTTGGGGCGCCCTTCCAGTTCGATCTGGTTCGGCCGGGCGCCGCGCTCTACGGCGTCAATCCGACGCCGGAGGCCGACAATCCGATGCAGCCGGTCGTCGACCTCAAGGCGCGCATCGTGCAGATCCGCACTATCGAACGCGGCGAAAGCGTCGGCTATGGCGGCACCTGGACCGCGCGGCGACCGACCAAGCTCGCGATCATTGCGGTCGGCTATGCCGACGGCTATTTCCGCGCGGCCAGCTCCAATGACGGCACCCGCGGCGCCGAAGTGATCGTTGCCGGCAAGCGCTGCCCGGTGGCGGGTCGCATCTCCATGGACCTGATCGCGATCGACATCACCGACCTCCCGCCGAACGCGGCACGGCGCGGCCACATGGTGACGCTGCTCGGCGACGGCATCACCGTCGACGAGCTCGCCCATCATTTCGGCACGATCGGCTATGAGGTGCTGACCAGCCTCGGCCACCGCTACGCCCGCGTCTACAAGGGCGGCAATGTCGTGGAGCCGCTGGCAAAGCCCGAACCCGCGCAGGCGGCCGAACAGCCGCCCTCCCCGCCATCGGTCGAGCAGCCGGCGAACCCGCCGCCGCTGCCGAGCTAGAGCGTTAGCCGATCAGGTTGCAAGTACCCTGCGGCCACGAAGTAGTTTGTGGATTCTGCGGGCGTGTAGGTGTCGACGATGCGACCAATA